>CAZQGN010000036.1:0-34452 GCA_964592865.1 uncultured Chloracidobacterium sp. | reverse complement strand
AGGTCACGCTCGAGGCTGGCCGGGTCATAGACGTCGCCCGGGCGGGTTTTGATGTAGTAGAGCAGGTCTTCGTCGCGAAGCCGCCTGTTGCCCTGAATATCTACCGATTCGACCACCTGCTGGACCGACCCTTTGATTTCCGCCGACTTGCGTGCGGGGTCGTTCGAGCGGGCGATGGCGGGAAAACAAAAAGCCGCCAAAGCCAATATCACGAGCCCGATAGCGCGAAGATTATACATAAAACCGATGTATCCTTTATGAGTGCAATATTTGGAGCCTCGAGGTGCTCCTGACATGCCGCTTTTGCCTTGCCTGATCATAAAACCGCAACCAAACAAAACCGGCATTTCAATGTCGGAATTTACTCAATCTATGATTCGCGCATACGGCAACTGGTTGCCCTTTCGCGGTGATCCAACAAACTTACGAATTATACAGGGAAAATGCCGAAAAATAAAAAGCAGAACGCGGTATGACACACCGCGAACGCGATAGTCACCGTGCCGGATCGGGCGTTACACTCATATCTTGTGCGCCGCCGGCGGCGAGCCACCACCGATTGGTGATACCTCAAAAAGGCAGGCTCCGGCGTCAGCCGGCCGGCCGATAAAAAAAGCAGCCCCGTGAGGCTGCTTTTTCCCGTGTTGGTCTGCTGAAACGAGTCCTACTTTTTCAACCAGCCGAAAAGCGCGTTGACCGTGATATCGCGGTTGGTCTCGTAGATCGCCTTGGTCAGCGGCACCGACATCGGGCACACCTGTACGCAGTTTTGGGCGTTGCCGCAGTTGCCGATACCGTCGTCGTCCAGCAGGCCGTTGAGGCGGTTGTCGATCGTCGTCTTGCCGACCGGATGCATATTGAACAAACGTGCCTGGCCGATCGCCTGCGGCCCGATGTAATTGTCATCGCCGTACTGCGGGCACGCCTCGAGACAGCATCCGCAGGTCATACAGCGCGATAGTGCGTAGCGCTCCTGAGCGGTTTCGTTCGAGATCGCCGGTCCCGGCCCGAGGTCGTATGAACCGTCAAGCTCGATCCACGCCTCGACCTTTTTGAGATGTTCGAACATCTTCGAACGGTCGACCTTGAGGTCGCGCACGTTCGGGAATTTGGACATCGGCGCGAGGCTGACTGTATCGCCGCCCGACGCGAGCAAAAGGTCGTCGACCAGTGCGGAGCACGACTGCCGGACGCGGCCGTCGATGACCATCGTGCAGATACCGCAGACCTGTTCGAGACAGCTCATGTCCCAGACCGGCGGGGTCGTCGTCTTGCCGTCGATCGTGACCGGATTTTTACGAATGTCCATCAGCGCCGAGATGACGTTCAGGTTGCGCCTGTACGGTATCTCAAAGGTTTCCCAGTGCGCGGCCGCCCCTTCTTTCTCACGCCGCTGGATCTTGAACTTGATCGTCGCGGGCGGATTCTCCAGGCGTTTCTTTTCTACGTGTGCGTTTGTGGTCATAAACAATTCAATTCAACAATCTTCTGCCGCCGTCAGTGCCGGCCGCCTCGGTCACGATTTTGCTTTCTTGCTCGACGAATAGTCGCGCTTACGCGGTTCGACCAGCGAAACGTCGATCGGCTCGTAGCTCAGCACCGGCGCCTCGGCCGAATATTCGGCGATCGTCGATTTCATAAAGTTCTCGTCGTCGCGGTCCGGAAAGTCCGGCTTGTAATGCGCACCGCGTGACTCGTTGCGGTTGAGCGCTCCGAGCGTGATGACGCGTGCGAGCTCGAACATATTCTTGAGCTGCCGTGCGTGCGGCACCGCCTGCGTCGCCCACAGGTTCGAATCGTTGACCGATATCCTGGTAAACCGCTCCTGCAGCTCGCGGATCTTGTCATCGGTCGCCTGCAGCCGGTCGTTGTAGCGAACGACCGTCACGTTGTCGGTCATCACCTTGCCGAGCTCTTCGTGCAGTTTGTACTGATTCTCGCCGCCCTCGCTCTTGATGATCGAGTCGTTGATCTCCTGCTGACGTTTGAGTTCGGCGGCGTGGATGCCGTTTGATTCGCTCGAACCGCGTTCGACGTTCTTGCCGTACTCGATGGCCGCGGGTGCCGCGACAAAACCGCCGTAAACACAAGACAGCAGCGAGTTTGCACCGAGCCGGTTCGCCCCGTGGATCGAGTAGTCGCACTCGCCCGCGGCAAACAGCCCCGGAATATTCGTCCGCTGTTCGTAATCGACCCACAGGCCGCCCATCGAATAATGGACGCCCGGGAAGATGCGCATCGGCACAAATCGCGGATCGTCGCCGACGAACATCTCATAGATCTCGAGGATCGCTCCCAGCTTACGCGTCAGCGTCTCGGCCGGAATGTGCGTCAGGTCGAGATAGACCTGATTTTGGCCGCCGACGCCGTTGCCCTCGAGACACACCTGAAAGATCTCGCGTGTCGCGATGTCGCGGGGCACAAGGTTGCCGTATGCCGGATATTTTTCTTCCAAAAAGTATCGCCGCTCGGCCTCGGGAATATCCTTTGGCTTGCGGGCGTCCATCGGGTCACGCGGGACCCAGACGCGGCCGCCCTCGCCGCGGGCCGATTCGCTCATCAGCCGCAGTTTGTCTTCGCCGGGGATCGAGGTCGGGTGGACCTGGATGAATTCGCCGTTGGCGTACTTGGCGCCCTGCTGGTAACAGGCCGAAACGGCACTGCCCGTACAGGTCATCGAGTTGGTCGATTTGCCGAAGATTAGCCCCGGCCCGCCGGTCGCCATGATCACGGCGTCGGCCGCAAACGACTTTAACTCAAGCGTTTGCAGGTTCATCGCGATCAGGCCGCGGCATACCTGATGGTCGTCAAGCACGAGCGAGAGCATCTCCCAGCCCTCATATTTGGTGACGCTGCCGCCGACCTCCCATTTGCGCACCTGTTCGTCGAGCGCGTAGAGCAGCTGCTGTCCGGTCGAGGCACCGGCAAACGCCGTGCGGTGATGCAGCGTGCCGCCAAACCGCCTGAAATCCATCAGCCCCTCGTTCGTACGCGAAAAAGGCACGCCCATTCGGTCGAAAAGGTTGATGATCGCCGGGGCCATGTCCGTCATCCGCTTGACCGGCGGCTGATTTGCCAAAAAGTCGCCGCCATAGACGGTGTCGTCGAGGTGCTTGGCCGGCGAATCGCCTTCGCCCTTGGTATTGACCGCTCCGTTGATGCCGCCCTGGGCACAGACCGAGTGTGAACGCTTGACCGGTACGACCGAGATCATATCGACCTCGTGGCCGGCCTCGGCTATTTTCATCGCCGCCGCGAGGCCCGCAAGCCCGCCGCCGACGATCGCAATCTTTAATCCGCTGGATGCCATATTAGTAAACCAAAACCTATCTGAGACCTATTAATTAAAACTTTGTCGGGCCCGCCGGAGCGGCCTTTGCCGGTGCCGCCGGTGCCTCGCACAGCGCCTTGGGCATCAGGCCGCAAGGGCTGCGGAACGCGAACGCGGCGTTGATGCCGACCACCGACAGCAGTACCGCGAGTGCGGCACAGCCGGCGAGCGTCATCTTCTGGGCCTTTTCGCCGATGACGATGCCCCAATCGACCGCGAACAGGAAAAATCCGTAAGCGAGGTGCCACGCGGTCGCGACCACGCCGAGAATGTAAACGATCAGGACCCACGTTTTCTGAAAATCGCTCGCGACGATCGAGAACGCCTTGTCAGCGTTGCCGGCCACCGCCACCTCGGTCAACCCCGGTATCAGCCCGAATCTCAGATTGAGCAGGTGAAAGAGGATGAACAGAAACAGAAAGATGCCCGTCGCCCGCTGCAGCATGTAGAACCAGTTTCGGCCATAGCCGTAGTTCATGACATTCGGTTTGGCCTCTGACGAGATCAGCACGCCGTAGACCGAGTGAAACAACAGCGGCAGAAAGATGCCGAATATCTCGATCAGCAGCAGATAGGGGATGTCGTGGATCTCCTTGACCGCCTTGTCAAAGTTGGCGGCACCGTTCATCGCCTTTGAATTCGTGAACATATGCACGAAGAAAAAGATCCCGAGCGGCACGATCCCCGTGATCTGGTGCAGCTTGCGAAGTAAGAATGTGTTCGAAAATTTGATCGCCATCTAATAATCCAATTCGCGCGAATAACTTAAATAGATTTGGGAAATTCTAATTCCAAATTGCTGTTTGAGCAATGTAAACACGATGGTTTTTATAATACGGCAGAGTGCTGATAAGTTAAAATGAAATTTTTAGCACTGTTCAATTAGCTATACTAATATTTGCCCGTCGTCACGGTTATGCATATCGAAACGCTGAAAGTATTTTGCGATCTTGTCGACCTCGAGAGCTTTTCGCTCGCGGCCGAACGCAATTTCATCACTCAGTCGGCCGTCAGCCAGCAAATACGGTCGCTCGAAGACAAATTTGACCGCCGTCTGCTCGAGCGCGTCCGCGGCCGCCGCGACGTCAAACTGACCGCCGCCGGACAGGTCTTTTACGCCGAGGCCAAAAAGGTGCTCGAGAGTTACTCCCATTTGCAGGAATCGCTTCGCGGCGTCATCGGCAAGATCGGCGGCACCGTCAAGGTTGCGACGGTTTACAGCGTCGGCCTGCACGAACTTCCGCCAAAGGTCCGCGAATTTATGACAAAGTTTCCGGCGGCCAAGATCGACCTCGAATATTCGCGTACGACCCGCATCGTCCGCGACGTCCTCGGCGGCTCGGTCGAGCTCGGCATCGTCGCCTACCCGGAACCGAAACGCGGCCTGTCGATCGTCGAAATGGCAAACAGCCGGCTCGTGCTGATCGCCCCGCCCGACCACAAGCTGGCGTCGCGGGCAAAGGTCAAGGTCAGCGACCTCAACGGCCGCGAATTTGTCGTGTTTGAGCGGGACGTGCCGACGCGAAAGGCGACCGACCGGATCTTAAAGGAAAACGGCGTCGAGATCGCCAAGGTGGCCGAGTTTGACAATATCGAGACGATCAAGCGGGCGGTCGAGGTCGGCTTCGGGCTGGCGATCGTGCCGGCACCGACCGTTTCCGGCGCATCGGCGTCGGGCCGGCTGGCCGTTATCGAACTTGCCGAAGATTATTGGGTCCGCTCGGTCGGCGTGATCTACCGCAGCGACCGTAACCTCTCGCTCGCCGCTAAGAAATTTGTCGAGCTGCTGGAGCAGAACTAAGCACCGCTCGCGCCACCTGCATGCACCCCGCGGCTACGGCTGATCTGACGCGATGTAGGTCAGCGGCGTGGTCGGCCGCATCTCGTTGAGCGTATTTCGAAGCGTCGGGACGATGCCCTCAGCCTCCATATACTCGCGGCCGAGCATCCGGCGAAATCGCTTGTCCTTAGACTCGCCCGTCAGTTCCTTGAGCATTCCGCGCAAGAATGCGGTGACGAGTTCGGGTGCGAACTGCTTGCCGGCGTTTCGCCTGAGGTCCTCGATCACCTCGCCGGCCGGACGGCGTGCCTTGTACGGGCGGTCGGTCGTCATCGCGTCAAACGAATCTGCCAGATTCACGATCTTGGCGATATACGGTATCTCACGGTCATAGAGCCCGTCGGGGTAACCGCGTCCGTCGAGGCGCTCGTGGTGATATTTTGCCGCCAGCGGCACGTCAGTGTACGGGTGATGGATCGGCTGCAGTATCTCAAAGCCGACGGCCGGATGCTTGTTAAGCTCGGCCGACTCCTTGGCGTTGATTCGGTACGGAGCGTTTATGATCTTGCGCTCGACGGTCAGTTTGCCGACGTCGTGAAGGTAGCCGGCGGTCGCCGCACCCTCGATCTGATCGGGTGACCAGTCGAGCTCGGCGGCGATGATCTCGGAGTATCGGCCGACGCGGACCGAGTGTCCCTCGGTGTACTTGTCCTTACAGTCGATGGCCGCGGCAAACGCCTTGACCGTATCGTTGTAGGTCGTCCGCAGATCGTCAAACAGCTTGCGGTTCTCTTCGGCGTGCCGCTCGATCTCGGCCATCAGGTTTCGCTGTGAGATGGCGACGCCGATGTGGCGGCCCATCGCGCAGATGATCTCTTTTTCGTACGAGGTGTAAGGTTCGCCGGTCGCCTTTTCGCCCAGAAAAACGGCCCCGACGATCTCATCGCGGATCACGAGCGGCACAAAAAGCTCGATCCGGCGGCTGTCAAAACTGCGGTCATAGACCTGAAAGAACGGCAGTACCTTGGCGTGTTCGGTCTCGATCGGGTTGAGGCCGTTGGCCAGAAACTGGCGTTCGTCCTCAAGACACAGCGAGAGGCTGAGCGGAAAATCGTCGCCCAGGCCGCGAACCGCGAGCATGTTCAGTTCGTGGCCGTAACGCGAATAACGCGCGACGCCGCCGCGCATTATCGCCAGCGAACCCGATATCAGGTGCAGCGAGGTCCGGATCGTCTCTTGAAAGTTGTTCTTATTGGCAACTTCCTGCCCGAGGTCCGCCAACGCCCCAAACGCGTGTATCAGCTTTGTTCTTTGTTCGATCATTGTGTCGTGAATCGTCGTTCGTGAATCGTCGTTCGTCGTTTGTCGTTCGTGAATCGTTGTTCGTGAATCGTGAATCGTGAATCGATATTAAATTTTACGTTTCAAATGTTTGGATAGACCGGTGATCATTCTTCCTATATCGTCAAGAGAACTCCGGATCTGGTCGTATTGCGGTGACGTCAGATAGCCTAACCTATTCGCAATAAGCAACTCGGTCTCGACTTCGCTTGTTGAGCCCTGAGCGATCGAAAGGAACCTCACAAATTCCTTGTCTGATTCGCGTGCCGCCCCTTCGGCAATATTTGCCGGGATCGAAACTGATGCTCGCCGTATTTGGGACGTCAGGCCAAATTTCTCCTCCGAGGGAAAATTCTCGGTCAACCGATAAACAGACACCACCAGATCGATCGACCTCTTCCAAACATCCAGCTTTTCATGTGACCGCATAGTTTCCGAACCGGCCCTTGTTCGACATCTCGCCTAACAACCATTCAGGCTGTTCAATTCACCACTTACCATTCCCGATTCACGATTCCCGATTCACGGTTCACGATTCACGGTTCACGATTCACGAATGACGATTCACGATCCACGACTCAAGCCATCGTCACATGTTTTGTCAGCCCGAGCATTTCAAAAAGTTCGGCGGACTCTTCGTTCAGGTCCGCAAAGACCACTTTTGCGCCGGAATTGGCGGCCGTATCGATGACGCCGAGCAATATCGAGATGCCGATGCTGTTGATGATCTCGGTCTGCGAAAAATCGACGACCAGTTCCTTGACGCCCGATTCGAGCTTCGTCTTGCACTCGCGCTCGATCGCCTCGCCCGAGAGTTTGTTCAGATAGTCGCCCGCGAGCACCACCGCCTTGTCATCAGCGGCCAAAAATGCCGTTTCCGCACCGTTTTCAGTGATCACTAATGTTTTATCCTTGTTTAACTTAAGCTGATTTTGCGAAGATTCTACTTGAGGTAAGGTTTTATCACAGTATATCGCCAAATACAACACCGATCTGTCGGCCGCATTGGCCGCCTCCTTCGGTCAGTTCAGGACATCCAACGGTCGGGCACAGCCGCGACCGCACTGCGATTCGGGCAAAGCCCTGTGGACGATCGGGGCCAGGCCTTTGATCTTACGATTCGCGCTCGATCCCCCATCGGTACTCTTCGCAGACATCTCACAGGCCGTTTTCATATCGAGATCGGTCTCCATTTTTCGCCGGGCGAGGTCGTATCGGCAAAGCAACGTCCGCTGTCAATGGGCGAGTTCATTGTCTGTCAACACCGATCCTAAATCGATACCTCGGGAAACCGTCTTTATAACATCAAGCCCGACCCCGGTTTCCTTTCCGGGATGAAAACCCGGGCCACTCAACTAGAAGCCGACACATTGATTCTGTTCGCCCTGTATGACCCATAGCGCGCTCTGCCCACGGATACTGCAGTCACCGAGAACTGTCAAATCATATCCTGAGATAGCATATGCGATCTTCCCGTCGTGTTCAGCAAGATATGCGAACTTTTTCGAGCCTTCCGAAACGAGAGGTTTTGCTGTCATTTTTTTCCACTCACCGTTGAACTCAAGTATTTCTCCATTGACCAATGCCACGAGCAGCCTTTCAGAATTTGTTTGAAGAATTTTGTCGACGGTGCCGGGCGATGGTAATTGTTCTAGGCCATTTGATCCGACCGAAAACAACTCATTCTGATAAGTTAGGACGTATGCCTTAGAAACTCCGCTGGCAACCTCTTTGACAAAAAACGAATAGCCCATCGGGTTTGGCACATCCGTGCAAACACCTTTGGTCAAGATACATACTTGGTCGTATTGAGTTAAATTGGGCTTATCGGGCAAGAGTACCGACATCAGCGATGCGTCATGACGAATAACTGTCAATAAGTCGTCACCTATGGCCCCGGCCATTAAAAAGCACTCTTTCTGTTCACCTGGCCGTTCGCCAGCACAATTCAGCCCGTTCATGTATTGTTTTCGCCAGCCTCCTGCTTCGTCCCATTGCCAAATACCCTGCGGTGAATAAGCATAGAGACGATCGTTTGAATTGAACATTTGAAAACCCGCAAGAGCGTCTCCTCGCGACCGTTCCTCGCCCGGGAGTGGAACGAATGACCAATTCTCACCATCAAAGCGAATCAGCTTGCCAACGCCGGTATGCTCAAACCATAGGTAACCGTTTACTCGGTCATAAAAAGGATTTTCAGCAACATCCCATTCAGGCATCCAATTAAATCGTTTAGCTATTTTCCCGTCAATAACTTCATAGAGTCCACGATCCGTTCCAACAAAAAGTCTATCCCCCATGAACGCTAATCCAGAAAAGCCGAATCGCCCAAATCCAAAAAAAGATCCACTATATAAAAGTAAAGACTTTGTTTCAGTAGGAGTCGCCTTCGGCTCGCCAGTGCGAACATTACACCCCCCGACCATAACCGCTAACAGAAAGAATCCAAAGACAATGCCGCTTTTATTCATAGATTGATTTTGTCAAAGACGATCGGGGTCAGACGTGCGATCACGCGATTCTCGACCGATCCCCCATCGGTAATTTTCGCGGACATCTCACAGGCTGTTTTCATATCGAGATCACTCTCCATTTTTCGCCGGGCGAGGTCATAGCGGGAAATCAACGTTCGCTGTCGTTGGACAAGGCCGTTCCGGCCAGTTTGTGCCTGTAGCCGGTCTTTGTCAACACTCATTTGGGTGATGGGCGGTGCCTTTGGCAAGCACATTGCGTTGATCCTCAGACTCCCCTCCTTACGAAGGAGGGGTGGCAGCGGCCGTCTTTGGGCCGGTGACGGGGTGGTTCTCTCCAACTGATGAACAAACAACCTGGATCAGAACGAAAGAGTCCGGGCCAAAATATCAACCACAGCGAATTTATGGCCGACGCGTGAGAACCACTCCGTCATCCCGATGAAGACCGTCGGGATGCCACCTCTCCTTGGTAAGGAGAGGAGTTTTCGGATAGCTGGCAGTGCCGATCGCACTCTCTGCCATTTCGGAGCGGGCTGTGCCTGCGGCACCGTGATCGTCGGCGGCATTCGCCGCCTCCTTGGGTCAGTTCAGGACATACGACGGTCGGGCATAGCCGCGACCGCACTGCAAAACGGGCAAAGCCCGAAAACCCGATCGCCGCGCCGCCGACCTGTCGTTGCATAGATAAGATATTGCCGTATACTTGCAACTTATGATAAGATTGAAAAAGTCAGATCTTTGAAAACTTACTAAGCACGATGGTGAGTCCGGCGAGTCGAGAGAGTCTACTGAGTCTGGCGAGTCTGGCGAGTCTAGCGAGTCGAGAGTGTCAGGACAGTCAGGACACTCGGGACAGCCGGGACACTCGGGACAGTCAGGACAGCCGGGACACGCGGGACAGTCAGGACACACAGGACAGTCAGGACACTCGGGACAGTCTGGACAGTCGGGACACGCAGGACAGTCGGGACAGTCAGGACACGAATTCAATTCTGAATTTAGAATATCGAATAACGAATGAGCGGAGCAGAACGTCCGGATCGATCGAAACGCCAGATCGAGCCCGTCTGGAACACATGAAAGGTAATTTGAAACAACCTGGACACTGTAACTGCTCTAAACAGGGGTGTTACCGCGTTTTCGACCAGATCCGGAATGCCGCATCGGGGGCACGATTACAATTTGAAACAAGATCGGGGGTTAAAGTCGCTGAATAAAGGACTTAGGTTGTTTCAAATTCCGAATTAATTTGAAACAGCCTTACGGCGATCCCGGACTAAGCGGCCAAAGCTGGACGCAACTTAAAAAGCGGTCGCAGTTCTACGCCCCGCGATATTTGACGAGCGTGACGCGTGTGCCGTCGTCGGATTGTTCGATGCGGACCTCGTCCATAAGGCCTTTCATCAGCTTCAGGCCCCAGCCGCGGCGGCCTTCGTCCGGGACGATCTCGGCGGCGAGTTTGTCGGCGAGCCGGAGCCCGCGGTTGGCGACGGTGATCGTAAGCTTGTCGCCGTCCGCCTTGATCCGCTGATAGATGCGGCGGTCGGGGCTCAGACTGTGCTCGGTCGCGTTGATACACGCCTCGACCAGTGCGGTCTTGATCTGACGCACGGCCTTGGCCGAAAACCCGCTGCGTTTTGCGATCTCCTCGACGGCGTTGGCGGCGATCAGCTCGGTATTGTCGCCCATTGGAATGACGAGTTCGAACTCGTCAACCGCATCGCCGGACGGAGTATGGGTGCCGAGCCTTTCGGCGAGCATCTCGGCCTGTTTGAGGCTCGAACCGAACGCCCCGCGTTCCTCCAGCAGCTCGCGGGCCTCGGGCGAAAATCCCTCGGGCGCGATCAGCCAGATGCGGTAATTCAGAAAGTTGCACGACAGGGCGGCCATCTCGAGCCGGTCGAGCCAAAACTCGGTGTGATCGCGGGCGGCCTCGAGCTTTGACCCGATCTCGGCGGCGATCCAGACCGTGTCCTCGCGGTAATTGGTCTCTTCAAACCCGAGGGCGATCGCCGACCGCTCGTCATCGATAAGAGCGGCGAGCGGCGGATAAAATGCCGATGTGTGGGCGGTGTAAACGATGTGCGGCAGACGGACGGCATCGGTGCTTTCGGCAATGGCGGCGGCCGCGGCTTCGCCCTCGAGGCCCTTGATGCGAGCCTCGAACTTTGCGTAATCGATCAGCTCGGCCGGTACTTCCTGACAGTCAAAACGGGCAAGCAGACGCCTGAGGCCGAAGGCGGCATTACGCCGGTAAACCCTCGCCATCACCGCCGGGGCTCGTTTGACATACTCGGCCATCGCCTCGCCGACCACGCGGCCGCGCGTCTCGCCGGCGTCGAGCCGTGCCGTGCCCCGGATGTGATCCGCGAGCGGCAAATTGTCAGGCTCGGCAAACACACGGCCCGCACGCAGGCTGATAAATTCGATCGCGTTGAGGTGGTTCATCGCCGAGCGAAATCCGGCTCCGGCCAGGCCGAGCCGCCGCCGCCAACGTGCAAGCGTCGTTTGGCCGCCGTCGGCCGCGAGCGTTTCGGCCAGCAGGACCGACGCGTTGCAGCGGGCGAGTTCCGGTACGGCCGCATCGAGCTCGGCGGCGATGCCGCGGCCGATACGTCCGCCGAATATCTCGTCGCAGTACAGGCTCTCGACCGCCTTAAAACTGTCGAGACTCTCGCCGCGCTCGGCGGCCGAAGCGAACAGACGGCTGATGCTGCGCGGACTGCCGTTAAGCTGCTCGGCGATCAGGTCGCGGGTCTCGTCGTTGATGGCCACGCCGTATCGATCGGCCGTTGCCGCTACCATTCGTGCGGCCGTGTCATCACGCAGGTCGTCGATCCGCAGCACCTCGGCGCCGCTGCGGCCGTACATCATCCGGCGGGCACCGGCGAAAACATACGCCGCGTCTGCCCCTTCGTAAATGTCGCGCAGCTCGTCGAGTACGATCGTGCCCTGCGGCATCAGCGGGGCCAGGTGAAGGTCGTCGATCAGCAGAAATATCCTCGCACCGCGGGCCGCGGCCCTGAGCGGCGTGCTGAGCAGCATCCTGGCGTACGAACGGTCATCGGCGGAGTCGGTCTCGGTATAATACGCCTCGGCCAGACGATCGACCCAGTAGGCGTCCTCGGGCGCGGCGAGCTCGGCAAGCTCGCGCATCTCGGGCGAGGCGTCGATGATCGAGCGGTCGCCGCGTCGAAACGCGACAGTTTGCTTCAAAAGGTCGTGGACGAACCGCCGTGCCGCCTCACGCGGGCCAGTGTCGGTGCCGCGGACGGCATGATAGACGGGCAACACGTCGCCATGTTCGTTGAACAGCCGGTCGAACGCCTGCTTGAGCAGTTCGGTAGTGCCGGCACCGGGTTTGGCGAGCAGGTTAAGGCCGACGGGCACCGACCGACGGGCACACTCGGCGATGCGGGCCAATTCGTGATCGCGGCCGACAAAGTGCGCGGTCGAAATGCGTGCCAATATTCGGTTGTCGGTTTTGTCGTTCATTCGGCCCTAAGCCACCATTTCCCCGAGTTCGTCGTATATCTGCACGGTGTTGCGGCCGGCGTGTTTGGCGGCGTAGAGAGCCTTGTCAGCGGCGAGGACGATGCCCTCGGTCGTACAAAGTTCGTCAGTACAGGTCGCGACGCCGACACTGATGGTCACCTCGCGGCACGGGAACGTGGTCGCCGCGACGTTTGCCCGGATGCGTTCCGCGATCATCGCCGCCTCATTCTGATGCGTCTGCGGCAGCAGAATGGCAAATTCCTCGCCGCCGAACCTGGCCGCGACGTCCGCCGAACGCAGCGTGTCGCGAATGACGCCCGCGACGATCCGCAGGGCCTCGTCACCGGCCGGGTGGCCGAACTGGTCGTTGTACGATTTGAAGTGATCGACGTCGAGCATTATAAAGCTCATCGGGTAGCCGTGACGGTTTGACCGCTTGACCTCTTCCATCAGGCGTTCCTCGATGTAGCGGCGGTTGAGCAGCCCGGTCAGCTGATCGGTCACTGACAACTGCTCGAATTCGCCGGCGCGTTCCTTCAGCACGGCACGGTCGATCGCCACGGCGATCTGCGGCGATATCTCGTGGAGCAGGTCGAGGTCGTCGCGGGTAAAGGGTTCGCCCGTCGCCTTGTCCGTAAAGTTGATGACGGCTATGCTGCGGCCGCCGATGGTGACCGGAGCGCTCATAAATGACGCCGTTTTGTAACCGCGATCGGGCGTTGCCGGCGGCAGTCCGCTCCGCGTTACGTCGGCGACGACCGTCGGTTCGCCGCGTTTGAGTATGATCCGTGCGACGCGGCCGCCGGGGCGTTCGTCAGCGGCGATCTCGCTGCGGGCACCGATCGCGGCCTTGATCTCGAGCTCGCCCGTCACCGGATGTGCGACGAGCAGCGAACCGCGTTCGGCCTGCATCAGCTCGGTCGCGACCTGGGTCAGATGCAGCCAGAAATCGTCTGAGTCGGCGTGCTTTAGCCCTTCGCCAAATCGGCGAACGGCCGACGCCAGAGCCTCACGGCGTGAAACCTCGTTGCGAAGCCGCAGCACCTCGATCTGTGGCCCGATCGACCGGCAGAGCCTCGACAAACGGCGCCGCAGATCGTCGTCGGCAATGTCGCCGAGCACCGCCAATGCCGACGGTATCTCGATACCGACCGGAACCGGGAACAGGCACATCGTCCGGCGTTCGTCGGCTGACGAACGTGAGCGTTCGCCGAGCTCGATAGGCTCTTCGTTGATGACGGCCTCGGCCAGCCGCGGATCGTCGGCGCGAATGCCGAGCTTGAGCTTTCGCCCGCGAAGCTCGCCGCCCGAGGCGATACTGACCAGGCGGTCGCCGCGTCGGTCGAGCCACGCCAGCGAGTCGAGGCCGTATTCGCGGCCGAGGAATCCGATGATCGATTCGCATGCCGAAACGTAGTCGCGGCTCTGCAGCCCGGAAAAGAATGACCGCCACGCCGCGACGTTCGCCCTCGGCTGCACGGGCGGCCGAGCCTGAGTTTCATCCGCGGCCGTTGTGATGTCGTGAGGCGGTTCGGCGGCGATCTCGTTCCGACTGTCCGCCGGAGTTGCAGCAGCAGGCTCGGCCGGCTCGGGCTCGATATCGGCCGCGGCGTTTGCGACCATTTCCAGTGCCTTTTCGAGCGAATCGGCGGCATCGGTGAGCGGGATATTCTCAAAAAGTTCGTCAGCCGGAAATCCCGTCCAGTCGCCCGAACTCGCCCGTTCAGTCGTCTTTCGGTAATTTTCGGCGGTGCTGAAACTGCGTCCGACGATGACCGCCGCCGGCTTGCCGTCGAGCATAAAGGCGTCGGCACGGCAATCGAGCCCGGCGTGGCATGTAAATGTCACGGGGCCGCCGACCTCGAGCGATTCTTCGAGGGCGGTACCGCAGAACGCGGCACATTCGCGGCAGTATTTACCGCCCGGGTTGAGCATCCGGCAGATCGAATTGTTGTTCGACGCCGATATCTCTTCGCCGCGGCGGCCGGCAACCGCGATCGCCAGGCCGCACTGTTCCGCGACCTGATCGAGCGTGGTGATCACCGGTATTTGCTTACGCAGATTCATCAAAAATTAAAATTGACCGTCGTGCCCTAACGATGCCGCCGGCATCACCAAAGCCTGGATACAATTTATTATGTACCTCCAGAAACGACTAATATCCTGTCGATTTCAATAAAAAAAGGCCCGAATTCGAGCCTTGGTCCGAACCGCAAACCGGCCTGACATCAGGCGGAAAGTACCTCGAGGCCCGCTGCCGCGTTCTCCTCGATTTTCGGGTTGTCGGCGTCAATGCGGATACACGCGGCATAATGGCGCGGTTTGATCTGAACGAGCTTTGGCGACACGGCCGAGCATTCCGGGATCGCGAATTGGCACCGCGTATGAAAATGGCATCCTTTGGGCGGATCGATCGGCGATGGGACGTCGCCCTTGAGAATGATCCGCTCGCGTTTCGCCTCGAGCTCGGGGTCGGGCAGCGGAACGGCCGAGATCAGCGCCTGAGTGTACGGCATCAGCGGATCGCGATAGATCTCCTTACCGTCGGCGAGCTCGACAATGCGGCCAAGGTACATCACGGCCACGCGGTCGGAAAGGTGACGGACGGCCCGCAGGTCGTGCGAGATAAACAGATACGTCAGGTGCTTTTCGGCCTGCAGACGCTCCAAGAGGTTCATTATCTGCGCCTGGATCGACACATCCAGTGCCGAGATCGGTTCGTCGGCGACGATAAACTCGGGGTCGACCGCAAGCGCCCGGGCGATGCCGATGCGCTGACGCTGGCCGCCCGAAAATTCGTGCGGATAACGCTTAACGAACCGCCGCGAAAGGCCGACCGTTTCCATCAGCTCCTGTACACGCTGCTCGACCGACCCGTTTGCCAGGCCGAAGGTGCGGATCGGCTCGCCGATGATATTGCCGACCGTCATACGCGGGTTGAGACTGGCGTACGGGTCCTGAAACACCATCTGCAAGTGCTTTCGCTGCTCGCGCATCGCCGTTTTTGAGAGCATGCGCAGGCTCTTGCCGTCGTAGTGGACCTCGCCGCCGGTCGGCTCGGTCAGCCTGAGTATCGCCTTGCCGAGCGTCGATTTGCCGCAGCCCGATTCGCCGACGAGCCCGAGCGTCTCGCCCTTTTTGATATCGAGCGACACGCCGTCAACGGCCTTGACCGTTTTCGACGCACTAAAGAGCCCGCCGCCCGAGCGGTAATGGACCTGCAGATCCTGGATCGAGATCAAGTTGTTTCCGTCAGTTTCCGACATTCTATTTAATTGGCGCCTCGATGGTCACCGGTGAATCGATATCAAAATTTACCGTCATATGCTTGAGCGTTCCGTTAGGATACTCGGCATAGATCTTTACCGGAATACCCGAACTCTTGGCGATCCAGATCTTGGCCGTGAAAGGATGATCGCCGGCCGGAGTAACGTTTTTATATGAGTAAACGAGAGCCGGTTTGCCGTCGGCGGTGTCTTCGCCCTCAAACTTTACATCGGTCAGCGATTTAATGCCCTCTTCGTTGAACGAATCACGCATGGTCGGGATCGACCGTCCGCCGGTGCCCGGTATCTTCGACCAATTGCCGCCGCCGCTCTTCATATATGAATCGCTGCCGATGTTGATCATTTCCATCCCGGCACCGGTGCCGCCCAGATATTTGACATGAAATCTGTCAGGAGCGACGAAATCGACCTGTGACTTGATGTCGGTCTCGCCGACGCCGTCCATCTTAGCCGAAAACGACTTGAGCTCGATAAATTTGCGAGACGCCGCTATCACATCGGCTTTGGGGTCGCTGCTCGCTGAAACGCCCGAACCGCCGCCTGTTCCGCCGCCGGGCCCGCCAGCCGACGGCCCGCCCGTAAGTTCCTTGAACTTTGAGCATCCAAGCACGGCGATCAGTAGGACGATGAGCGGCAGCGTTATCTCTTTCATAATATTAGTCGGCACTTTCGGCAGCCGTGTTAACTGAGGCCTGATAGACCTCGGTAGCAAAATGGCACAGTGAATGATGCCCCTCACTCACCTCGACGAACGGCGGAAACTCGCGTCGGCAAATGTCCTCTGCGCGGTCGCAGCGTTCGGCAAACGGGCAGCCCGGCGGCAGATGAGCGACATCGGGCGGCAAGCCCGGGATCTGGTACAGCGGTTGGCCCTGTTCATGCGCCGGGTCGGGCACGCTGCGGAGCAAGCCCTTGGTATACGGATTGGCCGGCGACGCAAAGAGTTCGTTTGTAGGCGCCTGCTCAAACACCTTTCCGGCGTACATCACGATGATCTTATCCGTCATGCCGGCGACGACGCCCAGGTCGTGCGTGATCAGGATCACACTCGTGCCCATTCGGGCCTTGAGATCCTTGATAAGTTCGAGGATCTGCGCCTGGATCGTGACATCGAGGGCGGTTGTCGGTTCGTCGGCGATAAGCAGTTCCGGGTCACAGCTGAGGGCCATCGCGATCATCACACGCTGACGCATGCCGCCTGAGAATTCGTGCGGATACTCGTCGAGACGCTTTTCAGCGTCGGGGATGCCGACGAGCTTGAGCATCTTTAGGGCGTGTTCGCGGGCCTGTTCCTTGCTGTGGCCGAGATGAAGCTCGGTGACCTCCATCAACTGTTTCGAGATCTTGAGGAACGGGTTGAGCGACGTCATCGGGTCCTGAAATATCATCGCGATCCGGCGGCCGCGGATCTTGCGGACCTCGTCGATCGGCAGTGCGAGCACGTCGATGCCGTCAAATACGACGCTGCCGCCCGCTATCTCGCCCGGCGGCTGCTGTATCAGCCGCATAACCGATAGATTGGTCACCGATTTGCCCGAACCCGACTCGCCGACGATCCCAAGCGTCTCGCCCTTTTTTAGCTCGAACGAGATGCCGTCAACAGCCTTGACCACGCCGTCCTCGGTATGGAAATAGGTCTTGAGGGCGTCGACCGATAAGATTGTGTCGCTATTCGCCATAAAAATGCCTTAACCGTCGTGCGGGCTTTTGCAACGTCAGAACTTCCTCGTTTGCGGATCGAGGGCATCGCGGATGCCGTCGCCTAGAAAATTAAGTGAAAACAGGGTCAGAGCCATCGTCACGCCCGGAAAGATCAGCTGCCACGGAAAGATCGCGAGGTTCTTGATCCCGGCGTCCGCCAGGCTGCCCCAAGACGCGTAAGGTGCCTGGACGCCGAGCCCTAAGAACGACAGAAACGCCTCGGTCAGCATCACGCTCGGCACCGTCAGTGTCGCATAGACGATGACCGGGCCCAGGGCGTTCGGTACGAGATGGCGAAAAATGATCCCGAATGTCGAAACTCCGGTCGCCCTCGCCGCCAGCACAAATTCCTGATTCTTGAGCGACAGTATCTGCCCGCGAACGACACGCGCCATCGTCAGCCAGGACACCAGCCCGAGCGCAAAGAACAGGAGGAAGATCTGGCTCAGGGCCTGATTGCCGGCACCGCCGATATTGGTCGAAAGCCACTTGATCCACTCCGGTGTTGACGGCCCGCCAAATACCGACAGCAGCACGATGACGATCAGGATATAAGGAATAGCGTAGATGATATCGACGATCCGCATCATCAGGTTGTCGATGCGCCCGCCCAGAAATCCCGCGATCGCTCCGTACGACAGGCCGACGATCAGCGAAACAAATGTCGAGATGATACCGACCATCAAGCTGATCCGGCCGCCCTGCAGCACGCGTGCGAACAGGTCGCGTCCGGCGTCGTCCGTTCCCATCGGGTGCGTCAGCGACGGCGGCAGCGACCGGGCGAGTTCGCTGTCGGCCGGGATCAGGTCATACGTGTAGCCGGTCGTCCACGCCAGTATCGACGGCCCGACTATCACGGCCACCACCATGAACGTGATAAATACCAACCCGGCGAGCGCCAACCGGTTGCGTTTCAGCCGCTTCCACGCGTCGCTCCAGAGCGAGGTTCCTTTTACGATCTCTAAATTCTCAGCCATAACGAACTATTCGTACCTGATCCGCGGATCGAGGAAACCGTAGGCGATATCGACCGCCAGATTGAACAGCATAATAAGGATCGACAGAAACGCGACGATGCCGAGTATCAGCGGTTCGTCGCGGTTCAGCACGGACTTGATAAAAATATCGCCTAGCCCGGGCAGTGCAAAGACCTTTTCGACCACCACCGTTCCGGCCAAAAGTGCGGCGAGGGCCGGCCCGGTGAACGACACGACCGGGATGATGCCGCCGCGAAGCGCGTGCCGGAGCAGCACGGTCTTTTCGTCGAGCCCCTTGGCTCGTGCCGTGCGGATATAGTCGGACCGCATAACCTCGAGCATTCCGGCGCGCGTCAGTCGGGCGATGTACGCCGCGTATATCGCCGACAGCGTGATCACCGGCAGGACGATGCTCGAAACGCCGCCCCAGCGGGCCGGCGGGAACCAGTACAAACCGAACGCGAATATCAGCACCAGGAGCGGGCCGAGCACAAAATTAGGCAATGACAGCCCCAGCATCGCCAGCGACATCGAACCGTAGTCGAACGCCGAGTTTTGCTTGAGCGCGGCTATCGTCCCGGCCGTCAGCCCGATCGCCAGAGCAAGCAGGTAAGCGAGGATCCCGATCGTCGCCGAGTACGGCAGGTGCCGCTTGATGATCTCATTGACCGACTGGCCCTGATACTTGAGCGAATCACCAAAATCGCCGCGGACGATATTTGACATCATCATCCCGTACTGTGTGTACCACGGCTGGTCGAGGCCGTATTTTTTGCGGATATTTGCCTCGACAGCCGCCGGCAGTTTCTTTTCGCCCGAATAGAAATTGCCCGGCGCGATGCGGATCAAACCCCACGTCAGCGTTACGACGAGCAACGCCATCGGGATGATTATCAGCAATCTGCGAATGATGAAACTCAGCATCGTACCTCTCGCTTATTTGGCGGCCGACTTTTGGGTCGCGGTCAGATCGGCCAGTTGTTTTTCCATCTGCGGATCGGGCGTTTTGAATATATTCTCGACGTCCTTGTCCCATTTGGCCTGATCACGCTCGATATAAACAAATTTCCACGGGATTAGCGTTCCCGGATTCGGATACATTCCCTTGACGTACGGTTTTTTGAGCCAGTTGGTCGCGTTGATGGTAAGCGGCACGAACGGCAGCTGGTCCATCAGATAAAACTCGGCACGGGCGAGCATCTCGTACCGCTTTGCCGGATCGAGTTCGGCATTGGCTTCATCGAGCATCTTGTCGTACTTCGGGTCGTAGAATCCGGCTCCGCCCTCATTATCCTTGCCGTACTGGAGGCTCAGGAACGTGTACGGGTCCATATAGTCGCCCGACCACAGGAACTGGGCAAACCCCTCGTACTGGAGCGACTTAAAGTACGGCAGGAAGGTCTTGAATTCCATCGTCTTGAGCGGGACCGTGATGCCGAGATTCTGTTTCCACTGCGACTGGATGAACTCCGCGACCGAGCGGTTGTTCTCATTGGTGTTGAACGTTATCGAGATGCGGTCCGTTGGAAAGTTCGGACACGAATAGCCATTTCCGCTCTTAGTTACCGGAAAGCCCCCTTCGGTCAGCAGCTTTCGTGCCGCCTCGGCATCAAAATCGTTTCGCTTGGCCCACGCCTCGGGCGTGATGCCGCGTTCCTTTCGGATCTCGTCGCCGACCTTTTCGACCGCCTTGTCATAGTCCGGATAGATCCCCGACGGCACTTTGCCGAAAAGCGGTTTGGTGATCTTTCGGAAATCGGAAAGTGCCTGACGGTCAAGCCCGAGCATGAACGCCCGGCGGACCTTTGCGTCACTGAAGGGCGGCTTGGTCGTATTCATCGCGTAGTACGCCGTCGCCGCCTCGGGGAAATTGAGATACTCGTCCTTGTACTGTCTGACCTCGTCGATCCATGACGTCGGCACGGTGTGGTTGAGGAACGCGTCGATCGAACCGGCCTTGTAGAGATTCATTATCGTCGAAAGCTCTTCGACAGGATAGAACTCGATGCGGTCGAGGTGGACGTTTGCGGCGTCCCAATAATTCGGGTCGCGTTCGACCACGAGTTTGTCGTACGGCCGATACTCCTTGATCCGGTAGGCACCACAGGTGACGATGTTGGCCGGCCGCGTCCACTCCTTTCCGTGAGCTTCGATCGCCTGCTGCGGCACCAGCCGAAAGAACTGGTGAGCAAGCAGCCCGAGAAAGTACGGTGCACTCTGCCGCAGCGATATCCTCAGCGTCCGGTCGTCGATCGCCTCGACGCCGATGTCCTCGGCTTTAACGGGGACAAGTTCGCCGCCTTCGACCGCGGCCTTGAGCTTGGCGTCAGCGTCAAGCGCCTTTGCACGCTTCTTTTCGTCGCCCTCGAGCGTTATCCGCTCGGGCCCGCGAAGATAGCGGTTAAACTCGGTGTCAGGGCCAAAGGCCGGAACATCCTTCGCCGGCGTGCCGTCGATATCGGCAACGGTCAGAAATTTGCCGTTCTTTTTAACAAAGACCTTTTCGGCGTTGAACTCCGCCGAGTACTTGATCGCGTAGCCGAGGCCCGCGGTGCGAGAGATGGTGTCGGGAGCAAATCCGCGGCGAAGGCTGTAAACGAAATCCTGTGCGGTAATGGGCTTGCCGTCGCTCCACTTGGCGTTATCACGTAAATGAAAGACAAATTCGTCGACCTTCGGGCTTATCTCCCAGCTTTTTGCGATCGCGGGGATCGGCTGTTGGTCTTTCGGGCCGTATTCGACCAGGCCCTCGTAAAGGGCCATAAAGATGCGGGCTTCAGGCTGGCCATCAGGCAGCTGCGGGTCCAGAGTCTCGGGTTCGCTGCCGGACACGTACCTGAGGACATTGTCCGTCGGCGGTGACGTTCGGCCAAAGTATTTGCCCTTGGCAGACGACATACAGCCCGTCAGCAGCGATGCCAGAATGACGGCGATAAATGCGTTTCGCAGCGGTCGTGGTCGTATCTTGGCCATAAACGATCGAAAAACTACAAAACCAAACTTGTTCGGGCAATGGCTATTCGCCTGTCGTTGATCTCGGCTGCCAGTCGTTGTCGATGCTTACCTCTTTCAGTGACGGTGCATCTAAACTGTTCATTTCAAATCCGCTTACGTACGGTTTGACCATAGCGTATGACTTTGGAAAATACAACGGGATGGCCCGCAATTCAAATATCGCGGCCTCCTCCGTCAACTTCTGAACAGCCGGCGGCACCGGGCTCGCGGCCGGATCGACCGGAGTTTCGGCCTCGGCATTAGGCCCGGCCGGCGACGGAGCTGCGCTCGGGTCTTTGCTTCGTTTTACGGCCTCGGCGGATGCATCAGGCGTCGGTTCGGGTACCATTGTCTGCTCCGTCCCGAAGATGGCCGCGAGGCTGACCAGTTCATCAGCAGTCGGCAGCACGATCCCGCGGCGCATCAAGTCATAATCGCCGGACGCACGCGCCGCCTCGATCTCAGCCGCTTCTTTTACGATTATGTCGGTGTCAATGTTTAGGTTCTGCTTCCACATTCGGGCGACGAACCGCGCGATCCGCTGCTGCAGATTGTTGCGGTTGATCACCAGACGTATCTTCGGGAAACCCTCGCCGTTCGGATATCCGGCAGCCGCCAGGTGCCCGCGGGCATCCTCGACATCATAGGTGACCTCAAATTTGCCGTTATCGTTGAGCGAAAGGAACTTATTTGCGGGTTCGACCGAACCCTCAAGCTCGCCTTCGGCAAGGCGTTCGCGGTCGATGGCGATGGTCAGTGCTTCGCGAACGCGCCGGTCGCGAAATGGCGCCGACCGCGTGTTGAACTCGTAATAGTTCAGGGCGCTGTGCGTCGTGCGCCGAAAATCCTCGTACGGTGCCAGCAATTTGAGCGCGAGCGGTTCGAAATTGGCGTTCGTGATGGCGTCGACCGAGCCCGCACGGTATGCTTCGAGCGCCTTTTCGGCCGTGTCCATCGGCACAAAACGCACCCGTTCCAACCCGATGGCCTTTCGGTTCCAATAGTGTTCGGCCCTTTCCAGCACGAGGCCGTCGCCGCCGGATTCGGCGATGCGAAAGGCACCGTTGGTGACCAGCGACCGCTCGGCCGCCGGCTTGTCAAACGACGATCCGTCACCGTAAACCGGGCGAAAGACCGGGTTGGCGACGAGCCGCGGCAGGTCCTTGTCCGGCGAGACGAGCTCGACCTTCAACGTTCGTTCGTCGACCGCCGCGACCCCGAATCTCAGCGGTACCGGCTCGGTTCTCGGCGATGCTTCAGGCGTCGCCGCCGGTTTAGCCGTATTGGCATCGGTCCGCGCCTCGGTTTTGGCGTCTGGAGCCGAATTGCTGTTCGCTGACATTTGTTGAAGCGGTGAAACGTTGTCGATGACGGGATTGCCGAGAAAATCGATCGGGTCGCCCGGATTGACCACTGTCGCCGGCGTCCGCGACATGCCGACTATGTTGCTGAAAAGATAATTGTTTGCGGCCTTTTCGCGAAGGTCCGCGAGGCGCTTCCATGAGCGGACAAAATCGTTCGCAGTTACCGCTTCGCCGTTTGACCAGTGTGCGTCGCGACGCAGGTAGAACGTCCAAACCTTCAGGTCGGGCGACGATTCCCATCGCTCGGCGACGCCCGGAATGGCCTTCAGCGATTTGGCATCAAGATCGGTCAGCCCTTCGTAAATAGCCCGGACTATGTCCGTTTCGGGGGCCGCCGCGGCACGGGCCGGATCGAGATTTTTCGGGGCCTTGCCGTTGCTCCAGCGAAATTCCTGCTGCTTCGGCGGTTTGGTCTGAGCGTAAAAGGTTTCGGCTTTCGGCCGGCTGAATTGACCGCACCCCGCCGCAATGATCACCGCCGCTATGACCAACACCGCTGCGGCCCGCCGGCGGCGAATTGCCGTTGGCAGATCGTTGGCAGTGATGTCGCGGTCAACTATCATCGCTTTCGGTCGCTTGTCGTCGGAGATATTCGACTAGTTCGAGCGTTTGCCGACGGGTGTCGTCAAAGCCGTGTGAGGTATCTATCAGATGGTCGGCGAATCGCTTTTTCTCGTCCTGCGGCATCTGAGCGGCGATACGCTTTTCGGCGTCGCTGCGGCTCAGGCCATCGCGTAACATCAAGCGTTCCAATTGTATAACAGGTTCACACCAAACGACAATTATTTTGTTAAACCGCTTGTAACCGCCCGATTCGATCATAAGCGCGGCATCGATCACGGCGATGCCGTCGGGGTCGGCCGCGGCCGCTTCGCGGAGCCATGCGTCCTGCGCCTCAAACACGAGCGGGTGGATCACCGAATTGAGCAAAAGCCGCTTCTTTTCGTTGCTGAAAACTATTGCTCCCAGAGCTTTTCGGTCAAGCTCGCCGTCGGCTGTCAAAATTTCGTCGCCGAAATGCTTAACGACCTCGGCAAGCCCGTCGGTTCCCTTCGCGACGACGTCGCGGGCCGTCACGTCAGCATCGAGTACGCGAACGCCTGCCTCACGCAAGACGCTGCAAACAAACGACTTGCCAACCGCGATCGAACCGGTCAACCCAACAGTCAACATTCTATTTAATATGGCCGCCGTTTAGCCGCCGTGACGCTTATTCAGCTTTTCGACGTTGAATTCGGCGATCTCGGTCAGGGTCAGGTCAAGCTCGTCGGCACACGCGGAGATGTACCAGAGCACGTCGCCGAGCTCGTCCTTGAGCTTTGCGCGGATCTCCTCATTCATCACGCCGCCATGATCGCGTTGGATCTTTTTGACTACATTGGCGACCTCGCCGGCCTCACCGGCGAGCCCGAGCGTCGGGTATTCGAGATTGTTGAGCCGCCGAGGATAGTGTGCGGTCTTGCATGCCGCGGACTGATATTCTTCGAAATTCATATAATTACTTCCCTTGAACGGGCCCGTAAACGGTCAGATCTTTCGCCGCATACGTGCGGCCGTGACCGTATTTTTCATAAGCATCGCTACGGTCAGCAGCCCGATTCCGCCGGGAACCGGCGTAAAATACGCGGCCTTTGCCATCGCGTCTCGCGGATTAACGTCACCGACGAGGGTAAAGCCGCGCTTTTCGATAGTGGCCAGACGCTTTTCGATATCGTCCGGCCCAAACAGTTCGTGTGCCTTTGCCGGATCATCGACATTATTGATCCCGACATCGACGACCGCCGCACCTTCACCAATATGTTCGGCGGTGATAAAGCCGGCCCGGCCGATCGCCGCCACAAGGATATCAGCCCTCGAACACACCGCGGGCAGATCTGCCGTTCGCGAATGACATATCGTAACGGTCGCATTTTCGTGCAGCAGCAGCATCGCCATCGGCTTGCCGACGATATTGCTCCGCCCGACGACGACTGCGTTCCTGCCCGCGATCGTGATGCCCGAGCGTTTCAGCACCTCAATGACGCCCGCGGGCGTACACGGCGTCAGAGCCTCGTGGCCCTGCATCAGCCGTCCGGCGTTGACCGGATGAAATCCGTCAACGTCCTTTTCCGGGTCGATCAGTTCGAGCACCTTTTGCTCATCGATGTGCTTCGGCAAAGGCAGCTGGACGAGAATGCCGTCAACGTCGCTGCGGGCGTTGAGCCCGCGGACCGCCGCAATTATCTCGTCCTCGCTCGTTTCCGCCGGAAAATGCATATGCTCGGACACGATGCCGAGTTCCTCAGCCGTCCGGACCTTGCTGCCGACATAGACGGCCGACGCCGGGTCTTCGCCGACGCGGACCACGACCAGGCACGGCGCAAATCCATGAACCTCGCGGATATCGGCGACCTCGGCCGCGACCTCCGCCTTGATCGCCTCGGAAAACACCTTTCCACTCAATAATTGTGCAGTCATAACAACTTAATATTACTCCACAATGGCCGTGGTTGTCAGTTTTGCACGGTTGCGGCTGATTGGGCTAAACTCAGGTTAATGCCGATCGCAAAGATCATATTTTTGATCTGTATTTTTGCGGCCGCGGTCGTCGGTCAGGCCGATCCGCTGTCGCAACCCGGCCCGTTTCGGGCGGGCTGGCGAAGCGTGACCGTAACGCGGGCAAATAGCACGACCTTTACGGCAAGGCTCTATTATCCGGCGACTGTCGCGGGACAGAACGGTGCCTTTGACAACTCGGCGTCGCCCTATCCGGCGATCACGTTCGGCCATGGTTTTTTTCAAGCGGTCTCGTCGTATCAATCAACGCTCGAACACCTGGCGACACACGGTTATCTGGTCATCGCCTCCGACTCGGAAGGCGGCCTTTTGCCCAATCATCAGAATTTTGCAGACGATCTCAAGCGATGCCTGACGTATCTGGAGCAGGAAAACGCCAATCCGGCATCGACGTTCTTCGGCCATGTGGCGACCTCCAGGTTTGGCGCGAGCGGTCATTCGATGGGCGGCGGATCGAGCATTCTGGCGACGTCGCAGGACGGCCGGATCAAGGCCCTCGCCAATCTCGCCGCCGCTGAGACCAATCCTTCGGCAACGGCCGCGATGCCGAATATCAACGTGCCTGTCAGCCTGATCTCCGCCAGCTCGGACACGATCGTGCCGGTGGCCTCAAACGGTCAGTTGATGTATAACGGCGGCGTTTCGCCGAGGATACTGCCCGTTATCCAGGGCGGCTGGCATTGTGGTTTTGAGGACGCCAACGGTTTCGGCTGCGACAGCGGCAGCATAACCCGCGACCAGCAGTTGGGCGAAACGCGCCGCCTGCTCACCTCGTTCTTTAACCTCTATCTGAAATCCGACGAATCTGCCGCCAAAAAGGTCTGGGGCAGTGAGCTCGATAACGCGCTTGTCCAATCGCAGCGAAACTCCGGCATTGAGATCACGCCCGCCTCGCAGAACGTCACGGCTCCGGTCGGAACGCAGACTAAATTTACCGTCAGCGTGACCAATCGCGGAACGGCCGCCGCGAGTTTTTCGGTCTTTGTCGAGCAAAGGCGTTGGATCGTGATCACAAATCCGCAGCAGACCGCCGTACTCGCGCCGGGACAAACCGCGGTCATTAGTTTTCGCGTTCGCCGTTTATATAAAAATCCGTCGATCCTCAACGGCCATTTGATCTCGATCCGCAGCAACGCGGACAACCTTACACGCAGCTATGCCTCGGTGCAGCTGCAGTGACGCCCGAATTTATTATCATTTTTATGCGCAAGATCACCATTTTATTATTCGCACTCACATTACTCTTTGCCGGCTGCAAAAAGGCCGCCGAAACCGGAAACGCGTCAGCGACCGCGAAACGCTTTCCGATCGAGGGCAAGGTCATCGCGGTGGACAAGGCCGCCAAAAAGGCGACCATCGACCACAAAAAGGTCGAAGGCTATATGGACGCGATGACGATGGACTTTCCGATCCACGCCGATTGGGTCTGGAATGAACTGCAGCCCGGAGCCGAGATCAAGGCCGAACTCGTCGTCGACAATACCGCAAAGGACCCGTACTGGCTTGAGAATATCGGCATCCTCGCCGCTCCGATCCCCGGCCAGCCGACGCCAAATGTGGACGAGAGGTTTGCCCAGATCGGCAAGCCGGTGCCCGATTTTATGCTGACCAATCAGGACGGCAAGATCGTGTCGATCAAGGATTTTCGCGGCAAGGCTCTGGCGATCACGTTTATCTACGCCCAGTGTCCGCTGCCAGATTACTGCATAAAGATGTCGACCAATTTCAGCGATCTCGCCAATATGATCAATGCTGACCCGGCCGCAAAAGAGAAGCTGAGATTACTGAGCATCTCGTTCGACCCGGCACGCGACACGCCTGAAAAACTGCGATCCTACGGCCTCGGCTATCTCGGCAAAGACGCTAAACCCGATTTTACGGTCTGGCAGCTCGCCGTCGGCAAGGACGCAGACGTTCGCAAGATCGCCGACTTTTTCGGCCTGCGTTACGAGGTCGACCCGAATGACAAAGCGCAGTTCAACCATAGTCTGCGGACCGCGGTCATCGGCCCCGACGGCAATGTCGTAAAGATATTGCCCGGCAACGCATGGACGCCGACCGACCTGCTTCGCGAAATGGAGGCCGCGGCCGCCGGCGGAACGAAATAGGGCCCGCCGTTACATACGATTGATGAACCCGAGCAGCTTTTCGGCAAGCTCCGCGTTCAACGGCTTGAGCTTATCGTACTGTGCCTGGCACATCGGCTTGTTGCCCTGGTTAAAATAGACCAGGCCGAGGCCGTACAACGCACCGGTGTTAGCGGCGTCGAGCTCGAGGGTCTTGCTATAGGCCTGGATGGCCTCCTCGTAACGCTTCGCATTGAGGTACGCGTCGCCCAGATACAAGGCCGCCGTTACATACTTCGGCGAGAGCTCCAACGCACGATTGTAGTGCGGTATCGCGTCGGCGGGCCGTTTGTCGTTGTAATAGACATTGCCCAGTTCTATGTACGCATCGACGAGATCGGGTTTGAGCTGGACAGCCGACTTCAGCACCCTTAACGCACCCTCGACGTTTCCCTTGTCGTTATAGATCTTGCCAAGCTCAAATTGCGCATAGCCGTTAGTGATGCCAAGGTCGACCGCCTTTTCGAATGCCGCCATTGCGTCATCCACGCTCTTTGTTTCCCTGTAACAAAGGCCGAGCCGATAGTATGTAGTCGCACTTGCCGGATCGAGCCGGATCGATTCCTTAAACGCCTTGATCGCCTCGGAGTATAACTTCTTTCGGTAATGCGCCACCCCGAGTTCAAAGTAGGCGCTCGAATTCCTGGGGTCGTACTGTATGGCCCGCTGGTAGGCTCCGATCGCCTCGCTGTAGTTGTCCAAATAGTCCAGAGCATTGCCCATTTGGATCCAGGCCACCACGTAATCGGGTTTGATGGCGACCGACCGCTTGAAAGCCTCGACCGCACGGTCGTACCGCTCGAGGTTGTAGTGGCAAAGCCCGATGTTGTAAAAGGCCGCATAGTTTTCCGGCGAGGTGCTCACCACCTGCTGAAAGCTCACGATCGCCTCTTCGTACTGTTCGGCTTTGAATTGCCTTAGGCCTTTGTCAAAGAGGGTTTCCTGAGCGAACGCGGCGGGAATGAACGCGGCACAGATCAAAGACGCAACGAGAAATATCTTCATCATGATGATCTTTCTATCGCGGTGGGATTGCGAAGATCCTCCCACTTTATTCTACTCCCATTTCTGGCACAGTGAAGGCGGAAATCGATGCATTCGCAAAAGCGCCGTCACATCTACGCTTTTAATTCGGCCCGTCATTTCTTTTTCTTGAAATTGATCGTGATTCAATCGATAATTCGACTATTGATCACCGCGCGGCGATCAACTTGACGACTGTATTCCTGATGTATTCGTATGCCGACAACAGTCGTCGATGTTTCGATCAAGGGGCCCACCGTCTACGAAACGGAAGATGGTTATTTTTCGGTCACGCTCAAAAAATGTTCCCAATATCATTGTTGCCAATTCTGTTTTTGATCGTCGCGGCATGCGCCGGACCGTTATCAATTGCGGCACAAACGCCTGATCAGCGATCTGCCACTGTCGATGTGAATGATGTCGAATTTGTAGCGCTGCAGTTTCAGAAGCACAGCGAAAGTCTTTCGGGAATGATGTGGTCGCTAACCCACACATATTCCGACAATTCTGAGGTAGACAAAGTGCTAGCTGACCTGCAAGGCTTTTTTTCGTTGATGCAGTCGGGTGAGCCAGACGCTGTAAAGAGATCAGGCGCGATCCATGGAATTAAGGAGAAATTCGCGGCTTATACTAGGTCCGGCGACATGGCCGTGCGGAGCTTCTCGGCATCAATGCTAGGGATATTCGGCGATAAGAAATATGCCCCGACGATCGCGGCGATGCTCACCGCTGATCTAGATCTTAAGGACGACGTAAGGCGAATGACGGAAAGTTCCAAGGGGCAGGCCGCCATCGCGCTATCCATGCTCGGTGCCGTTGAATACGAGGATCAGGTCCTAACGCTGCTAAAAACAGGAAACGACTTCAACCGCAGCGGAGCGATCACGGCGCTTATCGGCCTCGGTGGAAAAAAGCATGCGAAAGCTGTCGTCGACGTAATGCTCGACAAAAATGCGTTTGCGGTCGACAGGCTTGCTCCGCTCAATTTCCTGATTCAGACCGGCGTGGCGTTGGATTACAAAAAAGAACTACTGGCCCTGCTCAATTCAAGTTTTGACAGCGAACAACGGGCGGCGATCATTTTTCTTTTTGTTCGGATGGATGCCCGGGACACCGCACCTGCGATCGCCAAATTCCTCAATGTTGAATTTCTGAAAGGCACCGCGGCAAAGGCTCTTGCGATTCTCGGCTCAAAGAAATACGAGTCCGCGATCGCCCTTTTACTGTCCGACAAAAGCCCGTTGGTCCGAAAAGACGCAGCCCTTGCGCTCGGCATTTTGAAATCCGCAAAGTATGCCGGGGCGGTAAGTAAACTGCTATCGGCCAAAGAGGATTTTGTCCGCCTCTATGCGGCTATCGCACTGGTCATGATGGACGCAAAAAAATTCGTACCTGACGCTGTCTCGATGATCGATCAACATAAGAAGAAAGGCGTATTTCTGAATCTCGGCGACTTTCACCCGTTCGTTACCAACAAGGCTCGCGTGATACTGAACGAGTTTGATACCAAACTGGCGGTTGCCGGCGGCAAGCCCGGTCAATAGATCCGTTTTCCGGCGACCATCGTCATGGCCACGTCGCGGGCGTTCGATGAAAAAACGAGGGCGGCGTAAATATCGCTAACGGGCTGTTGGGCGATATTTTCGAGCGAAATGACGGCGATGTCGGCCTGTTTGCCCGCTTCGAGAGTGCCGATCAGGTGATCGAGGCCGAGGGCACGTGCTCCGCCGATGGTCGCGGCCTCGAGCACGTCGCGGGCAGCGGCGAATCCGGCCGATCCGTCACGGTTGCGGGCGGCGAGTGCGGCAAATCGCGATTCTTCCAAAAGGTCGCAGACGTTGTTGCTGGCGACCGAGTCGCTGCCCAGCCCGACCGCTATCCCGGCGTCCCAAAATGCCTCGAGCGGTGCATACCCGTGGCCGAATTTGGCGTTCGATTTCGGACAATGGGCGATCGCGGCTCCGTTGGCGGCGATCCGCTCGATGTCGCCGGCCGAGACCTTTACGCAATGGGCGAGCAGCGGCCTTGCGGACAGCACGCCGAGGCGTTCGAGATATTCGATCGGCGAACAGTGCGGGCTGTACCACTCGACGTCAAACTTTTCGTAAACGTCCGTAAAGAATCCGGTTCCGCGGGTCAGCAGTTCGACTTCGCTGGCCGATTCGGCGGCGTGGATCGTCAGCGGAATGCGGTTGATGATGGCATATTGGGCGATCAGCTCGAACAGCTGAGAGCTGACCGTGTACGGCGAGTGAGGCGAAATGCCGACCTTGACCAGGTCAGTTTCCTCCTCCTTCAACGTCTCAAACTTTACCCCGAGTTCCTCAAAGTCGTTGGCGACCGTGCGGTTGTCCGGTGAAAACTCGGTCTCCTGATACACGATGCCGCGAAGGCCGGCCGCCTTGAGCGCGTTGACGCCCGCATGGCCCATCCGGCCGATGTCGCCCAGACACGTGACGCCCGCCCGCGATGCTTCCATCGCCCCGGCCGAGGCCGACGCCTCGACATCCTCGTCGGTCCAGCCCGCCCGGATCGAATTGAGCCGCAGCAGCCACGAGCGAAAATCGTGTTCGACCTCGTCGAGTGCGCCGCGCATCGCGGTTATCTCGAGATGCGCGTGACAGTTGACCATTCCCGGCATTATCGCCGCCGCCCCGAGGTCAAGCGTCTCGGCATCCGGAAACCGGGCCGCGATCGCGTCGAGTTCGCCGACAGCCGCGATGGTGTCGCCGTCGATGGCGACCGCCCCGCGGACGATCGGGTCGGACGAGACCGGCAGGACGTGTTCGGCGATTAGGATCTGCATCTTATTTCTGTTTTGGCTGGGCACGGTAACGCTCAAGTATCGACGTGACGTACGACCGCGTGCTCGGGATGGCGATGCGGGCGACAAAATCGCTTTCGGTCATCGTCGCTGTATCGGCGTCACGCGTCCATTCGTCCACGCGGCTCGCACCTGCATTGTACGCGGCAAGCATCATCGCCGTCTCGGCCGGACGTTCGCGATATTTTTCGCGGATCTTTTCCAGATACCAGCAGCCGACCTGAATATTGCGTTCGGGGTCCGAGAGCAGTTCGCCGACGTTTGACGCAGCCTGCCGTTCCATTTCCTTGAGGCCGGTTTCCTTTGCCCATTCGCGTGCGACGAGCGGCGTGACCTGCATCAGCCCGACCTCGTCGGCGGCACCGACCTTCCACGCGCGAAAGTATGTTTCCTCGTAGATCACGCTCCAGACCAGCTTTTCGTCGATGCGGTAAACGCGTGCCTGCCTGCTGATCAGGTCGTCGTAGCGGTGCTCCCAGTAATCAGGGAAAAAGATCGCCGCCGAACCGGCAATGACCAGCAAAATAAAGACGATCGATATCAGATAGCGAAACATCGGCAGACTGTGGGCATGTTTGACCGGCCCGGGATCATCGTCAACGGCCCCGGGCAAGCGGTTCGGCATCGGCCGGCTCGGCCGCGTCGGAACCGGCCGCACGGTCGTTCCTGAGCTTTTTCAGACCGCCGGCCGCGTGGCCGCCCGAACGCACATTCTCGGTCAGCAAGACCGGATCATAGTCCGCCTCGGCCGCCATCTCCTGGCGGATCTCATGCAGGATCTCGATAAACTTGGTGCGGCGGTACATACAGATCCCAAAAGAAATTTTCCAAGCTTGATATTACCATCCAACGCCGAAAAGCCGGAATTACAGGATCCCTGATCGGCCGCGGCCCCAAATTCCGCCCGCCATACCTAAACGAATTTTGAGCAGCAAACAGATCCCTTTCCATTACAGGCGAGCTTCCCGCCGTGCCCGCGGTAATCAGTTCGACAATTGTGATCCGGGAATGATCACTCGTCCCTCTAAATTCATCATTTCCCGAGTGTCCCGGCTGTCCTGAGTGTCCATGCTGTCCCGGCTGTCCTGACTGTCCCGGTTGTCCTGACTGTCCCGAGTGTCCACGCTGTCCTGACTGTGTCGTCCTGAAAAAAGTTTACACTTTCGTGGTGATTAATCCTCCTATTGGTTTACAAATCATTGTTAGTCCTGACGCTCTCGACTCACCCGACTCGATAGACTCGATAGACTCACCATCGTGTTTTATGAATGTTCAAAGATCCGGTCAAAACTAAATTCTAACATAAATTGCAACGATACAGCAAGATTGCATTTCTGCAACAGTAGATCGGCGGCGTCACCCGATATCTGACAATTCCTTTCCTTACCAAGGAGAGGTGGCATCCCGATGGTCTTTATCGGGATGACGGAGTGGTTCTCACGCTTCACCCGTCACTTGTCACTTGTCACCTGTCACGCTTCACCCGTCACGCGCTCACCCAAATGAGTGTTGACACATATCCGCAACAGGCAGAAACTGACATTAGTGGAGGATCGCCAAACTTGCCGGAACGACCTTGTCCGACGACAACTGCCGCTGAAACGCCGCTATGCCCTCGCCCGGCGAAAAATGGAGACTGATCCTGGTATGAATACGGCCTGTGAAATGTCCGCGAGGAGTACCAATGTGGGATCGAACGGGAATCGTAAGATCGAAGGCCTGACCCGGCTCGCTCGTGAGTTTGACTTATACGGTGAACTTCATAGATGACCCCAATTCTTTTGGCTATCCCGTAACGAAAAACACCTCGTCCCGAGGATATGATGGACAAAGCGCATCTGGTTCAATCTTGAGTTCGAGATCGCGAGGGTCCGCGGGATCTATGGCAATATGATGCGAATACACGAAAACCCTGGCCGAAACGGTCCCGCATCCGTCCGGCATAAGGGGATCGCGATATACAGGATGGGGTGGGCCACCAATGACCATCAGGATAATTCGTCGCGTCCGATTTTGACCAATAGTAACCGTCTGTGGCTTATCGGACCGGGCTAGATGGATGAATTCACATGGCCCGCGCATACCAAGCGAACGCGAGTTCCAAACCGTATCGTTGCCGTTTCGTTCCTCCAAACGGCAATCCGTTGAAGACCAAGCTAGGCGTAACTGAAAGCCACCGACATCGTGAATCGCGGAATAACCACTGAGCACTCGCGATTCCAACTGTCCCGATGGCCTTAACGGAGATTGGCTTAACGAACATCCACTAGTCACAAACATCAAAGTCACTAATATCAGAATTCCAGTATTCATTTATTTAAACTCCCAGAAAATCACCTTCGAGGCATTGTCAAACCAGTTCTTAGCACCGTCAATGTACTTTCTTTCAGATGTCGACCCCAGTCTATATGATGGGCCATTCCACAGGTCGATATGATTGAATCGCAAGTTTCCAACCCCGTCATCTGCTCCAGGGAAATTCTTGAGGAAAACTATTCCCTGCCTATCCTTGATCTGATCGGCAATATTGGGGCCAGTTAGTTCGTATGAATAACCGAATACGTGTTTCAGCCATGCCGCAATCTCCTCAGCTTTGATCGCATACCCATTCTTCTTACTACCGTTGAACATCCCGTTGTATTGATTCGCAAGAACCAACATCGCCATGTAACTAAACCGAACCGCACACTGATTCGACGGATCCGGCTTTCCCTCGCTATCGAGCAAAATATCGTGGCCGAACTCATACCCTAAAGATATAACCGGATAATTTGACCACATCTTAAGAAAGAGATCCTTAGTCCTCATCAGCGGCGGTGGAGGGGGAACGGGAGGAAGAGGCGTGGTCGCGGGTCGCTCAATCGGTCTTGGAGGTATAACAATACCATTGACCACAGACGATCCATCTGGTTGGTCTAACACATATCCGACAACATCTCCAAAATACTCACGCATCCAGTCGAGGTTCGCATCTCGACCGCTCAAGCTGTCGGAATACGGCCCGCTTCCCTGACACCATTGTCCACAAGCTCCGGTAGAGCTAGAGATCAATCCCAACGGATCGACGAACTTGTAAGGTGAGTTGAGGACGTAACTGTAGCGATTCAGAGTCTGAGGGTTCTTAACATTGGCGGACGCCATCAACGGGTCAACCGAGGTGAATCTGCCGTGGGCCGAAT
>CAZQGN010000035.1:0-39298 GCA_964592865.1 uncultured Chloracidobacterium sp. | reverse complement strand
CCGACCGAATGGAGTTGTCAGATCGGCGGAACGGTCGCGACCAACGCGTCCGGGGCCCGGAGCTTCAAATACGGGGCGACGCGGGAGTTTGTGCGGCGGTTGACCGTCGTTCTCGCGAGCGGGGAGATCGTCGATCTTCGCCGCGGCGATTCGGTCTCGGACGTGTCGGGGCAGATCACTCTCAAAACCCGCGACGGACGAGAGATCACGGCCAAAGTGCCGACATACGACCGGCCGAATGTCAGAAAGAACGTTAGCGGCTACTACAACGGTCAGCCGTTGGACGCGATCGACATTTTTATCGGCAGCGAGGGAACGCTCGGCGTGATCGCGGAGATCGAACTGGCATTGCTGCCAAAACCCGAGGCGTTTTTCAGCGGGATCGTTTTCTTTCAGGACGGGTCACAGCTGCTCTCGTTCGTTGAGGAGGCAAAAAAGCGCTCGTTTGCCTCACGCGGAGCCTCAGCCGAACCGTCTGCGGAGGCCGATATTGATGCCACGCTGATCGAGTATTTTGACGGAAACGCCGTTCGATCTATCGCCGAGAAGTTTCCCGGCACGCCGTCTGACGCTGCAGGTGCCGTATTTTTTGAGCAGGAAACGACCGCGGAGAACGAAGATACGATGCTGGAACTCTGGAACGACCTGCTCGAACGCCACGGGGCCGACCTTGAGCATTCGTGGTTCACGACCAACGAACAGGATCGCGAGAGGATGCGGTCGTTTCGTCACGCTCTGCCCGTTGCGGTGAATGAGCGGATCACACGGTACAAGCAGCGAAAGGTCGGAACCGATATGGCGGTGCCCGACGAGAATTTCGCCGGCTTTCTGCGTTTTTACAATGAGATCCTGGGTGCGAGCGGCATCGACAATGTCATTTTCGGGCACATCGGCGATTGTCATCTTCACGCTAACTTGCTGCCGAAGGACGCGGCGGAGGCCGAAAAGGCCAGGCACATCTATGGCCGGTGCGTCGCTCAGGCGATCATGTTAGGCGGGACCGTTTCGGCCGAGCATGGTATCGGCAAACTCAAGCGTAAATACCTCGCCGCGATGATGGGCGAGCGGTATCTGAATGAAATGGCCGACCTCAAGCGAGCGTTCGATCCCAATGGGATCATCGGCCGCGGAAATATGTTCGAGGAAAAGTATTTGGATTAATTCGCGTGGTGCAAATTTATGATCAAAGCAATTCTTTTGGATTTTAACGGGGTAGTGATAAACGACGAACCCGTACAAATGCGGGCCTATCAGGAAGTGCTCAAGGCCGACGGGATAGACCTGACGGAAGAGGATTATTTCGCTTCGCTCGGGATGGACGACCGACGGTTCGTCGCCGCCGCTTTTGAACGCGCCGGTAAAACCGCTTCGGACTCGCGCATCGATGAGATCGTCGCGGCAAAATCGGCAAAATGGAAGGAAATGGTCTCGGGCGATATGCCGCTTTTTGACGGGATCAGGGATGTCGTCAAGAAACTGGCGGGCGAATTTGAACTTGGCATCGTAAGTATGGCCAGACGTCACGAGATCGAATTTGTACTTGAGTCGTGCGGATTGCGGCACCATTTTTCGACGATCGTAAGTGCCGATGACGTGGTCAACTGCAAGCCCGATCCCGAGTGTTTCAGGCTCGGGTTCAGGCAGATCGATCTGGTACGCATAGATCAGGGCCATTTACCGATGACGCATTCAGAGTGTCTCGTTGTTGAGGATTCACCGCCCGGAGTCGTCGCCGCACGCAATGCTGACCTGCCGGTCCTGGGAGTCGCCAATACGGTTTCGGCCGAGGCCCTGCGAAATGCGGGTGCCGGAGCCGTCGCCAAGGATCTGCGTGACTGGATGCCGGAGTCCATTCGCCGGGTATTTGCCTAAGCCCGGACGCCAATATCAACGAAATAATAGATTATGCCGGAACACTTGATCTCAAAAGAGTCTGCAGAGGTTGATCTGCTTGCCGCGGCCGCGTACGTCGGTGAGGGCGTCAAGAGCAGTGACGGCCACGCCGAAGCAATGGCGGCCGTCATCCCCAGGTATTTGGCAAGGGGCGAAGTGGACCTCGCCGCTGAACTCGCCAATTCGGTCGATGACCCATTTTCCCGCGACAAGCTTTTGACGCTTGTTGCTGAGGAATGCTCTGCCCGCGATGACGATGAGTACGCCGTCCAACTCGTTGACGCGATCGAAGATCACGGGTTACAGGCTCAGGCATTCGAACGCGTCGCCGTCGCACAGGCCGTGAAGGGCAATATCGAGAGGGCGGCCGAGATCGCGGATATGATGGCCCATCCGGATTATGTTATGGGGGCGATCGCGGTCAGTCAGGCCGAGTCGGGCCAAGGTGCCGCGGCGGAGGCGACCCTCGACTCGATGGATTTTGCGACCGCCAGGGTCGCGGCAATGCAGCAGATCGCGGGACGCGCAATTACGGCCGGCGACACCGACCGTGCCGTGAAATGGCTGGAATCCGCCCTCGTTTCAGCAAGCGAGATCGAGCATGACGAAGAACGTATCAGGGCTCTTTGCGAGATCGGGCACTCTTTTGTCGAGGCGAAGCGGTTCGATCGGGCCGTCGAGACTTTTGACTCGGCCCGAAGTGCGGCGGAACAGCTGGACAACCTGCATCGTGATTATTTTCTATCAAGCTGCGCGCTCGGCTTTCTGGCGGCCGGCAGTTCAGATCCGGCTGATCGAACGCTCGAACTCGTTGTCGACAAGACGCACCTCGCGTCAGCGCTTTTGGGATTTGCCCGACAATTTTGGAAGGATGGCGATAAAGAGCTCGCGATCGAGACGCTCGAAGAGTCATATTCGATCCTCGCGTCGCAACGCGATATCGAGACTCGCGACAGCCGCGCAAGGAACGGGCTTTTCGCAGCGATAGCCGTGCAGTTCGCCGGATTTGGGAAGAACGAACGCGGCGTCGAGATCGCTCACGAAAACCCGGACCCGAACGAAACCGCCGGGGCCCTGTCGCAGATCGCGCAGATATTGATCGTTCAAAAGGAAGATGACCTTGCCCGCGAAACCGTCGATCAACTTGAGGACGACTCAACATTTGCCGAGACGATGATCGGCCTGTCGGATGCGGCGAGGGAACGCGGAGACGACGCGACGGCGATGAAGTTTCTCGAAGAGGCCGAGGTGACGGCGGAAACGATCCAGCAGCTGGCGTCGCGGTCAAATGTGATGAATGAACTGGCCTCACGTTACGCGGAGTTTGGGCTCGCGGAAAAGGCCGCGTCGATCGCGAGTGCCAATATCGAGTTGATCGGAGAGATCCGCGATAGCAGCAGTCAGGCCGTTTTATTGGCGGCACTCTCGGACGTTTTCGGCAGGGCGTCGATCAGTCTGTCGGAGCAGGATCTGTCGCGCATCAACTTGTTCGTGAGGCGGGCCGATCTTTAATTCAGTAAATATCCCTTGAAACAAGGTCGAGGAATGTGTCGCGTTCGCGGATGACCTCGGCCTTTCCGTTTGACCGGATCAGTATCACGGGCGGAAGGAATCGCCCGTTATATTGTGACGCCTGAGCCAGAGAGTAAGCACCGCAATTGAGTAGGGCAAGTACCTCGCCCGGTTTGACCCCGTCCGGCAAAAGACGGTGGTCCGGCAGCCGGCCGTGCCCCTCGATGTCAAAATAGACGTCGCCTCCGTCACAAAGCGGCCCGGCAAGCTTGTACTCGCGTGTGTGCGGTTCCGCAGCCCGCTCGGCCGAGATCAGATGGTAAAACCACTTGTACGTTTCCATCGACAAAAGGATATTGAATCCGGCATCGGTCAGCAGCCAATCGTCGGTTTTTGAGATCAGGGAATCGAGCGGCCGAGATTTGTGGTTTCGTACCGTGGTCAAACATACGCCGGCATCCGAGATAACGCTTCGTCCGGGTTCGATCAGCAGGGTAATTTCGTTAAGCAGGTCCGCCGCACCCGCCGATTCGGCGATCAGGCGAACGGCGTCCCATGCTTCGCGAATAGCGTCAGCAGGTTCGAAATCGGCCTGAAACATCGCTCTCTGCTCGCCCGGAAACTCAGATTCCTGAGACCGGTCACGCAGATAATTGACCGGAAATCCGCCCCCGAGATTTATGTGTTTTAGCCGAATGCCGGTTTCGCGATGCACCCGCAGAAGGCTCTCGAACAACATCGTGAACGCTTTTGCATATGGCTCGGACTCGGGATTTTGCGAACCGATATGCAGATGGACGCCGGATATCTCGAGGTATGCCGAATCGGAATATCGGCCGATCGCCGAAAATGCCTCCTCGGGCATCATCCCGAATTTTGAAGTGCGTAGTGCGGTCTGCAGGCCCGAGTGAGTACTCGTCTCGATCTCGGGGACAAGCCGCAGGCTGACATTGGCACGCTTGCCGAGCCTTTCGGCCGTCGCCTCGATCAGCGAAAGTTCGTACACGGAATCGACCTGGATCGCATAGATCCCGGCCTCGATGGCCATTTCGAGTTCCCAAACCTCTTTGCTGGTGCCGTTAAAGATCAACTGGCTGCCCGAAAAACCTATCTCCAGAGCCTTCCAGAGTTCGCCGCCGGAATTTACCTCGAGGTCGCTGCCGGCTTCTTTGACCGCACGAAGAATGCCCATCGTCGAGTTTGCTTTCGCCGCATAGCAGACCTTCAGAGGAACGCCGATCGAATACTCGGCACGCTTGAGCCGCTCGATGTTGTGTTTGATCCGAGCTTCGCTGAACACAAAGACCGGCGTGCCATATTCACGGGCGATCGCGTCCGCGGGCACGCCGCTGACGTGCAGTTTGTTATCATTAATGTCAAGAAAATTCTCAATTTCCCAAGCTTTGGGCATAATCGTCACCGGCGCGGCAGATCGACACACGGACACGTTCGATCGACCGCATATTTCATTTTTTCAAGATCTGCACTCCGGTTTCGCGCGGAAATAGTCCGGGCAGAGTGATCGGAAGCCGACCCGTAATATCCTGTTGACCGGTCAGACCCCGCCCGGCGGCACGCTGAAGGCTCGGCATATCTCCGTACGCCACGAGGTAAGTATCCATCTCAGGAAAGGAACCGAGCACATACGGATTACCGAAACTGACGCCGATAACGGTTTTTCGGGCAGCGATCAAACCCCTAAGGATCGCGGCGCCGCCATCCGGAATTCCGACGCTGTTCCTCGCACCCGAGCGTACCCGGCCATAGAGCCCGACGACAACGACATCGGCACCGCTAACGGCCTGGCGGGCGGCTTCGATCTGTTCCGGGGTTGAATTTTCCTGAATGTACGCGGGCGCGAACCGCACACCGGCGGCCCGAAGTGAACCGTTGAGGCTCGCCATCGTTAAGGGGCCGTCAAAACCATTCGAGATGCCGAGCACGGCGATCCGTTTGGTCTTATCGAGCGGAATAGTACCGCTGCCGTTTTTGACGAGCGTGAGGGCCCTCGTCGCGATCTCATCCGTAAGTTTTGTGGTTTCGGGGCCGGAAACGATGGTGTCGATCTGATCGATCGAAGTGATCTTTTCCTTGAACAACCCGACCTCGTACTTCCACGCAAGCTGTCGTCGAACCGACTCGTCCAGGCGGTCCATCGGGATCCGGCCGGACCTGACCGCTGTTGCCAGGCCGCGGAGCATCGCATCGACATCCGCGGGTTTTTCCAGAATGTCGGTACCGGCGAGAAACGCCCGGACGCCGGCCTCCTCCTGCGTAAAATAGAGTGTCAGGCCGCTCATGCTCATCGCGTCGGACACGATCAGGCCTTTGAACCCCATATCTTTACGCAATATGTCCGTCTGGACTTTGTACGATAGCGTGGCCGGGATAGTGGCTTTTTCTTTGACGATCTCAGCACCGGCCTCGGCGTCACCGCCGCGGTAATTGGCAAGCGGACTGATCTCTTCGCCGTCTATTTGCGGCAGTGCGATATGAGCGATCATCACCGAAGCGATACCGCCCGCCACGGCGGCACGGAACGGGACCAACTCGGTCTTTTCAAGGCTTTCGCGTGAATGATCGATGATCGGCAACCCGCGATGCGAGTCAACGGCCGTATCGCCGTGACCGGGAAAGTGCTTTGCGGTCGCGATCACATTCTGACTTTGGATGCCTTGGGCAAAAGCGACGCCAAATCGCGACACGTCGGCCGGATCCTCACCAAAACTCCTGACATTGATGACCGGATTGGCTGCGTTATTGTTTACGTCGAGCACCGGGGCGTAAACGTGCCTGATACCTATCGCCTTCGCCTCACGTCCCGTTATGACGCCCATTCGGCGGGCATATTCAGGTTCGCCGGTCGCGGCGACGGCCATAGCCCACGGGAAGTTGGTCGCGTCTTCGAACCGCATTCCAATGCCGGTCTCGGCGTCGAGCGACATCAAAAGCGGGACCTTTGCTAGAGACTGCATTCGGTTGGCGATGATCGTCGTCTCGTATAACGGTGCGCCGAAAAAGATGATCCCGCCGACCTTGTTTTCGACAACATGACGTTCAAGGTCCTTGAAAAAAGGGCTCTCGCGGTTGGCGAATTTGGCGTTGATCCCGACATGGACGAGTTGTCCGACCTTCTCTTCGACCGACATCTTACGAAGGAGTTTGTCGGCATGGCTCCACGCCTTCTTTGACGGTGCCCAGATAGGTGCCTGCTCCGCACGAGCGGACGCAGTGAACGCCAGTGAATTGAGGTTCAATCCAAGTAAAACTAGAAAACTAAATAGAAACTTCATCTTTATTTTTTGGTAAGACCAGTGTTGCCAGGCCGGCGATCAAAACCGTGGTGATACTCCCGATCAGCGCGTACCATGTCCATGCGATCTTGGTCGCGAGCAAAATATAGAGCATCAGTGAAATGCTCGCCAGCATACCGACCAAAGCGTGCTTTTCGCCTGCGCGTTTGAGAAAAGTTCCGACCAGAAATACACCTAGTATCGGGCCGTTGATCAACGAGGCGACCGACAATGCGAGAGCCAATGCCGACTCGCCGGACCGCATGAATGCGATCGCGACGACGATCTGGACGACGCCGACAATGACGGTCAGCCAACCTGCCAGTTTGACGAGGTGGCCGTCCGACTTGTTCCTGGCAAACGGCTTGTACAGATCATTGACGGCCGTCGCGGCGATCGAATTGAGCGAGGACGAGAGTGCCGCCGCAAAGATCGCCGCCACCACCAACCCCGAAAGCCCGGGCGGCATATGCTCAGTAATAAAATTCGGGAAGACCTGATCGCCTTTAAGAAACGGGAAGTTTGCCGATATACCCGTTCCGGCGACTCCGGCCTGTGCATACTCCGGTGAGTTGAATGGGGCATAGAACGCGAACAGCAGCACACCGATAAACAAAAATCCGATAAACTGGCCGAGCACGACCGCACCTGACGAAAGCAGTGCGAGCGAGGCCGACGCTGGTTTTTTGGTGCAAAGGTATCGCTGGACAAGATACTGATCAGTACCGTGCGTCGACATCGTCAGAAAACATCCGCCGAAAAGACCGGCCCAGAATGTATATGTCTTGGTGATATCCCAGCCGAAATCGAACAGGCTGAACTTGTTGAATTGCTCACCGAGGGCTACAGCGGTCGATAGCCCGCCGTTGATGTTCTGAGTCAGAACGACGGCGGCCGCTACCGCTCCGCCGATGTAAATGACAAGCTGAACGACCTCGACCCAGATCACCGCTTCCATGCCGCCGTAGAACGTGAAAACGATCATCACGATCCCCAAAAGCACGATCGAACCGATAATGATCGTCGTAGCGTCAGATCCCGGATTGAAAGAGGTGTAAACCGCGGCCAGAACGATCGCCGTCAAGAGGAGCCGAACACCGTCGGCGACATTTCGCATTACTACGAAGAGGGCCGAGGCAAGCATCTTTACCCGCGAGCCGAAGCGGTCACCGAGCAGCTGATAAACGGTCTGAAGCTCGCCCTTGAAGTACATCGGGATAAAGATCAGCGAGATCACGATGCGGCCGAGCATGTAGCCGAATACCAACTGAAGGAACTGAAAATTACCGCCCTTGGCAAATGCGATGCCCGGCACGGAAACGAAAGTGATCGTACTCGTTTCAGTCGCGACGATCGACATCGCGATCGCCCACCACGGCACCGACCGGTCGCCGACGAAATAATCTTCGGTAGTTTCCTGCTTGCCGGAAAACAAGATACCGAACGCCGTAATGCCGATCAGATAGCCGAAGATAATGATCAGGTCGAGTGTTTGCATAGCAATATCGAAGCGAGCAGTCGAGTTCCTCTAAATTGGTGAAACTTATTTTTCCAAGAGTACCACAGCGTCGGCGACCACAAAGTTCGCGCGTTCAAGTGCGTCGGCGGCCGTTGACGGATCTTTGCCGGTCAGGAACATCACCAGAGCGACGCGGAGGTCACCCGAGCCCTGTTCAAGCAGTCGTGTCGCTGAGCGTTCGTCGAGCCCGGTTTCTGCCATCAAGATACGCAGTGACCGCTCTTTAAGTTTGATATTCGATGACCGGACGTTCGTCATCCGATTGCCCTTAACGTAACCGAGACGGACCATTGTTAGGGTCGATATCAGATTGAGGACCATTTTTTGTGCCGTTCCGGCCTTCATTCGGGTCGATCCGGTTATGGCCTCGGGGCCGACAACGGGCACGATCGCCGATTCGACCTCGGCGGTGATCGCCGAATCGAGAACACACGTGATACAGGCCGTAAAGCAGCCGATCGACCGGGCATATCTGACCGCCCCGATGGTGTAGGGCGTTCGGCCGGATGCGGCTATTCCGATAACGGCGTCATTCGCACTCAAATTTCGTTGTCTCAGGTCCTCGGCACCTTGTTCGAGGTCGTCCTCGCTGGACTCGGTGGCCTTGTAAAGGGCGTCGTAACCGCCGGCGATCACGCCCTGAACCATCTCATACGGCACGCCGAATGTTGGCGGTATCTCTGACGCGTCGAGTACGCCGAGCCGGCCGCTGGTGCCGGTGCCGACGTAGATCAGACGGCCGCCGCTCTTCAGGCTTTCGACGATCCGATCGACCACCGTCGCGATGACCGGCAGCACACGCTCGACCGCGTCGGCGACGAGTTTGTCCTCATCGTTTATGAGGCGGGCCGCGTCGAGCGTTGACAGCTGGTCGATCGCGGCTGTCTTTGCGTTTTCCTGCTCGGTGACCGGCAGGGCAATGGTTTTACTTTCCAGATCCATTGTTTCCGTTTTCGAGAGCCATAAGCGCCGCGGCGTGTGACGGCGGCATCAGCGGCTCGGCGAGTTTTGCCTTAGGCGCCACTTGTTTGATCACTGCCTTCATCGGGCCGGTCAGCAATTCGCCCGCGTGAAAAACGCTGCCGACACATCCGACCGGAATGGCGGCGTCCTGCAGCCCTAGTTTGGTTATGACAGCGGCCGCGGCCGTCCCAAGCTCGCGTCCGGCGTCGGCCAGAATTTCGATAGCGATCTGATCACCTTTCCGGGCCGTATCGGCGACGAATCGGGCAAACCCGGCAATGCGGCTATTGTCCATTTGCGGGGCGTAAATGGCACCGATCAGATTTTCGAGATTTGATGCACGAAAATACGAAGCGGCACTATCGCTGAGCATGGTCGCAGGTCCGCGCCCGTCGGACGCCTTGGCGACCCGGTGCAATGCCTCGCCTGCAATACCGCGGCCTCCGCCTTCGTCACCGGCAACCGGTCCCCAACCGCCGGCGACCGCCTTTTCACCTTTATCATTGATGCCGCAGCACACAGAGCCGGTGCCTGCGATCACGACTATTCCAGCTTTTCCGAGCGTGGTGCCGTAGAGAGCGATGTCGGCGTCGGTAATGACCCGGACCCGTCGCACGCGAAAGCGCGAGGCAAAACTCTCACGGACGCGTTCGCGAATATCCTGACGACGAACGCCGGCAAGTCCGAGCGTGGCGGCAACTATGTCTCCACGCGAAACGCCGCCGGCGTCACAGGCCGCATCTATGGCTTTGGCAATATTTGCGACAGCGGTTTCGACACCGACCCGCAGTGGGTTCGAAGGGCCGCCGACGCCCTCGGCGACAACCTCTTTTGCCTCATTCATCAACGCAACGCTCGTTTTTGTCCCGCCGCCGTCAACCCCCAAATAGAGATGATATGATCGGCCTTTGCGAGCAGTTTTGTTGGTAATTTTCGGCATTGGCAACCCGTAAAAATGCGAAAATGATCACTTCTATTCTTGGGTATACTTGACTTATAATCAAATTTAACAGATTTTATGTAGTCGATAAGCTACACTAATTGCACCTCGGAGCGTGCACGATCTATGGAGATAAGACAATTAAAGGCATTTTTGGCGATCGCCGAGGCCAAGACGTTCACGGCCGGAGCTCGCCGCGTCAATGTCACACAGGCAGCGATCTCGATGCAGATCCGACAACTCGAGGACGAGGTCGGCCTGCCGCTGTTTACGCGAACGCCGAGACGCGTGATCATTACGGAGGCGGGCGAATATCTGCTCGAACGTGCGAGAAAGATCCTGCGCGAACATGACACCGCGCTGTCCGAGATCGCCGAATTAGGCGGAGCCGAGCACGGCAGGTTACGGATCGGATCGGCGTCGGCAATGTTCGCAACCCAGCAGCTGCCGGGAATAATGCAGTCGTTGCGGGTGAAATTTCCCAATTCCGAATTGAGTGTCAGTTCGGGGACCAGCCAGGCGTTGGTCGACAAGATCATGCATGGCGAGATCGACACCGCGTTTGTGAGCTTGCCGGTCGAAAATTCGAGCATTACGACGGATCTTTTGTTCAGCGACGAGATCGTCGCGATCGCCCACCCAACGCATCCGCTCGCAAACGAACGATTCATCTCGGCCGCGGCACTTGCCGGGGAACAGTTGATACTCGGCGAACGCGGCGGTAACACGCGTCGGATGATCGATGATTTCTTTAATGCCGCCAACGTCCGGCCAAACGTCGTGATGGAGCTATCGCGGCAAGAGGCCATCAATCAGATGGTCGAGAACAATCTCGGCGTCGGTATGGCCGGTGCAAAGACCGTCTCGAAAGAGGTTCGCGACGGCAAACTCGTGACCTGGGGCATCGAGGGTGCCGAGATCCAATGGGAACTCGGGCTCGCGCGGTTACGAGGCGGATATTTTTCGCCGATCGCCCGTGAATTTGCCGCACTTTGTAAACAGAGCTTTGTCGAACGCGAGAAGGAACTCAGAGCTAAGAAGTAATTAACCACGGATAAACACAGATGGACACAGATAAGAAGTTATTGGCAGGTTGGAATTTTAGAGCCGGGAATTCGTACGGAAGTAAGGATCTCGTTAGCGTTGCTTTTCTTATCTGTGTTTATTTGTGTTCATCTGTGGCTAGTTCTTTTTCTCAAGGATTACCTATCGCTGCCCCACAAGCGGTTGGGATGAATGCGGCGAAGCTCTCGCAGATCGACGCCTTGGTCGAGGCTGATATCGCGGCCAAGAAACTGCCCGGAGCCGTCGTTATCGTCGGGCATAAGGGCAAGATCGTTTATCGCAAGGCTTTTGGGAATCGGTCGCTGGTGCCAACGATCGAGCCGATGACGATCGATACGATATTTGATGTCGCGAGCCTGACGAAACCTGTGGCGACCGCGACATCGATCATGATCCTGGTCGAGCAGGGCAAACTGCGGCTCAACGACACCGTCGGAATGTACATCCCCGACATCGACGACCCAAATGCGAAAAAGGTCACCATTCTCCAACTCCTGACACACACCTCAGGCTATCGCCCCGATTTCGACCTCGGCGAAAAATGGACCGGCCGCGAAGGGATGCTCGCCGCCCTCAAAAAAGAAAAGCTAAGAAATCCGCCGGGAACGAAGTTTGTTTACTCGGATATTGGGTTTATTGTGCTCGGTGAGATCGTATTTCGTTTGAGCAACGATTTTCCAGGCGTGTTTTTCGCTCGCGATATTGCCAAAGGGCTAGGCACGTCGATGCGATACCGCTCGTTCAAGTCCATTATCTTTGCCGAGAGACCACCCAACGTTGTGGATGTTTCAATCGGTCCCGTAGCTCCAACAGAAAACATTCGCGGACAGAACTCGTATCTGGGCTCTAAGTTTGATGGAGATGAACAAAGCGGCGACGTGATATTAAGGGGAAAGGTTCATGATCCGACCGCCTTTCGAATGTTTGGCGTCGCGGGGCATGCTGGACTGTTTTCAAACGCTGACGACCTCGCCCGTTACTGCCAGATGGTCTTGAACAACGGGACGCTGGATGGGAAGCGTGTATTGTCGCCGCAGACGGTGGCGTTGATGACGCGGCCGGTTGTGGTGAGCGAAGATGGTGCGACGCGCGGGCTCGGGTGGGACATGAACACGTCGTTCTCGTCCAACCGCGGCGAGTTGTTTCCGCTCGGCACTTTTGGCCACACAGGATTTACCGGAACCGGTTTATGGATGGACCCGACTTCGCAGACCTTCGTGGTCTTTATGTCGAATCGCGTTCACCCGGACGGCAAAGGCGACGTCGGGCCGCTTCGTGCACGTGTCGCGACGGTCGCCGCATCAGCCATAGAAGACACGCCGATCGAAAAGTGGAAGGATGCAGAGGCCCGGTACAACGCGACCGTCTCCGCACAACTGCCGAAGTTCGTCAACGGAGCGCGGACGCTCTTGTCCGCAACGGTTGGCGCTTCGCCGACCGTGACCAATCTCGCCGGACGAACCGGCGATTCGGACAAGAGTGTCCGAACTCCTGTGTTGAACGGGATCGACGTTTTGGAAAGGTCGGGATTCAAGGAACTGAAAGGGCTCAAGATCGGACTGGTCACCAATCACACCGGCCGAAATCTGGCAGGGAAGCAGACGATCGATATCCTGAAAGAAGCTCCGGATGTAAACCTCGTATCTTTGTTCTCACCGGAACACGGCATTCGCGGCGAGCTCGATACCGAAAAGATCGACGACAGTAAGGACGAGAAGACCGGGCTGCCAGTTTATTCGCTCTACAAGGACGGAATGCGGCGGCCGAAACCGGAGCAACTCGCCGGGCTCGACGCGATCGTTTACGACATTCAAGATATCGGTGCCAGATTTTACACATACACGGCGACGCTCAAAAACGTGATGGAAGAGGCCGCAAAGGCAAAGATCCCCGTGATCGTGCTCGATCGCCCTAACCCGATCAACGGCAACTCGGTCGAAGGTGCCTTGGCCGACGAGGACAAACTCTCGTTCATCGCCGCTCACACGATCCCGGTCCGCTACGGCCTGACCATCGGTGAACTTGGGCTTATGATGAACGCCGAACGCAAGATCGGTGCGGATGTCCGGGTGATAAAGATGGAAGGCTGGTCGCGGTCGATGTGGTTCGACGAGACCGGTCAGACGTGGATAAACCCGAGCCCGAATATGCGCTCGCTGACCGAAGCGACGCTATATCCCGGTATCGGATTGCTTGAAACGACGAACGTTTCGGTCGGCCGCGGGACCGACACGCCCTTCGAGATCATAGGCGCGCCTTGGCTCGACGGCCGCAAGTTGGCGGCGTATCTGAACGGCCGAAATATCAAAGGGGTACGGTTCGTGCCCGTCCGGTTCAAGCCAAAGGCATCGGTCTTTAAAGACGAAGAATGCAGCGGTATCAACATCGTGATCGTCAATCGGGATGAGTTCAATTCTGTCCGGACCGGCTACGAGATCGCGGCCGCCCTTCGCAAAAACTATCCGACCGACTGGCAGGCCGACAGATACGCCAGACTGCTTGTGAATGCCGAGGTGCTCGAAGCGGTCAAACGCGGTGATACACCGCAAATGATCGAGAACGCGACGGGCACAAAAAATGAAGAATTCGCGCGTCGTCGGGCATTATATTTGCTTTACAAATAAGCGGTTTAGAGTTATAAACATTGCAGAATTAACACGACTGTAAAAAAGTAGCCATTTTATTACGTTTACGCGAAATGAATCGGGTTTTTGTATCCGTAGTGATAACGAAAATTTGAATAAAACTCCATAAACGTCAATATTCCTTATGGATTAAACTCTTGGCTTCAGAAGAAAAATCGACAAAGGAAAGGAAAATATGAGCAAAAAAGCATTGTTTTCGATAATTTTTGCGATCTCCTGCCTGCTCTCGTTCAGTGCGGTCTCATTCGCACAAGAGGTCACAGGATCTATCGCCGGCGCCGTTCGCGACGCCAATGGTGCCGCTGTTGCGGGTGCCACTGTTACCATAACGGACCCGTCGAAGGGCAATCTCGTTGTGCGTACGCTGACGACTAATGAGGACGGTCTATTTTCCGTTCCGAATATCGCGATCAGTACCTACACTGTCTCGGTTGAGGCCGCGAACTTTAAGAAATCGGTCAGCACTGATATCAAGGTGGACGTCGGTCAGCGACGCACCGTCGATGTTACGCTCACCGCTGGAAATATCTCCGAGACCGTTACGGTCACTGCTGACCCTGTCGCGGTCGACCTGACGTCGCCGACGAGCGGCACCGTCATCAATGGTGACCAGGTTCGCGAACTTTCGATCAATAACCGTAACTTTACTCAGCTTGTAACACTTGCTCCGGGTGTCTCGAATGACCTCGCGGATCAGGTTTACCAAGGCACCGTCAACCCCGAGGGGCAGGCGAATACGGTTCAGATCTCGGTCAATGGTGCACGTTCGAGCCAGAATACCTTTACGGTTGACGGTGCGGACATTACCGACCGCGGATCGAACCTTACGATCCAGGCTTACCCGAGCGTTGATTCGATCGGTGAGTTCCGTGTTTTGCGTTCGCTCTATCCGGCCGAGTCCGGACGCAGCGGCGGCGGCCAGGTCAACGTCGTGACCCGCAGCGGTACGAGCAAGTTTCGATTCAGTGCTTTTGAATTCGTCAGAAATGATAAGTTCAACGCAAATACTCCGCTGATCAACAGCCAGACCAATCCGGTGCTGGGCCGTAACGCTGACGGCAAGGCGATCCGTCCTCCGTTCCGTTACAACAACTATGGATTCACGATCGGCGGCCCGGTCTATTTCCTTAACTTTGGCGAGAATGACAAGGGTTGGTTCCGCAGATGGGACAAGACGTTCTTCTTCTTTTCGGAAGAACAGCGTAAGGACCGCCGCTCGCAGACGTTGACATCGACGGTCCCGACCGCACAACAGCGTGCCGGTTTCTTTACCGTCCCGATCTGCTTGCAGGCGACCGGTACGACCTGTACCGTAACGCAGGCCGCGAACACCACGCTGCCGAATATTAATCCGATCGCGGCACAGTACATCCAGTACATTTACAACAATCTGCCGCTGCCGAACACCTCGGTCGCCAACCAGCTTATCGCCGTGGCTCCGAACGTCGCCGACTTTCGTCAGGAAGTGCTGAAGATCGATCACAGCTTCTCAGATAAGTGGTCGATGTACTATCGCTATCAGCAGGACAAGATCCCGACGATCGATGTCAACTCGCTGTTCTCGTCGGGTTCCGGTTTGCCGGGAGTTTCGACGACCTCGACGAACTCGCCGGGCAGAACGCACACGCTGCAGTCAACCTACGCTTTTACGCCGTCCTTTATCGTTGAAGCACGGTACACATTCGGCTACGGTGCTATCCTGAGCGAAAACATCGGACTTCTGTCGCGTGCACGTTCACCGATCAATCCGCCGCTGGCATATACGAACCAGCGTGACCGCGTACCGACGATCAGCGGTAACGGATTTAGTGCTCTTCAGAGCTTTGGGCCGTATGACAACTTCTCATGGAAGTCGAACACGGCCGGATCGGCGACCTGGATCAAGGGAAATCACACGATGAAATTCGGTTTGATGTATTCGAAGTACCGCAAGAACGAAAACGCTCTCGCAGGTAACAACGAAGGCATCTTCTCGGGATTCAATACGCCGGGAGCGACAGCAAACGTGATCGCGACGGGCGGCAACACGACCCAGCAGTTGTGGGCGAACTTCCTTATGGGAACGAACGTCTCGTTCTCACAGGCAAGCTTTGACTACACGGCCGACCTTCGCCAGAAGGCCTTTGAGGCCTATGCTCAGGACGAATGGAAGATCCGTCGCAACTTGACGTTGTACGCCGGCGTCCGCTATTCGTTCTTCGGCTCGCCGTATGACAAGAATGGCCGTCTGACCAACTTCGTTCCCGAATTGTGGAATCCGGCAGCGGCTCCGGCTGTTACGGGTGCAGGCAACCGCGTGGTCGGTACCGGTAACTTCTGTAACGGCATGATCAACAACGGTCAAAACAATGTGGCGTTCCCCAACTGTACGACGACCCAGTCGCCGTGGGGCAAGTTCATCCTGGATGTTTCCAAAAAGGACTTCGCACCCCGTATCGGTATGGCTTGGGATCCGTTCGGCAAGGGCGACACCTCGGTCCGCATGGGCTACGGTATCTACCACGAGCAGGTGCTCAACGGTATGGTCCTGCAGATGATCGGCCTCAATCCGCCGTTCCAGCAGACCTGTTCGGTGACGGGTGTGAACCTTTCAAACCCGACGCCCGGCGGATGTACAGCTATCGTTGCAAGTGCGGCCGCAAACAACATCCGTTCGATCGACCCGCATTGGCAGACGCCGTACATGCAGCACTGGTCGCTCGACGTTCAGCGTCAGTTGACGAGCAAGACGGTAGTCACGGTCGGTTACTACGGTTCGAAGGGAACCAACCTGATCGGTGGTTTTGAAAAGAACCTGGTTCGTCCGGGCGACGCGATCAACCGCGGAGCCACGGGTTGTGCAACCGGTGCGACCTATCTCGGTGGACCGGGCGTCACGCTTGGACCGTGTCAGGTTGCGGGAACCGCTTTCCTGAGCTCGGCGGCCACCGCGATCCTCGATCAGATCAGGCCGTATCGCGGCTACCGTTCGATCCAGGCGGTTGAAACGCGTTACAACTCGAACTACCACAGTATGCAGGTTTCGGCTCAGCACCGTTTTGACGGTGCCTCGCAGGTCAACCTGGCGTACACCTGGGCGAAGAACCTGACGGACGCTCAGAACGACCGTTCGACCTCGCCGCAGAATACCTATGATATGACTCTTGAAAAGGGCCGTGCCGCACTTGATCGCCGTCACATCCTGACGATCAACTATGTGTACGAACTTCCGTTCTTCAAGGATCAGAAGGGTGTTGCCGGCAAGATCCTCGGCGGATGGCAGGCTTCGGGTATCATCACGTACCAGACCGGACTTCCGTTCACCCCGACGGTTTCGTCATTTGACGCTTCCGGACTCGGGCTTATCCCGGCACTGGTCGCTGGTGCACGTCCTAACCTTACCTGCGATCCTAACGCAAACGCACCGCACACGGTTCAGCAGTGGTTCAACACGTCGTGCTTCCAGGTGGTTCCGGTCAGCAATACCGACCCGAACTTCCCGATCTCGAACCAGGTCGGAAACGGCGGCCGCGGCATCATCAACGGACCGATCACGCGTAGGGTGGACTTCACGCTTTCGAAGAACATCCGTTTCAACGAGCGGTTCCGTATGCAGCTTCGCGGTGAGGCATTTAACGTCATGAACTGGACCAACTTCCGTGCATTGAGCACGGTCGTCTGGAACGCCACGACCCGCCCGGTCAATTTCCCGATCGGTACGAGCACGGGTGGTAACGGTTCGTCGACATTTGGACAGGTGACGTCGTATCGCGACCCGCGTGTCCTCCAGTTTGGTATCAAGCTTAATTTCTAAGCTCGTTACTTTAATTCAGCCGGGAGGCCCGTGGATCCGTTTGGAGCCGCGGGCCTTTCGCATTTCCCGCGTAATGTGAAAAAATTTAGCCATGGCATCGATCCATATTAAGAACGTCCTGCTTTCGGAACAGGCTGCCAACGGCCCGGTCGATATTTTTATCAAAGAAGGCCGGATCATGTCGGTCACGGCCGATACATCCGGCGAAAGCGCGGACCTTACCATTGAAGGATCCGGTCTGACCGCTTTTCCGGGATTTGTCGATATTCACATTCACGGAGCCGTCGGCGTGGACGTTAACGAGGGCGATGCCGGATCAATGCTCAGGATCGCGGCGTTTCTGGCAAAGAATGGTGTCACTTCCTGGGTGCCGACGCTCGTGCCTGATTCGGATGAGAATTATCAGCGAGTGATCAACGAGATCGAGCAGCTTATCGCAAAACAAGCCGGAATGCCGGTCGCTCAGGCGGTGGGCGTACATTACGAAGGTGTCTTTGCCAATGAAAAGATGTGCGGAGCGCTTCGGCCGGAGTACTTCAGACGATTTGCTGAGACCGGAACGATCGGCCTGCCCGTCCTGAAAGGCGGTGCTCACCTGACGACCCTCGCACCCGAGGCGGCGGGCGGGATCGACCTGATCAAGCGACTTATCGCAGACGGCTGGATTCCACTGATCGGCCATACCAGGGCGGATACCGCGACTCTTGACGCAGCGTTTGCCGCCGGAGCCCGGCATATGACACATTTCTTCAACGCGATGACCGGCGTCCATCATCGCGAACTTGGCGTGGCCGGATGGGCGTTGACCAATGACGCGATGACGTTTGATATCATCGCCGACGGTATACACGTCGAGCCGCGGATCCTGAAAATGGCCGTGGACTCAAAACGCACCGCGAATGTGTCGTTGATCAGCGATTCTGTCGCTCCGACAGGGCTTGGCGACGGTAGTTTTGAATTGTGGGGTGAAACAGTCTCGGTCGTTAATGGCCGCACCCAAAACGAACGGGGAAGTATCGCCGGTTCGGTGATAACAATGTTGGATGCCGTTCGGCAAATGTCGCGGCTCGGCTATTCGGGGCACGACCTGTCGATAATGTCGTCGCTGAACCCCGCTCGTTTGCTCGGGTTAGACGGGGAGATCGGTTCGCTGGATGTTGGCAAATACGCGGATATCGTTTTGATCGACGAGTCCGATTCGGTCAAACACGCGTTCGTTCGCGGCGTGCCGGTAGAATAATGAAATGGCCGCAGAACCGAGGTTCGGCGGCCACTGTCTCAAGATAGACGATCGGTTTACCGGACGTCGACTCCGGCCGGTCCGCCAAAGCCCCTGCCGAAACCGGCGCCGAAGCCTTTATGGCCCATGCCGCGTCCCGGATGGTTCTTTTTCAACTCGGCCGCCTTGGCCTTTTGCTCATCGGTGAGGATCGCAAAGATCTGAGCCTTTGTCTTTTCCTTTTCGACGATCATCTTACCCATTAGTGCCGACTGTTCGGCGGCAAGAGCCTCGACCTTTGCCTGGTCAAACGATCCGTCCGTACCGAGAGCCTCCAACTTTTGACGGCCGTCGCGCAATTGCTGTGCGATGGGTTCGACGGTTGTTCGACTCGATTCGGTGATCTCCTTGACCTTTGCCTTTTGCTCGTCGGTCAGGTCCAAGCCCCGCAAGAACATCATCCCCATATGCGGTCCGCCGCGGCGTCCGCCAAATTCACCTGTACCGTTATTTGCAGTACGTTGAGCAACCACAAAGATAGCTCCACCCGCCAATACCGCGACCGCCAAAATTCCAACTATTGTCTTTTTCATGGTTTTCTCCATATTTATGATTCCAAAAGATCCGGCGACCACTCTCGCCGCTAAACAGTATGACGAAATCGGCCATAGCCCGAATGTAGGAGATGTGTGAGTTTGTGTAAAGAATTGTAAAACCGGCCCCGCTTCATCAAAATATGGCGTAAAATGCTGACAGATATGAACAAGATTATCATCATCGATGATGACGAAGAGTTATGTGAACTGGTCTCGGAATACCTCACGGTCGAGGGTTTTGAAGTGTCATCGGTCAATGACGGCGAAAGTGGTTTGGCGGCCGCCCTTTCCGGCGAATACGATATGGCGATACTCGATGTCATGCTGCCGAAAATGAATGGTTTTGATGTCTTGAGGAATCTGCGGCTCGAGTCGAAGCTGCCGGTAATTATGCTGACGGCCCGGGGCGATGATATGGAGCGGATCGTCGGGCTCGAGATCGGGGCTGACGACTATTTGCCCAAACCTTTCAATCCGCGGGAATTGGCCGCCAGGCTGCGGGCGATACTCAGGCGTGCGGCAGGTGACGAATCAGAAGGCTCGTCGGATGCGACCGAGAAGATCTCAGTCGACGGGGTCGAACTTGCACCCGCTTCGAGGGTGGTCGCGGTTGACGGTGTTGAGATAAACCTGACATCGGTCGAATTTGAGCTCTTGAGGGCATTGCTCAGCGAGGCCGGAAAGGTTGTAAGGAAAGAAGACCTGAGTGAGAGCGTACTCGAACGCAAACTGTCGGCCTTTGACCGGAGTCTCGACATGCATATCAGTAATCTTCGTAAGAAGTTGGGAACTCGCTCCGATGGCAGCGACCGGATCAAGACCATCCGGTCTGTGGGATATATTTACACTTTGGTATGAAGTTATTCATAAAGATCTTTTTGTGGTTTCTGGTCGCGATCGCTCTTTCGAACGTGGTGATCATTTTTGTGACGCGGACGTTTCAGACCGAGCCGATGATGGGACGCGTACAGCGATCTACCAGAAACCAGATGATCGTGTACGCCGGTACTGCGTCGCAGATCGCCAAAGGCGAGGGCGAGGCCGGTGTACGTGCGTTTCTGACCAGGCTCCGCGACCTTGAACCGCCGCGCGAGGTCGACCTGATCGCCGCGGACGGCAGCGTTTGGTACGGCGATGCCAACGACGTAGCGGACTCGCGTGAGCTGATAGCCAGGACGCTAAACAGCAAGACGGCGGAGGTCGATTTTTCGAGCGATGAGCGTTCGATCGGGGCAGCACCGGTCGATTTTCCTGACGGACGACGGTTTGTACTCGTCCTGCAGTGGGACCGTACTGGCCCTCCGGCGTTGTTCTTCGGCTCGTGGCTCGGGCTGTTGCGGCTTGGCGGGCTACTATTGACGGCGCTCGCACTGTGTTATCTTTTGGCACTAAATCTAACGTCGCCCATTCGAAAGATCCGGCGTGCGACTCAGGATCTGGCAGGCGGTGACCTCAAGACCCGCGTTGCTCCTCAGGTCGGCCGCCGGCGGGACGAACTCTCAGACCTTGCACGCGATTTTGACGTCATGGCCGAGCGGATCGAATCGCTGGTGACATCGCAGGCACGGCTTACTCAGGACATTTCGCACGAATTGCGTTCGCCGCTTGCCCGAATGAATGTGGCTCTTGAGATAGCCAAACAAAAGGCCGGTGCCGACTCGCGTCCGTTATTGGAGAGGATCGAAAAAGAATCCGACCGATTGAATGAGATGATCGGCCGCATACTGATCCTCGCCAAACTCGAGGGCGGAGCAGATGACCTCGAACACGAGTGGATCGATCTGGCAGATCTGGTCAAAGACGTCGCCGAAGACGCGGATTTTGAGGCCCGGGCAAAGGGCAAGTCGGTTAATATATCCGCCATTGACGATTGTCGGGTGGTCGGCAGTGACAACCTGCTGAGGAGCGCTGTCGAAAATGTATTGAGAAACGCCGTCCGTTACACTGCCGATGGCTCAAGCGTAGATGTCAGTCTAAAAGTAAACGCTGATAAAGCCGTGATATCGGTCGCAGATCACGGCGGAGGCGTCCCCGAGGATGAACTAGAGAATCTATTCAGGCCGTTCTATCGTGTGGGCGAGGCTCGCGAACGCCGCACAGGCGGTATCGGGCTCGGCCTGGCGATCGCCGACCGGGCGATCCAGGCCCACAAAGGTGCTATCGCCGCTCGCAATAAGAACGGCGGGCTCGAAGTTGAAATAACCCTCAACCGCAGTGAACGGCCGCCGGCCTAGACCTTGTCGGCGGCCCGGGCGGCGATGAATGATCGGATCGACAAGATCACATAGATCAGACAGAGCGACGCCATCGCGATCTGCGAGAGGACAGCGGCTGACACCGTCAATTCACTGAATTTCGATGCGAGCCGTCCCGCCGTCAGGATAAATCCGAGCAAAGCGACGGTAACGGCGGCGTGCATCAGGTGCTTTCGCAGCCCCTCACTGGCGTTGGCCGCCGCACCGAGGCCCGCGAGAACGATCCCGAAAAATGCAGGTATCAAGGCCGTAATGCTGGCCTTTTCGTTCATCATTCCGTGCACGTAACCTGCTGCGCCGACGATTATCAAGATCACACCAAAAATTACTGCGGTAAATGGCATCTGTTAAATATCTCCTGAAAACTGATCCAATGGATCGAACATTTACTAATTACTCTTGGCCTTTTGAACCGGCAAGATCACGGCCGACGCATACCGACCGCCCGTGTACACACGCTGTGTCGCTTTTTGAAAATCAGCGGCGGTACCCATCTTGTAGTTTGCCATGAACTTCTGCGGATTTCGGGCCACAAGCGGAAACCACGTGCTCTGGACCTGTATCATTATGCGGTGGCCCTTCTTGAACGTATGCGTGACACCCGGCATCGTGAAAGAGAGCTTTGTCGGCGAATTCGGCGTTAGCGGCGTTCCCTTTTCAAACCCGTTCCGGAATCGTGCCGGCATCGGTTCGCCTCGAAGCAGCATTTGATATCCGCCCGGAGCAAAAACACTCCATGCCGAGTTCTGCGGCGGCCGTTGACCGTCAGGGTAGCGAAAATCGTCCGGGAACACGTCGATCAACTTAACGACAAAATCCGAGTCCGAGCCCGAGGAAGAAATGAACAACGACGGCTTGATGTCGCCGGCGACGGTTATGTCCTCGGTCAGCGGCTCGGTTTGAAACACGAGAACGTCGGGCCGCGTCGCGGCAAAACGCTGATCTTCGGTCATAAAGTCACGCGGGTAATTTAGCGCGATCTTCTGAGTGTAGGGAACCGGATTCCATGGGTCGGAAACATATTCCGCAAATCCCCCGGTGCTTGCCGGCAATTGAAAACGAGCAGCACCGTTTGCCGTAAGGTAGAGCGGGGTGTCGGTACTGGTGGACGGGCTGTAGTTATCGAATGCACGCCATTCATTTGAGCCCGTGTCGAAGGCGTTCACCTCTTTGATCTTCGAGATGTCGCCCTTGTCCTTCAAAAAGTGGTTGAAGAACGGTACTTCCAGGTTCTGGCGAAAATACTCGCCTGTCTTTTGGCCAAAATATGCTGTGCCGAGCCAGTCTCCGTCATTTCGTGACCAGCCGCCGTGATCCCAGGGCCCGACGACGAGGACATTGAAAATGCCGGGATTCTGCTTTTCAATATGCTGATATGTCCTAAGGGCACCGTAAAGGTCCTCATTGTCGTACCAACCGCCGACGGTCATCGTCGCACAGGTGATGTTCTTGAGCTTGGTGAGGATATTGCGATCCTTCCAAAACTGGTCGTAATTGGGATGCTTCATCATTTCATCCCAAAACCTGATGCGAACGCCGAGATTCTTTTGGTATTCGTCAGAGATCTCCTTGAGGCCGCCGGCGTTCAAAAAGTAATTGTACGCGTCCATCGGACGCGGTCCGTTCCAATTCTTGAGGTACTTAAAGTCAAAATTCGGCGACGGGCGATATTGTCCGAAACTCGTAAAAAAGCTGAAATTTTGGGTCAGAAAGAGGGCTCCGTTGTGGTGCATGTCGTCGCCCATATACCAATCCGAGACCGGAGCTTGAGGTGAACACGCTTTGAGAGCCGGATGCGAATCGATCGAACCGGCACTCGTGTAAAATCCAGGATATGAGATCCCATAAGTCCCGACGCGTCCATTGTTGTTGGCGACATTCTTGATCAACCAATCGATCGTGTCGTAAGTGTCGGTCGATTCGTCGATCTTGGTCTTGTCGGTGTTTGCTATATCCGGGCGTACGTCCTCAAATTCGCCCTCACTCATCGTTTTTCCGCGAACGTCCTGATAGACAAAAATGTAACCTTCCTTTGCAAACAGCGGATCGGGCCCGAGACTGACCTTAAAGTTAGCCTCGCCGTAAGGCCCAACGGTGTAAGGCGTTCGAATAAGCAGGATCGGATATTTCTGAGACTTGTCTTTCGGTTCGTAGATCGCCGTAAAGAGCTTGACGCCGTCGCGCACCGGGATCATCACCTCACGCTTTGTGTAATTATCAGTGATGTATTTAGCGAGTTCATTCTGGGCGGCAGCCGGAGCCTGCCCCGACGACGTTCCGTTGATCCCTATTGTAATTATCAGTCCGAAAACGAAATAAAATACAGATTTGATACGCATACGATCTCCTATCGATGCCGATGCGATCGGCGATGAGCAAATTGGGTGCCTGCACCCCGGGGCGAATGACAATACAAGATGATTTTCGCTTAAATCTCAGCAAAACAAAAGCGACAAGATATCCGGTTGGCCCGTTAGGCTCGACGAGGGGCGAATATCTTCCGCGAAGGCGATATACTAGATGTATGTCGGGTCTTGTTTTGCTTTTGCTCCTGGTCGGACTTTTGACGCTGGTGGGGAGTGCGGCATTGTTTTTCGTTACTTACAAATACTACTGGGGAGAACGCGGCACCCCGCCGCTGACCGGTGCCGAACGCCGTCGTCAAAAGGAAGCCGAACTCCAAATCCGGGCGAAACAAATAGAGCGGGCCCGCAAAAATCCGGTGACTCCGCGGAGCCCGGATTTTTGGGACAATCGGAAAAGGCCGTAGGGCTCGATGATCTAAATGGCCTAAACGCCCGGATCGGTCATGGGCGGAGCATTACGCGGCCAACTTTCATTTTTGTCGATGCGGTATGTTCCAAAGGGTCAATTCCTGACAGCCGGCTTCTTTTTCGTTGCCGCTTTGCCGGCCGGTTTCGCCATCTTGAGCGGTTTGCATGTTCCCGCCAATACAAATGAGGACGGATCGCAGTTGGGCGGACTCACACGATAAATTGTCAGATCCCACTCCTTGCCGGTTTCGTTCGATGACTTTCCAGTGATCGTTTGGTCATCGATAGTACCGGTGAAGACCCGATAGCCTTCATTCATCTGAAACTTGACGACATTGCCCTTTAGCGTCCACCTTCCGTTTCGGAATGAGTTGTCGCCGTATCGATAGGACAAGATGCCGTCCTTTTCGAAGTGAAATGTCATCACTCCATCGAGATCGTATCCGACCCACATCGAATCACTGAGCGACGGCTGTGAGGCCGCCTGAGCCATCCCGGCGATCGCGGCGGCGCCGATAAGAACAAACAAGAACACTATTGATCGGAGTTTCATTGGATCACCCTTGTGGTATTTAAAAAACGGGCCGGATGGGTAATCTACTAGCACATCCGGCCCGTCGGACTATTTATTTGACCTTCATATCAAGATTTTTGACAAGAAATCCGTAGATGTCGGCCAATTCCTGGATCTGTTTCGATGTCGGCTTTCCGGCTCCATGGCCGGCCTTTGTCTCGATACGGATCAGTACGGGAGCATTACCCTTCTGGGCGAACTGCATCGCGGCCGTGTACTTAAAGCTGTGAGCAGGGAACACCCTGTCGTCATGGTCAGCTGTCGTCACAAGTGTCGCCGGATACTTGGTGCCCGGTTTGGCATTGTGGTACGGCGAATAAGCGTACATCGCCTTGAAGTCCGTCGGATCGTCCGGTGAACCATAATCTGAGGTCCATGCCCAGCCGATCGTAAACTTGGTGAAGCGGAGCATGTCCATCACGCCAACGGCGGGCAGAGCGGCAGCAAAGAGATCAGGACGCTGGTTAAGAACGGCTCCGACAAGCAGTCCGCCATTCGAACCGCCCTGAATAGCGAGCTTTTTCTTCGAGGTGTATTTGCTGTTAATGAGATATTCGCCGGCGGCGATGAAATCATCAAAAACATTCTGTTTCTTAAGACGCGATCCGCCTTCCCACCATGTTTTGCCGTACTCGCTACCGCCCCGGATACAGGCAACGGCGTAAACGCCGCCCATCTCCATCCAGGCGATCCGCGAAACCGAAAATCCCGGCGTCTGCGCGATGTTGAAACCGCCGTACCCGTAAAGGATGGTCGGATTTTTACCATTAAGCTTGGTGCCCTTTTTGTAGGTTATGAACATCGGCACCTTTGTGCCGTCCTTGCTCGAATAGAAGACCTGTTTGACCTCGTATTTGGTCGGGTCAAACTTGACCTTAGCCTGCCGAAAGAGCTTGCTCTTGCCGGTACGCATATCGTACTGATAGATCGTCGGCGGGGCGTTGTAGCTCGAATACGTGTAAAACGTCTCAAAATCCGAACGTTTTCCGCCAAAACCGCCCGCAGAGCCGATCCCCGGTAATTCGACATCGCGAACGAATCGGCCGTTGGTCTCGTAGATCTTGATCTTGGTGTAAGCGTCCTTCATATAGTTGAGGACAAATTGATTATTGATGAACTGCACGCCGTTGAGTGTGTCGGCGGACTCAGGGATCACATCGCGCCAGATCATCGAACGATCAAGTACGTTTCGCGATACGACCTTGCCGCGGGCCGCGTCCTTATCCGTGCGGAAATAAAACACCGGGCCATCGTTGCCGATAAAGCTCCAGCTGTTCTTGAGGTCGGTGATCAGCGGCAGGATCGGCGAATTGCCGGTCGACAGGCTCTTGAAATAGACCATATTCATCCGTTCGGTGCCCTTGCCGACCGTGATGATGAGCCAGTTGCCGTCCTCAGATACGTCGCCGCCGACGAAATACTCTTTATTGTCGGGGCGTTCGTAAACTACCTGATCGTCCGACTGTGGGGTACCGAGTTTGTGAAAATACAGTTTCTGATAAAAGTTCTGGCTTTTAAGCTCGGCTCCGGCCGTCGCGTCAGGGAATCGGCTGTAGAAGAAACCGCTGTTGTCATTGAGCCACGATACGCCGCCCTGTCGATTGGGCGAGAGTGTGTCGGGCAGCAATCGGCCGGTTGCGACGTCCATCACTTTCCATTCGGTCCGGTCCGAACCGGCGATCGAAACGCCGTAGGCCCACAACTTGCCGTCATCGGTAAAGGACGACCCGTTGAGGGCGGCCGTACCGTCGGCACGTATCTTGTTCGGGTCAAAAAAGACCGAGCCCTCGTCGTTGATCGACGATGCTTTGTAAAGAACGCTCTGGTTCTGGAGCCCGTCATTTTTGCTGTAAATATAGTAATTGCCGACCTTTGAGGGGGCTGAGAACCGTTCGTAGTTCCAGATCTCGGTCAAGCGATTCTTGATCTTTTCGCGTTCGGGAATTGTCGCCAGGTAAGCGTCGGTCAGTTTGTTCTCGGCTTCGATCCAAGATCGGGTTTCGGCTGACTCGGTGTCTTCCATCCAACGGTATGGGTCCGCGACCTTTGTACCATGATACTCATCAACTTGATCGCCGCGCCGCGGCTGCGGATATTCGGGCTTTTTTTGTGCCGGAACGCCGGACGCCAAAAAAGCGAACACGAGTAGAAATGCAGATATTCTCTTAAACATATGGCCAACCAAACTCCTTTTCGAAAAGATTTGCCATAATTATACGGCGTACGATGTTGATTTCAAACATGTGAAATGATGTTGCCGCCACAAGGTTCGCCCACGATGCTCGACGCACCATAAAGGATCTGTTTATCGTTCATCTTTTCCACTTATAGACCAATTTGTTTTCAAATATCAGTTGTTCCTCAATATCGGTACGTAGCCATGCGAAAAAGCCGGATATGCGGCGGAGGACGGTCAACACCGAGCGGCCATGAAAAAAAAGATCGCGGGCCAGAGCACCGCGATCCTTGATGATGTCTGAACCGATCTGAAGCCGGCGTTTAGTACACAGCCAGGCCGGGATCGTCGCTGACCGTGCCGGACTCAGAACCGGGGATCAAAGCGACCGGCAGCCAGGACCTGCTCTCGTAGAGTGCCATTTCGACCTTGTCGGCGGGTTGCGGGCGTGCCAGGAGATAGCCTTGACCGTAGTCGCAACCCAGGTTCTGGAGCAGATGAAGCTGTGTTTCGGTCTCGATGCCTTCGGCGATGACTCGCATCTTGAGATTCTTGGCAAGCGAGATGATCGTCTGCAGGATCTCGCTGTTTTCGCCATTCTCGCCGACGCTGTAAACGAATGACCGGTCGATCTTCAGGCTGTCAAACGGCAGTTTGTGCAGGATGCTGAGGCTCGAATAGCCGGTGCCAAAATCGTCGATCGAGAGCTTAACGCCCAACTGCTTCAGGCGATTAAGGACATTGATCGTGTGATCGGCATTTTCCATCGCGGTGCTCTCAGTGATCTCGAGTTTGAGCGATGAAGGATCGATCTTCGACATTTCGAGAGCGTGCTCGACATCGGCGATCAGGTCGCCGTGCATAAGATGTTTGCCCGAAATATTAACGCTGACGATCAGGTCGCGGTACGATGGATTTATCTTTTGCCAATGGGCGAGCTGGCCGCACGTCTGCTGCAGTATCCAGATCGTGATCGGTATGATCAAGCCCGAATCTTCGGCGATCGGGATGAACTTATTCGGCGGAATGTTTCCAAACTCGCTGTGGTTCCAACGGAGAAGTGCCTCGAAACCGAGCAGGTGGCCGTCCTGGAGATCGACCAACGGCTGATAGTTCATCGACAACTCGCGGCGGTCGATCGCCTCGCGAAGGTCATTCTCGTAACGGACCCGCTCAATAAACCTGAACCGCAACTCCTTGGTAAACACCGCGACACCGACATTCCGCTCCTTGGCATAGTGCATAGCGATATCGGCATCGCGAAGCACCTCTTCCGGGGTGTTGTACTCGGCGTCGCACGGAGCGATACCGATGTTCACGCTGATCGTAATATTATTGCCGCTGAGCGAGAACGGCTGCGAGATACTGTCATAGATCCGGCGGGCGACCTTCTGAGCCTTTCCGGCCGTCGAGACGTTGCGCAGGATTATGGCGAACTCATCGCCGCCGATACGAGCAACGACATCGGTCGGAGCGAGCATCCGGACAAACCGCTTTGCCGCCACCATCAAAACCTTGTCGCCAAACGTATGTCCGAGACTGTCGTTTATATTCTTGAACCGGCTAATGTCCAGGAATAATACCTGAAAAGTCGCGGACGGGTCTTCCTTATACTCGTGGATCATCGATCGGAGAATGTCTCCGAGCTGCTTGCGGTTGGCAAGGTTGGTCAGTGAATCGTGCAGTGCGGCGTGCTGAAAGTCCTTTTCGCTCTTACGGAGGGCGATGTTGGCGTGTTCTTCCTTTTCGAGCGAAATAGCCAGCTGCGCCGCGTGATTTTCGGCTTCACGCCTGAGGTCGCGTTCGGCCTCGGCTTTCTCGCGTTCGGCTTCCTCTGCCTGATCGATCGCCTCGTTGACCTCGCGTATCGTCTGACGATAGCTGAGGTATGCGATCGACAATGCCGCCATTGCGATGCCGCCGGTAATTATGTCGCCAAAATTGATCAGCTTGAAGAGCAGGCCGGCAAGCGCCGCACCGACGATCTGGGTCATCGAACTTGAGAAGCAATCCTTACTCCAGGTCGAGATGAGATTTGAACCGTCTTTCAGGGACTGAAAAAGTGCAACGATGAACGACGACGTCGCGAATTGGACCAGGGCTAGAAAACCGAGATAAGCGACCAACGCCTGCGTTGAACGCGGATCGAGCTCGCGAAATGCGATCAGATGTACCGTGTCCCAAGCGAGGATCGTCAGCGAGGTGGAAACCGTCGCGATCGAAACGTTGGTCGGGATCATCAGCGGCCCGAACGGGAATCCTTTTTTGCGCAAGTAGAGGCAATTGGCAAATGTTTCTGACGCGGCGACAACAACCGCGGCCGGACCGCCGTAAATGAGAAACGTCAGGAAGATCAGGGCATCGGCGAAACTGATCGCAAACTTTGACCGCGGCAGTGCAAGGCTCATGCGGGGAGCTACGATCACTGCGAATGCCAAAACGAAAGCAAATCCCCAACTGAATACACCCATCGCCAGATTGGCCGAGGCCAACGAGATGGAGAATATTCCGGCAAGGATAACTGTTCCTTTGGCGGTTTCGTATGCCAGTTTTCTTTCCATAAAAGGGAAGTTCGCGGTAAGCAGAGGAACTGCGAGGACGTGAGGATCGAGAGCCGCTGTGGCCCACAAACGAAAGTTTAACACGTTTAACGCAGAAAAAGCCAGAAAAAAATAACGGTCGCGGAGATTAAGTGTATACGTATTATACACCCCGGAAATGGATATTTACTATACAAATCCGTAAGTCGAACAAAGTGAACAACTTGAGGGATCGCGAGCTCAAAAGTGTTCATTAAGTATACATATTTAATTCGGCCAAAAATCTCCGAGAATTTTCCACTTGTAGAACGCTAACTATATCTATCTGAATGAGTTAGCGAACTGATGAGCGCCGTGCCACACCTTTGGCACGGGGCTTGTAATAAGGGTGGCTGTACAGAGGCAATAACGCTTCGATCAGAAATCAAACTTTTGGAGAAGAGAAAATGAAAAAGACAATCACATCGTTCGTACTCGCAGCAATCCTCATGATCGGTTCGTCGGCAGCTTTCGCAGGTGACGGTATCATTATCGCCGGTTTGGCAAATGACCCTTGCGTTCAGACCGACACCACGGCCAAGACCGGATCGACCTCGTCGAGCAAGGACGGCATCATCATCGCCGGCTTTACGGGAATCATCATTGCCGGCTTTACGGGAATCATCATCGCGGGCTTTGGCGAAGGTAAAGACGAAGCTCCGGTAAACTGCGGCATCATCATCGCCGGATAAATCAGGTTCTATCCCACTCGCGAGGGGGTGAATACCTCACACTTGCGGCCCGTTTCGAAAGAGACGGGCCTTTTTTATTTTCGGGCCGTTGATGTTTTGGCAGCGTTTAGTTTACGAAGGTTTTCGACCGCCGCGGGCAGGATCTCGAGCACGTAATCCAGTTCGTCGTCGGTGTTGAATTTCCCGAAACTGAAGCGAATAGCACCGCGGGCAAGTGAGTCTTCGCGGCCGAGTGCCTTAATGACCCGCGAAGGTTCGATCGACCCCGAAGAGCATGCGGAGCCTGTTGAAACGGCGATACCATTCATATCGAGATTGATCAGAAGCCCCTCGCCCTCGATACCGTCGAAGGAAATATTCGAAACATTTGGCACACGCTCAGCCTCTATCCCGTTTATGACGATCTCGGGGATAGCCTCGCTGACGCGGCTTTCAAAACGGTCACGCATCTCCCTGAGTTTCGCACCGACCGCCTGTATTTCTGATTTGGCCATTGCGGAAGCTTCGCCAAGTGCGACGATATTTGCCACCGGCTCGGTCCCGGCACGCAGGCCTCGTTCCTGGCGGCCGCCGATATTCTGGGCGTGGAGCCTTGTGCCGCGGCGAACGTAGAGTGCCCCTGAGCCTTTCGGCGAATATATCTTGTGAGCGGAGATCGACAGCAGGTCGCAGCCGATCGCTTCGACATCGATCGGCACCTTGCCGGCCGCCTGGATCGCGTCCGTGTGAAACCAGATCTTATGACCGGCATCCCGCATTCCGCGGACGAGCCGGCCGATCTCTTCAACGGGTTGAATAGTGCCGATCTCGTTATTTGCCATCATTATCGTTATCAAAACGGTCTCGTCGGTGACGGCGTTCCTTATGTCCTCGACCCTGACCACGCCGTTTTCATAAACGGGCAGCCGCGTAACGCTGTATCCGATGCCTTCGAGGTCATCGCAAACATTTTTTACGGCTGAGTGCTCGAATGCCGATGTGATGATATGTTTGCCGTGCTTTTCGTTCGCTTCGACCAGGCCGCGGATGGCGAGGTTGTTCGATTCGGTGCCGCCGGAGGTGAAAATGACCTCGTTCGGGCGTGCATTGATGAGCTCAGCGACCTGATGACGAGCTTTGTCGAGAGCGGCCCGGGCTTTTTGGCCCTGAAAGTGAATACTCGACGCATTGCCGTAAAATTCAGAAAAATACGGGAGCATCGCTTCAACGACGGCCGGGTCGGCTGCGGTCGAAGCACTGTTGTCGAGATAAACGCGTCGAAACTTAAGTAAATCCTATCACGGCCATAAACGGCCAAACGATAAGTTCATCACATAGCGCCGCCGTTAATCAAACAGGTAACCAAACAATGTCCGCCATCATCCAAGCGATGCGAACCGTCAGGGATCGGGTGAATGTTGCCGAAAGTGCGGCATTAGCGTAAATTATAAGGTGGCGGTGTGCGGGCGAAAAGGACGCCGGAGACCGGCCGGTAGAGGTTTATAAAATGGATTTTGCAACAAAAGAGATCTTTAAGCGATACGCGAGTATATTGGTCGGAAAACCGATCTCGCCCGTGTTTCTCAATATTTTGGTGACGAGCGTCTGCGATATGCGATGTACCCATTGCTTTTTTACGGACGAACTCGACGACCGCCCGCGTAAAAAGCTGCAGATGAAAACGCACGAGATCGAGAGGATCTCCGAAACCCTCGGCGGCAATCTCGGTGTGCTTGTGCTTGCCGGCGGTGAACCGTTCACCCGAAAGGATCTGCCGCAGATCGTCCGGGCATTTTACGAAAACAATAAACTCGATTCGGTGTATCTGATGTCGAACGGCCAGATCCATCCCAGGATATTTCCGGATGTCGCCCAGATCATGGATGAGTGCCCAAATCTAAATGTTAGCGTCGCACTTGGGATCGACGGGATGAAGGAAGCTCACGAAAAGATCCGCCGCAAAGAGGGAAGCTGGGACAAGGCGATCCACACGGCGCGCACGCTGCAGCAGATGAAAAAGGAGCAATATCCGCGCCTTGATATTCAGACCTGTACCTGCGTGATGCACTCGAATGAAGAGACCATCTTCGACTGGTACGACTTTTTGAAATACGACCTCAAGCCGGACAAGGTCAACATCAACTACATCCGACCGCCGTCGAACGACCCGATCGAACTCGAGTTTGACCACAAACGTTATCAACAGCTATCGCAAATGATCCTCGACGATACCAAGAGTGCGGCGCTCAAGAATAATTACGGCGGTGATTCCGGTTTCTTCAAGGCGGCGGTAGATATTTACATGCACGACCTGATCGCCAAGACCAAGGAAGAGAACAAGGCCCAGCTGACCTGTTATGCCGGAAGCGCGGGTGCGGTAATTTATGATCACGGTGCTCTTTCGTCCTGCGAAAATAAAGAAGATGTCCTTAACCTTCGCGATTACGATTGGGATTTCCAGGCGGCATGGAAGACCGACCTTATGGCCGAACGTCGCAAAGAGGCCGGAAACGGATGTTTCTGCACCCACGAATCGAATTGCTTTTATCCTTCGCTGCCTTTCAACGCGGGCCATCTGGTCAAGATCAAGAAGTTGGAGTCGCAGATGAAGAAAGCCGCAAAGTCTGTCGGATTTGAGGCGGCTCGTGAAGTGGCCATGAAAGCTTAACTTTTAGCGTTCAAGAATGCCTCAGACCACTCCAAAGATCCTAATTATTTCGTCTGACACGGGCGGCGGGCATCGCTCCGCCGCCGCGGCGATCTCTGACGGTTTGGAGAAATTTTGGAAGGGTGATTCGTCGGTCGTGCGGGTGATCAAGGCCGTCGAGGAGTCGCACCACGTCACCGACAAGTTGGTAAATCTATACAACTGGATGCTGCGCAATCGCCAGCACTGGATGAAATACCTCTATTGGTTCGTCAACAAGATCCGGCCCGAGACACGCGAGTTTTTTCACAAGCGGTGCATGGGATACGTTCGGGACCAGTTTGAAAAATGGTGTCCGCACGTGGTCGTCAGTGTTCATCCGTTGACCCAGCACATCTTTGCAAGGATCCTTAAGGAACTTAATCTATCAGATCAGGTTCCGCTTGTAACTGTTGTCACTGATCCATGTTACGGGTTTTGGAAAGGCTGGGCGTGCGAGGACGTTTCGCTCTACCTTGTCGCAAATGAGGACGCTCGCGATCAGCTGATCGATTACGGCATATCGCCTTCGAAGATCAAGGTTTCCGGCATGCCGGTCAATCCGAAGTTTCGCGAGGTCGACGAAAAGGACGCGCAGGACGCACGTCGGGTCTATGGCCTCGACCCCGACAAGTTTACCGTTTTTGTTAACGCCGGCTGGGTCGGCGGCGGCAATATTCCGCAGATCTTTCGCGAACTGGTTCGGGGCGAACTTGACGTGCAGGCCATCTTTCTTGCCGGCAAGAACGAAGAACTGAGGCTCGAGGCCGAGCAGTTGGCCAAGACCGCCAAGTTTCCGGTCAAGGTCATCGGTTATTCCGACGAGATCGAGAAACTGATGCACTCGGCCAATGTAATGGTGTCAAAACTCGGCGGGTTGACCACGTTCGAGGCATTGGCGTGCCGGCTGCCGATAATTGCTGACGTCACGACACCGCCGATGCCGCAGGAAGCTGGCACGTCTGAACTGCTCGAGCGCCGCGGCGCAGGCATTTTGCTAAAAAAGAGCACCGACATCGTTCCGACCATTCAAAATCTGCTTGCTGACAACGACGAATACTCTCGGATGAAGGCCGCCACGGTCGGGATGACCATGCCGAATTCGACCGAACAGATCATCAAAGAGATAAACGCGCTTCTGCCGCACCCGTTTACGTCATCGCGGGCGGCTGCCTGATGCAGGATTTTTCAATTCGGCAACTTGTCAGGTCAACACGATTTATTTAACCTCTTGATTTGGGTTCTTAGTCCTTATCTAACTCGGAGAACTTAATTTTGAGCTTATTACTGGAAGGAAAACGTGCGTTCGTCTCAGGCGGGACGCGAGGAATCGGTGCCGCGATATGCGAAGTTTTCGCTCGCGAAGGTGCGGACGTCGCCTTTAACTATCATTCCAGCGATGCTCTCGCCGACGAGGTCCGGGCCAAGATCGAAGCTCATGGGCGTCGTGCCCTAAGCTATAAGGTCTCGGTGACAGACCGCTATGGAATGAAGCATATCGCACGCGAGATCAAGGATGCGTGGGGGCCGATAAACGTTCTGGTCAACAACGCGGCAGTGAACAAGGGCGACAATTTCGCGACGACCACCGACAAATCATGGGATTGGGTGGTCGATACCAATGTAAACAGCCTGTTCGCCGTGACCAAACCCTTCTATAAGCAGATGATCCGCGAGCGTGCGGGTTCGATACTGAATATTACTTCGGTCGGAGCGATCCGGAGCCTGCCGACCTCGGTCCACTACGCGACGTCAAAGGCCGCGATGATCGGATTTACCAAGTGTCTGTCGCGCGAGGCCGCAAACTTCGGTATCTCGGTCAATGCGATCGCGGCCGGCATATTCGATACCGACCTCGGGCACACTTTGCCCGAGCGGCTCTTACAGATGCATGATTTTTGGGTCGCGAAGGGACGCGTTGGCCGGCCCGAAGAACTGGCGGAATATGCGGCTTTTATGACCAGCGACCGTAATAGCTTTATGAGCGGCGAGATAGTGATCGTTGACGGCGGAGCGATCACGTAGGCAACTGGCGATGATTCGCTCGAATATATTGAAAACCGGGGCATGGCTCCGGTTTTCTGCATTTATGGGTTAGAATCAATGCACCTCAGTTCAAGACCGGTGGGCGGCCTGCGGCCCGTAATGAAAAGGAGCACCTAAAATGAAAGTTCGCGTCGTTCTTTGTCTTATATTGACGGCAGCAGTGTCGTCCGTCTTGCCGGCCGTTATTGCGGCCCAAAATCGTCAGGCACCCGATCCCGAATTGATCGCCAAACGGTTTGCGATCGAAAAAGAACTTAATGAGGTCGCGGTCGTTGACCGCAAGGTCATGGTGCCGATGCGGGACGGCAAGCGAATGGCGGCGGACGTTTACCGGCCAAAAGACCCGTCAAAGAAATATCCGATCATCTTCTCGCGAACGCCGTACAATTTCAATTTCTGGGACGTACGGCTCGGGGCCCCGAGAGATATGACCACCATTCTGGACGCGGTCAAACGGGGATACGCTTACGTCGTGATGAACGAACGCGGGCATTTTTTCTCGGAAGGGAATTATGACATCCTCGGGCCGCCGACGACCGATGGCGATGATGCCCTGTCATGGATGTCGTCGCAGCCATGGTCAAATAAAAAGGTTGGTACGATCGGCTGTTCATCGACCGCGGAATGGCAGATGGCGGTCGCCGCACGCGGAAATCCGGCGTTCACGACGATGATCGCCCAGGGATTCGGAGCCGGTGTCGGACGGGTCGGGCCGTTCTACGAACAGGGCAACTGGTATCGCGGCGGTGCGGTCCAGATGTTGTTCATCGCGTGGCTCTACGGTGAGCAGAACCAGGTGCGCCCGATGTTCCCGGCGAACACGTCTCAGGCTGACCTTATACGAGCCTCGAAGTCGTTTGATCTCGCCCAGCAGGCTCCGCCGGTCGACTGGTCAAAGGCTCTTCGGCACTTGCCCGTAAAGGACATCATTAAAGCGGTGGACGGGCCGAATGGGATCTTTGCCGACGAAATGCCCAACAGTACCGGCGGAGCGATGATCCGCCGTACACCTAATGATCCGGCATGGTACAAGGGCGGGCTGTTTCACGATAACATGAAGATCAATATTCCCGGATATTGGTTCATGTCTTGGTATGACGTATCGGTCGGTCCTAACCTGGCTTTGTACAATCACGTTCGCAAAACTGCCAGTCCGGACGTCGCTGACAAACAGTATGCGGTGATCGCTCCGACACTGCACTGCAGCTATACGCGGGCAACTGAGAACACTGTCGTCGGCGAACGAAGTATGGGCGATGCCCGGCTTGATTACAGTGCCCTGACCTATGGTTGGTTCGATCATTTTCTGAAAGGCGAGAAGAACGACATTTTGAATATGCCTAAGGTCCGCTACTTCACAATGGGCAGCAACAAATGGCAGTCATCCGACCAATGGCCTCCGAAGGGGGCCGAGCCGATGAAGTTCTATCTGTCGAGCGGCGGCAAGGCGAACTCGCTGAAAGGCGACGGTGTGCTTGTGGCCGAACCGCCGGTTAGCGATATGCCGGACAGCTTTGACTACGATCCGATGAATCCTGTCCCGTCGTTCGGCGGCAATGTGTGCTGTACCGGTAACGCGGTGACCGGCGGATCGTGGGACCAGAGCAAGATGGAAGAGCGTCAGGACATTCTGGTTTACAGTTCGGAGGTGCTCAAAGAGGGCGTCGAACTGAGCGGCTCGATCGACCTGACACTGTACGTTTCATCGACCGCCAAGGATACGGATTTTACGGTCAAGCTGATCGACGTAGATGAGAACGGTAAAGCCTGGAACCTCGATGAGACCATACAGCGAATGCGGTACCGCGACGGTTATGACAAACCCCTGTCGTGGATGGAGGCAGGAAAGGTCTACAAGGTCGTTTTTCAGCCGATGACGACAAGCAACTACTTTGCTCCCGGCCACCGTATCAGGATCGAGATATCGAGCAGTAATTTCCCCCGATTTGACCGTAATATGAATACGGGCGGAAACAACTATGACGAAGTTAAGGGCGTAATAGCCCGAAACTCGGTTCATCATTCAAAGCAGTATCCGGCCGAATTGACGATAACCGTTGTGAAGAAAAAGTGATCGCCATAGAGCGATAAAAGCGAAAAAGCACTAATGGCACAAGAATCGACAGTGATCGGTCCTCGTGCCATTTTTCCGGAGATACAGGAAAAGTCTAGTTTTCAAGGCGTTCTTTGGCTTTGTCGATAAAGATCTTTATCATTTCCGCGATCCGTTTGTTCATCTCGCTGCTGATAAGGCTTTCACCGGCAAGGCCCGCAAGGTAATGAAGATCGCGGGCGGATCTGCGGCGAAGTTCCACCAGCTGCGAAAAATGCACGTTCGTAATACCCTTTGCCTTTTCAAAAAAATCGGCCGAGTAACGAAGGAAATTCTCGGCTTCGTTCCGCAGTGGCGACCATTCGATCCGGTCTTCGTTTGCCTCGACCAACTCGACCGCAAACTTTTGCAGCATTTGCCCGACGACCGGTATTTCGGCCTGGATGCGCCAGTGCGCGATGCCCTTGGCGTCGGTATGTATCTGCGAAATGCCGGGCATCAACGCCGCGAAATTTGAAAGGTCTGAAAAGAACTCCCGAACCCGGTCGATCCCCGAATTAAGCTCAATAACGCCTGAATAGCCTGCTTTTACGGTAAACATCAAAATACTCCGTTAAAAACGATCGAATTAAAGAACAATCTGGTTGTCGCTCTCGTCATTCCGCGAAAGAACGGGTCTTCGGCAAAAAGAACGACGTGGCCGGAGCCGAGCGATTCGTCAATTATATATGCCGTTCCGCTGAGCAAACGCTCGGTATTCCCCTCCCAGACGAAACCGGATATCGTAAGCGGGCGTTTAGGATCAGCGTCAAAGACGAGAGCATTGGTACCCTCTTTCGAATAGCGGAAAAAATAACCGCTCGCGAGCAGCACCGGCATTTCGTCGCGATCTACGCCGTAAGTAATGTAATTAGTGCGGTCGACAGTCGCGCGGAAGATCGCGCCGGGCAGTGCCTCGGGAACCTTGTTGGCGTTGGCTGACGGCGAAGCGATCGGCGGTAGTGACTGGGCGATACCGTCTGATCGATCGGACCCGGTACCGGACGGCGACGATTCCGCAATCGGTTCGGCGTTCTTTTTGTCATCTGCCGGCTTTTTGCCCTTTTCCTCATCGTCATCGCTGCCGACGAGTTTGGCTGATGTCAGGCCGACGTCCTTGAGAGCGGCGAACACCGAACCTCCGCTGACGGTCACGATCGTGCCGCCGCCGGATGCAAATTCCTTCAACGCCGAGACGCCGCCGGAGCCGAACGAACTCATGTAGCGACCGGCTGACCCTTCGGGAATAATAAGCACGTTGTAGCCCTTCAGGCCGCCGCCGCGGATGGTTCCAATTGTCATCGGCGTGAACTTGATCCCGTGTTTGTCGAAGGTCCACCAGATCGATCCGTAAGATTCCTGGGTTACGCCCTCGTCCGCGGCAACGGCGATCTTTGGTGAGTTAAGCGAGACAACCGCCTCGCCGCCGACGCTCGTGTCACCCTCCTCGGAATAGCCTGAGTCGATCCCGGTCACATTGACGCCCATCTCGGCCGCCAGGCCGGCAACAGCATCATGGATCGAATCGGGGTTTCGCGAAACGCGTATGACAAATGTACCCGGCTTCCAATTCCGCCCGCCTGCGTTGAGGGGACGTGTCGCGACAGCGACCTTATAGCCGCTTTGCAAAAGCCTCATTATCATTGCCCCGGTCGAGTCAGTCTCGTACGGAATGATGTAAGAGATGCGGGCACGGGCTGAAACGCGGCCGCGTTTTGCGGCGGCGATCATTGCGTCGTCGACCACTCTCGCCGGCAGGCTGCCTGATTCCTCAGTCCAATGGGCGTCAACGCCGAAGGTCAGCGGCATCGACCAGGCCGTGATGTCGTAAAATCCGTATTCCTCCTTCGGTTGGCCCTTGCCGCGCATTTGATTGCGGCGAAACCGCGCCATGTTATCGTCGACGAACGCCTTGTCCTGCGGCGTGTCCTGTTCGAGGACGGCCTTTAAGTAGATCCGCTGCGGCTGATCGAGATCGATAATGTACGAACCCGCCGGAAACGTTTT
>CAZQGN010000034.1:1935-40441 GCA_964592865.1 uncultured Chloracidobacterium sp. | reverse complement strand
CGATCGTCCCGATGTTCACGTGCGGCTTGCTGCGGTCAAATTTTTCCTTACTCATCTCTTTAGTCGTCCTCTTTTGGTAATCAAATAAAACAGTAGAGCCTGGAGCCCAAGGCGGGATTTGAACCCGCGACCTCATCCTTACCAAGGATGCGCTCTACCCCTGAGCTACTTGGGCCCATTCGTAAAACATTTGGAGCGGGAGACGAGGTTCGAACTCGCGACATTCAGCTTGGAAGGCTGACGCTCTACCAACTGAGCTACTCCCGCAATCCTTTTTCGATCATTTAGACCTGCGATCTTGGACGGAAAGCGAAAGCTCACGATCCACGACCTGAAATCAAATAACTGGTGCATGGGGTAGGATTTGAACCTACGTAGGAAATTAATCCGTCGGGTTTACAGCCCGATGCCATTGACCGCTCGACCACCCATGCAAAACTTTTCTTTATCAACGCAATCGACTATTTGAGCCAATTAGCAAATTTCCAATGATAGCGGAGACTTTGACAACATGCAAGCGCGGAAATGCTGGTTTTTCGCGCTATTTCGAGCGCGACCTCGGGTGGAACCGCGCGTAGTTTCGCTTTAGCTGGGCGCTTGTCATGTGGGTGTATATCTGTGTCGTTGAAATGTCAGCGTGGCCGAGCATTTGCTGAACGGAGCGAATGTCGGCGTTGTTCTGCACCATATGTGTCGCAAACGAATGCCGCAAAGTATGGGGCGAGACGCCCTGAAGTCCGCATTTTGAGGCGTATTCGGTTATGGCAAGGTAGATCACCTGCCGATTTATCGGCGAGCCAGCCTGATTGACGAAAAGGTTATCGATCTCGATATTTTCTTTCTTTCGGCGGACCGCCATATAGCTTTTCAGCCATTCGACCGCGCTCGAACCGACCGGCACACGACGCGTCTTGCTTCCCTTACCTGTGGTCGTCAGGATCCCTGCGTCAAGGTCGATGTCATTTAATTTGACGTTGACCGCCTCAGAAACACGCAAGCCGGACGCGTACATTAATTCCAATATTGCACGGTCGCGAAGCCCGATCTCGGTCGACGTGTCAGGTACCAAAAGCAAGGTCTCGATCTCGGAACGGTTCAGAAACCGCGGCAGATAAACGCCCTTTTGCGGAGCGACCAGGTCATCGGCCGGATTGTGTTTGACGTGGCCGTCGAACATCAGGAACTTGTAAAATCCGCGAACCGCACTTATCAACCGCCGCTTCGAATTCTCGGACAATTTATCCGCCGACAGGTCGATCAGCCACTCGCGAAGGTCCTGCCGCGTCAAAGTCAGAAGATCGCATTCATTCTTATCGGCCCAATCACGCAGCCGCCCAAGATCGTGCTCGTAGCTCGCGATCGAATTTGCCGCAAGCCCCTTCTCGACGCGGCAGTACGAAAGGTACTCATGTATAAGGTCGCGTTTTGGCATCGGGTCTTGCATCATGAAATTACTTGCTTCGTAGTCCGCACGGCGACTACAGGTTATCAGAAATCGTCGTGCCGGGAATAGCGAACCGAGCGGATATCGCAGCCTTCGAGTTCTTTGACCAAAGTCGCGTCCGAATTCAGCAGTCGTGACGCCTGCCACCGCGAGAAATTCCAGCTTCGCAGGCCGGTTTCAGAACGCATATCGCAAAATCGGCCGGCTATCCGGCGAATGACGATCTGCTGGTCGGGTTCCGAGAGGTTGTCGAATGTACCCATCAGTGCCGGCAAGGCGTCGTCGCTCAATGTCGAGTTGTACGACGCGTCAAATTCGCGGCCGTGATGCATCAGTCCCACGTTTGTATCGACGATGAACTTGTCCGGGTTTAGCACGTGCGTCGCCCCGAGGATCGTGAATGCGGCCCAGAGTGCTCCCCAGGCGAAATGCTGTCGCGCTCCGCGGAGTACTGTCAGGGCAAACCAGACAAATACGACCGCCAGCCACGTCATAAAGATCATCGGATAGAGCCGAACCGTAGTCAGCCCGTAACCGAGATCGCCGGTGAGCAGGACGAGCCGCTGGACGGCCGACGCCATGATGACAAACAACAGGGCGATCTGTACGCCGGCAAGTATGCGAAAGAGTGTCTGTGCCGACGAACTCTCTTTTTTCATTAGCCAGTGCGAAATGAGCAGCATCGGCAAAACGAGTGCCGCGACCGCGACGAGTTCTCCAAAACCGCGGCGGGCATAATCGGCGAGCTTGAAATCGGGCGTGTTCTGAACAAGTTCCATTCCGCCAAAGAGGTACGGCACCTGAAAGATCACAAAACTCAGGAACAGAAGATTGACAAGGCCGAGGATCACGCCGACCTCTACGGCTCCGAGAGTAAAGCCGGGTACGATCGAATTATCGATGTTCGCCCATGACCATTCCGGCCGCTTCTGCTCCCCGGCCGCCGCCGACTCCGACGGGTCTTCGGCCGGTGCCGGCTCATCGGGTGTGTTGATGTGTTCGACCACCGTTTTGCCACCGGGCAGCACGATCGGATCTTCGCCCTTTTCCGACCGAAAACGGTCAACTTTGCTTTCTCTCGACTCGGCCGCATCCGTCTTTAGGACCGAAAGCGTCGCTGCCGAAGCCGTCGAAGTTCCGGCAAACAGTGCTCCGCGAAAATAGCCTGCCGTCAGCCAAACAAAGACCGTGAACAAAATTCCGTGCGAAAAGACCACGCTCAGATCGACGTTTAGTGTCGCACGGACCCAGCCGTCATAGACAGCGTCCGCCGCCATAAAAAGTGCCCCGAAGATGAGCACCAGCGGAGCCGCGATCAACACGCCCCGAAACGCTGAAAGGGCGTGCTTCCGCCAACCACCGATCTCGAGTTCGCTCCAGCCGATATCGCTCCCTAACACCGCCCCGGCCGCGAAGGCTGAGTTGATACCCGCCCAAAGCACGCCGATAACGTATTGAAACACGCCCGCGGCCTTCGCCGTGACCTTCAAGGTCGGCAGGAAGAGTACTCCGAGAATGATCACGATGGCGAACGTGTCCGCCACTCGCAGCTCGATCGCGTCGCGCCAGACGAACATCGCCGAAAAGAACACCTGCGCTCCGAGCAGAGCGTATGTTTGCCCCGTAAGTCGCTGCCGTGCGTGCCGGCGAAGTAAAATGTAAAGCCCCGCGGCAAAGGCGAGATTAAATAACAGTACGTTCAATCCCCACGGCACCTGCCGCAGGAGAACGTCACCGAGTACGCCGAGGATAATTGCTGTTTGTATGATCGCTAGGCCCGATCTGGTGCGTTTATTCATTTTCTCTCGAAACCTTTATAAGCTTTGCTTAAGAAATACCAACTAATAACGCCGAAAATGATCGCGGCAAGCGGAAAGACGATCGCCCCGATCAACATCCCGCCCGAACGGTAAGCTGCGGCATCTGCCCTCGTGAGATTCAGCCAGATCAGCCGTACTGTGTACCAAGTAAAAAAAAGACAAGGCGGGACGAAGGCGAGGCCGCAGATCGCAAAAAAGATTGTGTTTATTCTTGGTGTGGTTGTTTCCATTGGAGTATATTCGGCCGTCGGGGTCGCAGATCTTTCCGAAACGCCGGTCGCTACGGTTCACGGCTCTGAACTTTCATCGCTTTAATAAGAGCTTCCATATGATCGAGATAACGGCCGAGAGCATCGCGTCCCTCCGACGTGATCGCATACTCGGTCAGCGGCACCCGCCCCTGAAAAGATTTTTCGCAGGTGATGTAGCCTGCCTCTTCGAGCTTGCGGGCATGTACGCTGATGTTGCCGTCGGACGTAGCGAGCAGTTTTTTGAGCTCGGTAAAGCTCAGCTTCTCGTTCGCCGCGAGAGCGCTGATAATGCCAAGCCGCATGCGTTCGTGGATGACCTTGTCCAGATCGTTCGAAACTCCCTCAGCCGCCTTTGCCACGCTCAACCCTTTGGGCTCGTCGTCGCCTCTTATTGCTAGATTCTTCGCCATAAAATTTTTGCCCACGAAATACACCAAAGACACCAAAGTCAAGAACGTCTCGTCTAAGTGCCGCTTATCAGCTATGCAATGTGACCGCTATCAAGCCCCTTTATGTGCATTTCGTGCCTTTCGTGGGCCATTCTTTCCTATCCGCCGTAACGCCTCGCGATGATCGCGCCGAAAACGATGTGCAACACCCCAAAGCTCGCCGCCATAAGGTAATTCGCAAACGCGGCCGGCAATGCAAACGCCGCCGCACCGATCGCGATAAAGGCCCAACCCATTACGGGAACGACCTTTACCGAAAATGCCCCGCCGCAAACGACCGCCGCTCCGTAACAGAGCATCCAGACCGGAGCCATGACCTCGTAATGTTCGTATCGCCAGAGTCCAAGCGTGATCGCAACTCCGACGGCGAGCGGCGGCGTGAAACTAAGAGCAAATTTTCTTGCCGGTGCGGAGAGCAGTGACGAGTCGGCCAACCGGGACTTTTGCCACATCGCCAGCAGGCCGATGGCAAAGGCGAGTGCCGCTTCGACAAGCCAGGTCATAAGCCAGTCGAGTGGAGCCACGCGGGTCGCTGCAATGTATGCGGCAGCACACGCGGTCGCTCCCATCAGCATCCCGCCATAGCCCGGGACGGCCGTGAACGAGGTCGCGCGTTCCATCGTGTCACGTATGAATTCGAGATTGTCCAGTGCCCGATCGCCGATGTTGACGGGGGCATTTCCTGGTGTTTCGTTGGTCTGTGCGGCTCGCAGCTTTGCCATAGTAATCGCAGAATATGCTCGCCGGGCGATATTGTCAAGTACTTTATGATATAAAGTTGCAATCGAAAGTAAAAAAATGGCGGCCCCTTGCGGAGCCGCCCAAGTGGTCCAGGAGGAGGACGATGAACTAGTGCGGTTCGTCGACCGCGATCTTTCCCTTGAATGTGCGGAAAAGAAATGTGAAATACCCGAGTGCGATGATGATGCCGATCGGCCACCAGATAAGTCCGACACTGAGGCCGTATGCGCCGGCTTTGGAGTTGTGAATGGTCAGGCTGTGCGCGGGATCGAGAGCGGGCAGGACGTTAGGATACAGGCCGTAAACGGCACCGCCGAGCATCATTGCCAGATAGACCGAGGATGCGATGAAGGCCATTTTTTCATTGCCCTTTCCGTTGAAATACTTGAGGGCGGCGAGAGCGGCAAGTACGAGGATTGGTATCAGCCAGCCGATCGGCAACGAGTAATAATTTTCAAGCAGCTGCGGCCGGACGTTGATCACGGCCGCGAGGCTTGCGATGGTAGATAGGACGAGGGCGTACCAGCCTACCGAGACGACCTTGCGGGCACGAGCGTTTATCTCGCCCTCGGTCTTGAGAGCGACATAATTTGCCCCGTGGACGGCAAGTGCTACAAAGGCAACGACGCCCGAGAGCACGGTAAACCAGTCGAGAATGCCGGTTTGTCCGCCGGTGGTAAAGTCAGTAAAAAGAGGCTCAAAGAAATAACCGGTCGCGTCGAGCGGCACGCCGCGTATGACGTTGCCGAGAGCGGCTCCGAAAAATATTGCGAGTAGAATGCTCGCCATCGAGAATACAAAATCCCAAAAGCTCGTCCAGAGATGGTTATCAAGCTGATGGCGCAGTTCGATGCCGGCGGCCCGCAGGATCAGCAGCCAAAGCACCATGATCAGCGGCAGGTAAAATCCGCTGAATCCGGCTGCGTAGAGCTGCGGGAACGCAAAGTAGAGCGTGCCGCCCGTGGCCAGCAGCCAGACCTCGTTGCCGTCCCAGATCGGGCCGATCGAGCGGATCACTGCCGCTCGCTGCCGCTCATCGCGGCCGACAAAAAAGTGTATGATCCCGGCGCCGATATCGAACCCGTCGAGGATAACGTAGCAGACCAGCATGAACGCGACGATCATGAACCAGATGGTTTCCATATTAGTAAGCACCTCCCGCGTTCTCGGGTGACGAGCCCAGCTCGTCTGCACCGTGTTCGATTCGTCTCAATATAAGAAAAATGTAGAGGAGCGAAAGTACCGTGTACATCCCGAAAAAGCCGAGCAGCGTGAAAAGCACATTGCCGGACGAGACCATCGGCGAATGTCCGTGTTCGGTCCGGAACAGTCCATAGACGAGCCACGGCTGACGGCCGAGTTCGGCCACCATCCAGCCGACGGTGTTGGCGATGAACGGGAACGGAAAACTGAGCATCAGTATCCACAACAGCCAATTGCTGTCGAAGAGCCATCCGCGCCACAGCCAGAACGCCGAGATCGCCATCACGCCGATGAAAATCGTGCCGAGGCCGACCATTATGTGAAAGCTGTAATAGAGCAGCGGTATGTTATCGGGGTGTTGATCCTTTGGAAACTCGTTCAGACCGCGAACCTGTGCGTCCCAACGCTGATAGGTGATAAAGCTAAGCATGTTCGGGACATGGATGGCGTTGTCGAGTCGCTGCTTTTCCATATCGGGCTGGCCGATCAACACGAGAGGTGCGCCGTGCTGCGTGTCAAAAAGGCCTTCCATTGCCGCGAGTGTGACGGGCTGGTGCTTGGCGATCATCCGGCCCTGCAGGTCGCCCGACGGAAACAGCATCCAGACGCTGGCGATGATGCCTGCGACCACGCCAACCTTGAGAAACATCTTGCCGTACTCGGCCTTTTTCTTAGAAAGTATGTAAAAAGCTCCGAGTGCCGAAACCGCGAACGAACCGACCACGAGTGCTCCGCCCATGTTGTGCATATACTCGTACACGGCCCATTCACTGAGGACCAGCGACCAAAAACTCATTAATTGGACCGAACCGTCCTCGGCGACCTCATATCCGACCGGGTGCTGCATCCAGGCGTTCGTCGCGATGATAAACCAGCCTGACAGCCACGTTCCGACAAAGATCAGAAACGCCGCAACCCAGTGACCGATCTGGCCTAACCGCTTTTCGCCGAAAAGGAACAGCCCGATAAAGGCGGATTCGAGAAAGAAGGCGAACGTGCCCTCCATAGCAAGTGTCTGCCCGATGACGCCGCCGGCATATTTGGAAAATGCCGCCCAGTTCGTTCCGAACTGAAACTCCATCGGGATACCGGTGACAACGCCGAAAAGGAACGTGATGCCGAATATCTTGCCCCAGAAACGGGCCACTTCGTTCCACTTCTCGTCCTTCTTGTAGATCGCAAGAGTCTTAAAAATGACGATCAGCGGAGCCAGTCCCATCGTCAACATTGGAAATAGATAATGATAGGTGATCGTAAACGTGAACTGGATACGATCGAGAATATTGGCTTCCATAGATAAACTCCGCCTCCAACCGAGTGCAATCCGCGTGCCCGAACCGATGCGTTTGAACAAAATACCGGATATAGGACCGTTTTGTCCGCATTTCAGGCGGCGGCTGTGTTCACTTCTCCGAACGAGCCGCCGAAACTTTCACCATCGGCGGCCGTAAGGTGCGAATTATTTCGCGTTAAGCTGATTTCTCAATGATCGAATTTCCGCATCTGCGGACTGTGCGGAATTTGAAAGAAAGCGCTGAAAAGTAATGTTCGAGTCTGTTTCGCGGCCCAGATCTTTGTACAACGTACCGAGCAGGTACTGTGAACGAAGGCAATTTGGCCGAGAGGCCGGTGTGACCAATGGCTGGACGGATTCGAGTCCGGCCAGAGCGGCGTCTTTGCGGCCGGTCATAAAATAGACCACTGCGAGATTGGTCGTAAACTCACAACGTGCAAATGCGAATTTTTCCGCCCCCAATAGCAGTAATCGTTCCGCCTCGCCGCTGTTGCCGCTTTCTTGAGCAATGCCCGCAGCTTTCATCAATACCGTTGGGGAAGGCTCGCTCAACCGCGTTTCGAAATACGGAAAATCGTCCGGCGCATTCGATCGAGCGTCCGCGACGATCCATCTGAAATCGTTGGTCCTAGCGGCGTAAACCGGGTCCGAACCGAACTTATCAAGGCGGCCCGCAGGACGAAAGTATCTTTCGGCCATCGAAGCCCTTCGGAACGCCGCTTCGGTGCCGCCAAGCGTCGGTGACATCACATATCCACCGAAGATCACGACGGCCGCGGCGGTCCCGGCCAAAAAGCGGATCGGACCAAGCGAATTTCGCACAACGAGCAGCATCACGACCGCAAGCGCGATCACCGCCGGGATCAGCGTCCATCCCGAACTTGCCGCGCCGAGTACATTCGCCGCATTTGGCACGAACCAACCTTCCTGCCGGATAAATGCCGCACAAAGGTCGTTATGCGGAAACTGAAACTCCGGCGGGGCGAATGGAAACGTAAAGATCGCCAGCGTACATAACAGCAGTGATATGCCGAAAAACGCTCCCTTTACCACGCTGTTGGCATCCCTCATTTCGCCGTTGAAGACCGAGTCGAGCATCAGCGGCAAAACAAAGACCAGATAACGTGGGCCGAACGCCCAGCCACCGTGGGCCGCACCATGGCCGCAGAGTACAAGCACCGAGACAATTACGGCCGCCGCCTTTACACGGTGCCGGAGCGTTGCCCGCTCTGCCGACGTAAAGAAATTGGCCGCCGCCATGATGAGTAGCGGCGAAAAGAAGAGCAATCCGCGTGACGGTGAAACGAGCAGCAGGTAGATATTCGACAGCGTAGGCACTCCGATGCCGAAGACACCCGTATTGGCGACCGCCGCCCACTCCGGAAAACTCTCGTGGGCATATGACAACGAAAACGGCGAGCCGAATACTGCGTTGTTATAGATCAGCAGAAAAGCCGCGAACGGCAGCCCGCCGAGAACGAAATAACCGACGCCTGCGGTACGTATTCGCCGGTCGGCAAACAGCATCCCGACACCGAAAACGGCCACCGCGAACACGGCCGGAAACTCTGATATCACGGCCATTCCCGCTGCGGCCCCTGCGGCAATGAACCGCAACGGCCGAAACTCGCCTTTGTCGAAGATCAAGCGAAACGCGGCATAGACGAGCACCGCGGCCAGAACGTGTGAAAAGAACAGGAGGCTGTAAACGAACAGCGGCGTGGCAAACAGGAGGGCCGCGAGGCCAAACTCGTCCGTGCCGCGACGATAAAGCCATACGGCGAGCAGCAGCAGCGGCAGCGTGGCCGTCACCCATCGCATCGCAAACCAGCTGATGCGGATGTTGGACGCGTCCGGAGGCCCTGTAAATAGCCGTGTGAGTGCGTAAACCGGTGCGGCGGCTAATGCGGGCCCGGGAGCCTTGTTGGAATAGACGCGGTCGCCGATGCGGGCGGTATCGACGTTTGGCCCGATGAGCGGTTCGGTCCACGAGATCTCGAACGACCCTTTTTCGATCAGCGACGCCGCCGTCGCCCAGCGTGTCAGTTCGTTTGCCGATCCGCCGTGCGGGAACATCGGCAACAGGTACAGGGCGATGCCAATATACAGTGCAATGACTATCTTTCGGCTATTTTTTGGCACTTGCTTTTGATCGGGCGTTGACGATATCGGCCATGTTCTCGATCGGGGCGGCCGATGGGTCAGCGACGCTGAAAGTGAGGCGTTTGCCCTGCATCAAAAATGACGTCCCGTTCCACTTATATGATGACCGGGAAAAATGCGTCGGACAGCAGAGTTGTTCAATGTCATCGCCGATCTTGCCTGTTTCGGTCGCTCCGAGTACAAAGCGGTCCTGGCCGTATAGTTCGATGATGAGCATTCCGTTTTCGGCCCTGAGGTCTTTCAAACCGCCATCGGCGCGGTCGCCCGTGCGAAATGTCCAGATCAGTTCGGGCTTGTTGTCCTTCCACGCATAGATATAAACGACCTGCGGTATAGCGGATCCGGCAGTTTCGATCTTGAGTATGACCAGAGCTTCGTCCTGGCCGTCGTTATTGACGTCGAGATACTTGGTGGTGACGTACGACATTCCGATGCGGCGTTCGGCCTTTGCGACCATCCGCTCTTCGTCCGAAGGTTCGGAGCCGACATCAACGACCTTTGGCTGACGGCGGCCGTTCACAAGCGTCATATCGCTGCCGTCGGGGTTTTCCCAGCCTCGCGGCAGCGGATATGAAAAGTTCTTGAAGTCAAATTTTCCGAGCGGCGAGTCGGTCGTCTTATTGCGTCCGTCGAGCAACTCGGATTGAAGGTTCGGGATAGCCGGCGTCGGAACGGCGGTCGGCTGAGGCGCCGGTTCGGGCGTCTGCGTCATGACCGCCGTTTCCGAATGGGCCGGCGGAGCCTCGACATTTGACCCGCAGGAAATACTCCCTGCGGCCAAACACACGCAAATACAAAACGAACTCAACTTCATCTAACTCTGCCGCCGGTTACTGCGCTCGCCCGTTAGGCACGCGTCAGGCTGCGATATTTGATACGGTGCGGCTGATCGGCGTCGTGGCCGAGGCGGCGCTTTCGATCGGCCTCATATTCTGTATAGTTGCCGTCAAAAAACTCAACGTGACTGTCGCCCTCAAAAGCGAGAATGTGCGTCGCGATGCGATCCAGGAACCAACGATCGTGACTAATTACGACCGCACAGCCCGCAAAGTTTTCGAGGGCCTCCTCGAGCGCACGCATCGTGTTGACGTCGATGTCATTGGTCGGCTCGTCGAGAAGCAGGACGTTCGCACCGGTCTTGAGCATTTTGGCCAAATGAACGCGGTTACGTTCGCCGCCTGAGAGCTGGCCGACGTATTTCTGCTGATCGGCACCGGAAAAATTGAATTTCGAAACATAGGTTCGAGCATTCATCGTTCGTGTGCCAAGCGTGACATTATCGAGCCCGTCAGCGATCTCGTCGAATACCGTTTTGTCAGCGTCCAGTGAATCACGTGACTGATCTACATATCCGAGTTTGACGGTCTCGCCGACCTTGAAGTCGCCGCTGTCGGGCGTTTCCTGTCCCGTGATCAGCCGAAAAAGTGTCGTCTTTCCGGCCCCGTTCGGTCCGATAACACCGACGATACCGCCCTTAGGCAGAGTAAATTCGAGATCCTCAAAGAGCACGGTGTCACCGTATGATTTTGAGACCTTGTGGGCCTCGATAACGACATCGCCGAGCCGAGGGCCGGGCGGGATGTATATTTCGAGGTCATCGGCGTGCTTCTCCGACTCGGTGGCGACCATCGCCTCGTAATCGTTGATTCGGGCCTTTGACTTGGCATGACGACCCTTCGGCGACATCCGGATCCACTCAAGTTCGCGTTCGAGAGTTTTCTGGAGTTTATCCTCACTGCGTTGTTCCTGGGCCAGCCGAACGCTCTTTTGATCGAGCCACGACGAGTAATTCCCCTCGTACGGTATTCCCTGACCGCGGTCGAGTTCGAGGATCCAGCCCGCGATATTATCGAGGAAATATCTATCGTGCGTGACCGCGATGATCGTCCCTTCGTAACGCTGCAGATGCTGTTCGAGCCACGCGACCGACTCGGCGTCGAGATGGTTGGTCGGCTCGTCTAGCAGCAGGATGTCGGGCTTTTGCAGCAGCAGGCGGCACAGAGCGACGCGGCGTTTTTCACCGCCCGAAAGGTTCTTAACGATCGTTTCCGGCGGCGGACATCGAAGCGCGTCCATCGCCATCTCGAGGCGGCTGTCGAGGTCCCACGCGTCCGCATGATCGAGTTTTTCCTGGACCTCGCCCTGCCGCTCGATCAGTGCCGTCATCTCGTCGTCATCCATCGGCTCGGCAAATTTCGCGTTGATCTCCTCAAATTCCTTGAGCAGGTCGACCGTCGATTGCACCGCCTCCTCGACGATCTCACGGACGGTCTTGGTTTCGTCGAGTTTCGGCTCCTGTTCGAGGTAGCCGACGCTGTAGCCCTTTGAGAAGACCACCTCGCCGTTAAAATCCTTGTCCGTGCCGGCGATGATCCGCAGAAGCGACGATTTACCCGCACCGTTCAGGCCGAGTACGCCGATCTTGGCTCCATAAAAAAAGGACAGGTAAATGTCCTTGAGGACCGGCTTTTTGTCGTAAAACTTTGATAATTTGACCATCGAAAAGATGATCTTGTTAGGTTCTGGATTGCTCATTTAAAAATTATTGCGTTCTGCGCGTAAGCGAATTTCTGGCCGTATATTGAATTCAACTATCTTATCGTTAATAACGATATCCATGTCGAAACCGATCTTACCAACGCTCTTCGATGATACGACGGGCACCCGAACATCAGAGCTATAAGCTATCGAAGAGAGAATGGTGAATTGTCCGCCGTTTGGAATCCCCACGTCCACTGTAGCTGGATCCAGAATAAATCTCTGCTCTCCAGAATCCTCTTGGTAGACGAACAGCAATGGCCCTTGCGTCGATTTGTAAACGGTGACGTCCCCAATCGGTCCGGCTGGACTTCGAGCCTTACCCGTCCCCACCTGATACCACAGGTGAGGATAAGCGTAAAAGCCGACGACGACTAGGACGATCAATGCCACAGCCGTCAATATTTTCATTGAATTCGACAAGTCCTAACTCCTACTTTGTCGATCATTTCTTGCCTTACCTCAAACCCGATCCCCGGTCCATCCGGTGCCGTGATAGTGCCCTGTGCCGAAACCTCGACCGCGGGCTCGATGATATCTTCGTGCCAATATCGTTTACTGGCTGAGACGTCGCCGGGCATCGTGTAGCCGGCGAGGGTCGAGATCGCGATATTGTGGGCACGGCCGATGCCGCTCTCGAGCATTCCGCCGCACCACACGGGCATACCGGCCTCGCGGCAGATTTTTTCGACGAGTTTTGACTGCGAATGGCCGCCGACGCGGCCGTTTTTGAGGTTGACTATCTTACCCGACCGTAGTTCGATAGCTTTGCGGGCGTCTTCGGGCGATTTGATAGGCTCATCGAGGCAGATCGGCGTCGAGATCTGTGCCTGCAGTTTCGCGTGGTCGATGATGTCGTCGTACGGCAGCGGCTGCTCGAGCATCATCAGGCCGAATTCGTCCAGGCTCTTGAGTTTATCGATGTCCGCAAGCGTGTAAGCCGAATTGGCGTCGCCCATCAGCAGAATATCGCCGAATTCAGCCCGCACGGCCTTGATCACGTCGTAGTCCCAACGCGGGCTGATCTTGATCTTGATGCGCTTGTATCCGGCCTCGAGTTCGACACGGATCTTGTCCAAAAGCTGTGCCACCGAGTCCTGAATGCCGATCGAGACGCCGCACTCGATCTCGCGGTTAACGCCGCCGAGATGCCGCCAAAGCGGAACACCGAGCTTTTTAGCCTCAAGGTCCCAACAAGCCGTCTCGATGCCGCTTTTGGCCATTCGGTGGCCGCGAGCCCATTTCATCAGGCTCCAGACCTCGGCTGCTGATCCGACGGTCTTTCCGACGACCATCGGTGCGAGTATTTTCTCAGCAGTGACCCAAGCGGAGTCGGTCCATTCGTCCGAGTAGCCGGGCTCTTCGCCGCACGTTATCTCGCCCCAGCCTTCCGCTCCTTCTTCGTCCTCGACCCTGACGAGAATGATGCGGCGTTCGTACGTTCGGCCAAAACTCGTCTCAAAAAAATGAACGAGAGGCAAATTTATCTCGGTGAGTTCGACGGACTTGATCTTGAACATAACTGCAAAACTCTAGGTTAGTGTCTGAGTGGCGGAAATGCAATTTACTCGGCTATTTCAAACTGTATGAACTGTGTGGCGAGGCGGCGGTTCTGCGGTGCGAGGTTATCCGTGACGATGATCTGGAGTATGTAGTCGCCCGGCAGCATCCTGCCGCCGAGGCTCAACGCGCCCGACGCCCGCAAACGCTGCATATCGGTCTGGCCCTGCAGATCCAGCGAGAGCTGCTGGCCATCCAACACAAGTTTGCCGTCGCGAAAAACACGGATCTTGGTCTGGATGTTCGGCCGTTTGGCTCCGTCCAATCGTGCGTTATATATCTCGTAACCGTAACGAAGTACCGTGTTGAGTTTGACGCGGCGGATAGCCGTGTCGGTCATCGCGTCGGTTCGGACAACGCCGCCGTTCGGATCCGCCAGTCGCTGCCATTCAGCTAGCGTCAGACTCTCGAGAACGAGGCTCGATGCCGTAAGTCGGTTCTTTTTAAGGTCCGGCACCTCTATGAACTGGCTTGCCGACCCGATCTTTTCGCCCTGTGTGTCGCGGATCGCTACACGGTACTGGTAGGCTCCGGGCTTTTTGACCGGAAACGTAAAATGATAGACAAAACCCTCGTCGACCATCTTCTTGTAGGTTTCCGGTTTCACGATCAGCGTATAGGTCTTGCCGATCTGATCGACAGGCTGCCCGTTGTCGCCAAAGCTGGCGGCCCAGACATCGAAGACCGCTTTTTTCGTGCCGTCCTTTTCGTCAGTGAACTTCAGCCCTTTGCCGTCAATATGCAGCAGCGAGCGTACGTACGGGCCGTCCTTGGTGTCGTTGCCGAAGAGTGCGTTCAACCTGAGCGATATCCCATTGACGGCGAATGGCGACGTCAGGGCCGCCTGCAGCTGAACGAGCGGCGTTTGATTGACCGGCGTATTGGATACGGCCTTGTCCGCCACGTTGAAAAATCCGCTCCGGTATCGTGCCGAAAGCCCTTTTCGGAGCACTTTGACCTCGATCTTGTTGTATTTGCGTTTTGCGGCATCAAACGTATCGGCGTCCGGTTCGTAAGCGATCAGATAATAGCTTTGGTCATCGAGCACGCGCTTGACCCCGCCGGCGAGGTCATTGCTGTTCTTGACCGCGATGCCGCCCGTTTCTTCGGCGAGATACGCGAGTCCCGCCTGCGTATCCGACAGTTGGTTGCGACGCTCGGCCATCTTGGCGTTCATCGACTCGGCGCTTGTGTCGGTGATCTGGTCGGCCGCGGTAAAACCCGTATATTGCAGTCCTCTGGCGTCGATCGTGTAAAAGACCACGGACGAGCGATTGGCGACATCGACGAGTTCCTGCAAAAACTCGGCAACGCGGCCGCCCTGCGTAAAGCCGTGCTCGTCCTGTTCGAAGATCTTGAATCCGTCAGAAAACAGGATCACCGATTTGCGGCCCGGCAATTCCGACATACCCTGAACTATAAATTTCAGCGCACCGAGAGTGCCGGTCGCAAAAACGCTGCTTTGAAAGTCCTCGAATGCCCGCTGGGTGTTCGCCGCGTTTCCCGCCTCTTCGGAATCGGCCGGATCGCCCGCCGCGGCTGCCGTCATCTCAGAGAACGTCGGCTCGATCGGTGCGAACGCGCTGATGCCGCCATTGCCGATCGGATTCCATTTGACCCGCTCGATCGCGGCGTGGAGAATGCGTTTGTCCGACGTAAATTGCTGCAGTGCCCCGACGCCTGCCCCGGTCCTGATGATCGCTACCAGATCGCCGTCGATCATCTGTTCATCGACAAATTTCTTCAACGCCCGGCGTGTCTGATACGCACTTTCGAATGACAGCGACAGATCATCGACAACCAGTGCAAATGTTCGCCTGACCTGTTCGGGCCGCAGCACCGCTTGCGGCACCGGGACCGCGTTCTTTTCGGGCGCCGATGCCGGCGTGACCGCCGATCTGATCGACGAAACGAACGAGAAGTTCGTTATCGTTTGCTTCTCGCCGTTCTCGTAGATCTCGATCTCGTCCGGTCGCAGGTCGTTCACCACCTTTCCCCGCTGATCGACCACCGTCACGTCCAACTGGATCAACGCTGTCGAGATCTTGACGACGTCGTTCTCGGGCGAGGGTGTCGGCGACGGTTTTTGCCCCGACGCGAAAATTGCCAATGCGGTGATCAAAAGGAAAATGGCCGGGAAACTTCTCATGGCGGAAAACACATCTGACGCATTGGAGTTTGATCTCAAAGCCGATTGTTGATGGTTATGATATAACTATTTTAGACCGCTTGGGAAATATATCGAGGAAGCCGTCGCCGCCTCGTTTATCGCATCAGATCACCCTGGAGAATTGCAGACAGATGTTTTTTAAGTACCTGAATTTTAGTGTGTGCTTTGCCGTGAGCCTTGTGCTTTTCACGCTCGGCTGTTCGGCCCAGCAAACCGAGGAACAGGCGTTGGCGAATCTGCGTCAATTGGCCAGCAGCGGAAAGCTGCCTCCGGAGGGTGTCGTGGCTGATATCGAGTCGCGTTTTGCCGGAAAACGGACGGGAGCTCTGGCCAAACTGCTGCGTGCACGTATACGGTTCGAGGCAAATGACTTTGCCGGTGCCGCCGCGCTTTTGAATTCGGATGTATTCAGGAAAAAGACAAATGTCGCGGACCAGGCCCTTTGGCTGAGGGGCCGGGCTTTGCAAAATGCCGGAAACCATACCGATGCCATGTCGGTATTAACTCAACTGATCAATGATTTCCCGGCGTCGATACGTGTCCGCGACGCCAAACTGCTCTGGGCAGCGTCTGCGATCCAGGCCGGCAGGGCGGTCGAGGTTCCGCCGATGTTGATCGCCCTGAGCGAAAAGGATGACGCCGACGCTTTATTGTTGACCGCAAAGGCTTACGAAGCGCAGGGTTCACAGGCCGAGGCGGTCCGCTACTATCGCCGCACCTATTTCTACGCCGCCGGCACTGCCGCAGCCAAGGAATCAGAGGCCAAACTGACCGCGATGTCGCAACCGCTGACACCGATAAATGCCGATGAGCTCGCCACGCGTGCCGAACGCCTGATGGCGACCAGATCATATGCCGATGCGGCCGCGGCCTACGCCGATCTGGCTGCCCGTTATCCGTCGGCGTATTCATCGAAAGCGGCGGTCAGGCGCGTCGAGGCCCTTTCGAACACCGGGAAGATGGCCGAAGCTCAGAGTGTTTTTGCGGCGATCGCCGTTTCGGCAAAGGAACGCGAAGACGGCTTTCGGCAATTGGCCCTCGGGTACGCCAAAGCGAAAATGTGGCCGCAGCTTCGCTCAACCGCCGACGCGATGAAGCAAAACTATCCGTCCGGCACGCTCGTCACCAAAACGCTGATCGACGCGGGAATGGCGGCCCGCGACGCGCGAAACCGCACGGACGAAGGCTATTATTTCAATACTGCGGTCGCCGCGTACCCCAACGCCATCGAGGTCGCCGCCGCACAGTTCGAGGCCGGCTGGTTCCAGCATGAGAACGGCAACTTTGCGTTGTCGTCGCAGATGTTCATCGACCACCTCGCCCGATACGCCGATAAGGACACGACCAATCGCGGAAAGGCCGGATACTGGGCCGCCCGCGATTCCGAACGATCGGGAAAGATCGCCGAGGCCTGTGCTCTATACGACGGCGTGATCTACCGGTATTCGGCAAATTGGTACGGCTATCTCGCACTCGGCCGTATGTCGGCGATGAAAGCTCAGGGCAATTGCCGCTCGACCGCCCCGCCGAACGACCTTATCGCCCGGGCCGTCGCTAATCTAAAGACGGTGACGGTCGCCGGCGAAACAGCCGGCCCGACCGCGGTCGCTCTTGCTGACAAAAGCGACGAATTGAGCTCGGTCGGTATTTTCGATTGGGCGTTTGACGAACTGCAGGAGGCCAAAAAATCCGCCGGCAACAGTCCGCGGATCAATATGGCCCTCGCCCGGCACTATCGTTTCAAGGGCGACAACACGGCCGCATTTTTGGCGCTCAGGGCGAGTTATCCGGACTACGCTCAGATGTTCCCCGAGGAAATGGGCCGCGAAGAGTGGTCGATCTTTTACCCGCTCGTTAACTGGAATGAGATCAAGTACTGGGCCGGCGAACGCGGACTCGACGCGTTTCAGGTCGCCGGCCTGATCCGGCAGGAATCGGTCTTTACGCCGACCGCCAAGTCCCCGGCTAACGCATTCGGCCTTATGCAGCTTTTGGTTCCGACGGCCCAGACCATGGCGAAGAAATACGTTTCCAAGACCGCTCAGGTCACACCCGCGTCGCTTTTCCAGCCGCAATTGAATATCGAACTCGGTACGGCGTATATGAAGGACCAGTTTGCCAAATTCGGGCGGATCGAATACGTCGCGGTCGCCTACAATGCCGGCCCCGGACGCGTACCGCAATGGCGGGCGACGCTGCCGGCGGAAATGGACGAATTTGTCGAGGAGATACCGTTCAAGGAGACCAAGGGCTATGTCCAGGGCGTGATCCGCAATACCGCGCAGTATCGCCGGCTGTACGATGAGGCGGGAAACTTTCGTCCGAACGTCGGAACGCGGCCGCTAAGGGGCGAGATCGACTCAAAGCCGCGGGACCAGTTCGCCTTGGATAATCCCGAGATCCAACTGACCGATTCAGCCGATGAATAGCACGTTTTCTTGCGGTCTCTGACCCGATCCGTGCTATTATTTCGGTGATTACATTTTTCAACTTTGGATAGTTCTGCGGTCCGTTCTTTCTGCGCAGTTTGAGGGTACCTTTATGACTAAGATCAGCGTAAATAAAAAGGTTTTCGAAACCGAATCCGACCCCAGCACGCCGATGCTGTGGGTGCTCCGTGACGAATTTGGCTTGACCGGGACGAAATTTGGCTGCGGTATCGCCCAGTGCGGTTCATGCACGATCCACGTCGACGGCGAGGCCCGCCGTTCGTGCGTTACCCCGATCAGCGCCGTCGTCGGCAAGGAAGTCACGACCATCGAGGGCCTGTCGCCCGACTCCAGTCATCCGCTGCAAAAAGCATGGATCGCCGAGGACGCTCCCCAATGCGGATATTGCCAATCCGGCCAGATCATGGCCGCCGCCGCAATGCTCAAAAAGACCCCGAAACCGACCGACGCCGATATCGATCAGGCAATGAACGGCATCATTTGCCGTTGCGGTACATATAACCGTGTCCGTGCCGCGATCAAACTCGCGGCGGCAAATGGAGGTAAATAAGATGAAGACCAAACAAGAACTAGATCGGCGTTCATTCTTAAAGGCATCCATCGTTGCCGGCGGAGCCTTGGTTTTCGGCATAAATATTCCCGGCATTACCAAAGCGGAAGAACGCTTTGGCGTCGGTGCTGCTCCGGCGGCCGATTTTTCGCCCAACGCGTTTATCAAGATCGCCAAAGACGGTAAGGTCACGGTCGTCGTCGGGCAGTCCGAGATGGGCCAGGGCGTGATGACCAGCCTGCCGATGATCGTCGCCGACGAACTCGAGGTCGACTGGGCCAACGTGACGTTTGCTCACGGGCCGGCCGACAAGGCGTTTTTTAACCCGGCGATGGGGATGCAGGGCACGGGTGGAAGTTCGAGCGTCAAGGGCTTTTTTGCCCCGCTTCGAAAAGCCGCCGCTCAGGTTCGCGAAATGCTGATCGCCGCCGCAGCCGCGTCGTGGAACGTACGGGCCGACAGTTGTGTCGCCGAGAACGGACGTGTCGTCCACACCGCCACAAAACGCAGTACGGCGTATGGCGAACTTCTCGAGGCCGCGGCTAAGATCACGCCCTCCGACAAACCGAAACTCAAGGATCCTAAGGATTTCAAGTACATCGGCAAGGCCGTCAAACGCCTCGATTCGCCCGCCAAGGTCAACGGAACCGCGGTCTTCGGCATTGATGTTAAGGTTCCCGGAATGCTGTACGCGATCATCCTGCGATCGCCCGTCATCGGCGGGACCGTCAAGTCGGTCGACGATGCGGCCGCCAAGGCGGTCAAGGGTGTTACGCACGTAGTTTCGCTCGGATACGGCGTCGGGGTCATCGCTGATTCGTTCGTCGCCGCCCGCAAGGGCAGGTCGGCGTTAAAGGTCACTTGGGAAGAAGGCCCGATGGCCGCCGTTTCGAGCGAGACGATCATGAAGTCCTTTGTCGACGCCGAGGCCTCGAAAAAGGGCCTCGAGGCGAAAAAGATCGGCGATGTCGCCGCCGGCCGGGCAAAGGCGGCAAAGACCGTCGACGCGGTCTATTACGCCCCGTTTCTGGCGCACGCCACGATGGAGCCGATGAATTTTACGGCTGACGTCCGTGCTGACAGCGTTGAGGTTTGGGGCGGCGTTCAGGCCCAGATGCTGGTGCAGGGCACGGTCGCAAAAGCGGCGGGCGTACCGGTCGAAAAGGTCAAGGTAAATACCACGATGCTTGGCGGCGGATTCGGCAGGCGGTTCGAAATGGACTACGTCATCGACGCCACGCTCTTGTCAAAAGCGGCCGGAAAGCCGGTCAAGGTCGTTTGGACCCGCGAAGACGATATGCAGAATGATGTCTATCGTCCGGCCGTCTACAACAAATTTTCCGCCGGTTTGGACGCCGAAGGCAAGCCCGTCTTCTGGCATCATCGGCTGGCGACGGACGCGATCATGGCCCGTGCCGGAAAGGCGTTCGGCTTTAACCTCAAGGACGATCAGCTCGACAGTTCGTCGTTCGAGGGTGCTCACGAGCTCGAATACAAGATACCCAATTTTCAATGCGATTGGATACGTGTGGATACGGGCGTTCCGGTGGGCTTTTGGCGTTCGGTCGGCAGTTCGCACACGGCTTTTTCGGTCGAGTGTTTTATGGACGAACTCGCCGCTCTTGCCGGCAAGGACCCGCTCGAGTACCGTCTGTCGCTGCTCGATGAAAAGTCCAGGCACACCGGTGTTCTTAGGCTCGCCGCCGAAAAGGCCGGCTGGGGCAAAAAGCTTCCGGCGGGTTCCGGCCGCGGCATCGCCGTTGCTGAGAGTTTCGGTTCGTATGTCGCACAGGTCGCCGAGGTAACGGTCGGAGCCGACGGTAAGGTCAAGGTCGATCGGGTCGTGTGTGCGGCCGATTGCGGCCAGATCGTCAATCCCGACACCGTTGCCGCCCAGATGGAAGGCTCAGTCGTTTACGGCCTCTCGGCCGCACTGTACGGCGAGATCACGATCAAGAACGGGCGGGTCGTTCAGACAAATTTCAACAACTACAAACCGCTCAGAATGAACGAAATGCCAAAGGTCGAGGTCCATCTGGTGCCGAGTACGGCTCCGCATGGCGGCGTCGGCGAACCGGGCACGCCGCCGATCGCACCGGCGGTCGTCAACGCGATCTTCGCCGCTACGGGCAAACGCGTTCGCAGCCTGCCGATCAAGGCCGATGAGCTGAAAAAGTCATAGCGGGTGACATTGCGATCGGTGGATCAGCAAGGGGGTAGGTCAAATTGAGAAGTCGAGTATTAAAATTCCTGGTGATCGTCATCGCCATCGGTTTGGTCGCGGCGGCCCGTTTTGGCCGGTTCGAACCCGTTGAACATGTCGCGGCTTCAACTACCGAAGACCCGGTGAAGGCCCGTGCCGCGTTTAACGAGGCCGTAAAAGTGTTCTTTTCGGCACGTTGTTCCAACTGCCACCCGGCAGGCGACGCGCCAACGCAGGGCGACGAACGACGCATTCACGATCAGGACGTCAAGCGCGGCACCGACGGCAAGGGCGTTGCCGGCATGGAATGTGCCACCTGCCATCAGGCCGAAAATATGGACGGCGAGGGATTGCCGCCCGGTGCCCCGAATTGGCATATGCCGCCCGCCGACAACAAGATGGTCTTTCAGGGAATGACGGCAGCCAAGTTATGCCAGCAACTCAAGGATCCGGCCCGCAACGGCGGCCGAAAGACTCTCACAGAGTCGATCCATCACATCGAGACAGACCCGCTTGTCGGCTGGGCATGGAACCCCGGCAGCGGACGCACGACACCGCCCTTGAGCCAGGCCGACTTTCTGAAAAAGCTTAACGAGTGGATCGACGCCGGTGCCGCCTGTCCGGAATAAATGAAAGAGATCAGTGATATTTTAGCCCGTGTCGCCGGATTCGGTGCCGGTGACCGGGCCGTTCTCGCGACCGTGACCGAGGTCATCGGTTCGGGTTACAGGCTGCCCGGCGCCCGCATGTTGATCATGCCTGACGGGACGACGTCGGGCACTGTCTCGGGCGGCTGTCTCGAGGCGGATGTGCTCGAACGTGCCAAACGCGTGCTCGCGAGCGGCGAGCCCGAGATCTTTACCTACGACACGACCGACAACGAAGGTTCGGTCTTCAGCCTCAACATGGGCTGCCGCGGCGTTATCCGCATCCGGCTCGAAACTATCGGCAAGGACAGCCCGATAATCGCCAAACTCAATGCCGCCTATCACGGCCGCGAGGCGTCTGAGGACGCCGTACCGCCGATCGCCCTGCTGCTGTTCGGGGCGGGTACGGATGCGATCCCGCTTGTTCGGATCGCGTCGGAACTCGGTTGGCAGATAACGATTCACGACCATCGCCCCGCATTTCTGGCCGCTGATCGTTTTCCGGCCGCGAGAGAGCTTGTGCTCGATCCGGTTGACCTCGCGCCGGAGTTCACTGCCGACAGCTATACCGCCGCGGTGATCATGACGCATAATTACAGCCGCGACCGAATCTTGCTGCCCGAACTGCTGCGGTCAACGGCTTTTTATGTCGGAGCGTTGGGCCCCAAACGCCGGACCGAGCAACTGCTCGGTGAACTTGCCGCGGCGGGCGAGCGGTTTACCGAAAGTCAGCTTTCGCGGCTCTACGCGCCGATCGGGCTCGATATCGGAGCCGACACGCCCGAGGCTATCGCACTTTCGATCGCGGCCGAGATCCAAAGCGTTTTGAAGCGCCGTAATGGCGGGCCGCTGCGACAGCGGCAGGGTTCGATCTATGACCGACAGCAGATCTGAATCAAACTTGAAGATCGGCGGCATTCTGCTCGCCGCGGGCGGATCAAGCCGACTCGGTAAACCCAAACAGCTTCTGCAGTTTCAGGGCAGATCTCTTATACGTATCGCTGCCGACACTCTGACAAACTCGTTATGCCGCCCGATCGTCGTCGTTCTCGGTGCCGAGACCGATCGCTCAGCCTTCGAGGTGGCCGACCTGCCGGTCGGCGTTTGCGTGAACGGCGAATGGCAGACAGGTATGGGTTCCTCGATCCGATCCGGCCTGCAGTATCTGCTCGGGAACGATCCCGGCCTTGACGCGATCGTCATCGCACTATGTGATCAGCCGCACGTCACGGCGGCCGATATCGACAGTCTTATCACGGAATTTATCACCACAACGTCGCCGATCATAGCCGCCCGCTACGGCGGCATCGTCGGCGTGCCCGCACTCTTTTCGAAAGCTGTTTTTGGAGAACTTCTCGGTCTGGACGGCGACAAAGGCGCCCGACGGATCATCCGCAGCCGCCCCGACGACGTCCGCACCGTCACAATCGAAACCGCGGCCATCGACATCGATACGCCCGATGACGCTGACCGCTTGAACATGGCCTGAACAGCCTACAGATTCTTCAAAACAAAATCCGTCATCATCGTGTACCAGTGCTTTACCTGCTGCGGGTTTTGGACGCCGTGGCGTTGGGTCGGGTAGAGCATCAGTTCGAACTGCTTGTCGGTCTTTTGCAGTTCGTAAACGAGTTGGGTGGTGTTTTGCATATGGACGTTGTCGTCCATCATTCCGTGGATAAGCAGCAGTTTGCCCGAGAGGTTCCTGGCCGCTTTGGTGACCGCTGCGCCGTCATATCCGGCGGGATTATTCTGCGGCGTGAGCATATACCGCTCGGTGTAGATCGAATCGTACAGTCGCCAATCAGAAACCGTTCCGCCGGCGATGCCGATCTTGAATGACTTGCTGTGCGTCAGGGCGTAGCTGGTCATAAATCCGCCAAAGCTCCAGCCGTGCAGGCCGATCCGTTCGCCGTCGATAAACGGCTGCGATCTGAGATAATTCAGCCCGTCCTCGAGGTCGCGCAGTTCGAGTTCGCCCAGTCGCTTGTACACCGGCCAGACCGATTCTTCACCCTTGCCGCTGGCCGAGCGGTTGTCGCAGACCCAGATGATATAGCCCTTTTGGGCCAGCATCTGAAACCACATATAGCGGTTGCCGCCCCAGCGATCGGCCACCGACGGAGCATGCGGTCCCGAGTATGTGAACTGAAAAACGGGGTATTTCTTGTTCGGGTCAAAATCGGGCGGCTTGATCATCATCGCCTCCATTTCAATTCCGTCGCGGGTCTTGACCTTTAGAAATTCGGGCCGGCTGAGACGATATTCGCCGAGTGCGTCGACCTTATTTTCGTTGATGATCCGTTCAAGCGAACCGTCCGCACGATAAAGCCGTGTCTGCCACGGCGTGCTCGCGTCGCTCCAATTTTCGAAATAGTGGGTAAATGTCGAGTTAAACGACGCCGTATGCCATCCGTCACCGCGGCTGACCCGTTCGACCTCGCCGCCGCTCAGGCTGACGCGATAGATGTTTTCGGCGATGTGGCTGTCCTTTGTCGCCGAAAAATAGACAAATCCGTTCTTTTCATCGACGCCGTAGAGCGAACGGACCTCCCATTTGCCGTTGGTCAACTGACGAACAACCTGGCCGCGGCCGTTAAGCAGATATATATGGCGCCAGCCGTTACGGGCCGATTGCCATACCACTTCGCCGCTGCTCTTGAGCTGGATCGGGTTGTCATACACCTCGACCCAGGCCGGCGACGTTTCCTGCAGAAACCGCTCGACCTTGCCGTCGGCCTGCATAGCGTTGAGGTCGAGATACGTTTGTTCACGATTGAGCGCCTGAAAGATAACAGCACTGCTGTCGTTTGACCACATCACGCGCGCGATCAGCAGATCGTCGGGTTTGTACGCCGACAGATCGGCAAATTTGACCGTGTCGCCAAACCGAAGCAGCGACGGCGGCAGGCGTTCGCCGATCTTTGGTATCCGGCCCGGATTGGGCACGAAGGTCGATCTTGAAATATCTGCCACGCCGAGTTTGACGATAGGGTTAGGGTCGCCCGCCTTTGGATAATAGGTCGACTCGACGTTCTGGCCGTTCGGCACGTCGTCGGGGATGATAAATTTAGGTACCGGCGATTCGTCCAGCCGCAGAAACGCGATGCGTTTCGAGTCCGGCGACCACCAATATCCGCGTTTCTCGCCGCGGCCGTAGAGTTCCTCCTCATAGACCCAGTCGAGATAGCCGTTATAGATCGGTTTGTCGCCCACGCGCCCGTCGCGCGTAAGCTGCTTTTCGTCCGCTTTGGCGATATCGACAACGTAGAGGTTGTTGCCGCGGACGAAGCTCACGAATCTGCCGTCCGGGCTGAAATCGGCCTCCAGCTCTTCGTCGCGGCTGTTCGTCAGGCGTCTGAGCGTTGCGGCTGCAACGTCGTAGTACCAAAGGTCGTTGGCGTTGTTGATGAGGATGGCCGTCTCCGCCTCGTTGAACTGAACGAACGGCGAACCCGCGATCGCATTAGCCTGGTCGGTCTTAACGCCCGCTTTCACAAGTGCGGCCGCGAGGGCTCCCGAATCGTAGTACGGCGCCGTCCGGCCGCTCACCGCGTCGACCCGCATCAAACGGCCGCCAATTACCTGCTTGAACGACTTGCCGTCGGGCGACCACTGCACCGAGGTCGGCGTGCCGCCGAACCGCACTCTTTTCGCCGGGTCGGGGCTGAAAATATCATCGAGCGTGAGCAATTTGTTCTGGGCGTAGGCCGCCGGCGAGACGGCGATCAGCAACATTAACAACCAGTGGATCTTTTTCATATCTTTGTACAAAAGCTAGCGGAGCTTAAATGAATATTAGTCGAAGCGAGAGCCGGCGGACAAACGGTTCGTTTACCCGGCGATCTACGCCTTCGGATGAGCCTTATCATACACCTCGATCATCTTTTCCATCGAGACCTGTGTGTAGATCTGTGTCGTCGACAGTCTTGCATGCCCGAGCAGCTCCTGGATATCGCGGAGGTCAGCCCCCTGATCGAGCAGGTGCGTGGCAAACGTGTGCCGCAGGCTGTGCGGCGAAATGTCGTGAATATCGGCACACAGCCTGATGTATTTGTCGATCATCCGGCCGACGCTGCGGGTCGTTAAACGGCCGCCGCGGCGATGCAGGAATACCGCGTTGGCGTCACGCGTCGCCGGCGGGCATCCGTTCAAAAAGACGGGCCGTGTCTTTTCCAGATAGAGCATCAATGCCTGAAGGGCGGGCTCGCCGAACGGCACGATCCTCTGTTTCTTACGCTTGCCCGTGACGCGGACCATGCGTTCGCGAAAATCGATGTCGGCCAGGTCGATGCTGACGAGTTCGCCGACACGTATGCCCGTGGCGTAGAGAAACTCAAGTATCGCCCGGTCGCGGCGGCCGAGGTCGTTATTGATGTCCGGCGTCTCGATAAACCTTACCGCGTCCTCCATCGAGAGGTGATTCGGCAGTTTCCTTTCGATACGCGGGGTCGCGACGAGCTTTGCCGGATTGGCCTCAAGCTTGCCCTCGCGGACCAGAAATTGAAAGAACGTGCGGAGACTGGCCAGCTTTCGGGCGACCGATGTCTTTTTGTGATCCTCGTGCAGACCCGCCATCCACTCGCGTATGGTCAGGCGGTCGATCTGTTCGACCGGGATGTCAGTCCGCCGCTCGACGCGAAAAAGATGATCGCGAAACTGCTCGAGGTCGCTGGCGTAGTTTCTGAGCGTATGCGGGCTCAGATTGCGCTCATACTTCAAATGCTGAAGAAATTGTGCGAGGTGGTCATCAAGCATTACATTATTTTCCGCCGACATAATAACCCTTCCGCGTGCGGATGGTCATATTCGGACGGCCCTTTACCGATAATGTGATATTGCGAAAATCGCCGCGTTTATCGGCCTCGTCGTCCGGGTAATAGCTGAGCACGTACTGCTGCGAGAGGTCCGCCGATATCTGGGCAAAGGCGGCGTTCATTTCATCCTCGTCGATCGGCGAATAGACCGCTCCGCCCGTCTGCCCGGCAAGTTCGAGCATCCGCCGCTCGGCCGTCAGGGCCCGGATATTGGCATTGCCGCCACGCAGCCCGGTACGTTTATAATTCTCAAACTCCTTGGTCTTTACAACATAGACCTGACAATTGGCGACCTGCAGCACCTTGGTCACGGTCTCGAGCGTGGTCTTGATGTCGCTGTACGTGTCCTCGCCGTCCGAGACGACCACGACGACGCGGCGCCCGTCCGAGCCCTTAAGGTATTCAGCGACCTCAATGATGCCGTCAAGCAATGCCGTCGCTCCTTTCGGCTCAGGAAACATCCTTATCGCCTGTGTCAGCAGCGACACGTCACGCGTCAGCGGCTGCTCAAGCCGGGTATAATCCGAAAGCGAAAATAGTGCCGCCTGATCGCGGTCCGGCCTGATCACTCGCCGAAAAAACCTTACCGCGGCTTCCTTTTCAAACTCGCGGGCGATCATCACACTTGACGAATTATCAAACAGCATCGCGAGCCGGATCGGCGACTCAGACCGGGTAAGTTCGCTCAGCTCGACCGACCGGCCGTCGATCTTGAGTTCAAAATCCGCGAGTTTCAAATTGGTGACCGGCCTTCCGGACGCGTCATTGACCGAAACCGGTATCGGCACGAGCGCCGAGTCTACCTTGATGATATCGGGGTCGTCTTTCGGCTTTGGGGTCGGTGTCGGCGATGCGGCCGGCAGTTTCGCCTCGGTCGGTATATATCCGGCGGACGAACGCGCGGGCGGCGTCGGCGTCGGCGTCTCGCTGGGCTTGTTTCGACCCGATTGGGCCGAAATGCATACCGCCGCTGCGATCAGGATAAATGTCGAGGTTAATGCCTTCATTGAGCCGACTATTTGATTACCAAATGCGGTTATTATTTGCCTATACCAAAATTAACTTTATCCCGGCAAACAGAAGCACGACCGCCAGCACCCGCCGCAGCGTCATCGAGGTGAACCGCCTGCTGCCAAGCGTCGATCCGATAAGGCCTCCGACAACGGCGACGGCGACCCACGCCCAAACCTCAGGCGGCAGCCCACTCAGCGAACCCTTGATAAACTGTCCGACCAGGCCGGAGATCGAATTTACCAGAATGAACAACACCGACACGCCGGCCGCGACCCGCGCTTCGGACCAATGCATCAGGAGCAAGATCGGTGTCAGAAATATCCCGCCGCCGACACCGACCATTCCCGAAAGCAGACCGATCGCCGCCCCGATCAGCAGACACGCGATCATCGGCGGGTCCTTGACCTGATCGTCACTCTTGAGATGGATCGCCAGTCGGACAGCCGCCAGACACAGCACCCCGCCGAGGACGATCTTGTAAACCTCGGTCGGTAAATGGATCATCCCGCCGACAAGAGCCATCGGGACCGATCCGGCCGCGAACGGCAAAAAGAGCCGCCACGAGAAATATCCGGCGCGCCAGAACTGTATCGTCCCGATCGTCGCGACAAATAGGTTCAGCAGCAACGCCGTCGGCCGCGTCACTTCGGGTGCGACCGCCAAAAACGCCATCACCGCCAGATAACCCGACGCCCCGCCGTGCCCGACTGATGAGTACAGCACGGCGACAAAAAATATCGCGAAAATGATCAAGATCGTTGTTGGGTCCATGAGTCTTGTCGTAACAATGAGATCTGCCTTTTTATGTCCTATATTGCCGTTGCCTTTAGGCAACGGTAAGAGATCCCGACAAAGTCATGGGGCTTTTAGCCCCAACTTTCTCCCGTCAGATCCTCCAAACGTACTAGCTCCTTGCTGAAAGGAACAGCTCGGTGATGGTCTTCCTGACGCTCAATGTAATCCTGCACCTTTCCGATAAGTGACTCGGAAACAGAAATAGCAAAATAATCATCCTGCCAAAAGAACTTCCCCTTAAAGAAATTCTGCTGATTCAGCCAATGGGACGACTCACCTTTTATCAGCATCACTACCTTGGCGATGTTCTGTTCACGGCCAAGCGAGATCAACAAATGCAGGTGTTCAGACCATCCTCCAATACGATCAAGATAGATGTCCTTTGCTCGGCAGTTCAAATGAATGTGCTGGATCAATTGCCGGCGTATCTCATTCGTGAAGTAAGATTCGTGATTTCGGGTGCTGAAAACAACATGAACCCAGATGCGAACATATGACATAGGCTTGTTGTTGGGCTAAAGCCCGTTATTTGCTTGCCATGCAAACCGTTGCCTAAAGGCAACGGCAATATTCTTCGATCCAGTCATCCCAGTCCTTCAGTGCCCGCTCGACCTGAAAAATATGCCGTTCGCGCTTCTTTCGATACTTCTTACGAAGTTCCGGCGGGAGCGGTTCGAGCAGGCCGAAAGTGATATTTACCGGCTGAAAATTCTTGGTTTCGACGTTCGAAACGTACCGGCACAGCGAGCCGATGGCTGATGTCGTCGGTGCGGTTATCAGTTCGTTGCTGCGCAGAACATTTACCGCGTTTATGCCGGCCATCCAGCCGGTCGCGACCGATTCGACGTAACCCTCGACGCCCGTGATCTGTCCGGCGAAGAAAAGTAGCGGGTTTTCGCGTGTCGCCAGCGTTTCATTCAATATCGCCGGCGAATTGATGAATGTATTGCGGTGGATCTGGCCGAATTGTAGAAACTCGGCGTTTTCGAGTCCCGGGATCAGCTTGAGCACGCGTTCCTGTTCGCCGTAACGCAGGTGGTTCTGAAATCCGACCATGCCGTACGCGTCCGCCATCATATTTTCCTGACGCAGTTGGACACAGGCCCACGGTTCTTCGCCCGTTCTCGGGTCGCGCAGCCCTTTGGGCTTCATCGGGCCGAACCGCAGCGTCTCAGGCCCGCGTCGGGCGATCTCCTCGATCGGCAGGCACGATTCGAACCAATGCGTTTCTTCAAATCGCTTTAACGGGACCGAGTTTGCGTTTAGCAGTGCATCGATGAACACCTCGTACTGATCCTTGTCCATCGGGCAGTTGATATAGTCGTCGCCGCCCTTGTCGTAGCGGGCCGCCTTGAACGCGATCGTCATATCGATCGAATCGGCGGCGATTATCGGGGCGATCGCGTCGTAGAAATAGAGCTGGTCGTCGCCGGTCAGCTTCATTATCTCGCGGGTCAGCGCGTCGGATGTGAGCGGCCCGGTCGCTATGATCGTGACGCCGTCGGCAGGGATCGACGTGACCTCTTCGCGGACGATCTCAATATTCGGATGTGCTTCGACCCTTTCGGTTATCATCTCGGCGAACCTGCCCCGATCGACCGACAGGGCGGCACCGGCCGGCACTCTGGTCGCGTGGGCCGCGTCGAGAACCATCGAACCGCCGCGCCGCAATTCTTCCTTAAGCAAATACGGCGCACTTCCCGGCTCGTCGGTCTTAAGCGAATTTGAACATACGATCTCGGCCAGTTTGTCCGTGCGGTGCGCGGGCGTTTGCTGCACGGGCCGCATTTCATAGAGCCGCACTTTCACGCCGCGTTCCGCCGCCTGCCACGCCGCCTCGACACCGGCCAAACCGCCGCCAACTACATTTAATACCTCGTTCATCGCTGTTCGATTATAGATCATATTCCGAATCGGGTCAGTGACGCGTGGCGTTCGAACGACGACGAACCACCTCAGTACCCCGATCCCACCAGTTATCGCACCGAAGAGGTTTCAAACAAAACTATTGACTTTTAACATTGTTTAATACACAATCCGAAATGGTATGTTTTGTCGCGTCTGGCCCACCCGCGACCGATTTCAATATTGCGGTTTCCAACTATTTCCTGCGGTTGGAAGCATTGATTCCCTTCGAAGCACGCCGCCAATGCATTTTATTGTCGTCAAAAACAAAGGAAATGGAACCATTATCGCGGTTAGACGAGTCTGAGATCACAATGCCGGCGGCATCTTTCGGCTCGATATATCCTCATCACGAATACCCTTCGTCCACCGGCTTTGAGTCGCCAAAATTCGCTGATACTCACGTGACTGACGGCGGATCTACGCCGCTGTTGAGCCTCGGCGACAGTATTTTTAATTCGATCAGCGACGCGGTACTCGTCATCGACCCGGACACAAGGATCACGAGGGTCAATCCTGCCGCGCTTGAGCTTACAGGCTATTCCCGTGAGGAATTGATCGGAAAACCGGTCGGTATCCTCGCCCGTAGCGAGAAAGTATTCCAGAAGTTGTTTGCCAGGCTCTTTCAAAAGAGCGGTAATACCAAGCGCCTCGAGACCTATTGCCTGCGAAAGAACGGCACCCGTTTTCCCGTCTCGGTCTCGGCGTCGAAAATATTTGACCCTGATACATGTGCCTATAATATAGTCTGCCTGGCACGTGATATCTCGCGTCCCAAACGCCTTGAGGCCGAAGCCCGGGCGATCTCGAAGATCATCCACGGCGTCACTACCACCGCTAACCTCGACGACCTTCTGAACCACATCCATCGGACGATCAAGAAGATCGTCTATGCCGAAAACTTTTTTGTTGCCCTCTTTGACCCGGCAACGGAACTGCTGACCATGCAGTTTTGGGTAGATAAGTTTGACCCGATGCCCGGACCGCTGCGCGTCGGCCGCAGCTTGAGCGCGTACGTTTTCCGTCAGGGCCGGTCGATGCTCTTTACGCACGAGGACGCCCAGCGGCTGATCGAACTCGGCGAGGTCGAGTCCGTCGGAACCGATTCGCCGATCTGGCTCGGCGTACCGCTCAAAACGCCCGATGGAGCGATCGGCGTACTTGTCGTTCAGGATTACGAAAACTCAGATACCTATTCACAGCAGGATGTCGATCTGCTCACGGCGGTCGCCGACCAGATCGCATTGGCGATCGAGCGAAAACGCTCTGAAGAAGCCCTCCGGATCAGCCAGGAACGATTCGAACTGGTCACCCGTGCGACCAGCGACGCGATCTGGGACTGGAACCTTTCGACAAACGAGTTTTGGCGTAACGAGGGTTATCAAAAGCTATTCGGGTACTCCAGCGACGAGATCGGTTCGAGCCTGACGTCCTGGTCCGACCGGCTGCACCCGGACGATCGCGAACGGGTCAAACTGGACATTTATCGCCATATCGAAAGCGGAAAGAACCTCTGGACCGACGAGTACAGATTTCGCCGCAGCGACGGTTCGTACGCCTTTGTGGTCGATCGCGGTTATGTCGTCTACGACAGCGATAACAGGCCCATCCGAATGATCGGCTCAATGATGGACGTGACCGAGCGCAAGTCGCTCGAGGACCAGCTTACGCATCAGGCCCTGCACGACCCGTTGACCAAGATCGCCAACCGGACCCTTTTCCGTGACCGCGTCGATCACGCTATTCAAAAGCGCGTTCGAAACCACGTATCGATCGCCGTACTCTTCCTCGATCTTGATAATTTCAAATCGGTCAATGATTCGCTCGGCCACGCGGCCGGTGACAAGTTACTGGTTGCGGTCGCTGACCGGCTGCAGGACTGTCTCAGGAATTCTGATACGGCGGCCCGGCTCGGCGGCGACGAATTTGCCGTTCTGGTCGAATCGGTCACACACGCCGACGAAGCCGTCAACGTCGCCGACCGCATTCTGTCGGTCTTTGAACAGGCGTTCGTGATCGACGGCAATGAGGTTTATGTCAGCACGAGCATCGGCATCGCATCGGGCACCGGTGACATTTCCGGTTCCGAAGAACTGCTCCGTAATGCCGATCTGGCAATGTATCTGGCCAAAAACAACGGCAAGGGCAAGTACGTCGTCTTTGAGCCCCAGATGCACGAGGCTCTGATGGAGCGGATCGAACTCGAGGTCGACCTCCGCCGCGGCATCGATGAAAAGGAGTTTACGCTGCATTATCAGCCGATATTTGACCTGCATTCCGGCAGGATCGTTGGACTTGAGGCCCTTGTCCGGTGGCAGCACCCGAGATTCGGCCTTCTGTCACCGATGAAGTTTATTCCGCTTGCCGAGGAGACAAATCTGATCGTACCGTTGGGCGAATGGATCCTGCGCGAGGCTTGCCGGCAGGTTCAGCATTGGCGACAGATCCACGAAGACCTTAGGGACGTTTCGGTAACGGTCAACATTTCGATACGCCAGTTCATGAAAAAAGAGCTTGTCAATATCGTCAGTACCGCTCTTAAGTCTTCGGGATTGCCGCCGCAGTCGCTGATCCTCGAGATCACTGAGAGCTTTATGCTCCAGGATACCGAAGCCACCATTATCAAACTCCATGATCTGAAGGATCTCGGCGTCAGGCTTGCGATCGATGATTTCGGCACGGGCTATTCGAGCCTCAGCTATCTGCAGCGCTTCCCTATCGACATCCTCAAGATCGATAAATCATTCGTCGATAAACTCGGCCAGGGCAGCGAGGGTAATGCCGTGGCCCGGGCGATCATTATGATGGGCGACTCACTCAATCTTCGCACTATCGCCGAGGGCATCGAACATGCCGATCAGATCCGGGAACTGCAGGATCTTGGTTGCGGGGCCGGACAGGGATTTCATTTCTCAAGACCGATCGCCCCCGAGGCTATGTCGGCATTTCTTGCAAAGACCGAAGCCGCCGTTTCCGCCTAGACTGCGGGTTCGGGAGCTTTTCGGGCGTGTTTATCGGGTTCTAATTGCGGGGGGAAGAAAGGCTCTTTCTTGCGTAAATTTTTTTGACTTGTGTTTCATCTATGAGATATACTTGCATTCTCGCAAGTATCTGTATGAGACACCTGAGCCTGGTCAAAAGTTTATCCCACCTGAGAGAGGAACAAAAGCACTCTGAAGAGGTTCTGCTCGACGCGGTCGGATTGGCCCTTACACGCGGCACTTTGAGCGAGTTTGTCGGTGATGCGAGCACCGGCCGGACAAGCCTTGTGCTCAATCTGCTGGCCAAGTTGACGGCCCTCGGCGAGGTCTGTGCGGTGGTCGATTCGTGCGACGGCTTTGATCCGCGGTCGGCGGCCCTTGCGGGCGTCGTGCTGGACAATTTGCTCTGGATACGCTGCGGCGGCGACCTCGAACGGGCGTTTACGGCGGCCGACTATCTGGTGCAGGCAAAGGGTTTCGGGGCGATATGGCTCAATCTCGGCGGATTGCCGACACAAAAGCTGCGGATGGTGCCGCGCACCTATTGGTATCGTTACCGCACGCGGATCAAGGAAACACCGACGCTTTTCGTCGTCACGGCCGAGGAACCGGTCGCGGGTTCGGCGTCGCACCAGTCGTTTGAGATGTCGCGGCGGGACACGGTCTGGTCGGGGCTCGGGCGGTACAAACTGCTGCGCGAGTTTCATCTCGGGCTGCAGTCGAGAAAGCATTTTTCCGGCCCGCGGACGGCGGCCAGGATCGAGTTTGACTACAGCGATGTCTAGAGCCTATGCATGCATCATTTCACCAAATGCACACGAGGACGCCGCTATCTTATCGGCGATCGCCTACGGGTTTGCCTACCGCATCGAGATGCTCGGCGACGGCGTACTGTTTGACGTCAGCGGGCTCGAAAAACTGGTCGGCGACGCGAATAAGATCGCGCAAAATATAGTGAAGGAGCTCGAACGCAATAATATCGCCGGAAATGTCGCGGTCGCCGAAACGGTCGAGACGGCGATGCTGCTCGCCCGTGAGAACCGCGGGCTGAGCCGCACTGTCGCCGAACCGGCGGCATTTTCGCAGCTGCCGCTTCGCGATCTGGATATCGACCGCGACACGGCCGGTGTTTTTGAGGCTCTCGGCATCAGCCGCATCGAAGATCTGCGAAATATTCCGGCTGACGACCTCGTCGCGCGGTACGGACGCGATTTTCGCGATGTGCTCGACGTCGTCGAGCAGAGGCCGCGTCGTGTCCTGACGCCCAATATCAAAGAGACCGAGGCCGTCTGGCATTACGAACTGGACGATCCGGTCGACGATTTTACCCAGCTGATCTTTATCGTTAACCGCGGCCTCGATCAAATGTTGACGGCCGTAAATAAGCACGGCTGGAGCACCGAGCAGATCGATATCAGGTTCAGGCTCGACAAAAAAGGCGACAAGGCGTACGAGATCAAAACGTCATTCCCGACGCTCGACAGGTCGTTTTGGCTCAAGATCATCGATCTGCGCATTTCGGTCGATCCGCCCGCCGCGGGCATCACGGCCGTCAGCACCAGGGCACATTTCACACGTCCGCGTCCGGCCCAGAGCGGGCTCTACGCCGCCTCAAAGCCGCAGCCCGAGAGTTTGCTGCTGACGGTCGGCAAGATCAAAAAGCTCGTCGGCGAAACGAATGTCGGCGTGCCCGTGCTGCTCGAAGAGCGGCTCGAGCGGCCGTTCGCCCTCGATGCCGGCCGACTGCCCGCGGGCATTGAAACGCACGCCGGGCCGAGAGCTCCGGTCATCGCGTTCACCTATTACGAACCGCCGGTCACGGCCGAGGTGCTGGTGCGTGACAAGCAGCTCATCTACCTGCGGACACGTTATTTTGCCGGCCGCGTCGTCGCGTGCAGCGGCGTCTGGCGGACCAATTCGCGTTGGTGGGAAAAGGCCTGGGACAGGCGTGCATGGCACGTCGAGATCGAGAATGGCGGCGTCTATTGCCTGCAAAGAACGGGCAATGACTGGTTGGTCACCGGCGAATTTGATTAGAGGCGTCCCTTTCCGGGGACAAGGATCGATGTCCTTTATAGAACTCCACACACGCTCCGCGTTCAGTTTTTTGTCCTCAGGCTCGCTGCCCGAGGACATCGCCGTGCGCTCCGCCGAACTTGATATGCCGGCGGTCGGGATGATGGACCGCGACACGGTCTCGGGGGCGGTGCGGCTGCATTTTGAGGCAAAGGAGCAGGGCGTCAGGGCGATGATCGGCTCTGAGATCACGATGGATGACGGCAGCCTTTTGCCGCTGATGCCGCTGGACCTTGCGGGCTATCAGAACCTCTGCCGCCTGATCACGACCATCAAACTGCGGCATAAAAAGGGCGAGCATTTTGCGACCCGCCGCGACATCGAGGAGCACTCCGCCGGGCTGCTCTGCTTTACGGGCGGGGCCGACGGTTTTTTGCATCACCACATCAAGCGGCACCGCGGCCAGGAGGCTCTGGCGTGGCTCAAATACGTTTTCGAAGGCCGGCTCTACGTCGAATTGCAGCGGCACAATCTGCCGCACGAAGAGGCCGTCAACCAGACGCTGCTCGCCCTTGCCCACAAGTTTCGCCTGCCGTATTTTGCCAGCAACGGCCCGTACTATGCCGCGCAGCGTGACCGCGAGCTTTTCGACGTATTTACCTGTATCAAAAATCACTGCACCATCGAAAATGCCGGCCGCCTGATCTCCGAAAACAGCGAACGCTATCTCAGATCGGCGGCGCAGATGGCGTATCAGTTCGACGATTATCCACAGGCCGTCGCCGCGACCGTCGAGATCGCCGACCGCGTTAAATTTTCGATGGACGAGCTCGGCTACACGTTCCCCGATTATCCCGTGCCGCCGGGCGAAACGATGGACTCGTTCCTTCGCAAACAGGCCGAGAAAGGTGCGGTCTGGCGCTACTGGGCACTGACGCCGAAGGTAAGGCAAAAGCTCGATTACGAGCTGAATATGATCGCCAGGCTCAAGCTCGCTGGCTATTTTCTGCTCGTCTGGGACATATCGCAGTTTTGCCGTGCCAACAACATCCTCTCGCAGGGCCGCGGTTCGGCCGCCAATTCGGTCGTCTGCTACGCTCTCGGCATCACGGCGGTCGACCCGATCGAGGCCGACCTGCTCTTTGAGCGATTTCTTTCCGAAGAGCGGACCGAGTATCCCGACATCGACATCGACCTGCCGTCGGGCGACGACCGCGAACGCGTCATCCAGCACGTTTACCAAAAATACGGCGAGCGCGGTGCCGGCATGACGGCCAACGTCATCAGCTATCGCGGACGAAGTGCCGCACGCGAGGTGGGCAAGGTTTTCGGCTTTGACGAGGCCGCGTTAAAGCGACTGTCCAAGATCATTCCGCACTACGGCACGCACACGCGGGCCGAGATGATGTCGCGGTTTGTCGAGGCCGGCTTTGACCCGCGTGACAATTACCGCATCGCCAAATATATGGAGATGTACGCCCGCGTGCTCGATTACCCGCGGCATCTGGGCCAGCACTCGGGCGGCATGGTCATCAGCCTCGGGCGGCTCGACGGCGTCGTGCCGCTCGAGCCGGCGTCAATGCCCGGCCGCAACATCATCCAGTGGGACAAGGACGACTGCGAACGCCTCGGCATCATCAAGGTCGATCTGCTCGGCCTGGGAATGATGGCCGTCATCCGCGACACGCTCACGCTGATAGAGCGGCACCGCGGCGAAAAGGTCGATCTCGGCCGCCTGCCTAAGAACGACCCGCTCGTCTATAAAACGCTGCAGGACGCCGATACGATCGGGATGTTTCAGGTCGAGAGCCGGGCGCAGATCAATTTTTTGCCAAAATCGCGGCCCGAAAATTTTTACGACATCGTCGTCCAGGTCGCTATCATCCGTCCGGGCCCGATCGTCGGCAAGATGCTCAGCGGCTATATCGCCCGCCGCATGGGCAAGGAGCCGGTCGACTATATGCACCCGTCATTTGAGCCGATACTGAAACGCACGCTCGGCGTCCCGCTCTTTCAGGAACAGCTGCTGCGGATGGCGATGACGATCGCCGGGTTTACGGGCGGCGAGGCCGAGGAGCTGCGGCGGGCACTCGGTTTCAAGCGGGCGGACAAACGGCTCGCCAAGATCGAGGTGCGGCTGCGTTCCGGCATGGCCGATAAGGACATCGACCCTGCGACGCAGGACCGCATCGTCAAGAGCATCCTCGCCTTTGCCAACTACGGCTTTCCCGAATCGCACGCGGCCAGCTTTGCCCTTTTGACCTACGCGTCGGCTTACCTAAAGGTGCATTATCTGGCCGAATTTACGACCGCGATGCTCAATAATTACCCGCTCGGGTTTTACGCGCCGGCGACGCTGATCAAGGACGCCCAGCGGCACGGGCTGCACTTTAACGCGATCGACATCAACCGCTCCGATCGGCTATTTACGATCGAGGACGGCCGCGTGCGGATCGGGCTCAAATACGTCAAAGGCCTGCGTAAGGACGTGGCCGACGCGATCGTCGCTGATCGTGTCAGTGCCGGGAGCGGCAGCGGCCGGGTTCCCACTGACGCCCCCTATACAAGTGTTGAGAACCTGATCAGGCGCGTTCCGGCCATCAACAAAAAAGAGATCCGCGCACTCAGCCTCGCCGGTGCACTTAATTTTGACGCCGCGGTCCATCGCCGTCAGGCCCTTTGGGAATCGGAGCTCGCCATCCGGCCCGCCGGCGAACTTTTTGATAACGTGTTCGAAAAACAGGCGACGCCCGCGTTTATCGACCGTATGTCCGAGTGGCAGCTGATGGAGACCGACCTGATGACGACCGGCATCACCATCGGCAAGCACCCGATGCGTTTTCTTCGCGACGAGCTCGACAAACGCGGTATACTGCCGGCAAACCGGACCCTGAACCTGAGAAAGCGCGAGTTGGTCACGGTCGCCGGTGCGGTCATCGTCCGCCAACGGCCGAGCACGGCGAACGACGTCGTTTTTATCACGATGGAGGACGAGACAGGTTTTTCAAATTTTATCGTGATGCCTGACGTTTTCGACAAGTTTCGCTCGACCATCGTCTCAAGCGATTTTCTGCTCATCCGCGGCATCGCCGAGGACGGGGCGATGATCAAGGCGCTCTACTTCGAAACGATCAGCGCCTTTGTCAGCAAGATCGGCTCGCACGATTTCCAGTAGGAGGTTAATTCTCCCGGTATTTCGCTCGCCCCTTGAGATAAAAAAGGGGACAGATCAAGAAAGGTGGAACCACAGATAGACACAGATAGACACAGACAAATGTCTGATTTTTCAGCTTTAATTAAGGGATCTATCTGTGTTCATCCGCTTTTATCTGTGGTTCAATTCGCCCCTTTTGCTCTTCCGGCCATTAATTTGACCCGTATTTCGCTCGGATCTTGAGCTCCAGGAAAGGCACCGATCAAGAAAGGTGGAACCACAGATGGACACAGATAGACACAGACAAATGTCTGATTTTTCAGCTTTAATTAAGGGATCTA
>CAZQGN010000034.1:0-1835 GCA_964592865.1 uncultured Chloracidobacterium sp. | reverse complement strand
GTGGTTCAATTCGCCCCTTTTGCTCTTCCGGCCATTAATTTGACCCGTATTTCGCACGGATCTTGACCGCACGTTCGATGATATCGACGTTCTCCAATATCTTGAGCCGCAGGTCGCGGTCCAGGTTTGGGTTGTCGGTTAGGAATTTGTTGACGATCGCAAGTGCTCCTTCCGAGCGTTGGCCGCCGATAAAGGCTCCGAGCCAGTTGTTGACGAAGAATATCTTTCGCGAACGCTTGAGGTTTGGCAGCTCTTTTAACGCGCGTTCGAGATACGGCAACGACAGCTCGCTGTTACGGACCGAGTTAAAAGGCCCCACGGCGGCCTCGATCCAGCTCTCGCTTATGTCCTTATTCGCCACAAAGTCGTTCCAAAACTTCTCGCGGTTCTCCTTAGTCGGAAACGCCGCCCTCGCGGCATAGGCGTAACGCTTCGCATCGTCGGTCGTCTCGGTCTTCTCAAGCTCAGCCAGCAGCCTTGCGGCGTCAGGATCGTTGAGAACAGCGAGGCGTGTGATGATGTCGAACTTGTCTTTGGCACGAAGCGGCAGGCCGGCACCGGAGGCGGAAACCCGACCTGTAGGGAGGGTGCTCTTTGTTGAGGAGATGCCGCGTGGCGCACCCTCGTTACCGCTTGGGTTTCCGCCTTTTGCATCTCCGCGGCTCTGCGTCTCCGCGGTCAAGAGGCTTTTGAGCACATCCCGTGCATTCCCGCTCGCCGCGATATTCAGAAACGCCCGGAAAAACGTGATCCGCTGGCCAAGCGTAGGTGCGTTTTTGAATCGGTCGATGAGGACATTCTCGAATGCGGCGTTCGAGGCAGAAACCCGACCCGTTGGGAGGGTGTTCGAGTTGAGTGGTACGTCGCGTTGAACACCCTCGCTACCGCTCAGGTTTCCGCCTTCCGTGCCCACGTAGTAATTCAACGCCGTGGCCGTGCGGCTCGTCATCATTTGGGCGATGGTTTCGTCCTGTTCCGTCGGCAGATTCCTGATCGCGACATCGACGTAGGTTCGCGGGTCGAGTTCGCCTTCGCGGACGCTGTCCCACAGGGCACCGTACATCATAGAGCGCAAAAACGCGTCCTTTTCGTTCTGGATATTTTTCAGGACGTAATCGCGACTTTTGTCATCGAGCAAAAAGATGCCGTAGCCGTAGTCCTCATAATTTGGAAATTTGAATTCCCCTCGAAGAGGTGAAGGAACAGCTTCTTTTTGTGAATCGAGAATAAAGGTTCCATCAACTGAAATATTCGGATTCGTAGCGACTACATATAGCTGCAACTTTTCCGTCCAATACGATCCTTCTTTCAAGGCATCCGTCTGAGTTATGGTGTCATTCTGCCATCTGATTATTGGAACTCCGCGCTTTTTGACCCAAACATTTGCCCAGTCTTTCAAATTTCGTTCGCTCGCCGCCTCGAATTCCTTCACCAGATCTTCCCAACCGGCATTCGCAAATTCATGGCCTTTCAGGAACTTTCGGACGGCGGTTTGGAATTTGTCAGGGCCCAGGTAGAACTCGGCTTGTTTTAGGAACGCGGGGGCTTTGTTGTAGACGATGTTGCCATAGGCGGATTTGGCAGCGGAAAGGTTCGGTATCTCCTGATAGATCGGCGTTGTGCCTTTTGTGCTGTCGGTGGCGTAGGCGGGCTGTTTTATGCGTTCGTAAAAGACCTTCCAGGCGTCGACCTGCTCCAAGTTGGCTGAGACACCTTCCCTACCGGTCGGGTTTCCGCCTCCGAGCTTTATCTTCTCAAGAGCCTTGTACGCCATAAAGTTCGCGAAGCCCTCCTTGAGCCACAGGTCGTCGAACCACTCCATGGTGACGAGGTTG
>CAZQGN010000033.1:0-41995 GCA_964592865.1 uncultured Chloracidobacterium sp. | reverse complement strand
TCCTGTTCCATCCAGTCCATCGTCGCCGTTCCTTCGTGAACCTCGCCGATCTTGTGTGAAACACCGGTGTAGAACAACACGCGCTCAGTCGTCGTGGTCTTACCCGCGTCGATGTGGGCCATGATGCCGATGTTTCTAAATTTGTCTAAACTGATCTTAGCCATTTTGGTAAATCATTGGTCGCAGGCAAACAGGCCCGCGCTCTATTAGAATCTGTAATGTGCGAACGCCTTGTTGGCTTCGGCCATACGGTGAACGTCGTCCTTCTTCTTCATCGCTCCGCCGCGTCCGTTGGTCGAATCCAGCAACTCGCCGACGAGGCGGTCGACCATCGTCTTTTCGCTGCGGTTGCGGGCATTCAGCACGATCCAGCGGATCGCCAGCGTATTGCGGCGGTCACGGCTGACCTCGAGCGGCACCTGGTAGGTCGCACCGCCGATACGGCGTGATTTGACCTCGAGGGTCGGAGCAACGCCTTCGAGAGCCTTCTTGAAGACCTTGATCGGCTCTTCGCCGGTCTTTTCAGCGAGTTTCTCCATCGCCGCGTAAAAGATCTGCTCGGCCACGCTCTTCTTGCCTTCCCACATCAAACCGTTGATAAATTTGGTCACGGCGATGCTGTTATAGATCGGGTCCGGCAATACTTCTCTTTTTCCTGCAACTCTACGTCTTGGCATAATCGAATTTCGAATTATGAATCGCGAAGATCCGTTATCGTGCTTTCAGGCGTTCGATAACGGATGTCCTATATTCAATGTTTATTTCGCTCCTTTCGGTCTCTTGGCACCGTACTTCGAACGGGCCTGGTTTCGGTTCGCGACGCCTGAGGCATCCAGCGTTCCGCGGATAACGTGATAACGAACACCCGGAAGATCCTTGACTCGGCCGCCGCGGATGAGCACGATCGAGTGCTCCTGCAGGTTGTGGCCGATACCCGGAATGTATGTCGTGACTTCAATCTGGTTGGTCAGACGCACACGGGCGACCTTACGAAGAGCCGAGTTCGGCTTTTTCGGGGTCGAGGTGTAAACACGTGTGCAAACCCCGCGCTTCTGCGGATTGGACTGCAGTGCCGGGCTGGCCGTTTTGTACTTAACGCGTTGGCGTCCTTTTCTAACTAATTGGTTGATCGTCGGCATTTTTCGCTACCTTTAATTTAAAAATCCGAAAGGCAAAAGTTCTCTCTTACCTGACTCTTGCCGGACGCATCCGGCAGTTAGCTCAAGCAGCATTCAGCTTGCTTAGTTAATTAAATTGAACCGTCTTCCTAAGAAAATGAAACTTTGCTGTAGCGTGGCATATAAGACATGTTCAGATTCACCGAACGGCCTGTGATGACCGTCTTTACGCAACAATCCGTGTTTCAATTCTCAAAAAACAACCTTGTTTTCTCACTTGGAGTCGCAAGGCAACCCAGACTGCTATAGTCCGAAACTTTAGATACTATGAATTTACGCCCTTCTTGTCAAGCGGGGTTTTGCACTAACGCGGATTTGTTTGTAGAATCTCTATTTTTGAAAACGACTAGAATTTTGACCTTGAGACAATGAACAACAATACCACGAACCTGGAGACCTATCTTGCCCGTTTTACCGAATCCGACTGGATCGCAGCGATCGAAACACTATTGCCCGAAGTCCACGAGGTTGACCGCAACGCCGTTCAGATCTGGTTCCGATTTTACCCGCTGAGCCTTAAGCTTGCGATCGACGCCGCCGAGGACCGTGAGGCAGCTCTGCGCGGGATAGCGATGCAGGGCAATTTCGAACTGAAAGGCCAGATCGACACCTCGCATCATTTCCTTTATGGACATCGCTACTGGAAGACGGTCAAAGCCGCGATCGAGGCCGAAGCCGCCGTATTTACAGACCAGACGCCTGCACTTGCCGACGAGATCAGGGATATTGCCAAGCTCGTAGCCGAAAAGCTCTCGGTTGAGCCGCAGATCGTGATCGCAATGGTCGCTATCGGGCTATCTACGCTCAACCAGACGGGACTTGAAGCATTTAAGGCGGCATCGGGCGAGGTCAAACAGCCGTCCGGCACTATGGCAAAATCGCCCAACGCCGTGATCGCTGAACGTGCGGCCGATGATTCGCAGGGCCTGTTCGGTTTTCTAAAGACCGTGAACAAGCGATTTTCGGTCAACTTTGCATCGCTCACCACAACCGGCAAGTTCCCGATCATGCAGGACCAGGAGATCACCGGAGCGTCTGCCGCCGACCACTCGCAGGATTGGCAAAAGCAGGACGACCGCTGCTGGGAAGGGCCTGTCCCGATCGAGTGCACTGCCGCTTCGTGCGGAACGTGCTGGGTCGGCGTTCTCGGCGGCCAGGAGAAGCTGACCGAGGTCAGCCCGCGTGAACGCCGCCAAATGAAGGTCTTCGGGTATGAACAGCCCGCCGACGCCAAACCTTTCATCCGTCTCGCTTGCCAGGCCAAGGCCAGCGGCAACGTAACGATCGTGGTTCCGCCGTGGAACGCCGTTTTCGGTAAAAAGGTCCGGGGCAATGTTGAGGAGATCGAATTGGAGCCCAACACCACCTCGGCGAAACGCCTTCGCGAGACGATCGCGTCGGCTGTTTCCGGCGAATAGGATCATCTAACGCAGAGACCGCAAAGGTCGCAGAGAAAAGAACTAATCCTCTTTGCGTTCTTTGCGGTCTCTGCGTTTAAATAAGGTATGACCGAGCTATACGAAATTCGTAACTACTGGCATTCGTTATCGTACGCCGAGCCCAATGTCGTCCCCGTCAGCCGATAACATTTATTCAGATCGGCGGTCTGGAGCACGCGATTAAATATCTCTCTCTGAGGCTGCCACGCTAGGCCAGTATCGTTTTGCATTAGTAGTCTGATATTCGTGGCTTCGCCTGGTAAGTAAGCTACGTCCTGCCAGCCTGACGACTTTCCGCGTTGTTCCCAGGTTACACCCGGTTTGCCTGGTTCGTCCCACGTTAGGCGGAAATGTGCAATGAACCAGCCATTCTGTATAAATTTGAACCAGACCTGAGGCTTTCGTACCGGCTCGGGTTTCACCGGGATTTCCGGGTCCTCTTCGACACCGTTCCATTTGTGCCAGATCTTTAGTCTAAGTTTTGGGTCTTTCACGACGGACTCTACGTCATTAATGAGCAACTGGAGCACTTTAAATCCGGTCTTACCCGAAAGATCCTCGCGTGCACCCCATTTTTCGGCGACAGCTTCGATCTTTGCCTCGTCATTTATGAATTCAGGCAGACCCGCTTTTAGCTCTTCGAGCAAGGCTGCAACCCCGTCTTCATCCAAAATGGTCTTATCGTCCTGTTGAGCCATCGCCCCAACAGAAAGCGAAAAGCACACCAGTAACGACGCCAACAAAAAGCGTATGCCTTTTAGCTCAAAGTTTCTAAACATAAACGATCTCCTCTATTGGTCAGGAATCTTATACGAATTTCCCTAAAAGTGACAATTAAATAATTGAACATACGGCCGAATATTACCGCCTTGGCTGCACTATGATGCTGGAATCCCGCTCCGGATGCCAATAAATCAAGTCTCGATCGAATCAATTCTTGCAGCCCCTCTGCGTTCTTTGCGGTCTCTGCGTTAAGATATCTCCGTGTCGCAAGAAAAACCATCAATTTCGCCTGTCTGGCTTGTCGTCATCGCCGTGCTTTTATGGAGCACCGGCGGGATGTTCATCAAGCTCGCGACAAATCTCGACGCGTATCAGGTCACATTTTTCCGCTCACTGTTGGCCGGACTCACGGTATTGATCATCACCCGCCGTAACGGCCTGCGGATCAACGCGTTCGGTGTGATGTGCTCGATAATTTACGCGACGCTGCTGTTCCTGTTCGTCTGGGCGACCAAACACACGACCGCCGCCAACGCCATCTTCCTGCAATACACGGCACCAGTTTACATTCTGATCCTCGCCCCTTTTGTGATCGGCGAAAAATTTCACCTTCGTGATCTGGCGACGGTTATATTCTGCATTGCTGGAATGTCGTTGTTTTTTGTCGGCGATCTGACCATCGGCGACTATCAGGGCAACATCGCCGCCCTCGGATCAGGCATATTTCTTGGCCTTTATATAATGCTGCTCAAGCACCCAAGGGCGGTCGGCATGAATTCGGTCATAACCGTGATCTACGGTAATTTTCTGCTGGCGTTGCTGACGCTGCCATCCGGAATTGCATCGTTCTCGACGATCACGTGGCTCGATATCGGTGCCGTCGCGTTCCTCGGGATCTTCCAGATAGGAATTTCCTATATCCTTTTTATTAAGGGAGTTACAGCCGGGACGCGTCCGCTCGACGCGAGCATTATCGGCTTTATCGAACCGCTCCTCAACCCCGTTTGGGTCTTCATCTTCGTTGGCGAACGTCCGTCGAACTGGGCCATCCTGGGCGGCCTGATCATAGTCGCGACGGTCATTGCACATACATTCATCCAGTACCGAAATCGGCCTGAAGCCGCGGACGCTTAGATTAATTGCAAGTTTTGCTCTAAAATCCGTTGAGACCTAAGGGGCACTCGGCCCTATCATCCTATGCCCAAATATACTCATCGCGAAAAGTTTCGTTACCATTTTGAAAACACAATGTCCCGCGGACCGGTTGCGGTCATTCAGTGGCTGGCGATCGTGTCGATCGTGTCGGTGGTCTTTCTTGGCACGATCATCCTCGCTTTTGGGATCACAGGCTCGACTGACGCCGACGCCGAACCGTTGGGCTTTGTCGAGGGCACCTGGAAGAGCCTGATGGCGACGCTCGATCCGGGCACGATGGGAGGCGATGAGGGCTGGGAGTTTCGAATTGTCAGGTTTATCGCGACCTTGATCGGCATCTTTTTGATCTCGATACTGATCGGTTCGATCTCATCCGGGATCGATCAAAAGATCGAGGAACTTAAACGCGGCCGTTCACGGGTACTCGACGGCAACCACACATTGATTCTTGGCTGGTCGGAAAAGATATTTACCATAATCAAAGAGATCGTTGAGGCCAATTCGAATCAAAAACGCCCGTGCATCGTCATACTTTCAGACAAAGACAAGGTCGAGGCCGAAGAGGAGATCAAGAGCCGCGTCGGTGATTTTCGAAACACCAAGATCGTCGTTCGCAGCGGCAGTACGCTCGAATCATCGGCCGCCGAAATGGTCAACATCAACGAGGCCCGTTCGATCATCGTGCTTTCGCCGGAGGTCGATAATCCCGATACATTTGTCATCAAGACCGTGCTCGGGATAACCAACGGCCGCCATCGGCACGCCGAGCCCTATCACATCGTCGCCGAGATCCGCGATGAGCGAAACCTTGAGGCCGCCGAACTAGTCGGCAACGGTGAGGCCGTCTACGTCCTTTCCGAAGATCTGATCTCGCGCGTCATAGCGCAGACATGCCGGCAGTCGGGCCTCAGCGTCGTTTATAGTGATCTGCTGGAGTTTGAGGGCGACGAGATCTATTTTGAGGCTCTTCCCGATCAGCTTGTCGGAAAGACCTATCAAGACTCGCTTTTTGCTTACGAAGACTCTGCGATCATCGGCATCTACACCGCCGATGGCGATGTTTTGATCAATCCGCCCGGCGACCGGATACTCGAGGCCGGCGAGAGCGTCATCGCGATCTCAGAGGATGACGATACAGTTATCCCAAACGGCCGGGCCGACGTTCGGATCGACAGCGACATCTTTAATCACAGTCAGTACAATGCCCTCAACGCCGAAAATACGCTGGTTCTCGGTTGGAACGACAAAGGCTCGCGAATATTGGCCGAACTCGACAATTACGTGCGTGAAGGTTCGCGTGTGCTGGTTGTCGCAGACGATGAGGCCGCCGGAGCCGAGGTCGCCGAGCTCCAGTCGCGTCTCGTGTGCCAGCAGATAGCGTTTCGACGCGGCGACGTCAGCGAAAAACAGACACTGCTCTCGATAGATACCGAGAACTACGACCATATAATCGTCCTTAGTAACCGGGACATCGATATCCAGGAGAGCGACGCCAAAACGCTGATCTCGCTGCTCCATCTACGTTCGATCGGCGAAAGTGCCGGCCGCGAATACAGTATTGTCACCGAAATGCTGGATATGCGAAACCGCGAGCTCGGAGTCGTCGCCAAGGCCGATGATTTTGTCGTCAGCGATAACCTTATCAGCCTGATGCTCAGCCAGTTGAGCGAAAATCGTGAACTGAAGAAGGTGTACGATGTGCTTTTTCAGTCAGAAGGGTCCGAGATATATCTCAAGCCGGTCCGCCGTTACGTCAAGCCCGGTGTCGAGACGGATTTTTATAACATCGTCGCCAGTGCCGCCGAACTCGGCGAATCGGCGATCGGTTATCGCGTCACTGCCGAAAGCCACGACAGCGAACGCCAATTCGGCGTCCATCTAAATCCCAATAAATCACATCGGGTCACCTTTGCCGAAAACGACTTTATCATTGTACTAAGCGAAGACTGATCGACGCCCCGACCGGCATTTGCCTCGTCCTCCTCCCGCTCATCCAGGTGCTTTTGAGCGGGCCGAACTGCCCGTGCTGTCATACGAGTTGACCATCGAGGGACGCTTACTTACAAAACCTTGCAAGTCCAACAAAACTTAAATGAACTCGGCGGCGTAATTACTTGCAATAAGATCGTTAACTCGGTTAGAGTTTTTTGACGCACAGGTATGAATAACTTGGATTTTGTTGGCCAGACCGTCGACGGCAAATACCACATCGAACGCGAGTTGGGTCGCGGCGGTATGGGGACCGTGTACCTGGCGACACATCTGGGAACCGAACGGCCTGTCGCGGTCAAGATCATCTCGCCGCAGTATATGCGGCGGACGGAGTTTGTAGAGCGCTTTCGCCGCGAGGCCCGGGCCGCCGGGCGCCTGCGTCACCCGAATGTGGTCAACGTCACCGATTTTGGTTTTGCGGACTCGAACGAAGGGCAGGTCGCATACCTGGTGATGGAGTATCTTGACGGCTGCACTCTCGGCGAGATTCTCGACGAGGAGCGAAATCTGCCGGTCGCCTGGACGCTCGACATTCTCGAACAGGTTTGTTCCGCCGTTCAGGAGGCACACGAGCAAGGCATCATCCACCGCGACCTCAAGCCCGACAATATCTGGCTCGAACCAAATCAGCGCGGCGGGTACACCGTAAAGGTACTCGATTTCGGTATCGCAAAGCTCGAGGATCACGAAGAGCCGGATCATGGCAACGGGGTTCAGCGATATCAACCGATGCCGACCGTAACTTCGTCGGCCAGAACGACTCACTCGGGCGAAGATCGGGACAGAACGAGGGTCGGCGAAGGCGGGGGAACGCTGGTTTCCGAGGCGTCAACGATCGCTCAAACCATCGAAGGCGACACGAAACTTGGCGACGGATCGACCGTCAGCCTTGGCCCGATAGGCGACGAAGGAAAAACTGCGATCCTTTCGGACAGCGGCGATATTGACGCCGATCAGGAAACGATCGGCACCCAAATGATCACTGAGCTTGCCCCGACGCCGCTTCGGATCAGTCAAAAACAGACCACCGGCAAGTCACTGCTCGATTCGCCGAGCACCTCAGACCTGACGCGGGTAGGTGCCGTTCTCGGCACACCGCTCTATATGTCGCCGGAACAGTGCCGGGGCGAGCGTCTCGACCCGCGTTCGGACGTCTACAGCCTCGGCGTGATCGCGTATCAGATGCTCTCCGGCGAAACGCCTTTCTCGGGCGACTTCAAGGACGTCATGGAGTCGCACAAAAACGTCGCCGCTCCGCCGATCAAGACAAAACGGGTCCGCCGAAAGATGAAATTGGCGATCCACGCCGCATTGGAAAAGGATCCGGACAAGCGGCCGCAGACAGCCGAGGCGTTCGCGAGCGTGATGCGTTCACGCGAAGAGGGCATCTTCGGACTTTTGCGGCGAGCGCTCGTGATCTACAGCGAGCATTTGCCCAAGTTTCTCCTGCTCACGACGTTTTTTATGCTGCCGGTCGCTGTACTGACCGTCGCACAGGTGTCCGCGTCGTTCTTAAAGGTCAGCGGCGTCGTTTCTGAAGGAGCCGGCAACGCGCTGATGACGCTCATAGTGTTCGTTCTCACGATCGCGAGTGCCTTTTGCGCGACATTGACCGTCGCGACCATCGTGTGGATCGTAACCCAGTATCTGGCCGTGCCGCTGCGGCCGGTCCGGTTGAGGCCGGCCTTGGCCGAAACGCGTCGAAAATGGAAAAAGATCGCGGTCAACGGGATCGTCACCGTCTTTGCGCCCTTCATCATTTCGGCGGCCGCGTCTATCGCCGGATTTCTCGGGTTCGGCGGGATGGCATGGGCTTTCACATCGGTTCTCGCGCCTTCCGTCGACGCGATGCTGATCGGCGCGATCGGAGCGTCGCTCGGCCTCTTTGGCGGGTTTCTTTACGGATACGTCGTGTGTATGCTCATCGCCCCGGTCGCGATAATGGAAAATTTCGGGGTTCGCGACGTATTTCGGCGGTCGAGGCAGTTGACGGCAAGATCGTTTACCACCTCGATGGGCGCCGCGGTGATAATGTTCCTGCTGCCGATGGTGCTCGCCGGGTCGTTGTCGTTTGTGGTCAATGTCACGGCACGCGCGTTCGACCCGAAACTGAAAGCTCCGATCGAGGTAACTCAATCAAACTCGACCCCGAACGCTCCGAAAAACCCTGAGGGCCCGACCGTGGCCGCGGCACCCGACCGTGATGTAAATATTCGCATCGGGGGTAAACCGATCGTCGAGATCGACAAAGACGAGAAAGATATGCGTTCGCGCGTTAAACACGCCTTGCTCGAATCGCTCATCCAGATCATTCTGCTGCCGCTGCAGATCTTTGCACTTTCATTTTCTGCTATCATAGTTGCGTTGCTCTATTTGAAAACGCGGCTCGCCGGCGGCGAATCGATGGCAGATCTGCTTGAGAGATTTGAGGATGATGACCGCCCGCGAAAGAAGTGGCAGGAGCGAGTTCGGGCCCGGTTGATCCAGTCCGGCCGTATTCCCAGCCGATCGTAGTTCTCTGGTTTTGTGTCCGGGCAATACCCGAAAATGTTAATGCGGGCTTTTCTATTCAGATCGATCGCAATTGCGGTATTGACGGCCGGTGCGGCCGTCGTCGCGGCATCGCAGAATGTCGTCCGTGAACTCGATCTCGCGGTCGGGTCGTCGGTCGATATCGTCAACCGGTCGGGCCGGGTCGCCGTCATCGCGGTGCCGGGCGACGAGGCCGCCGCGAAGCTTACCGCATCTTCACCGAGAGGCGTGATCGACGCCGAACTCAAGGTCATCAGCTCAAAGAGCCGGGCCTCGATCACGGTTACCCCGTCCGATCCCAGAAAGCGCATAGACATCGTCCTCACGCTTCCGGTGAGGGCCGCGATCAAGATCGAAACGCGCGACGGAGCGGTCGATGTTTCAGGCAATATCGCGTCGCTCGCGGCAACGACCGACACCGGCACCATCACACTCGACATTCCTCCCGACGAGATCAAATATGCGCTTCATTGGACCGAATCGCGGCCGCGTTTCGTCGCGGATTTTGACCTCGAGGAGGTCAAGGAACGCTCCGGCGGAAAGTTTGAGATCCGCGGCACCTATCGCGGCGAGACCCGAAAGCCCTCCAAAAGGCCCGTTCCCGACAACACCGCCGGCGACCCGCCAACCGCGGCGGATGACGAACGGCCGACAAACGTATCGCTCGACCTGACGACCGCCCGCGGCATCATCCTGATCAACGTCCCGCCGAACGAGGTCGGCAGCGACCTGCGCGAGCGTCCGTTGACGAACGCCGCCAAGGCCATCGTCCGCAGCGGCGACTCGCTGCTGATGGAGGCGATCCGGCGTGCGGCGCCCAAGTATTACGGCGATTATGCCCGCAGCCTGCCGCCGCTGAAAAAAGAACCTGAATTTACCGCCAAACGCCTCGTGCCTGAGGTTGCGGCCGCCGAGACGCACTCCGCGCTTGTCCGCGTCACCGGACTCGATAACCGGGCGATCGACGGGCTGACGGCAAGCGACTTTGAGGTGACCGAGGGCGGTGTCCGCCGCGACGTGCTCGAGGTCACGCGGTCGACAGCTCCGTTCAATCTCGTCCTGCTGCTCGACGTTTCGGGCAGCGTCGAGAATTACGTCAACTTTATCCGAAAGGCCGCACGGGCCTTCGTCGAAACCGTCGATAAGAACGACCGCGTGTCGATCATCACATTTAACGACGACGTAAAGGTGCTGTCAAAGTTTACGACCGACCGCGGCAAGTTGTCCGAGAGTCTCGACACGTTTGACGCCGGCGGCGGCACGGCCTACTACGACGCTCTTGCGTTTACGGTCGCCGACACGCTCCGGCCGCTCAAAGGCGATCGGACCGCGATCGTGATCCTGACTGACGGCGACGACAATCGGTCGTTCCTTGCATTCGATTCGCTGATGGGCTCGATCCAGGAAAGCGGTTCGCTGATCTATCCGCTTTACGTGCCTTCGGGCCTGATCGCCGCTGCCGCTAACGGCCAAAGCGCGGACATTGACCCGATGCGTAAGAAATATATGTCGCTGTCGGCCAAATCACAGGGCGAAGGCGAGCGTCTGGCCAAGGTTTCGGGCGGCGTTTACTATCCCATCTCACAGATCTCACAGATCCAAAAGGCCTATGAGGATATCGTCGTCCAGCTCCGCACCGCGTACATCGTGCGGTTTCGCTCCGACTCGGCCGCGGGCGTTTCGCCGCGGCTCAAGATCAAGGCTAAACGCGAAAACACGTACGTAACGATAAACTCGGTATCGGATAAATAACGTTTTTGGGGCCGCGGCCAGCATATCACCTTGGATAACACACTTTTACAGGCACTTTTTGACGAACAGGAGCGGCGTCCGCTGTCGGTCACCGAACTCAATGCCGAACTGCGCGGAGCCCTGGAGCGGCAATTTTCCAATATTTGGGTCGAAGGCGAGGTCGTCAACTTTACGGCTGCCGCGTCGGGCCACTGGTATTTCAACCTCAACGACGGCACGTCGCAGATCAGATGTGTCTGCTGGAAGGGCACGAACTACCGCATACGCTTTAAGCCGCAGAACGGTATCGCCATCCGCGTCCGCGGCAAGGTCACGCTTTATCCGCAAAGGGGCGAACTGCAGCTTCAGGTCGAGTCGCTCGAGCCTTCGGGCGAGGGAGCACTGCGGGCCGCGTTCGAACAGATCAAGGCAAATCTCGAACGCGACGGCCTTTTCGACCCGGCGCTCAAACGCCCGCTTCCCTTTTTTCCGCGCAAGGTCGCTGTCGTCACGAGCCCGACCGGGGCGGCCTATCATGATATTCACAACGTGCTGACGCGGCGCGCCGGCACCGTCAGTATCGTGCTCGTTCCGACACTCGTCCAAGGCGAGGGCTCGGCCGACAGTATCCGGCGGGCCGTACTCGACGCCAATGAATATAACCGCACGCTCGATGACGCCGACAAGATCGATGTCATGATCGTCGGCCGCGGCGGCGGATCGGCCGAGGACCTTTGGGCGTTTAACGACGAGCAGCTCGCCCGGACGATCAGGGCCAGCGAGATACCGGTGATATCGGCGGTCGGCCACGAGATCGACTGGACCATCTCAGATCTGGTCGCGGACGTTCGGGCGGCGACGCCGTCGGCGGCGGCTGAGATCGTTGCCGGCCGCGAGATCGATCTGATCAATGACCTTATTTCCGCCGAACAAACCCTTGCTCAGCTTATGAGCTACCGGCTCTTGGGAACGCGTGGGAACGCGGACGTCATTATCGGCCGCCTAAACGAGGGGTTTGCCGCCCGCTATCGATCCGCGGCCGAACGATATCGGATCGCGTCGACGCGTCTGACGCCGCAGACCATCAGATCACGCATCGCGGCCGCGGCCAACGACCTGACGCTTATCGATCATCGAAGGGAGGCCGCCATCGGGCGAACCCTCGATCGCCTGAATGAAGCCCTGACGCTCCAAGCCGCCAAGCTCGACGCACTTTCGCCGCTCGCCGTGCTCGTCCGCGGTTACTCGATCACACGAACACCCGACGGGCATGTCCTGCGCGACGCGGCGGCGGTGAAACCCGGCGACCGCGTGACGATCCGTCTGGAAAAAGGGCAACTCGATGCCGAGGTGATCTCGTCGGAGTAGCCGGCGGAACGCGAAACTATGCTCGAACTCCAAACAGATCGATCCGGCGGCCGACGACGGCGTATCTTTAAGATCGGCGCGGCGGTTGTCGCTGCCATTTTGGTGATCGGAGCGTCCGGTTCATATTTGTATTGGCAGAGTTTGAAGAGTTCGCCGCAGTATTCGCTTGCGTTGCTGGTCGATGCCGCCAAACGCGGCGATCAGCCGATGATCGATTCGCTCGTCAGCGTCGATCAGGTCGTAGATGATTTTCTGCCGCAGATCATGTCAAAGGCCGTCGAAATATACGGCCGCGGCCTGCCGCCGGCGATCGTCGGCCAATTGACCAGGGTCGCGGCACCGGTGCTCCCGGCCGTCAAAGACCGGGCCCGGGCCGTGCTGCCGGGGCTCATCCGCGAACGCGTCGGCAAGCTCGGAAATGTGCCGTTTGCGGCGATGGTGCTCGGCGCCAGGCAATATCTGGACATAAAGGTCACCGGCGACATCGCGACCGTCAGAAGCAAATTGCCGGAACACCAATTGGAGCTCAAGATGCGCCGAAACGGTGACCGCTGGCAGATCGTCGGGGTCAAGGACGACCAACTGGCCACCGATATCGCCAGAAAGATCGGTCAGGAGATCATCGCTATCGCCATGAGCGGCGTGACCAAGACCGCAAATAGCCTCGGTGTCGGGAATCTCGCCGACCTGTTAAAACAGGCCGAGGAGATCATCAAATAACTATGGAAAATACATTTGAAAGATCGCTCGAAGAACTGGAATCGATCGTAAATAAACTCGAGTCCGGCGACCTTCCGCTTGAGGACAGTCTCGAACTGTTCGAACGCGGCGTAAAGCTGTCGCGCAAGTGCCGCGAGCGTCTCGCTAACGCCGAGCGGCGTATCGAGGTGCTGATGAAGGATCCTGACGGCGGCCTCGCCACCGAGGAATTCGAGCCCGACGGCCTTCGGGGTTAGTTACCCGTGGGTGGCCGTCAGGCTCGATCTACCTGATCATTGCGGCTTCTTTTGAGCGTCGGCCTTACGCTTTTGCAAAAGGTCGCAGGCCTGATACGCACCTGTCGGGTCGATCGCGGTCCGGCCGACCTCGAGATGCTCGATCTTGCCCTCTTTATCGACGACAAACGTGGCCCGTACGCCGTAGCCGCTTGTCTCATTGAATAGGCCGTACTGCTTTGTCGTGGTTCGTTTCCAGTCGCTAAGCAGCGGAAATGTTACTTTGATGTCCTCGGCAAACCGCTTGTTGGCGGCAAAACTGTCCATACTTATCCCGAGGACCTGTGTTTCGGCAGCGTCAAATTTGGCGATATCAGCCTGATACGCCTGGAGTTCCTTCGTTCAGCCGCCTGTGAATGCGAGCACGTAGAACGCAAGTACGACGTTCTTTTTCCCGCGATAGTCGCTCAGCTTGACCGGATTGCCGCCCGTGTCGGTCAGCGTAAAGTCCGGTGCGACGTCGCCGACCTTCAGCGTGGTCGTCGGTGCCTGCGGCGTCTGCGCGGTCGCCGAAAAGGCAAAGACCAGCATCACCGCGATCAAAATAGTTAGTTTTTTCATAGTTTGATCCATTTATTCCGCGACCCGTCCGCCGCGAAAGATCGAGTCTACACTCCAGACCCCGGAGCCGCGTGCCGCGATATACAGCAACACAAAACAGTACAGCACGGCGAGTTCGCCCTTATTCTGAATCGGCAAAAAAGCCTGCATGCTAAAGTGCCAGCCAAAATATGCCACCGCCATCATGCCGCTCGATATAAACGCCGCGAGGCCGGCAAATAGGCCGATCATTATCATCACGCCGCCGATGAGCTCGATGCCGCCGCCGATCGCCATCGTGGCCGAAAGCTCGCCGCCGCCTGACGCGGACGGAGGAAACCCGAGCAGTTTCTGCGTGCCGTGCCACATGAACAAAAATCCGGTGACGATCCTCATGATCGCGTACACATAGCTGGCGTATCGCCCGAGAAACCCTTCCATTCAGTTCACTCCCCTTGTAAATTTGATCCCGAACAGTATAGCGCATCCGTTACGCCGCAAGCCGTTCGATCTTTCGCCAGATTCAAAAAGCGGGCCTGACCTCCCGACCAAACGGTCATTGGCTGTGATGCAGGTCATCCCCGAGGGACTTTGCACCGGCCGGATGGACCGAACTTCGGGCCCGCTATCACCACGGTGTCGCGAAACGCCCGAAAAAGACATCCGCGACAAATTAGGCCCCTCTAACGATTTGGGCCTCGCCCGAGGACGAAGCCCAAACACGTTTTCTATTTATCCGCCGTTACTCAGATTTAGCGGCGGCCCTGACCGAATTAAGCGATTCCGGTTCGGGCACGGCCAGGCCGAGCTCCGGTGAACGCCAGAGATTCGACACGAGCAGTTCGCGGATAAAGGTCATTTCCTTCGGCAGGCGGTCGTACAGCTTGAAGAAAAGATCGTCGTGCATGGCGATCTCCTTGAGCCACAGATCGCGGTCGATGTTCATCACCTTTTCAAACTGTTCCTTCGAAAAATCGAGTCCGCGCCAGTCCATGTCCTCGTAACGCGGCATCCAGCCTAGCGGTGTTTCGACACCGATCGATTTGCCGCGGGCACGCTCGACGATCCACTGCAGCACGCGCATATTCTCGCCGTAGCCGGGCCAGGCGAATTTGCCGTTCTCGTCCTTGAGGAACCAGTTGACCGAAAAGATACGCGGCGGTTCAGGTATGTTGCGGCCAAAGTCGAGCCAGTGCGAAAAATAATCGCCCATGTGGTAACCGGCAAAGGGCAGCATCGCGAACGGATCGCGGCGGACCTCGCCGATATTGCCAAACGCGGCGGCGGTCATCTCTGAGCCCATCGTGGCGGCCATATAGACGCCAAATGCCCAGTTAAATGACTGCTGAACGAGCGGCACGACCGAGTTGCGGCGTCCGCCGAAGATGAACGCCGAGATGGGCACGCCCTTCGGATCGTCAAAATTGGGGTCCGCGACCGGGCACTGCTCGATCGGGGCCGTAAAGCGTGAGTTGGCGTGGGCCGCCTTGCCCTCGCTGGCCGGTGTCCAGTCGTTGCCCTGCCAGTCGATGGCGTGGGCCGGAGCGTCGCCGTCCATGCCTTCCCACCAGACGTCGCCGTCGTCGGTCAACGCGACATTGGTAAAGATCGTGTTCGCCTTGATCGACTCCATCGCGTTCGGATTGGTCGAATAATTGGTGCCCGGGGCGACCCCGAAAAATCCGAATTCCGGATTGATGGCACGCAGTTTTCCGGTCTCGTCGGGCTTGATCCAGGCGATGTCGTCGCCGACGGTCGTTATCTCCCATCCCTCGGCGGTAAATTCCTTGGGCGGAATGAGCATCGCAAAGTTGGTCTTGCCGCAGGCCGACGGGAAAGCCGCGCAAACATAGTCCTTGCGGCCGTCAGGCGATTTGACGCCGACGATCAGCATATGTTCGGCGAGCCATCCCTGAGCACGGCCGAGGGTCGATGCGATGCGCAACGCGAGACATTTCTTGCCAAGCAGGGCGTTGCCGCCGTAGCCCGAGCCAAACGAAACGATCGAGTTCTCTTCCGGAAAATGGACGATGTACTTGTCCTTCGGGTCCGGCGAGCACGGCCACGCGACATCAGCCTGGCCGGGAGCGAGCGGCATACCGACCGAGTGGAGACAGCGTGTAAATTCGCCGTTTCCGAGAGCCTCGAGCGCCCGGTTGCCCATGCGCGTCATGATCTTCATATTGACGGCGACATATGCCGAATCAGTGATCTCGACGCCAAACTGCGAGATCGGCGAACCGATCGGGCCCATACAAAACGGCACGACGTACATTGTGCGGCCGGTCATACAACCGTCGAACTTGCGCTTGAGGATCGCCTTCATCTCGTGCGGGGCCATCCAGTTATTGGTCGGGCCGGCATCACCCTTGGCGAGCGAGCAGATGTAAGTGCGGTCTTCGACGCGGGCGACGTCCGACGGATGCGAACGTGCAAGGAACGAATTGGGCCGCTTTTCTTCGTTGAGTTTGATAAATGTGCCGGCGTCGACCATCTCCTGACAGAGGCGGTCGTACTCTTCCTGTGTTCCGTCGCACCAGTAAACACTGTCGGGTTTGCATAGCTGGACGGCCTCGGTTACGAACTTGATCAACTCCTCGTTCGTGATCGACGATGGTATGTTCAGATCGGTCATAAAATTAGGTTCTCCAAAATGGAATTTTGTTAAATTACTTAAATTATATTAGATAAACGAGCAATAAGGCTCATTTTTTGACGCTATTTATTTAGGTTATCACGGCATAACGAAATTGTTAACAGACGTGCATCGTAATAATCCTTGAACGCCCACTCGCCGCCCCGACACGATCGTTTAGGGCTTGCTTGACCGTCATTGGACTGTTTCAAATTCGCCGTATTTCCCGCCAAGACCGCACTCTCCCCGATCACGCGTCTAACTATATTGAATGCAACACTTACCCATCATATTTGTTTCAAATTAATTTCATGATATTTTAGAAATTTGAAACACCTTAACTATACTGCCTGCAACACTTAACCATTACTTTTGTTTCAAATTAATTTTCATACGCCAAAATCACTAAATATCTCGTAGGATCATCTGATACGCTCAGCTCTCAAGACTTCTTTGAATACCGATACGCCGTAACTCTTGAGATCCCTAATTTTTCGGCGATCGCCCCGGAGCTAAATCCTCGCAAAGCTAACGACCTGGCCGAGCGAATGAGGCCGAGGTCGAGTTTGGGGCCGCGCTTGGATCCGACACTTCGGTTCCATGGAAGTGGATGATGTTCGTCCTCCGGTTCGGAGGCGACAAAGTCGAAGCCAAGGAAATTATCGACCGGCGGTGCGTCAGGCGATCTGGTCCCTAATTTGGCGGCGAGGTCGAACTTGGCCAGGCGAAATACCGCGACATTGTCATCGCCGTACTCGGGCCGGCCTGAGCGGCATTTGATCTGTTTGAGATATCGCAATTCGGGCGAACGCCGTGAGCGGGCAACCGCAAAGATCGAATCGGCGACTTTTATCAGGTCACCCGATCCCTGAAGGTCGCGCTCGGTAAGACGGCCCGGCCGCAGCGACTTTGGCGTGTGGGCGACGACGAGGATCGATATTTCGAGAGCTTTTTTAAGTTTCTGGAGCTGCTGCATCAGCTGAAACGCGACCGTCGAATTGGCAATGGTACCTGGCGTCAAGAAGGTGATGTTGTCGATGATCAGGACCTTGACATCGTGTTCGGTCACGCGATTTCTTATATCTTGCAGGAGCATATCGGTAAAGCTGTAATATCCTTCGAGCATATTGCCGTCCCAATAGTCTTCGCCGCGCAGAAAATTGGGCGACATCTCGTATTTATTCCCGAGCGTGAGTCCGTCGGCGACGATAACGGAATAGCGTTGACGAAATTGGGCACGGTCAAGCTCGAAATCGATGTACAGAACCTTTTGTGGCCCTATCGCCGGTGCCGGGCGTTCGTCAAACGGCCGGATCCGCTTGCCGCGAGCGAGACACTCGGCGATCTGCGTCGCCAAGGCACTCTTGCCGACACCGGATTGCGAAAACAGGATCGTTAACTCCATCTCGTGCCAAAACGGCCCGAAGATCTCGTTGATCGCCAATGACTCATACTCGCGATCAAGGAAATAGTCGGCCGTCTCGACAAGAAGCATCTCCGGCGGGTCGGCGTACGCTCGCGGGTCACGCTTGCGATCCTCCTCCTCATACATCCTTTGCAGCTCCGGGTTCGGAACCCAACTGCTCGGCAATTTGTAACGATCATTCCCGTACGACTCCGCACCATGATCGGCACGACCGCCGTCCTTACCTTCATTGGAATTTGACATGATCATATCTTAATCCGAAACGCTTGTGCCGTCAAGCATATTTTGTCTTATCTATGCAACATTTGAATAAAGGTCGGCCGTATTTTAGATCGCCGGATCACAACACGAGGGATGAGCGTTAGACCGACGGAAATCCGAATCTATCACTTCCCCTGGGGCTCGTGGTCATCCGGTGTCCAGTGATTAAAGTCGTTCTCGAACAAGATGGCATTAACAGTATATTTAATGAAATCAGGGATCCTGATGTTTGGCCCAAAGCCCGGACCGCCTTCTAAACGATCATGGATCTGGCGGGCGGTGATGGACGCCAGTTTGGCAAGTTCAGGATGCCCAAGAGCCCGTTGGACGTGTCCTCCGCGATTGGGAGGCGCGAACCAGCGTGCGAGTGGCTGCTGCAATTCATTTTCCCAATCTTCGAGTATCCTCGTGCAAATCTTCTTCAAATCGGCCGGCCCAAAATAACCAGAACCTAATATTGCATTGATTCCTCGCCGGTCGAGCGTCTGCCAATTTGCGACCGTACGCTCTAGGGCCGACTGCCAATCGGCATTGCCGACAAAAGGGATCGCAAGCAACCCGTGGTACAAAAATGAACGGCGAGGATCGAGTCCCTCCGAAAGCTGGTTCATTATGCCGAGATGAATTAGAACCCGTTCCTTCAGATCTTCGTTAGTTGATGCGGTTCGAGCTATACCTACGATCAGAGGCGGACTCAGCGTCAGATCGTCGAACCAACCGGCGGCCTCGGTCACCTTGGCGGCAAAGTCGATCTGTGACTGCGGAGTTGAATGTCGGAATAAATGGCGAACTACAACGTGAGGTATCTTTCCCGGATCGGCCTCCGCGAGCAACTTCGTGGCGAACCGGCATTTCAGCGACTCATTGCCCGGCACCTTAAAAATTTGGTCAATAATATTCGGCGAGAGGTCCGCCCCTCGTTCTCGAAGTTCGCTCTCACAGAGAGCCTGAAGTATCCTTCCCGCTGCGTCCGACTTTAACTCCTCGAACCTATCATCACGACGGGCCGCGGCGATGTTGTTAAAGGTAAGCGGCGTGCCGCTCGCACGTAGATTGATCAAACGCGGACCACTTTGCAGCAACGCGGATACTATCACCTCTTGCGGAAAATCAGGAAGGTCTTCTTGTTTGAGGATCTCAAAGGCAGCCTGAAGCGAGGTTTTGACCGCGTCCGAGCCAAAATCTCCGCGGAGTTGGGCAAATGCGACCGTCAGAACATGTGGATCGGCATCCAGTGCATTTTCGCGCAGGATCTGAAGCGAAGATCTTCGTTTGACCTCATCGTTTCCTTGCATTTTCGCTGCTGCGACGAATGCTGTTGGGCCAAATCCATCGAGCTTATACCGACGAAGGATCGTCTCTGCCGCCGCTTCCTTGACGGCACGGAGTTTCTTATATATCTCCTTCGGCCGATTCGATACACGGCAACCCAATGCAGCCGTCAGTGTCGAATCCGGAACGGCATGAAGGTCAGATCGTTCGAGGATCGACACGACAGCTGATTCACGAATTTCATCATCTCGACAGGCTTCTAATGCACGGACAAAAATCACCGGACTCATATTTTGGAGGCGCGATCTATCGGACAGTATCATTTCGGCCGCACGCTGGGTGTCCTCAGGGGCCGCCCGGCTGAAGTAATTGAACCACACGATGTCCGGATCTACATTCTCTTCCCAGAGGATGTCCAAATAGCTACGCATTTCAGACACCGAGATCGTACGGTCAGTCAGGCACGACAGATAGTGCGGCTCACGGTTGCCTCTAATAAACAGCTTGTCGATGTATGACAAAAGTCGAACGTCACCGTTAAAAATTGTCCTCGACGACCTAACAAGGGCCCGAAGCAGCGTGGACACCGAGTAGTCGTCGAAAGTCTGCACCGCGAAATCAAGTATTTGCCGTTTAAGGTTGTCGTCCGGGCTTTGCCATCCGGCAAGTCCGGCACGCGAGATCACACGCTCGGCTATAGTGTCGTGATTGAACCGAACCCGCCGGTCCACAAAGCTCTCAGTCCCAGTCGGTTCACCGAGGTTCATATATAGTTTCAGGATCTCAAGAACATCGCTTGATTGATCCCATGATGTGAAGGCCCTTGGATTGCCTACGCCAAGACCAAATAGATCGGCCAATTTTAGAAACGACCCCCAGGTAATGATCGGCCGGCCGGCCACGGACTGTCCGGCAGTGGAAATTGCAGCCCAATAGTGGAGAGCCTTTGCGAAACCGGGTGAAATGATGGATATCCGTTTCAAATCGTGGGCCGCAATCTGACAGGCCGCATTTTCAGCGTCTTGAAATTCGAAATCAATATCGATCCCGCGTTCAAGGCCCGCGATCACATAAAGTACGATGAACAACGAAGATCTGAATATTGCATCGTTTTTCAACAGCTGCCTGACTGGCGAATCCTCGGGGCGGCCGCGGTAGATCTCATTCAGGATCGCTTCATTTTCAGACGGATTGAGTTCAAATTGGTTCGAGGCGTTGCTCCGGTGCTGTAAATAGGCTTTGCCGTAGATCTCGCGATCACCGATCAAGAGGCGAATATTTTGGATCGTTTGGCAGCGTTTCAATAGTCCGTCGGCCGTCATCGGGTCCGCAACAGACAACTGGCGATACCAATCTTCGACAAAAACGAAATAGTTCGATTCGCGATCCGCCTCGATGACATCTAATGATCTTCTGACAAAATCGTCGAGTTTGAGATCGTCGACCCACACTACGGTCGCCCGATGCGACCGCGCAAGGTCGATAGCCAAACGGCGGAGCAACGTCGATTTGCCGATGCCGCCCGGGCCGTGAACAAGCAGGCTGACCTTTGAGATGGATCTATGATCGAATGCCGACTCGGCCAACGCCCTGATCTGCGGATACTCGGCTCGAGCGACGTCAAAGTTATTGATAATACCGAACCATTGGCAATCCTCGTCCTGTTTTGCCGAAAAGAACTGCTCACGCGAAAATTGCCTGCCGGATCTGATCGACTCGACGAATTCGTCATCGATGACCTGAGCCGCGGGCAATTTATGACGGCAGGCGGAAGGTTCGTCGCCAACGGGCGTGAGACCGGGACGGGCATTCGATGGATCAGGAACACTTGGCGGACACCTGTCCGGGGGATCAACATCGAGTTCTTCTACCCTTCCGACGAACTTGTATCCAGTTTCGGTAACCCTTTCGATCAGGTTGACCGTTAGTCCACAGTCTCTGAACTTCTTACGCAGTCGGCTGCAAATTACTGACAGCCCTGTCGCAGAATGAAATGAATCATATAGTTGATCTTCGAGATCCCGATCGAGCACGACGCGCCCGTCCGCCGCCAGGAGCCGCTCAAGTACCGCCCGGTCTTGCGGGTAGAGGTGTATCTCAGCTCCAAGATGGCTAAATCGAGCCCGGTCAGTATCTAGTTCAAAGTCAGCGAAACGATAGATCAATCTAATTTTTTTCCCTTTCGAATTGGTGTCTCAAATTCTGTATCGAAAGGTGCCGAAATACAAGCCGAAATTTAGTGAATTCATATACTTTGCTGCCATGCGCTCAATTTCGATTTCTTATAAGAAAACTGCAAAACCGCTTTAAGAACCCCTAGGCATAATGGCTCCAATGCTCACAGAAAGAGAGCAGAAGTTTAGTAGGAGAAACATTATGCAGAACACAACAATGAAGCAAATGGCAGCCTTTTACGCGATCGGGCTCGTCATTATTATGTCGATCGCAGTTTCCGTTTTCGCACAGGACAACGCGGTAACATCCTTGCCGCAGGTCAGCGTCGTTAGCAATGCTAAAGACATGACACCCAACACCGCGAAAACCGACATTCAGCGTGTTGTCCTCAATCTTGGGGCGACCGGAAAGGTCGAGGTCACGATCAATAATCCGACCGATCGCTTCGGCGACGCGGATTTTATCGGGATCGATGCCATTGGGAACGAGGCGGCTCGTCAGACGATCGAGTTGTCGCCCGGAATGAACGCAACCGTTCAGCTGGCCGATATTTTCAAATCTGACGAAACCGGCAGTCTCGCCTTCATAAAGGTCCAAGTGTCGGTTCGTCCGAACTTTGACCTCGACCTTTCGGCACGTACCAATCCGATCGCCTTTTTCTCGCAGCAGTCGTCGCAGTGGGGATCGAACAAACTTGGAACATGCCGATACGACACTATCAAAAGTGCCGGCTGTGCGATCACTTCGATCTCAATGGCGGGTTCGAGCCGGGCAACAGGCCTGAATCCGGCGACGATGAACACGTACCTGACTAATAATGGCGGCTACAGCAGCGGCTGTTTGGTCAACTGGAGCAAGGCAGCGGATTTTGACGGTACTGCCGGCTTTAAGTACGTTGGAAGCGGAAAGGTCACATCTGCATCGAGTTTGAAATCAAATATCGATGCCGGGAATTATCTCGTGACACGTTCGTCCAGATTTACTAATCACTATGTAGTCATTGTCGGTTACGACAATCAGGGAACGTCGATCGGAGATTTTTTCTACTACGATCCGTGGGATCTGAACGCAACTAAGCGAAAGGTCGGCGACGGCTGGGTGTCAACGTCAAGTGCGACGCAGATCTACAGGTAGATTACCAGAAGTTGTCGCTACTTCAGGGGCTGTCCGAAAGGGCAGTCCCTTTTTTGTTCTTGTCGACCGGACGGCTATTTCTCCGAATAAGCGAGTTTTATCGAGTTCATACCGCGGAGGATGACGCGTTGGCGGCGGACGACGCGCTTGCGGTTCTTGGCGGGGTTAAAGACGTTGAGCGGGCTCGGGATCATGGCGGCAAGGAACGCGGCGTCCTCGCGTGAGAGGTCGGAGGCGCTCTTTTTGAAATAGTACCGCGAGGCGGCCTCTGCCCCGTAGATGCCGTCGCCCCACTCGATGATGTTGAGATAGAGTTCGAGGATGCGTTTTTTGGTCAGTTCGCGTTCGAGAAAGTATGTATAGACCGCCTCGCGGCCCTTTCGGAGAAAGTTGCGGTCCTCAGACAGGAAAAGGTTCTTGGACAATTGCTGGGTCACGGTCGAAGCACCACGCTTGAAGCTCGGCATCGGCGGGATCCAGTCGTTCGGGTCGTAATCGCCCTCTTCCTTGGCTTCTTTTTCGCCCTCTTTCACGGCCTCGTCCCAGGCGGCCTGGATGGCGTCCCAGTCAAAACCGTTGTGCTGAAAAAAGCGTGAATCCTCGCCGGCGAGCACCGCCCGCTGCAGGTTTGGCGAGATCTGTTCGATCGGCATCCAGATCATCGCTTTTTTGGGCTCGCGGCCCTCGGCACGCGCCTCCGAGATGCGGTATTCGATCATCGACGAAGTGGTCGGGTTTTCGGTCCGCAGACGCGAGATCGACGGGAACGTGATCAGTTCATAGCCGATCCAGACCGCGACGGCCCCGGCGAAGATGATAAAAAGCAATTTGGTCCAGTACCACATCGTTAGTCGTAAATAGTAAATCGTGAATCGTGATTAGTAAATCGTGAATAGTAATTCGTGATTAGTGAATCGTGATCAGTGAATCGAGGATCGCCAGGTGCGAACGGCCGGGCGGCGGTCGCCCGACGGCGAGCGACCCGCAATTAACGATTTACTAATTACCAATTACGATTTACTATTTCTCATTATGGGTCAATACGATAATGTCGTTGCGGTTGTTCTCGGGGGCGGTGCGGGTTCGCGGCTTTTTCCGCTGACGCACGAACGGTCAAAACCGGCGGTCCCGCTCGGTGGAACGTATCGTTTGATCGACGTTCCGGTCTCAAACTGCATCAACTCTAACATCACGCAGATCTTTGTCCTGACCCAATACAACTCGGCGTCGCTTAACCGCCACATTTCGCGGACATACCGTTTTTCGAGCTTTTCGACGGGTTTTGTCGAGGTGCTGGCGGCCGAACAGACCAAGGACAATCCTGAGTGGTTTCAGGGCACGGCCGACGCCGTTCGCCAGATGCTGCCGCATCTGCGCGACTGGCATGTCGACACACTTCTGATCCTATCGGGCGATCACCTGTACAGGATGGATTACCGCAAGTTTCTCGACCGCCATTTCAGCACGGGCGCGGATCTGACCGTCTCGGTGGTGCCGTGCCGGCCTGACGAAGCCGGTGAGTTTGGCCTGCTCAAGACCGATCCGAAAGGCGCGATCGTCGAATTTAAGGAAAAGCCGAAAGGTGCGGCCCTCGAGGAAATGCGGGTCGATACGACCAATTTCGGCCTCGATCCGGACGCGGCGGCCAAACGGCCGTTCCTGGCGTCGATGGGGATCTACGTCTTTAATTACAACAAGCTCGTCGATCTGCTCAAGACGGACAGTTCGTGGGTCGATTTCGGTCGTGAGATCATCCCGGCGGCGATCGACAAGTACAACGTCCAGGCGCATCTTTTCAAGGACTATTGGGAAGACATTGGAACCATCAAGGCATTTTACGAGGCCAATCTCGACCTCGCGTCACCACTGCCTAAATTCAACTTCTTTAACGCCGAATCGCCGATCTACACCCGCAGCCGTTATCTGCCGCCGTCAAAGATGCAGGGCTGCGACATCGACAATTCGATGGTCAGCGAGGGCTGCATCCTCAACGGCGTGAAAGCCCGGCGCTCGATCATCGGCCTCAGGTGCCGCATCGATCACGGCACGACGATCGAGGATTCGATCATTATGGGTGCCGACTTTCTCGAGTCGATCGAGGAAATGCGCGAAAAGATGTCCGCCGGTAAGCCGCCGATCGGCATCGGCCGCAACACCGTCATCAAACGAGCGATCATCGACAAGAACGTTAGGATCGGGAACAACGTTCGGCTGGTCAATAAGGACGGTATCGAACATCTCGACCATGAGAGCAAGATGTACTACATTCGCGAGGGTATAATCATCGTGCCCAAAAACGCGACCATCCCGGACGGCACCGAGATCTGAGCCTAACGCCGCCCGCGGTCGCGACGGTTCATATAACCCTCGCGGGCCCGCACGACGAGGCCCGGCCGGTCGACCCTGACCTTGATATTGGTTCGCTTTCCCGCCACCCGCTCGGTCGCCGGGTAATAACCGATACTGTAAAATTCGCGCAATTCGCTTGCGATCTTGGAATACGCGGCCGCGAGGTTGCCCAGAGTCGAAGCGTCGTAGCGCCGTCCGCCGGTGCGCACGGCCAACGCGTCGAGATACTCCTCGGCCCGGCGATATTCTTCGGCGGTCGTGCCCTGGCTGCCGGGCGTGCCGGCCCGCGGCGGTGATGTGCCGCCCGGTATCCCGCCGATGGGCGGCATCGTATCCCTGATCGTCGGCGGCCCGCCGAGCACCGTGCCGTTCTTCATCGCCTGGACGTCGGCAAAGGTGTCATAGCGGATCGTGTAAATGAGGGCGTCGAGTTCCATCGCGTCATCGAGGTTGTTGAGGTCATTGACGCGGCGGCTGGTGGTATCGACGCCGTCGGTGAACAGGATGATTGCCTTGCGCCCGGTGATCCGCCGCATGCGGTCATTGATGGTCAGGTCGACCGCTTCATAAAGGCTGGTGCCGGTCGAGATACGCGTCCGTTTGATCGCCTGGTAGATGGACTTTCGGTCATTGGTCGCCTCGCACAGCATATGGACGTCCTGATCGAATGAGATGACCATCACCTTGTCCTGCGGCCTGAGCTGATCGATAAACGCGATCGCCGCCGACTGTATCTCGGCGATCTTGAACGTCGTCGAGTAGCTCATATCCAACACCAGTGCAACGGTGAACGGCTCGTGCTCATTGGCGAAGAGCGAGATCTGCTGACTGACGCCGTCCTCGGTCACCGTAAAATTGTCGCGGGTGAGCCCGGCGACGAAACGGCCTTTTTTGTCCATCACGCGGATCGGCACCGAGACGAGCTGGGTTTCGACCTTGATGATGTCGTCATCGGCGGTGCCCGAGGGCGGCGGATCGGAAACAGAAACGGCCGGGACAACGACGGCCGCCGGCGTCGATGTCGGTGCCGCCACGGGCGGCCTATCGTTCGAACGTCCGTTGCCGCCGGGCGTTACGCGGCCCGACTGGGCGAACGCCGCCGGAGCGGCGAGAGCCGCTAAAAGGAGAATTATTTTGATGCTGCGTACCAACATTCAGTAATATCGCGGCCAGATCACTCTTTACGATGCGCCTTGCGATGCCAAAAGATGCAACGGGCAAAAAAATGAAGCCGGGCACCAACCCGGCTTCATTGTTTCATATTCCGCGGCCCGGCGTATCATTTACCGGCCAGTGTGCGGTCCGTCTGGCCGACGATATAGCTGTTCTTGGCCCTGACCACCACGTCCGGCCGCATCACGCGGATCTTGATCTGTTTTCGATCGCCGACCTTTCCGACAACTTCGGGATAGTATCCGAGCGAGTATTGGCGGCGTAATTCTTCGGCAATGCCGGAGAACGCCGCGTCGATATTCATCAGCGACGACGCCTCGAAAGCCCGCCCGCCGCTGTTTGCGGCCAAAGCCTCGAGATATTTTCGGCCGGTGTCAAATTCACCCGCACCGCCGCCGCGACGGCCGCCGCCGCCCGTACCGACATTTACATTGCCGCCGGTAAGGATCGCCCCGAGAATGTCGCCCCACGTGACCCGTCCGCCCGAGCCTCCGGGCCTTGACGGCGGGAACGTCTGTCCCGCGCCCATATCACGCGAAGTATCATAACGGATCGTGTAGAAAAGTGCGTCGACCTCTTCGGTATCCTTGACCGTACTCTGAAATGTCGCCCGCTTGGACGTCGTATCGACGCCGTCGGTGAAAAGCACCACCGCCTTTCGCCCGCGGATCTGGCGGAGTTCCTGATTGATGGCGTAATCGACCGCTTCGTACAGGCCTGTGCCGTCGCCAAACTGTGCCTGGCGAATGGCGTCGCGGAGCTGATAGCGATTGTTGGTCGGCGGGCACAGGACGTTTACGTTCTGGTCGAACGATATCACCATCACGCGGTCGGCCGGCCGCAGTTTGTCCACGAAGGTTATCGCGGCCTGCTGGATCTCGTCTATGCGAAACTGGGTCGAAGGGCTGACGTCGATCAGCAGGACCACCGTAAACGGCTGTTCGACCGACTGAAAGTAGTCGACCTTTTGCTCGACGCCATTCTCAAATATCTTAAAGTCCTGTTGACGAAGCCCCGAGATGAACCGGCCGTCGCGATCGAGCACCGAGACCGGCATCGTGACCAGGTTGGTCTCGACCTTGATCACCTCGTTCTCGTCAAAGATGTCGGGCGTCGCGGTAGCCTCGGGCCGCGGCGACGGAACGTTGCGGCCGCCCTGCAATACCGGCGGGCCGCCCGGGCTCTTGGAGACGGTGTCGTTGCCGAGTGTCGGCGGCACCGGCGTCGGGGCCACACGCGGGCGGGTCGAGTTGCTCGACTGCGCCATCGCAAAACTCACCATCAGGCCGAGAAAAATGATTCCAACGAGTGCTTTCTTCATCACGATCAGTTCCCTGCCTCAAAGTCCGAACCTCGGTAAGGCGATCGCTTTGATTGTGCATTACACACTTTCGTTGCTAGGAATTTGCGTCGAGCCACGCGATCGCCAGATCGTGAAAACGCCGCCTGACCGAATTTAGCAGAACGAACGGAAGATCGTGACAATGCGTCCGGTTGGTGAGAAGTATAAAGACCCTTTCCGCGACCGGATCGATCCACAAACTGGTGCCGGTAAACCCGAGATGGCCAAAACTTGAAGGCGACATATTCACACCGGCCGTCGACTCGGGCGTGGACGCGAGTTGGAAACCGACGGAACGGTGTTCGTTGCCGCAGGGCGAGAAATTGCGCGTGAACAGCTCGCACGTTTCGGCCGAAACCAGCGTCGAATATTGGGGCAGGAACTGGTGTGCCAGCCGAAAAACGTTGTCCGCCGTCGAAAACAGGCCGGCGTGACCCGCGACGCCGCCCATGAAATGAGCGTTGCCGTCGTGGACCTCGCCCCAGATCACGCCGCTGCGAAATGCACCGGGCCGGATCGCATATTGCGGGAAATCTTTTTCACAGGTCTGCTGTTCAAATCGGTTGCCGATCTCGCTGGCGGCGGTCGCCCGCCGGTAAATGCTCGGCGGGCAAAAGAACGTACGGTTTAGCCCGAGCGGCTCAAAGATCATCTCGATCGCGGCGTCGTCGAGGCCGACGCCGGTTATCCGCTCGATCAAACGGCCGAGAGCGATGTAATTGAGATCGCTGTAGGTGACCGCGTCGGGCGTGTCACGCAGCGGTGTCCGGGCGATCTCGGCGATGATCTCGTCCGGATCATCGACGCACAGATAAAGCGGCAGCCAGGCGGCGAATTTTGAGGTGTGGGTCAGCAGTTGGCCGACCGTTATCTCGTTCTTTTCCGGAGCCGAGAAATCGAGCAGCAGATCGGAAACATGGTCGTCGAGCGAGAGTTCGCCGCGATCGATGAGTATCGCGCTGAGCAGGCCGGTGATCAGCGGCTTTGTGATGCTTGCGAGGTCGTAGATCGTGTCAGGCCGGGCGTCGATGACCTCGGGATCGATGACCGCCCTGCCGAACGCGTCGGCGGCCTTGACCTCGCCCTTTTCAGCGACAAGATACACGGCCGACGGAAAATCGCCGGCGGCGATGCGTTCGAGCAAAAGGTCTGAAACACTTTCGATCATCATTTGAGCGAGAGCCTTGAGGCATGACTTTCGATCTTTTCCAAAACGCCGACGGCCAGAGCCAGTGCCCGCCTGCCGTCCTCGCCGGTCACGGGCGGCTCGGCACCGTTTTCGATCGAATCGAGAAAGGCGGTGATCTCGGCCCGCAGCGGCTCGATGTCGTTGATCGCAAGCCGGTCGATCGAGATACCGAGCAGCGGATGAGCGGCCTCCGGGTTGAGCGACGTCAGCGAAGCGAATTTTGTCCCGTAATCGAGGACGGCGTACGAATTTGTCTGGTAGAACCGCGTTTTGCGGATCTTTTCGGTCCCGATCCTCGACGCCGTGATATTTGCCACCGCACCGTTCTCAAACTCGATACGGGCATTTGCCGCGTCGACCTTGTCAGAGACCACCGGTATCCCGACCGCACGAATGTCCGCCACCGCGACATCGGCCCCGACCAGCCACTGGACCGCGTCGAGGTCGTGGATCATCACGTCGAGCACGACATCGACGTCGAGCGAGCGGTTCGGGAACGGCGACACGCGATGTATCTCGAAATACAGCGGATTGGTCACCCTCGGCCGCAGGGCGACCATCGCGGGATTAAAGCGCTCGAGCTGCCCGGTCATCAATTTGGCTCCCGAGGCGGCAGCGGCCGCGATCATGCGGTCGGCCTCGTCGAGCGTGAGCGCGATCGGCTTTTCGACCAGGGTATGGACGCCGGCGGACAGAAATGCACAGGCGATCTCGCAATGTGTTTCGGTCGGTGTCGCGATCGAGACCATATCGACCCGGCCGACAAGTTCGCGCCAATCGGTAAACGCGGCGCATCCGTTGTCAGCGGCGACCTTTGCGGCCGTGTCGGCATCGGCGTCACACGCCCCGATCATTTCCACACGCCCTTCGGCGGCGAGTTCGGCCAGGTTTCGGGCGTGATGCCGGCCGAGGCTGCCGGTACCGATCGCGGCGACGCGCAACTTTTGATCTATGCTCATAATTTGATAACAAGCTGTTTTTCAGCAATACTTTACATTCTTATTGATGATGCAGGAAATTACAAAGGACGTAAGCCGCGAACCTAAGCGAATGCCGCTGATCTTTTGGATCGGTTCGGCCGTTTCGGTCGTTTTTTTGTATTTCTTTGGGCTTACGATCCCGCTGCTCGGGCCCGACGAACCGAGATATTCGCAGGTCGCCCGCGAGATGTGGTCACGCGGCGACTGGGTCACGCCGACGCTGGGCGGGGCACACTGGTTTGAAAAACCCGCCCTGTTGTACTGGCTCGAGATGGTGTCATTCTCGATCTTCGGCGTCAGCGAATTTTCGGCACGTTTTGGCTCGGCGGTTTTCGGGCTCGGCGTCGTTGCGTGTCTGGTCCTGCTCGGCAACAGATACGAGACGGCCCAAAACCGTCCGCACACCGACCGCTCCGCCGAGGTCGGACGATTCGGCTCGTGGCTGGGCCTGATAGCGGCGACATCATTGGGTGTCATCGTATTCTCACGCGGAGCGAGCTTTGACATCATCGTCACGTTCCCATTGACGGCCGCTCTGGTCGGCTTTTTTATCTACGACCAGTGCAGTGCCGGCTCGGCTCGGGTCAGGTACGCGGGGCTGACGGCATTTTATCTGTTCATCGGGGTCGCCCTGATCGCGAAGGGTCTGATCGGGATCGTATTTCCCTTTGCCATCGTCGGCGGCTATTTCGTTCTGCGACGGCGGATGCCGAGCGTCGGATTTATCGCGAGCCTTGTGTGGGGCACCTTACTGGCCGCGGCGGTCGCGGCGATCTGGTACTGGCCGATGTATCAGACAAATGGGTGGAAGTTCATCGACGAATTTTTCATTCAACACCATTTTCAGCGGTTCACGTCCAATAAGTACATGCATCCGCAGCCCTTCATATTCTTCTTCTGGGTGTTGCCGCTGATGGTCTTGCCGTGGATGCCGGCATTTCTGGCGGCAATTTGGACTTATGGGCGAAACGCTCTGAGGGCGGCCGCACCGGCCGAAGGCCCGCGGCGGTCGACGTCGTTCTTTTCGGATCCGCTGCTGACGTTTTCGGCGGTTTGGGTGCTGGTGCCGCTCGCTTTCTTTTCGTTTTCGGGGTCAAAACTGCCGGGCTACATCCTGCCCTCGGTCCCGCCGGCGATCATCATCACGGCGATATTCTTGTATCAGCGGCTGGACCTGGCCAAATGGAAACGCGGCGTGATCGCGGCCGCGGCCGGGACGGTGGTCATCAGTTTTGTGCTGCTTCTGTTCGTTGTGCCGCGATTTGCGGAGCTCGACTCGACACGATCGCTGTTCCGGGCGGCCAACGAACGCGGATTCACCGAAACACAGGTGTTCAACCTCCATACGATATCGCATAACGCCGAGTTTTACGCGAGCGGCCGGCTGCTGCGTGACGACGCCGGCAAACTCAAGCGGCTGTACGGCGTGACCGAGGTCAAAGAGGCGATCGAGCGTTCGGGGCAAAAGACGGCCTTGGTGCTCGTTCCGCTCGAATATCTGCCCGAGATAATGCGGTATACGGACCTCAACTCAGAAAAATTGGGTGATAATGGCGAGGTCGCGATCGTTGTGTCCTCGCTAAAATAGCGGCCTCCTCAACCGCGGCTCGCCCGCCGCAGCCGATCCATCAACGCGGTGCCGATCCCTTCGTCAGCCACCGACTGACAGTACACTCGGCTGATACCCTTTCGGTCACATTCGCGAAAGAACTCAAACACCTCGCGGGCATAATCATCGACGCTGTGGCAAATGAGGACGCTCTCAAACGCGCCGTCCGGCCTTTCAAGCCCGATGAACGCGAATCGCTCGCCGGGATGCGCGTCCTCCGCACGCGGTACGATCTCGACGCTCGCGGCGGGCGAATAATGCCGATGTTTCATTCCGGGACTTCGCGGGGCGTCGGGCGTATCGATATCCGGCATAATGGTCGCCGGAATGACGCGGCGCAGTTCCGCCAGCGTGACCGAGCCGCTGCGAAGTACGGCCGGCACATCGCCCGCACAATCAACCACGGTAGATTCGAGCCCGATATCCGTCGGGTTCCCCTGCAGGATACAGTCGATACGCCCGTCCAGGTCTTCATAGACGGCCTGCCACGTGGTCGGGCTCGGGCGGCCCGAGAGATTGGCCGACGGAGCAACGACCGGCGTCCCGCATTCCTTTAAGAATCTTTGCGACAGCTCAAATCCGGGCATTCTGATCCCGATCGTATCTAGCCCGGCGGACGCGATCAGCGGCACCCGATCGCTCTTGCGCAGCACGATCGTCAACGGGCCCGGGAAGAACGCGTCGATCAGCCGCCTCGCGTGTTCGGTGATTTCGCTCGCAAGTTCGCCGATCTGCCCGATCTCGGCGATATGCGCGATCAGCGGATTGTCAGCCGGCCGCATCTTCGCCTCAAAGATCGCGGCGACCGCCCGCTCGTCAAAAACGGCGGCGCCGAGCCCGTAAACCGTTTCCGTCGGGAAAGCGACGATGCCGCCCCGCCGAATGTACCCGGCCGCCTCCCCGGGCGAATCTGTCAAAAAAGTACGCATCATTAAAAAAATAGCAAAATTTTTCGATTTTTCCGCAAAAGGAAATACACCTTCCGTCTTAGTTACGTGGACGGTTCGAAACTGATAAGCGACAGCCGGCCCATAAATTTATACTTCAGGAGAAATAATATGTTCGTTACTACCATCGGGATCATCGCAATACTTATCGGCCTTCTTCTTCCGGCAGTTCAGAGATAGGGTCAGGAAAGCCGGAACAAGCCGCCAGCCAAACCGTAGATCGGTCCGGCTGGCGCTTTTTTATGCCCGCAAACCGGACAGCACGGATGACCGCCGACCGGCTGTGGCGAAAGTCACTTTCAAAACGTTAAGATATACGGGTGACGATCGCCGAGAAATTAAAAGACCTTCCGACCGCCGCCGGTATCTATATTCACAAGAACGCGGCGGGCAAGATCATCTATGTCGGCAAGGCCAAAAACCTTCGCAGCCGTGTCCGTCAGTACTTTCAATCAAGCCGCAATCTCGACCCCAAGACGCGCAATCTGGTCAAACTGATCGCCGATTTCGAGTTTATCGTCGTCGATAACGAGGTCGAGGCTCTCGTGCTCGAATCGAACCTGATCAAAAAGCACAAGCCGCGGTTCAACGTCCTTTTGAAGGACGACAAGTCGTACCCGCACCTGAAACTGACCAACGAAACGTTTCCCAAGGTCGTTATCACCAGGCGGATCGTTCGCGACGGTTCGCACTATTACGGCCCTTTCCTGCCCGCTGTCCTCGCCCGCAAAACGCTCAATCTGGTCAATCGCGCGTTTCAATTGCGGACGTGCGAGATCGACATCGACGGAAAACTGGCCCGTCCGTGCCTCGAATATCACCTCAAGCGATGTCTCGGGCCGTGTGTCAAAGGGCTCTGTTCGCAGACCGAGTATCAGGAGGCCGCGGCCGACGTAAAGACGCTGCTTGAGGGCAAGAACAAAGAGCTTGCCAAAACGCTCGAAGAGCGAATGTGGCATTACTCGGAAGAGAGCAAATACGAGCTCGCCGCCAAATACCGTGACCTGCACCGGACCGTCCTCGCCCTGAGCGAGCAGCAAAAGATGGCGACCACAGCCGAGAGCGACGTCGATATCATCGGCTATTACCGCGAACAGCAGCGGCTCGCGCTTCAGTTATTCACCATGCGCGAGGGGCGGATCGTTGGGCGGCGTGAGTTCTTTTGGGAGGACCTGCCGGATGACGAGTCGTTTGACGCGTCGGAATTTATGGGCAAGGTGCTCGCACAATATTATTCGACCGACTATGTCCCGCTCGAGATCCACGTACCGCACGATTTTGACGACCGGGCGGTGCTCGAACAGGCACTGACCGAACGCCGCGGCCGCCGTGTGAAGATCCTCGACCCAAAACGCGGCACCAAGCGCAGTATGGTAACGCTGGTCGAGACCAACGCCAAGATCGCGTTCGAACAGCGCTTTCGGGTGCTCAAACCCGACACCAAACGCGTGCTCGAGGAACTGCAGGAACTGCTCGAAATGGCGAACTTTCCCGAGCGGATCGAGTCGTTTGATATCTCGAACATCTCCGGCGCCGAAAATGTCGCGGGCATCGTCGTTTTTGAGAACGGCAAACCGGCAAAGGGCGGTTACCGGCGGTTTATCATCAAGTCGGTCGAAGGGGCAAATGATTTTGCGTCAATGAATGAGGCGGTTTTTCGCCGCTATAGACGAGCCCTCGACGAGCAGCAGCCGCTGCCGCAGCTTATTTTCATCGACGGCGGCAAGGGCCAGCTTTCGGCTGCCGCGGCGGCGATGGGCTCGCTCGACCTCGAACACATAATGCTCGTCGGACTGGTCAAGCCGCCCAAACGGCACAACGAGATCTCGCATTTGCTGGTCTATGGCCGCGAAAGCACCCCGATACCGTTTGACCGCAATTCGCTGGCGTTTCGGCTGATACTCCAGATCCGCGAAGAAACGCACAAGACCGCGATCGAATTTCACCGCAAACGCCGCGAAAAACGCGATTTCACCTCGGAACTGTCTGAGATACCGGGCATCGGCGACAAACGTAAGATGAAATTGCTGCGTAATTTCGGCTCGATCGAGCGCATTGCCAAGGCTAGCGCCGAGGAGCTCAAACCGATCGTCGGTGAAAAGGCCGCGGCCGAGATCGTTAACCACTTTGACGAACAGCGAAAGCTCGCCCAAAAGTGACAGCCGTCCGTGAAAAAAGGCCCGCGGAGACGATCCGCGAGCCTACTAGCCGATAGTTTAGCTCAGATCACTGGATCTTGACATAACTGCGGTGAATGACCATGTCGGACTTGGCGTCGCGCGACTCATACAGCACATTTTCCTTGTTTTCGCGGGTCACCATCTTGGTACCGGCTCCGACCGAGCGTTCGTTCGATCTCGCCTTTTCGACATCGGCGATCATTCCCAGCACCGCCTCGCTCTTGACCGGATCGGCAAGCCGAACACCGTTCGACTCGGCAACGGCCTCGGTCGCCGACGCTTTGAGCATCTTGCCCCAGACCTTCTTGAAAAGCGCGTTCGACACATAGACGTCCGCGCTGTTGACCTTGCCGTTGACCGCGTACGCAAAGCCGATCACGTCGGACTGGCCGTCGATCACGCCTGACAATTTAGCGATGTATTCGTCGATCAGAGCTACGACCTTTTTGTTCTCAAGGCTGAGCTGCAGGCTCGATGCCGACTTGGTCGAGTTGACCGTGCCGCCGACGCTCTTGCTGAGGCGCGTCTGGGCCTCGGCGACCTTGTCCCAGACTTCCTGCTGCGAACGGACACCGTTTGCCGCGATCTTCAGGTCCTTGGTAACGATGCGGTCATTCGAGCTGTCAAATTTTGTCGAATCTTCGTCACCGCGCTTCGTCCAGCGGCCCGATTCGACACAAAACGATTCGATACTGATGCGGCCCGACCGCGCCGGGATGATTATGCTCACGGCCAGCACGCGATCCTGCTTGCCGCCCTTGACGATATCGCCCGACTGGATAAAGACCTCAAATTCCTTCGAAAGGTTTTCGACCTCGAGTTCGTTGACGTTTGACGTCTCATAGACGACAAATATCTTTCGCTCCATCGCCTCCTGCAGCGTCAGTATGTTGCCCTTTTTGTTTTGATCCTTGCCGTGGATCAGAAAGATGGTGAGATTTTTGTGCGTATAGCCCTTCGAGATCCGATATTCGGGCTTTTGTGCGAGAGCACCCACGGCCAATGCCGTCAGCATAAAGAGCGCAGCGGCGCTCGTTCCAATTCGTAACTTCATAATTTCACTCCTTGCGTTTAAGTCGTTCCAATTGCCGGGGAAAGCGTCTCCTTTACTGTTGGAACGGCTCCGGCGAACGACTCTTGCAAGGTGGTAGCGAAGTTAGCGAATTTCGGGCGTCAGAAAGTGAATCCGTAATAGAGGTTTAGAAAATTGTTGGCACGGCCGGAATTTCCAAACGAATAGCCGACCATTAGATATTGTTTCGAGGTCACCGCGTAGCCAAAACCGGCATTTGAGTAGCCAAAACGGTTCTTGCCGCTGGTCCAATCCGCCATCAAGGTCAGCCGCTTGGTCACGGGCTGCTGGGCACCGACGAGAATGCCGGTCCGCGTCCCCATGTCGGCCGTTCCCCCGACGACCCGGTAAACGCCTCCGGTCAGCGCGAGGTTCTTGGCCGAGGCGAATTTACGCGTCGCGACCGTGTAGAGCATCGCCGACGCCTTTGAGTCGGCCGAGCGGACGATCGGAACATATGCTACGGCTCCGACGGCGACATCGACGCCGAACTTGTCCTGATCGAGCGCCCTGTATTTAATATTCGGCTCGATCTCGACGGTCGTCTCGGTACCGTCCTGCGTCGCGTAGAGATTGATGCCGGCCTCGACGCGCTTGTTGACGCCGTAGATCACCGACGGGCCGAACGAGCGAAATCCGCCGCGGTCGAACTTGTCAAAATGGGCAAACAGGTCGGCCTCGATGTAGAGCGAGCCTTTTTGTTGGATCTCAGCGGTCGGCACGCCGAAAACAGCGGTTTGGGCAAACGCCGCCGAGCAAAAAACAATGACGATGAGGGCTGCCGCCGGGTACAGTTCGAGCCGTGTTGGGAGAAATGATCGTGATCTCATATTTTGTCGGGTTTTGTAGATTTTACTGGCTGTGTCCCCGCTTCGGCAAATCCTTAGCGGCCGAAGCCGCGATCACCGGCCCCTCGCCGTTTATGGGAATTGCAATTTTGGCCCTTTGCGGTGACAATGTTGCAGACCAACATCATACAACGGAGGCTTTTGAATGAAATCACTACTCACATTGGGACTTATCTTCTTCGCTTTCTCATTTTGCGGGCTCGGCGACAAGTTAAAAGGGCTGAGCGGCGGCACGTCGGGCGGCAATTCGAACACCGCCAGCTCGGGCAACTCGTCCGGTTCGTCGACATCGTCGTCATCGGCGGCCGAAAAGCCGAAACTGACCGCCAGCCAGCAGGCTATCGTCGACGGCGGCACCGAAACGAAGTGGGACGATCAGGGACTGTCGTGGAAACTGCCGGCCAGCTGGAAAAAGATGGACGTCAAGAAAGAGTCCTTTAACTACCAGTCGCCGGATAATGCCTTTTTGCTCGTAAATATCTCGGTCATGCCGGACAGCTTTCCGATGGACACGAGCCTCAAGGCATATCACGATCAGGCCCTCCAGCAGTTGAAGAACGGCAAATACGAGTCGGTCAAACTGGTCGAGATCGACGGCATCACCGGTGTCGAATTTGTCGAAGCCATGCCCGAGGACAAATCCGGCCCGAGACGCCATCAGTGGATCGGCTATCGGACCTATCTTGGCCAAAAGCAGCAGCTCAACGTCATGACCTCGACCAAGGGCACCAATTTTGACAAGCACTCCGACGATTTTCCGGCGATCCTCTATTCGATGAAGGCCGTCAAGTAATCTTCTAACGAACGCAGCCCGCTCTCAGGCGGGCTGCGGCTCATCTTAGTTTTCCAATATAGTTTAGTCGTGCCGGGTCGGCGCGTCGGCGTGCGGGATAAAGCACATACGGCAGCGGGCCTCGTATTTATCGGCAGCACCGACCTCGACGCGGGCGTCAGACTCGACCGTCCGCTGGGAATAGTTGGCCGTCGCTCCGCACTTGACGCATATCGCGTGGGTTTTGGTGATAAATTCGGCGATCGACAGCAGCTGCGGCATCGGGTCGAACGGCTTGCCCGTATAGTCCTGGTCGAGCCCAGCGACGATCACGCGCCGGCCTTCGGCGGCAAGCTGGTTGACCGCGTCGATGATCGGAGCGTCGAAAAACTGGCCCTCGTCGATGCCGATCACTTGTGTATCGGCCATTATCTGGGCCATCATTTCGGCCGTCGTCGAGACCGGCGTCGAACCGTGTGTCTGGCCCGAGTGCGAGGCGATCTCCTCGTGCGAATAGCGGGCGTCGATCTTCGGCTTAAATACCTGTACCTTTTGCCGGGCGATACGCGCGCGGTTAAGCCGGCGGATCAGTTCTTCGGATTTGCCCGAAAACATCGACCCGGCGATGACCTCGACCCAACCCGTCCCATTTTGTCGTACTTTGCGGCGTTCTTCGGTATTGTCGAACGCAAATTCTTCTACCATAATCTGTTCGGCTGCAACTGAGCGAAACCACAATTATAGAGAAAAATCGGTCAGGTGAGAATTCGCGAGATCGAATATTTGCGGGCCCGCGTCCGGGCGGCCGCGATCAGGCTGCAAGCAGGTCGGAACCGGTCATTTCCGCCGGTTTTTCGATGCCGAATAACGCGAGGATCGTCGGGGCGACGTCGGCGAGCGAACCGCCGCTTCGAAGTTGGGTGCCGTTGAGTCCGTCGGCGATCAGGTGAAAAGGCACGGGGTTCGCCGTCGCGGTTCCCTGCGGTTCGCCGGTCACGACATTGGACATTTCCTCACAGCCGCCGTGTGACGAGGTCAGGATCGATACGCCGCCCGCGGCACGCACATGTTCGACGATGCCGCCGACACAGGTGTCGATGAACTGTATCGCCTCGACCGTCTTTTCGATCTTTCCGGTGCGGGCGGCCAGGTCCGCGGCCGGAATATTTACCACATACATACCGCCGGGCGCCGAGCCGAGATTTTGAATAAAGCTGTCAACGATCTTGAAACTCTGCGACTCGGGCTGCTGATCGGGCGTTTCTGACCGCGGCGTCGGCAGCAGAATGTGCTTTTCGCGTTCGAGCTCGGTATTGCGGCCGCCGTTGAAGAAATATGTGATGTGCGGAAACCGCTCGGACTGGCTGATCTTGATATTGTGAATGCCGGCCGAAGCGAGGACCTCGGTCAGCCCGTTCGTTGAGCGTTCCGAACGAAACGCCACCGGCAGAGCGAAATCACGGTCATACTCCGTCATACAGACCGACTTGAAAGCCGGCTTGGCCGAGCCGAGAGCGTCCGGCACCGACAGCGACCTGACGAGCTGGCGCATCGATTCGGCACGATGGTTGAAATAGATGATCGTGTCGCCCTCGCGTATCCGGGCGACGGGCGTGCCGGGTTCGGACTCGAGCACGATCGGCGCGGTAAATTCATCGGTGATGCCGCGTAAGAATGAGTTTCGGATCGCCGAGACCGCGTCATCGGCCCGGTCGCCCTCGCCGTGTACAAGCATCGTGTACGCCCGTGCGGTCCGCTCCCAGTTGCCCTGGCTGTCCATCGCGAAATATCGCCCGCAGAGCGTCGCGATCCGGCCGACGCCGATATCGGCGAGCTTGATCTCGAGCGCCTCGACGTAGATATCCGCGGTCCGGTTCGGCACGTCGACGCCGTCCAATATCCCGTGGATGAACACATCGCTGACGCCAAAGCGCTTGGCCATCCGCAGCAGGGCAAAAATGGTCTCGATCGACGAATGTATGCCCGCGTCGCTGAGCATCCCGACCAGATGGACCGGACGGCCGTTGGCAAAGGCCTGGGCGAACGCGTGGTTAAGCGTCTCGTTCTCAAAAAAGCTGCCGTTACGGATCGAATCTTCGATCCGGTAACTCTCTGACGTCGCGGGCCGTCCGGTCCCGAGGCTTAGATGTCCGACCTCGGGGTTGCCGACCGACTCGGCCGACTGCCCGACACGCGTACCGGCCGCCGTCAGCGTGGTCATCGGGAACCGCGCGCAGATATCGTCGTAATAGGGCGTGTGCGCCATCGCGATGGCGTTGCCCTCGCTCCGGGCCGAGTGCCCCCAGCCGTCGAGGATTATCAGTGCAATGGGTTTATCGGTCGGAGATGCCATTTTGGTCGGTGATCGGAAACGAAATGACGGTCACAAATACTGCGTTCTGTCGAGAACCGAAACTCCATTATAAACGATGCGGGCCGTCCACCGCCAAACTTTTTTGTCAGTAGGCGTTCGGAGCCGGGAGTTCCATCCAGCGTTCGGGATGCTTGAGCCCGGCAAAGCCGAACTGGCTGTAGAGGCCGTGTGCGTCACGTGTCGCGAGGACCCATCGCCGCAGGTTCTGGAGTTCTGGATGAGCCAGAATTGTCTCCATCAGCCATTTGCTGAGGCCGCGGCCGCGATAGCCGTCGAGCACAAAAACGTCGCCGATGTAGGCGAATGTGGCACGATCGCTAACAACGCGGGCAAAACCGATCAACGCGGCACCGTCATAAACGCCGAAGCAGATCGAGTGCCGGATCGCGGCCTCGGTCTGTTCGCGGGTCCGCTCGCGTGCCCAGTACGATTCGCCCGTCAGATAGCCGTGGATGACGTCGATATCGAGCCGGTCAGTATCGGTGCTGATGGTAAAGCCGTCCTTTTCCCATTCCATATCAGGTCAATATCGCTCGTGCCCGTACGCAAAAGGCCATCGACGCGCTTTCGAGATGTTTGCTGACGATCAGCCGCAATTCGCTGATCAGTTCGGGATGCCCCTTGGCGATCCTCGCGGCGACCGTCATCGCAAATGCCCTCACGGCCACCGGTTCACGCGGGTCATCGACCAGTTCGACGCAGGCGTCAAAGGCACGGGACGCGAAACGCGGCGGTATATCGACGAACTGCAGCAGGCGGACGGCGTTTCGCCTGACGGCCTGATGTGCGTCACGCCGCCGCAGCTGCTCGATGAACCGGGCCATGTACGGCCGGGCAAGCGCCGTGTGAATCTCGACGCAATTGCTCACGGCCCACGCCGCCCGCTGGGCCACGAGCCGGTCATCGCCCAGGTATGACCGCATAAGCTCGGCGAACCGCTCCGGATCGCCGCCGACATAGCCGACGATCTTTGCCGTCTGCGCTTTCGAATGCTCGGCCAGCAGGGCCTTGCGGATATCCATTAACGGAGCTGATAAAACGCCTTTCGGCCCGGATAGCGTGCCGACTCGCCGAGGTCCTCTTCGATCCTCAGCAGCTGATTGTATTTGGCGATACGGTCGCTGCGGCACAGGCTGCCGGTCTTGATCTGGCCGGCGTTGGTCGCGACCGCCAGATCGGCGATGAACGAATCTTCGGTCTCGCCCGAGCGGTGCGAGATGACCGCCGTCATATTATTGGTCCGGGCAAGTTCGATGGCGTCAAGCGTTTCGGTCAGCGTCCCGATCTGGTTGACCTTGATCAAAATGGAGTTTGCCGTGCCCTCGTCGATGCCGCGTTGCAGGAATTTGGTATTGGTCACGAAAAGGTCGTCGCCGACGAGCTGTACCTTGTCGCCGACCGCGTCGGTAAGGTTCTTCCAACCGGCCCAGTCATTTTCGGCCATGCCGTCCTCGATCGAGATGATCGGGTATTTTCCGCACCAATCGGCCCAGTACGCCGCCATCTCATCTGACGAAAGCTGCCGGTTGTCAGATTTTTTAAAGACGTACTTGCCGTCGATGTAAAACTCGCTCGCCGCCGGGTCGAGGGCGATCATGACGTTATCACCGGCCCTGTAGCCCGCCTTTTCGATCGCCTCGAGGATGGTCTCGACGGCCTCGTCATTCGATTTCAGATTGGGTGCAAAACCGCCCTCGTCGCCGACCGAAGTCGAATAACCGCGCGATTTGAGCACGCCCTTGAGCGTATGAAAGATCTCAGCACCGGTCCGCAGTGCCTCGCTAAAGTTGGGCGCCCCGACCGGCATGATCATAAACTCCTGAAAATCGACGTTATTGTCGGCGTGCGCACCGCCGTTCAGGATGTTCATCATCGGCACGGGCAGAGTCTTGGCGTTTGCCCCGCCGATGTATCGATACAGCGGTATCTCGAGAGCGGCGGCGGCGGCGCGTGCGTTTGCCATCGAAACGGCAAGGATCGCGTTGGCACCGAGCTTGGATTTATTGTGCGTGCCGTCGAGGCCGATCATCGTTTCATCGACGAGCGTCTGATCGAGCGCGTCCAGGCCCTCAAGCTCGCGTGAAATGGTCTCGTTGACATGCTCGACCGCCTTTTCGACGCCCTTGCCGAGATAACGGAGCTTGTCGCCGTCGCGGAGTTCGACCGCCTCGTTCTCGCCGGTCGAGGCACCGCTCGGGACCGCCGCCCGGCCCATCGTACCGTCCTCTAACACCACCTCGGCCTCGATCGTCGGATTGCCCCGCGAATCGAGTATCTCTCTCGCCCAAACCTGCTCAATATAACTCATTTTTGATCAATTGCTCCATTAAATGTATAGAAATGACTTGCAGGCTAAATGTAGCATTGAAAACACAGAAAAGACAAAAATCGCCCCGACGGCGAAGCATGTCTGTGCTCGAATTGATGATGGCATCGCCTAATAAACGGCGAGCGATATTTGAAAGTAGATCTGACCAAAACAAACGAGGCGCTAGGTTTGTTCTTTTGTCAGAAGATCAAGGGAAAGCATGGGGTCAGGCATGCGATAGTGCGATTCTTGCACGATACTTCTCCTCGATGAGATCCTTCGTTGTGGCAAACTGT
>CAZQGN010000032.1:0-45130 GCA_964592865.1 uncultured Chloracidobacterium sp. | reverse complement strand
CGAGCGTTCCTTCAGTTGTCCTTCCATTAAGAGCCCGGCCGAAAAGGCCGGGCTTTCCTTCTTTAAACCCCGATTTTACGGCGTGTTAGGCAGAACGGACCATCTTCGTTCATTCTGATCGCTCACCAAGGGCGGACATTAGCGGAGCAGTTCAAATTGAACGAATGATCGACCGATCTGACCGAAAATGACGAAAAATGTCATCTTGCGTATGACAAAAAATGCGCTTGTCGGCTAATTGTTCGGCGTCCTTGAATTTCGACCGTTCAAATTGACCTGAATCGGTGATCGGTTTCTGCTAAAATTAGCCGATGCTTCTCCGGCTCGCCAAATACTTCCCCGATCTGAAAAGCGTATTGCTTGCAATTGCCTCAGCGATCTTGCTGATCCTGGCGTTTCCGGATTTTGATTATTGGTTCCTGGCTTGGTTTGCACTCGTGCCGCTGATATACGCCGTCGAGCGTGAGAGAGCGTCGGTCGCGAGATCGTTCGTGACAGGTTGGTTGTTCGGTACCGTCTTCTTTTACGGTACTTGCTGGTGGCTCACATTCGCACCGATAAACTACGCCGGCTTCCCATGGTGGCTTGCGTATTTTCTGCTGCTCTGTGTGTGTCTCGTTGTCGGGCTGTTTCCGGCGTTGTTCGCCGGAATATTGTCGACCCTTTTGCGGCGGTTCGGAGCCTGGGCATACCTCGCCGCTCCGTTCGTTTGGGTGTTCACAGAGTTTCTGCGGTATTGGCTGACGGGTAATACTTGGAATGCGATCGGATACTCACAATTCAATGGTGGTGTTGCCTTGAAGGTAGCGACGGTTGGCGGCGTATTTTTGACAGGTGCATTCCTATTGTTGCCGAGTTCCTTTCTAGCCTATTTTGCCGGGAACTATCATCGGTTTATGGGAAATCCCAAAACCGCACCATTCTATTCGACATTTGTTTTCTCGATTCTCGGTTGGCCCGCATTGACGAACAAGTCGATCAGACAGGAGATGTGGCGTGTGCCCGATTATGACATTCGTCTGCCTGTGGTTGCAGTCGTTTTTGGAGCCTTACTAGCAGTGATCTTGTGGGGCATTTTGGTTGGGCCGCCGCACGATGTAATTGTACCAGCGAAAACGAACGTTATAGCGATCCAGCCCAACGTCCCGATGGCCGGGCTCGACTATCAAAAATGGGAGCAGCTTCGCGAGCGGCAGATCGCCGCGGCCGAGGCGGAGCTGCGCAAACTTCGAACAACGAACAACGAACAACCAACAACCGTCATTCTCCCCGAATCGCCGATGAATTTCGCGTACAACGACGACCGTGAGTTTCAGCAATATATTGGGGATTTTGCTCGAAGAAACAATGTGAGTGTTTTGTTCAATTCGGCTGAGCCGGACGTGGGGACGACAAAGTATTTTAATTCGGCTGTAATGGTCGGGCCTGACGGGAAAGAGGCCGCACAGTACGACAAGATCTATCTCCTTCCGTTCGGCGAGGCCGTGCCGCGGCCGCTAGAGGGCATCTTGCCGGGATTTGTCGGCAATTTCGCATATGGCCGCGAATACGACATCTTGCCGGTGGGCGATGCCAAGGCGGGTGTAATGATCTGTTTCGAGTCGCATTTCGGTCAGCTCTCGCGGGAATTCGTCCGCAACGGTGCCGACGTGTTGATCGAAATGACGAACGACGGCTATCTCGGCCCGACACCGGTTCTGCGACAGCACCTTGCTAATGCCGTTTTTCGTGCCGTCGAGACCAATCGCCCTGTTCTTCGCGTCACCAACGTCGGCATCACCGCCTACATCAATGAACGGGGCCAGGTCCTTGACGAAGCCCCGACATACCAGGAAGCCACTCGAGTCTGGAGCGTCTCAAAATCCGACGGCTCGCAGACTTTTTATGTGAAATACGGCGACTGGTTCGCCTGGCTCAGCACAATGGTGACGGTGATCTTGCTAGGACTGTGCATTCTTCGAAGACGCGAAGCTGCAGTCGAGCGTGGCTAGATTCCGGCGTCTGCTCCCAAGGTTCTGCAGCGGGCCGCTGATTGTTGTAGAATATCCCAGATGGAACTCACAGAACTTCAAACAAAACTCGACGCGATCAAAGAGAAAGTTACCCAACTTGGGAGGTTTCTTTGACGCTCCTGCCAAACAGAAGCAGTTAGACGAACTTGAACAGCAGATCTCATCTCAGGGTTTTTGGGATGATTCGAACACGGCCCAAAAGGTCGTACAGAGCCGTTCGCGGATCGAGAAATCGCTCGCACGCCAGGCAGGTTTCGAGACTGGCGTTTCGGACGCCGACGTCCTTTTCGAATTTGCGGCCGAGGACGCCGATTCGGCGGTGGAACTTGAAAGGCTAATTGAACGTCTCGATAAAGAGGTAAGCCTTGCCGAGACGGAAAGTCTGCTCTCCGGCGAAACTGATCCGAACAATGCTATTTGCTCGATCCAGGCCGGTGCCGGCGGAACGGACGCCCAGGATTTTGCTCAGATGCTCTTGAGGATGTACTTGCGTTGGTGCGAAAAGAAAGGCTTTAAGGCCGAGATCATCGACGAGCAATCCGGCAGCGAAGCGGGTATTAAGTCTGCCACCTTTCGGGTCGAGGGTGATTATGCATATGGCCTGCTGTCGGCCGAGGCGGGCGTGCACCGATTGGTCCGAATTTCGCCGTTCAACTCGGGCGGCAGCCGCGAGACGTCCTTCGCGTCGATGTTCGTCAGCCCTGAGATCGACGAAAATATCGAGGTAAATATCGAGGACAAGGATCTACGTGTTGATACATATCGCTCGTCCGGTGCCGGCGGCCAGCATGTAAATGTCACGGACAGTGCCGTTAGGATCACGCATCTGCCGACCGGAATTGTTGTAACATGTCAGAATCAGCGTTCGCAGATACAAAATCGCGCAGTCGCGATGCAGGTTCTGCGGTCAAAGCTATATGAACTAGAACTCGAAAAGCGACTCGAAGGAGCCGCCGAACTTGAGGCGACCAAACAGGATATTTCGTTCGGCTCGCAGATTAGAAATTATGTTCTGCATCCGTACCGTCTGGTCAAAGACACACGCACAAAGTTCGAACGTTCCGACGTTGAGGTCGTATTGGATGGTGATATAGACGAGTTCATTAAGGAGTTTCTGGTGCATAAAAAGAGTAACAGGTAAAAGGGGGAGAGATCCCTCGGCCTGTCACCGTTCACCTATCACCTCGATCGATGAAAGTTTGCCCGACATGTAAAGAGACCTATCAGGACGACGAGATCAATTTTTGTCTCGCGGACGGCACCACGCTGCTCAAAAAGAAGAGCGGCAAAGCGGCCAAGCACTCGAGGTTGAATGAGGTCGTTGCTGTAATAGTGGGCGTTTTGGCGGTGCTGGTCTTTCTTTCGCTGGTGACGAGCAGTCCGGACGACCGTTCGCTGATCTCGACGGGTGCGGGATTGGCGTCGACCCGAAATTGGGTCGGGGTGGTCGGTGCCAATATCGCGGCGGTTCTGCTGAGCGGCTTTGGCTGGACGGCGTATCTGATACCGGTGCTCATCGCCCTGATGGCGTGGCGAGTGTTCCTGTCCGACACGCTCGTTCCCAGTATTTCGCGGGTCGCGGGCTACATATTCTTTGCGGTCTCACTGTCCGGCCTGATCTCACTGCTTGGCGGATACGGAGCCATTATCGGCGAAGCCGCGGCGCGTGGAACTGCTTATTTCATCAGCAAAATAGGGGCCGGGATCTTGCTGTCGGCGATCCTTGTCTGTTCGATTCTGCTTATCACGAATTTTACGCTGACCGGGTTTCTGAGCCATTTTGACGTCGCCTGGGAAAATCTGCGGATACGCATTGACGAATGGCGTGAACGACGGCGGGCCGAGCAGCCGGCCGACGATTCGGCCCGAAAGCGGGCTGAGAAGCGGCGAGAAAAGCGTGAGCATGCCGCCGAAGCGGTACCGCCGACGATCTCGGTCGGTGAGATCGAGGCATTTGCCGCGGCGGCTGCGGCGGCGGATCGCGACGAACCGCTATTCGCCGACGAGCCGATCGATTCTATCCCGACGATCGACACCCGCGAGGAACAATACGAAACCCGCAAGGTGCTCGACCCTGAGATCGAGAATATTCCGATCGCACCGAAAAAAGCAGCGGGCGACGTCGAAGACGATCCGACCTTCGAGGAAGATGAGCCGGTCGACGAGGTCGCCAAGCCCGCGGCTCAGGACTATGAGAACTACGTCCTGCCTGACCCTTCGCTGCTTTCGGAGGTGCCGCCGGCATTTACGCACAAAGAGTCTGAGCTTCGCGAGGTCGCCGCTCTGCTCGCCAAAAAGACCGCCGAGTTTAATGTGCCCGGCAAGGTGGTACATATTTCGCCCGGCCCGGTTGTGACGACCTTCGAATTCAAGCCGGACGCCGGTGTTAAGTACTCGCGTGTAACGGGCCTGGTTGACGACCTTTGTCTCGCGTTAAAGGCCCCGTCTATCCGCATCGACCGTATTCCCGGCAAGGCGTACGTCGGGATCGAGGTGCCGAACGTCAAACGCGAGACCATCTTTCTGCGCGAAGTGATCGAGTCGGCCAAGTTCACCGACTCAAGGTCGCTGCTCACGCTCGGGCTCGGTAAAACGATCGACGGCGGCAAGTACGTCGCCGATCTCGCCAAGATGCCGCACCTTTTGATCGCCGGTGCGACCGGTGCCGGTAAGTCGGTCGGCGTCAATACGCTCGTGATGTCGATCCTTTATAAGGCAAAGCCCGACGAGGTAAAGTTCATAATGGTCGATCCCAAGCGGCTCGAACTTGGGCTCTATGCCGACATCCCGCATCTCTCTACGCCGATCATTACCGACCCGAAAAAGGCGGCGACGGCACTCCGCTGGGCGGTGACCGAGATGGAACGCCGGTACAAGGACCTTGCCGGCCACGCCGTCCGCAATATTGACGGTTACAACGAAAAGATCAAACAGTACAAGGCCGAGGGCCGGCTCGACGACAATGGCGATCCGTTTCGCAAGCTGCCGTACATCGTCATTATCATCGACGAGCTCGCCGATCTGATGATGGTCGCGGGCAAGGAGGTCGAAGAGTCGATCACGCGCTTAGCGCAGATGGCCCGTGCCGTCGGCATCCACCTGGTGCTCGCGACACAGCGGCCGTCGGTTGACGTTATCACGGGCCTCATCAAGGCCAATTTCCCCTCGCGCATCAGTTTCAGGGTATCGAGCAAGGTCGACAGCCGGACGATCATCGACGGCAACGGGGCCGAGGCACTGCTCGGGCAGGGCGATATGCTGTTCCTGCCGCCGGGCAACAGCAACGTCACCCGCGTGCACGGAGCCTTTGTCGACGAACACGAGATCATGAAGGTGGTCGATTTTGCCAAGGCACAGGGCCGGCCCGAGTATGACCGGACGATCACCGTCTCACAGGAGGAGCTCGAGGACGACGGCGAACTGCCCGGACGCCGCGACCCGCTCTTTCACGACGCTCTCAAATGTGCAGTTCAGGCAAAGCGTGGTTCGACCAGCCTGCTCCAGCGTCACCTGCGGATCGGGTACGGCCGTGCCGCCGCCATCCTCGACGCGATGGTCCGCGAAGGCTTTATCGGTGAGATGGACGGCGCCTCGCGTGCCCGCCCGATCCTCGAAAAGGCGTTCGAATACCTGCAGGACCTTTCCGAAATGGAAAACGAACAGTAGCGTACCGCATTTGGCTTTTCCACGGCCGCTCAACTATTATTAGCGGAAATGCGGTTCAGGCTTTCACTGTTTCTCGTGCTCGCCGCGGCGGTAATGTCGTGCTCGACCCGGGTTGTCGTTCAGCCGGCGGCAAACGCGGCGATATCACCTGCAAACGCGATCAATATCAACACGGCGACCGTTGAGGAACTCGAGAAGCTGCCGTATGTCGGCCGAAAGACCGCCGAAGCGATCGTCGCGTTTCGCAACGAGAACGGCCCGTTTCGCCGCGTCGAACATATTTTACAAGTGCGCGGAATGAGTGAGTCCCGTTTTGAGGTGCTGCGTTCCTCGATCAGGGTCGAATAGACGATTTACGATGGCTGACGATCGTAAAACCAAAGAATATGATCGCCAGCCGATGCTTTGGCTCGCGGCCGCATTCGCCGGCGGCATACTGGCCGCCGATCCGTTTTATCCTAGAACCTCAATTTTGATCGCGTTGTGTCTGTTCGTTGGGTGCATCGCGTTCGTAATGCGTGAACAGCGGTTCGCGACAGTATTGACCTTGTTTGCCTTTTTCGTCGCCGGGATGATGTCATCGACGATAGAAAAGGCCGGCGTCCGATCCGATCGTGTCCGACTTCTCATCGACAATGGCAGTATCACGACGGGCTCCCCGGTTGAACTGAAAGGAGTATTGCGCCGATCGCCGGAGCCGATGCCGGAGGGACTGATCGCGGATCTTGATACGGCAAAGATCGCATTTCGTGGGGCGGAGAGATCCGTTTCCGGCCGCATACGCCTGTATCTGCCAAAGGCAAACGGAAGCGGTGTCGAGGACAATGATTTGGGATATGGTTCGGTGATACGAGCCGTGTGCCGCATTTCCCGTGATGACGGGTTTCTCGATCCCGGCGTCGTAAGCCGAAAGCAAATGCTCGACCGGATCGGCATCGACGCGTCCTGTACGGTCAAAAGCCGTTTGTTGGTCGAGCCGATGTCTGCAGAGAGCGTGTTTCTGCCGCTCAAGTGGGCATACGACGCCCGTGCCGGCGTGATCGAAATCTTTCGCCGCGAGCTCTCTCAACCTGCCTCCGGGATAATGATCGCGTCATTACTCGGCAATAAGTTCTTTTTGGACAAACGCACCGCCGACCTTTTCCGCGAAGGCGGCACGTTTCATATCCTGGTTATTTCCGGGCTTCATATCACCTTCATTGGCGGGCTGATGTTGCTCTTCATACGGGCTTTCACCGGCAATCGCTGGATCCAGTTTGGAGTCACGGTGATCGTACTGTGGTCATACACGTTTGCAGTAGGCGGTGACCTACCGGTGGTCAGGGCGGCGATCATGTTCACCGTGCTGCTATTTTCATTTGTGATCTATCGGCAGGGAACGCTTCTAAATTCGCTGGGCGGTTGTGCCCTCGTTTTACTTGTGTGGCAGCCGTCAGCACTTTTTGACCCGTCATTTCAACTCACCTTCGTAAGCGTCGGTTCGATCGTCATTCTCGCCTATCCCATTATCGAGAAGCTTAGGGAGATCGGAAGTTGGACGCCGACGACCATATCGCCATTTCCGCCGGACGTTCCGAACTGGCTTTCACGTTCGTGCGAAATGATCTTTTGGAATCCGGCCGCGTGGTCGATCGAATCCAAACAGCAGATATGGTCCGCGTCATTATATCGTCGCGAACTTCCCAACTGGTTATTGCGCGGAGGCATCCAGCGGGCACTTAGAAGCCTGATCGAGGGCCTGATCGTCTCGATCATCGTCCAGATATGTATGCTTCCGCTCAGCATTGTGTATTTTCACAGGGTGTCGCTCTCATCCGTTTTTCTAAATTTGTGGGTTGGGCTATTTATCGCGATAGAGAGTTTCGCGGCAGTGCTGGGAGCGGTGTTTGTTACGGTCGGACGTCCGCTTGCGGTGCCATTCTTCAAGATCGCTGAGATTTCCAACTGGATAATGCTCGCAGCACCGGGTATCTTCTCGGAAAATGGATGGGCCAGCTTTCGCTTGCCTGCCTACACCGGACCCGCTACTGCCATTTATTTCTTGTATTTCATACCGATCATGATCATTGCCTTCGGGGTCACAGCCTGGGATCCGTTTACGGTCGGACGAAAGAATAGGCCATGGATTAAGGCGATGCCAATGGCAGGTGCGGCGACCGTTCTGCTGGCATCCATCATAATCTTTCATCCATACAGTGCGGGGCGGCCGGACGGCAGGCTTCATCTCGAAATACTCGATGTCGGGCAGGGCGATGCCGCTCTTGCGACATTTCCTGACGGAACGACGATGCTGGTGGATGGCGGCGGGCGGTTCGACTATCGAAACGCGGACGCCGAGGGCGACGGCTTTGAACCTGACATTCGCGGTATCGGCGAGTCGGTCGTGTCTGAGGTGCTTTGGCAAAAGGGGCTCAGCGGCGTCGACTACATCCTTGCGACGCATGCCGACGCGGACCATATTCAGGGGTTGACGGACGTCGCCGGCAATTTCGCGGTCAAAAAGGCGCTCATCGCCCGCCTGCCTTTGGAAGATCCGGATTTCGCTGCATTTGCCGAAAAGGCCCGACGGCGAGGTATCGCGACCGAGTTTGTCTCTCGCGGCGATGTCATACGGATCGGCAACGCCGTTGTCGAAGTGCTGCTGCCCGCCGCCGATGAAAGGCCGAATTCCATTTGGGGCAACGACCAGTCTATCGTGTTGCGGATCTCGATGGGCACACGGTCATTTCTACTGACCGGCGATATCGAATCAGCGGCCGAACGCGAACTCACTGCCGGCGGCGGGACGCTGCGGGCGGACGTCGTCAAGGTGCCGCACCATGGCAGCCGGACGTCGTCGACCGACGAGTTTATCAGAGCCGTCGGGGCTTCGCAGGCGGTCATTTCGGTCGGCCGTTCGTCGCCGTTCGGGCATCCGCATCGGGAGGTCGTCGAGAGATGGAAGGCCACCGGGGCCGATGTGCTGACGACCGGCGAACGCGGGATGATCTCGTTCTCGACCGACGGGCGTGAGATCTGGATGCGGACATTCGTACCGTAGGCGGCCGACAACAGCGGTGCCGCCCGCACAAGACGAAGGGCCGGAGCGTAAATGCCCCGGCCCTTTTCGAGTTTATCGGCGAACGTCGGATCACATCGCCGGCGATTCGAACATAAAGGCGAGCTTCCATGCTTCGCCCTCTTTGACATACACGGCCGACTGGAAGAGCGGGCCGTTCTTCTGCCCGTCGCAGGTGCCGTCGGCGGTGCCCTTGAGCGTCAGCAGTTCGACGGTCGGCGACAGTGCTGAGGCAAATCCGTCAGCGACGCTGACCTTGGTGATGCCTTCGCACTTCATCGTCTCGGTCCACTGTTTGATGACCGCGTCCTTACCTGACATATAGCCGCCGATCGGATCGACAAGTGCCATATTGGCTGACATCATTTCGCCGAAGGTCTTGGCGTCCCTGGCCTTAAAGGCCTCCCAGCCGGCGGTGTGCAGTTTGACCAGAGCGTCGGTGTTGGGGCCGGGCTTCGGCCTGTTGGCCTCTTCCTTGGCGACGGTCTCGGCGTCCTTCTTGGGAGCTTCCTTCTTCGCTTCGGTCTTGGGCGGTGCCGGCGGCGGATTCTTGGGGTCTATGACCAGCGTTTCGCTGTGAAACGCACCTCGCCATTTGTCGCCGTCGCGGACATAAATGGTGGCCGCACGCGTCGGGCTGGGCAGTTTCATCGCCGCCCCATCGGCTCCGGTGCAACTGCCGTCAAAGGTGCCCTTGTACGTCAGGACATAGGTGTCGTCATTGATCTTGGACATCTGCGGGTCGTCGAGGTTCCAGGTCTTGACGTCGCACTTGAATGAGCCGATCATGCCAGCCAACTCGGCCTTGTTCATACGCATTCCTTGCTCAAACGATACGAACTTGTCCGAAAGGTTGGCCTCGAAATAAGCCTTGTCACCCTTTAGCCACGCTTCGTTCGCTTTTTTGTCCAATTCGAACAATCCTTCTTTGGTCGGGGCGGCCGCGACCGGCTTGGCGGTGTTGGCGTTGGTGTTCGTATTGGCGGGCTTGTTCTCCGCCGGAGCTCCGCAGGCCGCGGCAAACGCGGCAGCCGCAGCGATCAAAACTATTACCAATGGTCTTTTCATACAAATTTCTCCTTCCGGTAATTACCGTACAAAAAACGCAAAAGCCCGACAGATCTTTCTTCCAAAAAACCCCTCGAGCGTTCCAACAGTCGTCCTAATTGGGTATAGTTTTAACACTGCCCCTACATATTGTCAAGCAAAAAGTTCGCCGGTCAGTGCTTGAAATGGCGTATTCCCGTGAACGCCATCGCGATCCCGTGCTCGTTGGCGGCGGCGATCGACTCGTCGTCCTTGATCGAACCGCCCGGCTGGATGATCGCCGTCACGCCGAAAGCAGCCGCCTCATCGACGTTGTCGCGAAACGGGAAGAACGCGTCCGATGCAAGAGCCGAACCTGCCAACGGCAGCGAAAACCGCTCGGCCCGCATCGCGGCGATCCGAACCGAATCGACGCGGTTCATCTGGCCTGCACCGACGCCGAGCGTCTGTTCGCAGTTGGCAAAGACGATCGCGTTCGATTTGACGTGTTTGCAGACCGTCCAGGCGAGCTGCATCGCCTTGACCTCATCATCCGAGGGCCGGCGTTCGGTAACGATCTTCAGATCATCGAGCGCCAGCTTGTGAACGTCGGCGTCCTGGACGAGGAACCCGCCGCCGATCTGCTTGTACTCCAGTCGCGATTCATTCGCCGTCTTCCGCCCGCCGACGCGAAGGACGCGCAGGTTCTTTTTGGCGGCGAAGACCTCAAGCGCCGCGTCGTCGAGGTCGGGTGCGACGATGACCTCGGAGAATATTTCAACGACAGCCCTGGCGGCCTCGGCATCGACCTTGCGGTTAAATGCGACGATGCCTCCGAATGCCGACACCGGGTCGGTCGCGAGGGCACGCCTGTATGCCTCGAGGTTGTCATTGCCGGTGCCGACGCCGGAAGGATTGGTGTGTTTGATGATCGCCACGGCGCGCGTGTCCAGGTCGTTGACCAGATTCCACGCCGCCTCGGCATCGACGAAATTGTTGAACGACATCTCCTTGCCCTGCAGCTCTTCGGCATCGGCAATGCCGCCTCCTGTGCCGTCGCCGTAGAGGGCGGCCCGCTGGTGCGGATTTTCGCCGTATCGCAGATCGACCACCTTGGCGAGTTCGATGATCTGAAATTCGGGTAGGCCGTCAGCCTGTGCGGCAGACGCCTCCGGCTCGGTCAATTCGTCGTCATCCGCCTCAATGAACATCAATCCGCCGAGCGGATTTAGCGGTTCGAGCCGCTCGAGGTCCTCGTTGGACAATTGGCGGGCAAGGTACGACGAGATCGCAAGATCGTAGCTCGCCGTCCGCGTGTAGGCGAGGGCCGCGAGCCGTGAACGCGTTTCGAGCGATAGCGACCCGTCGTTCTCATCCATCTCGGCGATCAGTTCGCCGTAGAGTCGGGTGTCGGTGACGACCGCGACGTCACGCCAGTTCTTTGACGCCGACCTGATCATTGCCGGCCCGCCGATATCGATATTCTCAACCGCGTCCTCGAGCGAGACACCGTCGCGGGCGACCGTCTCTTCAAACGGATAAAGGTTGACGACCACCATATCGATCGGCTCGATGCCGTGTTCCTGCATCGAAGCGACATGTTCCGCGTTGTCCCGCAGTGCCAGAAAGGCCCCGTGCATCTTGGGGTGGAGCGTCTTGACGCGGCCGTCCATCATTTCCGGAAATCCGGTCACGTCCGAGACGTCAATTACCTCGAGCCCGCTCTCACGCAACGCCGCGGCCGTTCCGCCGGTCGAAATGATCTCGACGCCGTGCCGGGCGAGTGACGCCGCAAAGCCGGCCAATCCGCTCTTGTCAGAAACGCTCAAAAGAGCACGTTTTATCTTGCGTAGTTCGCTCATAAAATCGAAAAAGCGGCCAAATTGACCGCCTTTGTTCCCCCAGGTATTATCTCCCCGCACGCGGGACACCGTTTCGTTCTAAACTTGTCGAATGCATTCGGGGCACGCCGTTACCTAGAAAATAAAGCGTCCGAGAAACAACAGGCTCAACAAGAAAACCATTGCGTAGATAATGACCTTGATAAGACTCATAATGGACTTTGTGCTAAAGTGATGCGTTCCGGGTCGTGTGACCAAAAACCCATTTTAGTCTCGTTCATTTGGCGATGTCAAAAAAAATCCTTTCAATTTCAGCCGTTTTGGCCGTCACGATCGAGATTTTACAATTCTTTACAATTGCCGCCGGCCAGGAGGCCCGGATCACCGTGAGTTTGGCCGATGGCGGCCGTGTTCTCGCGGCGGTTCGCGGCCGGATGGCGTCCGCTGAGCCTAACGCCATTCGCGAAATATGGTTCCTGGACAGCATTGCCGGTGTCGAAGGGCTCTCGCGGCGGCGTTCAAGCGTTAAGGTCTTCGGGCCCGGCGATGATGTCATCGACGACCGCAGTCTTGCCGGTTCGACGCCGATCAAGCGGGCCGCCATCGGCGGTTACGCTTACACGGTCGATCTCACGCCGCTCGGCGTTACTTCGGCGGCCCACGTTTCGTGGGCGAACGGCACGGGCGGCGTGCTGATGCTGGACGACCTCCTGCCGCAGAGCATCGGGCGAAATGCCGCCATTCAACTCGATCTGCCCGCGGGTTGGCGGGCGTTCACGGCCGAAAACCAGACCGCTCCCGGCACATTCTCCGTCGGCAACGTCGAAAAGGCCGTGATCTACATCGGTGCGGACATTCGCGACCGGCGAATACCCGCCGGCGACCGCACGCTCGACCTCGCCATCTCAGGCGAATGGCTTTTCACCGACGCCGAGGCCGCGGCGATGACGGCGGCGATCTTCGACTCCTACAGCCGGCTATTCGGCAAACTTACTAACGAGCCCCGACGCATCTTTATCGGCAAGTTTCCCGCTCAGACGCGGATCGGTGCGTGGGAAGCCGAAACCCGCGGCCGAAGCGTGACGATCCTGTCGGCCGATATGCCGTTCAAGGCCCAGTCGATACAGCGGCTGCACGAGCAGCTGCGGCACGAGATATTTCACCTTTGGGTGCCGAACGGCGTCAATCTCGCCGGCAATTACGACTGGTTCTACGAGGGCTTTGCTCAGTACGCGGCACTTAAGGCCGGCGTCGCCGCCAATCAGATCAGATTTGACGACATGCTGACAACGCTCGCCCAGGCATACAATATCGACCAGGTCCAACCTGACCGCCGGTCGCTGATCGAGGCGTCGGCGCTTCGATTTGCCGGTTCCAACTCGATGGTCTACGCCAGAGGAATGCTCGTCGCATTTCTCAGCGATGTCGCTATTCTGAAGGCGACAAAGGGCCGGTCATCGGTCGAGTCGCTGCTTCGCGAGATCGTCGAAAGGCATCCGCTCGCCGGCCCGCGGAACGACGGCAACGCGGCCGTCCTCGCGGTAATGCGCGGGCGAAGGGAACTCGCACCCGTCATCGATCGTTATATTACCGGCAGCGAGCCGTTGGACTGGCGGTCGTTTCTGGACGCCGCCGGCATCGACGCGGCCGGTAAGGCTCCGCTCACAAAACTTGCCGTCAGGCCCGATCTGAACGGCCGGCAAAAGGAAATCCTCGACAAGTTGGGTTATAATAACTGGCGAAAATTGTCCCGTGATCTGAAATGAAAACGAAGTTAACCATTCTCTTGCTCCTCGCCGCGATGGCCGTCTTTGCCGGCGGCTGTACTTATATCGACTCGACCGTCAGCGGTGTTTCGAGTGCTCTCGGTGCCAATGACAAGGCCACCGTGATCGCCAAGACCGCTCAGATCCGGACCTCGTACGCCGTGGTCGCGGCTGACCTCCTCGAGGTTAAACGCGGCGATCAGCTCGACATCATCGATCAGATCGACTTCGAAAAGGTCCCGTGGTTCCGCGTTCGCGCTCATGACGAAGCCCAGACCGAAGGCTGGATCGAGGCGCAGAACGTGATCACGAGCGAAACGCTCAACAAGTCGAAGAAACTCGCCGAGGAGTTTCAAAATACTACGCCGCAGGCCGCGGGCATCATCAGATCGGCGTCAAACCTCAGGTCAGCACCGGATATGAATCCGGAAAACGTCCTGTTCAAGCTGGCAAACGGTTCGACGTTTGAAATAATGTCCTGGAAATTTGTCCCCAAACAGGAGGTCCCGGACGTTGACGACGCTCCGAAGGGCCAGCAAAAGACCGGCAAGCGTTCGAAGAACGCTGAGATCGAAGCGGCAAAAGAGGCCGGCGAACCCGACAAACTCGAGGACAAATACGACATTTGGTATCAGGTCCGACTGGATCCGGCGGTCTCGCCCGCTCCGGCCGGTTGGCTGTTTGGCCGGCAGGTCGAACTGCAGGTGCCGAGCGACATCGTATTTTTCCAGCAGAACAACCGCAAATTCATCACCTGGCAGCGTCTCGATGCCGAGACCGCCGACAAAGGCACGGTCGGCCGCGGATCGACGCCGGGCAGCTGGGTCATCCTGACCCGTACAAACGCGGTCAAACCGATCGACGGTGTCGAGCCCGATTTTGACGGTATCCTCGTACTCGCCTTCGATAAATACGACCAGAGTTACTACACCGTCTGGCGTAACGCGCCGAACACCGAGGTCTGGGGCACGCTGCCGCTAAAGGTCGAGGGCAAGGGCGACAACAAGACGTTCACCCTCCAGCTCCGCAATGCAGAGGGCCGCATGGACACCAAACAGTTCGTCGTCTTTAAGGACAAGGCACGGCTAAAGGTCACGCCGCCCGAGGATATCGCCCAGTATCAGACCAAGACCAAGTAATTGTCGACGAATATGGACGTGACCGAGAGCCCGTTCCCCGAGCCGTTCGAGATCGAGATCACCGATTCGATCGACCTTCATTCCTTCAGCCCGAAGGATGTGCAGAAGGTGGTCGAGGCGTATCTCGCCGAGGCCCGCGGCAAGGGCTTTTCGATCGTCCGCATCATTCACGGCAAAGGGATCGGCGTCCAACGTGAGATGGTCCGCAGTGTTCTCGCCAAGTCCGACATCGTCGAATCATATAAGAACGCCCCGGAGTTTTCGGGCAGTTGGGGAGCGACGATAGTCAAGTTCAAATCCGTTTAGGATTCGTCCAGGACCTCGGCCCACGCGTCGTCCTCGGCAGGCCCGGTTTCGGGGACCGGCTTGTACAACTCGAGCAGGGCAGCCTGTTCGGCGAGCTTGATCTCGGCCCGTTCGAGCCGGTGGGCAAGGCGTTCGGCACGTTTCTCGAGGCTGCGGACGTGTTTTTTGCGTTCGCGATCGATACGGTCAAAATAGAACATATACGCAAACTGAAACCCTGTGATCCCGATCAGCACAAACAGCAGGCAGATCAGCGTGTACATCAGCATTAGGCAATTACTCCGCGTAAGAAACGTGTTCGAACATCAATTAGATAATTATAACCTTGACCGGCCGCACCCGGAAAAGTAAGAATTACGTATCCGACAGCGAGCGGCCCGACGCCCCAACTCGCGAAATGACCTATGGCAACAATGACGCTGACACTCGAATACACGCTCCTTTGCGACGACGTTCGCATCGAGATGGGCAATAAGATCTCGCTGATGGGCATATTTCAAAACATCATGGTCGAAAAACTGCCCGTGTCGCTGATCAAGTTTGCCGTGATCAATCATTGGCGGGGCGAGGGCAATCACCAGACCGAGGTCCGAATATTGTCGCCCGACCGATCGAACGTGGTCGTCACCTCACAGCCGACGACCATCGAACTCGCCGCCGGCGGCTTTACCGACAACGTCAGCTTTTTTGTCAACGTCGTGTTTCCCGACGCCGGAACGTACTGGGTCCAGACCATCGCCAACGGCGGCGTCATCGACGAGTTTCCGCTGATCGTCGCGGATCAGGCAAGTATGGAATCGATGCAGCCCGCCGACGAGATCTCGGAAACGATCAACTGATCTTGGGTTCGAGATCGGTATCACAGCAAAATTGAACTCACGGCATTTAACCACGATCATCGTTTCAAGTTAATTCCACCCTTTCAATGAACTTGAAACAACTTAAGTCCTTTATTCAGTAACTTTAACCCCCGATCTTGTTTCAAATTGTAAACGTGCTCCCGATGCGGCATTCCGGATCCGGACGAAAACGCGGTAACGCCCCTGTTTAGAGCAGTTACAGCACCCTGGTTGTTTCAAATTACCTTTCATGTGTTCTAGACGGGCCCGATCTGGCGTTTCGATCGATCCGGGCGTTCTGCTCCGCTCATTCGTTATTCGATATTCTAAATTCAGAATTGAATTCGTGTCCTGACTGTCCCGACTGTCCTGACTGTCCCGACTGTCCTGACTGTCCCGACTGTCCCGACTGTCCTGACTGTCCCGACTGTCCTGACTGTCCCGACTGTCCTGACTGTCCAGCGTGTCCCGACTGTCCAGCGTGTCCCGACTGTCCAGCGTGTCCCGAGTGTCCTGACTGTCCCGAGTGTCCTGGCTGTCCCGGCTGTCCCGGCTGTCCCGACACTCTCGACTCCACAGACTCTAAGGCCTGTTCTATGAATTTTCAAAGATCTGATCAAACCTTTAGTCTAACATACATTGCACTGATACCGCAAGATTTCATTTCTGCAACATCGGATCGCCGGCGTGGCCCGATATCCGAAAACTCCTCTCCTTACCAAGGAGAGGTGGCATCCCGATGGTCTCTATCGGGATGACGGAGTGGTTCTCATGCGTCGGGCATGAATTCGCTGTGGTTGATATTTCGACCCAAACCCGCCCGGTCTGATCCAGGTTGTTTGATCATCAACTTGAGAGAACCACCCCGTCAGCGTCCAATAGACGGCCGCCGCCACCCGTCCTTGGTAAGGAGGGGAGTTTGAGAATGCCGGGATCAGAACCACGGGTTCGCTCGTCGGCGTCACCCGCGGCTTTATGCTGCCGCCCGCGTTCGCGGGTTGGGCGTGAATATTATTTCTCGTTCCGGTCGCGGTCTAGTGTGATGGCGAGGCGGTAGATGGCGGGTTCTGAGACGTCGATCTCTTTTGTGCCGGTCGTGCCCTCGTATTTGGCGGTAACGCGGAGTTTGGCGGCGCCTTCGGGCTGGCGAAAAGTAAATTCGCCGCTGATGTTGGTCGTGCCGCTGCCGAGCTTTTTGACCGAGCCGTCCGTGTTTACTCGTTCGATCTCGACCTTGGCGCCGACGACGCTAGTGCCGTCCTTGAAGAAGATGCTGCCCTTGACGATCACGAGCGAGCCCTGATCGGACGACAGTATGAGCTTCTCGCCGAGGTCGTTGACGACGCCGCTGACGACGCGGACCTTGTAGAGCACACCGCTCGAATATCCCTTGGCCTCAAAAACGAGATTGTAGACGCCGGCGTTCAGTCCGTCGAGCGTAAATTCGCCCTTGGCGTTGGCGGTGACGGTCTTGACGTCCTTGCCGTCGAGACGGGCTGTGACCGTGGCTCCGCCGATGCCCGAGCCGCGCGTGTTTCGCACCTTGCCCTTGAGGCCGCCGCTGCTCTGAGCCAGAGCGGCCGAGGCAAGGATCAAAACCGAGGCGAAGACCGCCAAGAGGCCGACAGGCCGAAATTTACGTGATCTGATGAGTTTATGCATTGGCGACAGCATTGGCCGAGCTGTTTCTATATTCGGCGGCTACATCATTGATGATGTTATCGAGCGTTCGGGTTGGCTGATAGCCGATCAGACGCTTTGCCTTTTCCAGGTTGGGGACGCGACGCTGCATATCCTCAAAGCCCGCACCGTACGCCTCGTCATACGAGATGAATCTGATCTCGCTCGAACTGCCCGTGAGCTCGATCGCCCGCTGAGCGAGGCCGAGTATCGAAACCTCTTCGCTGTTGCCGAGATTGACGACCGTGCCGAAGCAAGCCGGCGTCTCGATCAGCCGTGTCAGCCCCTCGATGACGTCGGCGACGTGGCCGAAACATCGGGACTGGCTGCCGTCGCCGTGAACCTCGATCGCCTCGTTTCGCAGAGCGGCGTGGACAAACCGCGGTACGACCATGCCGTACTGGCCCGTCTGTCGCGGGCCGACCGTGTTGAACAGGCGGCAGACGACGACCGGCAGCTGGGTTTCCTTCCAATGGGCAAGAGCGAGAAACTCGTCAAGCGTCTTGGCGCAGGCATATGCCCAGCGGTGCTTGTCGGTGCCGCCGGTCAGCAGATCGTCGTCCTCGCTAAAGGGGACCGTGATGCCCTTACCGTACACCTCGGACGTGCTGGGGATCAGCACACGCTTGCGGTACCGCGAGCAATATTTGAGTACGGCGTCGGTGCCGTGAAAGATGGTCTCGATCGTCTTGACGGGCTGTTCCATGATCAGCCTGACGCCGACGGCGCTCGCCATGTGGTAAACACGGTCGGTCTCGCGGATGAGGCGTTCCATCAGACCGGCGTTAAGTACCGATTCGATGATCAGTCGAAAACCGGGACGATCTTCGAGATGAGCGATATTTGAGTACCGTCCGGTCGAGAGGTCGTCAATGACGGTGACCTCGTGGCCCTCGGCAAGGAGTTTGTCGGAGAGATGGCTGCCGATGAATCCGGCGCCGCCGGTGATGAGTATCTTCATATTAAGTTGCCGCTAGCTTTAGCTAGCGGAAATCGCTCTAACAAGGTTGCGGGCTTTAGCCCAAATGGTTCGGCTAAAGCCGAATGCTATGCTGCAGATCATCCACTAGCTAAAGCTAGTGGCAACTGATAGAAGTTTCAACTTTAGGATGCACTTTCTATCGTATTTCTGAAATACTCGACCGTTTTCGCCAGGCCGTCGCGAAGCGGTACGGTCGGCTCCCAGCCGAGCAGGGACTTGGCCCGATCGATGTTCGGCTTGCGTTGTTTCGGGTCGTCCTGGGGCAGCGGCAGATATTCGATCTCCACGTGCCGCCCGGTCGCGGTACCGACCTCGGCCGCGAGTTCGTTCATCGTAAATTCGCCCGGATTGCCGATGTTTACCGGCATATGCACGTCGTCACCCTCGGCGTTCATCAGGCGAATAAAGCCCTCGACGAGATCGCTGACGTAACAGAATGACCGCGTCTGCGATCCGTCGCCGTAGATGGTCAGCGGTTTGCCGCGAAGTGCCTGGACGATAAAGTTTGACACGACACGGCCGTCATTTTCGAGCATCCGCTCGCCGTAAGTGTTAAAGATGCGGACGATCCGCGTATCGACGCCGCTCTGGCGGTGATAGTCCATCATCAGCGTTTCGGCGACGCGTTTGCCCTCGTCATAGCACGAACGCAGCCCGATCGGGTTGACGTTGCCGTTGTAACTCTCGGTCTGCGGATGCTCGACCGGGTCGCCGTAAACCTCGCTGGTCGACGCCTGCAGGATGCGGGCCCGCACTCGTTTTGCCATCCCGAGCATATTGATCATGCCCAAAACGTTGGTCTTGACGGTCTTGACCGGATTGTACTGATAGTGGACCGGCGACGCGGGACACGCAAGATTGTAAATCTGGTCGACCTCGAGCAGGATCGGCTGGGTGACGTCGTGGCGGATCATCTCAAATCCGTCGTGGTCAAAAAGGTGCGAGATGTTGGCCTTGCGGCCCGTAAAGAAATTATCGAGGCAGATGACCTCATTTCCTTCGTTCAGGAGACGTTCGCAAAGGTGCGAACCGATGAACCCGGCGCCGCCGGTGATGAGAATGCGCATACACAGTATTTTGCCACAGAGGCCGCATAGAACACAGAGATAAGAGCAGAAAATCGGCGCCGTCGATCTTCTGACTGTGTGTTCTCTGCGGCCGAACTGTTTATTTCAGGTGCTTTTCAAAAAACGCCAGTATTCTTTCGTATTCGTCGGTCCAGCTTTCGGGCCTGACAAAGCCGTGGTTTTCCGACGGATAGAGCATCGTTTCGAAATACCGCGTCTTGCCGAGCCGGATCAGCTTTTCGATCATCTGGATCGAATCCTGGACGTGGACATTGTCGTCCGACATTCCGTGCAGGATCAGCAGCGGACGCTCGAGCTTGTCGGCGTACGTGATCGGCGAACTGCGTTTGTACGCCTCAGGGTTCTTGTCCGGAAAGCCGAGCCGCTGAGCTGTGTATCCGGGCGACGAGGCGTAGTAGTTCTTCCAGTCGAAAACGGGCCGAAGCGCCGCCGCGGCCGTGACCTTGTCGGGAGCGCGTGTGATCAGCATTCCGGCCATAAATCCGCCGTAGCTGCCGCCGTAAACGCCGACCTTGCCCTTATCGACCGCGTAATTGGCGACCATATAGTCGATGGCGTCGATGTGATCGTCCATATCCTTGCCGCCGAGAAAATCGTAAACGTCGGTCCGCCAATCGCGGCCGTAGCCGGCCGAACCGCGATAGTCGATGTCAAGGACGACATAACCTTTCTGCGTCAGCAGTTGGTTGAACATAAACTCGCGGTAATAATTGTTCCAGCCGTTGATCGTATTTTGAAGATAGCCGGCACCGTGGACGAAGACGGCCATCGGATATTTCTTTTTCGGGTCAAAGCCGGCCGGCAGATAGTATTTCGACGGGATCTTTTTGCCGTCACGCGACGGAATATCCACGAAATGCGGGTCATTCCATTTGCGGGCCGCAAACGCGGCGGGAACCGTATTGGTCAAACGGGTGATCGCCTCGCCCTGCTTACAGTCGGAACAGACCTTCTGAGAATACAGATCGTCGGGCGTATCCCATTGCGAAAAGCCATAGATCAGTGTCGGAACGGCGTTGATCTCATCCATCTGCGGACCGGTCTTCATGCCCTTTTCGGCGGAGGTGAGGCGCCAGCTTTCGCCCTTGGCGGTCTCGTAGATATAGAACTGCCGTTCGTCGGGCGACTCTTCGGTCGATGAATATGCAATGTCGCCGCCGGCGGTCCATTTTGCCCATTCGACCTGCCAATTGCCCTTGGTGAGCTGCGAAACAGTCGCCTCGGGCTTTAGCCTTTGGCCGCCTTCCTGAACTTTGGCGGCGGGATCGGCCGCAGCCGGCGATGACGGTTCCGGGCTGAGCTTTGCGAGGTAAATGTGGTTAAAGCCGTCTTTTTCAGAGCAAAAGAGAAGCTGATTAGCGTCTTTCGGGTTAGGTTCGACGATCGACGACAGAGGTGCCTGCCATTTTTCGTCGGTCTCGTCGGCAATGGTGATTATCTGTTCGTCCTTGCTGCCGGCGTGAAAAACGTAGAACAACTGGCGACGCTTGGTGTCCTTGTCGACGCGATCGACGATCAGGCTGCGGTTATCGGCGGCCCAGACCGTGCGGCGAAAATTGCCGACGCCCTCCTGCTTCGGTAGTTTGATCTCGAACGGCGTATCGCGGCTGCCGTCGGCCGGCGTGACGTAAAGCTTCTGTTCGGCCCAACCGCGCCTGACGGTCGGTGCGGCGGTAAATTCGTCGAGGTAATTCGGCACGACAAGTGCGCGGTTCTTGGATGTGTCAGACACCGTGTAGGCGATCATCGACCCGTCCTTTGACACCGCGGCACCGCCGACGGCAATAAATTGGGCGATGTTCGCTTCCTTGGTCAACTGGACGGTCGTGGCGTCGGAAATGTTGAGAATGAACAGGTTACCGCCCTGCTGATAAAGGATGCGGTTGTTGTCGACAAAGCGGGCACCGACCTCGGGCGATTGGGTCTTGGTGTAGCGTTTCGGGGCGGCCTGGCCGAGCGTCAGGACATAAAGATCGCCGCCCTGCGAGAACAAGAGCCGTTTGGAGTCGGGCGACCATTCGAATCCGCCGAGCTGATTTTCGCGTGCCTTGACGAAATCGTCCTTAACGATCAGGCCGTAATCGAGTTTGTTCGGCGGTGTCGGCGTGGCGGCCGGCTTGGGCAGGTCGCTGACGCGCAAAATGACCCGTGCGTCGTTGCGGCTGGTCGACGACAGATACAGGTCACGCGGCAGTTTGCCCTCGGCGCTCCAAAGATAGACGACCATCGACCCGTCGGGCGAGAGCTTTTCGCCCTCGGCCCGCATGCCGGCGATCGACGGTTCGGCCATTATCTGCGGAACGGTCAGCGTCTGGGCAGCAATGCCCGCGGCGAGCAAAAGTGCAAGCATGAAGACCGGCAATGCTCTTGTGATCGGTGATCTATTTGTCATAGGTTGATGTCGCTGCAAATAGTTATTCAGGGCGAAACTCAATGCCGCCTTACGGCAATTCAAGTGCGCTCATTCGTTTGTCGGCCTTTTGGGCCTCGGTCAAACGGCCGTAATCGTAGATCGCGTTTTCCCATGTGCCGTACATCGCGTTCGGCAGCACGATAAAATTCCTGCCAAAATTCTCACGGGCCTTGTCGGTCTCGGCAAAGCGTTCGGCGATCGGTTTCTTTTCAAATACGTTGGAAAAGTCGTCAAGGTTATCGCCCATCAGCATCACGATGCGGTGGGTCTTGGCGATCGAGGTCCGCCGGGCCTCTTTGCTTGATTCGCCGGCGCGCAGGATGACATTGTCATTGCCCACGTCGGTCAGCCCGACACTCTTCAAATTGTCGATGGTCGCCTGTTTTTGCACCTCGTCGCGATTGGAGACGTAAAATATCCTGGCTCCCTTCGAGACGGCGTAGTTAAGAAACGCGACGGCTCCGGGAATGGCCTTCGCCTTGCGCATTTCGCCCCACGCGTACCAGTCCTTGAGGTTAAAAGGTGCATTGTTGGCAATACTGTAAGCCTGAGCGGGCGAATTGTCGAGGATCGTCTCGTCGATGTCCACGACGATGGCTCGCGGCATCGAGCGTTCGGCTTTGGGCAGCTTTTTGACGTTCTTTTTATCAAGGTCGGCGTCGAGACGCAACCGGGCCAGATTGAACGCCTGATAGGCGAGCGAGCGGTACTCGGCCGCTTTTTGCATATACAGCGTGCCGCCGACCTGATACTGGAGGTTGACGGAGGTTTGCGGCTGCACGCTCTGCGTCCCGGCGGAAACGCCCATCAGAAAATAGGTCGAGATCACCGAAATCGTGATCGTGGCCAGTGTGTTAATTATCTTTTTGGATCTCATAGGTACCTCTTGTCTGCGCCGATCGAAACGATTATAAGTTAGGTATGACCCAATTGCCGAAAACGGTGAACGAAATTGATGAGAATCCGCAGGATGCGGACGATCAGACATGGGAAGCCGATCAGAAGGCCCGCAGCTATTACTATGACGACGCGTGCGGGTACGAGACCTACGATCCGGAAGCTGATGTCCCGGAAGCAGATGCTGACGAAGGATCGCCGGATGACGAGCAGTAAAAAGGGCGGCAAAGATCAGATGACCTTTACCGCCCGTTGATGGGATCAGTTAAACCGTCTATTTCTTGGGACGTTCGTTTGCCTTGAGGACACGCTTTCTGAGCCGGATGGCCTTCGGCGTGACTTCGATCAGCTCGTCATCAGCGATGAATTCGAGAGCCCTCTCGAGCGACATCTCGCGAACCGGCACGAGCCGCATCGCCTCGTCGGCACTGGTCGTACGCATATTCGAGAGCTTCTTTTCCTTGATCGGGTTGACGTCGAGGTCGACCGCACGGGCGTTTTCGCCGACGATCATACCTTCATAGACCTTGACCTGCGGTTTGACGAACAAAACTCCGCGTTCCTGCAGATTGTAGAGGGCGTAGGTGTTGGTCTCGCCCATGCGGTCCGACACGAGTGAGCCGGTCTGGCGTGATTTCATATCGCCCTGCCACTTGTCGAAACGCAGGAACAGCGTGTTGAGCAGTCCGGTGCCCTTTGTCTCGGTCAAAAACTCGCCTCTGAAACCGATCAGGCCGCGTGACGGGACCTCAAATTCGAGCCGGACGCGGCCCGAACCGTTATTGATCATCTTGGTCATCTGGCCCTTTCGGCGGCCCATCGCTTCGGTCACGACACCGATGAACTCATCGGGAACGTCAACCACGACCAGTTCGATCGGCTCGAGCAGTTCGCCGGTGTTCTCGTCGCGTTTGGTAATGACCTCGGGCTTTGAGACCTGGAGTTCGTAGCCTTCGCGACGCATCATTTCGATAAGGATCGCGAGTTGGAGTTCGCCGCGGCCCGACACCTTGAATTGTTCGGCGGCCTCGGTCTGTGTGACACGGAGAGCGACGTTTCCGAGCAATTCGCGATCGAGGCGGTCCTTGATCTGCCGCGAGGTGACGAATTTGCCGTCGATACCCGAAAACGGCGAGGTGTTGACGCCGAAGATCATCGAGATGGTCGGTTCGTCGACAGCGATGACCGGCAGCGGTTTGGGGTTATCGACGGTCGTGATCGTTTCGCCGATCTCGATATCGTCAAACCCGGCCAGTGCGACGATCTCGCCCGTGCCTGCCTTGTCCTGGGTCGTGCGTTCGAGCCCCTCGAAAACAAAAAGCTCCTTGACGCGGGTCTTCTGGATCGAGCCGTCGCGGCGGGCGACAGCGACCTCCTGATTTTTGGCGATCTCGCCCGAAAAGATGCGGCCGATCGCGAGGCGGCCGACGAACGGGTTGTAGTCGATATTGGCGACGAGCAGCTGGAGTGAATCTTCGCGGATCGCATGCGGTGCCGGTATCGCCTCGATGATCTGGTCAAAAAGCGGGATCAGATTTTTTGATTCGTCAGCGAGGTCTTTCTTGGCGATGCCGTCGCGTGAAACCGAGAAAAGGATCGGGAACTCGATCTGCTGGTCATTGGCGCCGAGGTCGATGAACAGGTCATATATCTCGTTAACGACCTCCTCGGGGCGTGCGTCCTGGCGGTCGATCTTGTTGACAAGTGCGATGGCCGGAAGTTTTAGCTCGAGAGCCTTACGCAACACGAAACGCGTCTGCGGCAAGCAGCCCTCGGCCGCGTCGACCAGCAGGACGATGCCGTCGACCATCTTGAGCACACGTTCGACCTCGCCGCCAAAATCGGCGTGGCCCGGTGTGTCGAGGATGTTAATTTTGTAGTCGCCGTAACGGACCGAGGTGTTTTTGGCCATGATCGTGATACCGCGTTCACGTTCGAGGTCCATCGAGTCCATAACACGGTCAACGACGGTTTCGTTGTCGCGGTGAGTGCCTGATTGAGCAAGCATCGCGTCAACAAGAGTGGTCTTGCCGTGGTCAACGTGGGCGATGATGGCGATGTTGCGAATTTTCTCTGTACTGATCATAGTTGTAATCCCGTGCCCGAAGGCAAACGAGTATAATGACTGATTGGCGGTCGAAAGGCAATTTCAGTTTTTGATTCGGGTCGGGCGGGCGGTCTTGGGAGCCGCGTTTAACCCAACTGCCTGATCGCCTCGTACAGCACGATCCCGACGCTGGTCGAAAGATTGAGGCTGCGGACGTTGGCGTTGGGCATCGGAATGGTCAGGCAGTTGGCGGCATTTTTGTCGAGAACATCTTCGGGCAACCCGCGGGTCTCAGGGCCGAAGATGAGGCAGTCGCCGTCACGGAACCGCCATTCGGTGTAAGAACGGTCGGTCTTGGTCGTCAGATAGACGAACCGCGAATCGGGAAGTGCGGCGTACAACTCGTCGAGATCGATATGCCGGTGCAGGTCGACGAACTCCCAATAATCGAGGCCCGAACGCTTTAACGTCCGGTCGTCCATTCTAAAACCGGTCACCCCGACGATATGCAGCGATGTATTGGCCGCCGCGCAAAGCCGGGCGATGTTTCCGGTATTGGGCGGTATCTCCGGCTCGACGAGGGCGACATGAAGCATGACCCAATCTTACCTTGCCGCCGCGGCCGCGGGCAAAATGCTTGAGTGCATCCTTTCGGCAAATAAACTCATCCATAGAACGGGTTTGAAGCCCCGGCCGATGCTGATACGCTCGTCTTGTGTTACAATCCGTTCTTGCGATTTTTGACCCAAAAACAGGAGATCCAACTGGTGTTGCTGCGCGTAAGTTCAATTTTCTTAATCGTTTTGACCGTTTTGACGGCGGTTTCGCTTGGCTTTGCCCAGACGACGCCGGACAAAAAGGACGAGGCCAAACCGGCACCGACGCCGGCGAAGGTTACTGATCCGACCAAACCGGTCACCGCAGATCAGGTGGTCGAGTCGGCGATCGTATTTTACGGCTTTCCGGCCGGTCGTCCGACGCTGAACCAGATCCGAAAGACCACGTTCGAACGCGGCCGGGTGACCACGACGAACTCTGAAGGAAAGACCGAGAGCGGTACTTATCAGCGGTGGATCATCCGCGGCGAATCGCTCGAAAAAGAAAAGGTCAGGATCGACACCGACACGCCCGGATCGCGGTTTTCGCTGGTTTACAACGAGGGCAAGATCTTCGGTATTTTCAACAACACGGTTTTTCCGCCGAGGGCAGATCTGGCCAATTCGTTTGAGAACACCATGTACCGCGGGCTCGAGGGCATGCTCCGCTATAAGGAAAACGAGTCAAAGCTCGAACTTGCCGGCCGGGAAAAGATCTACGGCGTCGAGTACTATTTTATCGACGTTACGGACAAAAAGGACCGAAAGACGCGGTATTACGTCAGCGTCAAGACGTTTCGCGTGATGATGCTCACGTACGAAGAGAACGGCGTCAGCTACAGGCGCAGATTCTACAATTACAACTACGCCCAGGGCACGCTGGTGCCGTATCGGACGACACTGACGGCCAATGAAAAGCTGATCGAGGAGTCGGAGGTCGGTACGATCACATTCGGACAGAAGGTCGACGAGGAGCTTTTCAAGGAAAACCGCTGATCGGCCATTTTTGCAACTTTCGGTGGACTGGTTTGTGCAATGCCTTGCAAACGTGATTTGCAAAGGAGAACACACATGAACCAGTCCATTCTTATTTCCCGCCTGCTGACGCCGGCCCTCGTGATCGTGATCGCGGCCTTCGCGGCGATAGCCCAAACCGAAACCAAACCGCCGGCGGACCGTGACCTTGACCTTACGCTTCAGGTTCTGACAACGGGTTCTGATCCCGGTGCAAAGGCCGAACTGCCGGCAAACCTCGCCCCGATCGCACGCCAGCTGAAATCCGAGCTCGGCATCGCTAACCTACGCCTCGCCAGCACATTTCTCGGCCGGACATCGACAAGCGGCGGATACGAATACAAGAGCATCACCGAGAGTCTGTCGCCCGCCGCGGAAGGCGAACCGCCGACGTTCCTCGAGTGGTCATTGAACGGCGTCCGAACGGGAAGCGGCGGCATATACGCACAGACGTTCCGTTTCGGCGCCCGCGTACCGGTCAGATCGACGGTCATGCGCGAAGACGGCGGAAAGCCTGCATCGATGTTCAGTTACGAGTCGATCGGGCTCGGCATCAACCGTCTCGGCCTCGCCGAGGAGCAACCGATTTTGATCGGTTCGCTTTCGCTGCCCAGGCAAAACTCGACGCTGTTCCTGGTCCTGACCGTCCGGCCGGCAAAATGACCGCCGCGTCAAAGATCGGGGAACTTATTTCCCGGTCGGGCGTGATAGAAGTCGAGAGTAAGTATTGTTTTGATCGGAATTGTATTGTAAAACGTATGAATGTATGGCTCACGGCAATATCGTCTCAACGGACGCGGAGGAAAAAGACATCACCGTGCCTGAAGAGAAACCGTCGGACCATCAACTGATCGAAGCGACCAAGAACGGCGACGAGAATGCGTTCGCCGAGATAGTCGCCCGTTACCGCAATCCGCTCACAAATTACCTCTTTCGATTTTTGAATGATTACGAAGAAGCGGTCGATCTGGCCCAGGAGACGTTTGTTCGCGTTTACTTTGCCATCGACCGCTATCACACGCAATACGCGTTTTCGACCTATGTTTACAGGATCGCGACCAATCTTGCGATCAGCGAGATCCGCCGCCGAAAGCGTCGGCGATTGATGTCGCTGACGGGATTGTTTCAGGCCGACGAGGACAGCGAGGTTGAATTTCAGCCCGCTGATAAGGCGGCACTTCAGGACACGCAGATCGTCGATGACGAACGCGACCGGACTATTGCCCGAGCGATAGCGGCATTACCCGAAAAGTACCGCGTTCCGATAATCCTGCGGGACATTGAGGGCAAATCGTATGACGAGGTCGCCGAGATCATGGGGCTCGGACTTGGGACGACCAAATCGCGTATCAGCCGCGGCCGCGGATTGCTGAGAGAGAAGCTGGAACATTATTTTTAGGCCAGATGAGCAACGATAACCAAAATAAAGATCTAGATGCCGTGACCGACGACGAACGGCGGGTGGCCGAGATGCTCGGATCGCTGAAACGGGTCGAAGCACCGGGCGATTTTGACGTTCGGGTCCGGGCCCGCATCGCTCAGGGACGGCCGGCGTCCTCAAACGGCCAATGGCTGCCCCAATGGGCCCGATACGCCGTGCCGCTGGCTCTGGCGATCGCGGTCGGCGGGTATTTTGCCATCGACAGATATTCAAGAACGGCGGAGAGCACGCCAGCCGAGATCGTTCGAAACGAGACCGTTCAGACCGCTTCGCCGCCTGTGACGGCGGCAAATACGGTCACGCAGCCCGTTGCCGACAACAACGCCGCCAACACGGTGATCGCCGTCAACAGGGAAACGGCCTCCGCCCCGAAATCGGCCGTGCCGCGGCCGAACTCCGACACAGACACATCGGGCGGCGGGTCATTTGTCGAGGCAGTGCGTCCCGGCAAACGGCTGTTACCGAAGGGGATCGACCCGAATGCCCCGCAGCCGGGCCGCCCGCGGGATTTTGACGCTGACGCGAAGATCCCTGTGACTGAGGTGCTGACGGTGATCGGCGTCAGGGCGAACTACAGGGGCTCGAACTGGACGGTCGAATCGGTGGTCGATCACAGTGCGGCCGGTGATGCCGGTATCAAGCCGGGCGACGTCATCGAGACGATCAACGATCAGAAACTCTCAGAAAAGACCGCGTTCAACGGCAAATTCGTCGGGCGTTCGATCAGGGTCATGCGCGGCGGCAAACCGGTCATGATCGACCTCGTCAAAAAGTAGCTACTGTTTCGGCGTCGGGTTGACGGTCGCGTCCTTGACCTCGGTCTCGAACCGGCGATAGTCGTACGACCTGATCAGCTGATTGACGTCGATACCCTTTACCAGCAGGACCCGCACAGAAAGATTGATGTCAGCCTGGCTGGGCAGCCAGATCTCGTTATTGACGCGTTCCTGCTCGAGCGTGAACGACGCGCCTTTACGCAGCTTGGCCAGCACGCCGCCGCCGATCTTAAAGCTGTCGGCCAACACCGCCTCGAGACGGGCGACCTGCTTATCCTTTTCGTCGATCCACATCACGCCGGCCGTTTTTCCAAAGAATTTGAGCATGCTTTTCGCGTTCTTGAAATCGAACGCCGGATCGGGTTCGAAATCAAACACGATCACATCACGGCCGCGAAAACGCTCACGCCGCGGATTGATCAGTTTTGACGCCCGCAGCACCTCGGCGGTGGATATCCGGCGGCTCTCCTCGGACGGAGCACCGTTCGAGCCCTGTTTGCCCATGCGTGCGTCGCTTTTGGCGATCTCGCGTTCGATCTCCTCGACCCGTTTGGCCGCCTCTTTGTCCTCGTCGGCCTGCTCCTTTGCGTTGAGCGGCCGTCCGTTCTTCTCGACCAGGCGGCGTATGCGATTGCCCTTGTAAAACGAGAGCTGATAGGTCTCGGAACCGATCTCGCGAAGAATTCCGTCCTTGCCGAGCTCGCGTTTAATGCTCTTCTGAGTGTACGAATAGCTGTCCAGCAACTCTTCGACGCGATCCTCGTTCGCCCGCAGTTCTTCCAAAAGCGCCTTGATATCGGGCAGCGGTTCGCCGGAGACCACAGGGAAATCAAAGTCCGCACGCTCGGCCGGACGGTTGACGGCGACATCGCTGACGGCGACGTCATATGATTCGCCGCCCGCGGTGAACCGGATCGCAAATGGCTGCATAGTGCCGCTCACGCTGCGATAGTCGCTGTAGTCGGTCACACGCGTTGCCACGGCGTCCGGCATTTCGTCCCGCACGGGCAGTCCGGTCACGGCGTCGAAGAACATCTTGATCGGAATGCCCTTGGCGGTGATCATCGTGACGACATTGGCGGGTTTGCCGTTAACGTTGGCCGAACCGCCGCTGACCAGTTTTGCCTTTTCCTTTTTTGCGTTGAGCCAGAGGCCGCTGCGAAACGCGGCCATCGCCTGAAACTCGATACTCGCCTCGCCGGTCAGCGTCTGCAGGCCGTCGCGCGAATTACGCGTCCATCCGGAACGCCCGTTCGAGCCATATTCGACCTCAAAACCGTCGAGATCGTAGGCGATATTGAGCAGGTTGGGCTGCGACGTTTGGAACAGGTATTTACCGCTGACGCCGTCGGACACGCGGCGGATGGTGCCGCTGCTTTTGACCGAGCGGACCGCCAGCAGTGCTTTTTGGCCGCCGAGGGCTTTTTCGGCCTGTTTCAGGACTTTGGACGGGGATTGGGCCGCCGCGGTGATCGTAAAAAGGACGGCCAACGAGAGAGCTGCGATTATCTTCATTTTTCGGTACGACGAGGGGTCAAATATAGGCCAAGTAAATATAATGCGATCGCAAAAAACTGTAAATAACCGGTCCCGGCTGAATAACGCGGCAGATCTAGCAGCCAGGTAAACGCCTCTTTCGCCGGGTCCTGGATCATTCGCTGCAGCCAGCCCGCGTCGCCGGTCGCGGTCAGATTGGCGAGTACCAGGTACTTTGCAAAAAATGCCAGGGCAAACAGTCCGCCAACGCTCCGCAAAAGCTTTTTGGTGTCGAGATCGAGAAAAAGGTTGTTCCAGATCGTCCACAGAAAGCAAAATCCGATGACCCAAAAGGGCAATCCTTGTTCGGGTATCAACGAATTGAATATCTGCACCGTCGCCGAGAAAAGCGTCAGCAAGACACCGGCGTTGGCGGCGTTGCGAACCGTCGAAAACTCGTCGGAGAACCAACCGGCGATATCGATGAGCCCGCCGCGAACGAACAGCACGAGCATCGCCGAGGCGAAGACGAGACAGATCAGTGCCGGCTTGAGAAATATGAACGCGTTGTCGGCCGCCCCGAGGCGGAGCCCGCCGAGCAGCGTCACCGCAAGAAAGATCGCCGGCAGGACGATGTAGGTCCTCAACGCCGTCTGCCGTGCCGACGGCAGCGGCCTGCGGCGAGCGGCCACGCTGGTCTCGGCCTCGACCTGCTCGATCTCATCCAACGGTTTGTCGAACAAACTTTCGTCCTGCACTATTTCCTCTCTTTCATCAGCTTAAGCGGGTTGAGATCAGACGGCGTCAGCTTTAGCCCTTCGTCGAGTTCGGTCTTTAGTTCGGTCGGGGTTCGCATCGTCAATGCCGCGTCGGACGAACGAAAATTAGGGTCGATCGCGATAACGCGGTCAACCGCCGCGACGCCCTGAGCAAAAAGTTTGTCGTCGCTCGAAACACGGCCCCAGCCCTGACGGTAGAAGCTGTACGCGACGTAAAACTGCGTTGCCGCGTCGCGCTTTTCCGGGTCGGCCCGATCAAATGCGGCCCTGGCACCGGCAAAATCCTCCGCCCGAAACGCGGTCACGCCGCGATCGAACTCGGCCCTGTCGATGCTGTAAGTACCTATTACGACCTGACCCTTGCTCGTCACCTCGGCCAGCGAACGCGGCTCCGCCCAATAAAGAAAAGTGATGAACACAAAACCGCAGACGACGCCCGCGATGCTCAAAATGTGGATATACTTTTCTTTCATTGGTATAATCTGACGATACTCAAGAATACACTTCTCGGTAAAATTCCTCTATGAAAAAACTTGCAGTTTTGTTCTCAATAATACAGATATTGGTCGTGTCGGTCGTCGGGACAGCGGCTCAGTCGGTCACGGCCGACCTCGTCGTCACCAATGCCAACATTCGGACGATGGACGCGAAAAGGACCGTCGCGAGTTCGGTCGCTGTGCTCAACGGCAGAATCGTGGCGGTCGGGTCGGAGGCCGATACCAAGCCGCTCATCGGGTCGAAAACGCGGGTTATCGACGCCAGGGGACGGACCATCATCCCGGGGTTTAATGACGCTCACGTCCATTTTCTTGAGACCGGACAGCAGCTCTCGTCAGTTGACCTGAGAGACGCCAAGACGCCCGAGGAGTTTGTAAAGCGGATCCGGGATTTTGCGGCAAAACTGCCGAAGGGCCGCTGGATACTGGGCGGAAAGTGGGATCACGAAAACTGGAAGCCGAACACGCTGCCGACGGCGGCTCTGATCGATGCGGCGACGCCCGACAACCCGGTATTTATCGACCGGCTTGACGGCCATATGGCTCTCGCCAATACGCTGGCGATGAAACTCGCGGGTGTGAATAAGGACACCAAGGAGGTCGACGGCGGCCTGATCGTCCGCGACGCCGCCGGCAACCCCGCCGGTGTGTTCAAGGACGCGGCGATGTCCTACATTTACCGGGTCATCCCCGAGCCGTCATTTGACGAAAAGCTAGAGGCGGCCGCAGCCGCGACCGACCACGCCGCGTCGCTCGGCGTCACGAGCGTGACCGACGTTTCGGCCGGCACCGACATCGGTGTCTATCAGGAACTGATGCGGCAGGGGAAACTGAAGACCCGCATTTACGGCTGCTCGACGCTCGGCGACTACAAGCGTTGGGAGCGTACCGGCGTCAGGGCGGCATTCGGCGACGCGATGCTGCGAGTCGGCTGCCTGAAGGGATATGCCGACGGCAGTCTGGGGTCGACCACGGCGTGGCTATTTGAACCGTACCTCGACGATCCGAAAACTACGGGGCTGCCCAGCGATGAGATCACTAAAACGCCTGACCTGGTGCTCGGGGCCGATAAAGCGGGCCTGCAGGTCAACATTCACGCGATCGGCGACAAAGCGAACGCGACGATCCTCGACATTTACGAAAGGACCGCCGCCGCCAACGGTGCCCGCGACCGCCGGTTCCGTATCGAGCACTCGCAGCATCTGCGGCAGGAGGACATCAAGCGATTCGGCAGCCTGAAAGTGGTCGCGTCAATGCAGCCGTTTCACATCATCGACGACGGCCGCTGGGCATGGAAACGCCTCGATGAAAAGCGGCTGAAGGGAACTTACGCGTTTCGCACGCTGCTCGATACCGGTGCCGTGCTGGCGTTCGGGTCGGATTCGCCGGTCGCTCCGCTCAATCCGCTTTTTGGCGTTTACGCCGCGGTCACCCGCCGGACGCTCGACGACAAGAACCCGAACGGCTGGATCCCCGAGCAGAAGATCTCGGTCGATGAGACCGTGAGAGCATTTACGTGGGGCTCGGCGTACGGCGAGTTTCAGGAAAACGTGAAGGGAACGCTCGAACCGGGCAAGGTGGCCGACTTTGTGATCCTCTCGGATGACATTTTCACGATGGACGTGACCAAGATCGCCGGGGTCACGGTCATGATGACGGTGATGGACGGCCGGGTCGTGTTCGAGAAAAAATGACCTTTTTGCCGCGATGTTTGCTGATAGTGCTGGTGCTCTGCGGCCAGCACTATTCGCAGGCACGTGCCGACCTCGTCATCATAAACGCCAATGTCCGGACCATGACTGCGGGCGGACGCACAGCCCGGGCCATAGCGGTCACAGGCAACAAAATCATGGCGGTCGGCACCGACCGCGATATACTGGCACTGGCCGGGCCGGCCACCGAGATGATCGACGCCGGCGGGCAGTTGGTGCTGCCGGGCTTTAACGATTCGCACGTACATTTCACCGCGATCGGCAACATCTTTTCGTCGGTCGATCTGAGCGGTGCCCGTTCGCCGGAAGAAATGAGGGCGAAGATCGCCGAGTTTGCACGCTTTTTGCCCGCCGGCCGGTGGATACTCGGCCGCGGTTGGGACAACGGCAAATGGGGAAACAGCGAACTCCCGACCAAAGAGCTCATCGATCAGGCAACGCCGAATAATCCCGTCCTCGTGTACAACGCCGACGGTACGACCGCTCTTGCTAACAGTCTCGCTCTGGCAAAAGGCGGGCTGAGCCGACTCTCGCGGACCCGATCGGAGGTCGACGTCGAGCGTGACCAAAACGGTGAACCGACCGGGATACTGCGCGGTGCCGTTATCCGCAGGGTCAGTGCGGCGATCCCGCAGCCGCACGTTCAGCAGTGGCCGGACCTTATCGAAACGGCGTCAAACTATGCCGCCTCGCTCGGCGTGACAAGCGTGCAGGACGTACATTCCGACGAGCTCAGCGACATATATCGTGACCTTGACGCCCGCGGTAAACTCAAGACACGCGTTTACGACTGTGCTCCGCTATCCAGTTGGCGAAACCTGGAAAAGGCGGGGATCAGGGCCGCCGCCGGCGACGCGATGGTCAGAACGGGCTGCCTGAAGCACTTTGTTGACGGCGACAAGACCGCCGCGGATGAACTTGCCGTTGAGATCGCCGGGGCCGACCGGGCCGGGCTGCAGGTGATGATCCACGCGATCGGGCCCGACGCGATCGACGAGATCCTGACCGTTTTTGAACGCGTGACAAAACAAAACGGGCCTCGCGACCGCCGCTTTCGTGTCGAACATGCCCACAATGCCCGCATCGCCGACCTGCCGCGATTTGTACGGTCAAAGGTCATCGCTTCGATGCAGCCGTGGCTGTTTTACCGTCCGGCCAGACGCGACCCGGCGTTCAGATCGCTGCTCGCGGCGGGCGGCCGGCTGGCGTTCGGATCGGACGCGTCGATGACGGACCTGAATCCGCTTTTCGGGATATCGGCGGCCGTCGAAAGCGGGCTGACGGTCGAACAGGCGGCCATGGCGTATACGATCGACGCGGCATTCGCCGAGTTTCAGGAAAGCGTAAAGGGCACGATCGAACCGGGCAAACTGGCGGACATCGTGATCCTGTCAGATGACATCTTCAAGACCGCACCGGCAAAAATACGCGATACAAAGGTCACTGTAACGATCGTGAACGGAAAAGTGGTGTACAAAAGCCGATAGCGATCGCGGGCCAACGAATGGACGACGGCAGAGAGCATTATGAAATTTCTGAAAACAACATTATTGATCGTGACCGGTCTGCTCCTGGTCGCGGGTATCGTCACTCCGGGACAGACGTCGGGCAATTGGGTCCGTTTTGAGTCGGCGGCAAGGGATCTAAGCATTTCAATGCCGGACGGGTATCTGGTTCACACCGAATCGGATAAATACGCCGATCGAAAGACGATCTACGCGTTCGAAAATGGCGTCAGTATGGTCTTTTCGGCGGCCGATGTCAGTGATGCGGTCGGGAATCTCTCGCGGGTCAAACCGGATGCTGACCGCGAACCGGCGATCATGAACTTTCGTATGGGCGGTTTTGATGGCAAGTACATCACCTACCAGAAGCCCGAGTTTCAGATCACGATCTTTTTAGCGAGAAAGTCCACCAGCTTTCGCATCGAGGTTTCAACCGTCGACAAGGACGCGTCCGAGGTCGTGCGGTTCTTGCGTTCGATCGTTATCGGGGGACAACGTTTGGCTACGGGCGATTCGGCGGACGCGGCTGTTTCGGACAAGGTCTCGATGAAAGACCTGAGAACGAGCGGCGCCATTTCGGACGTCCTCGACAAACAGGCGGAAAAGTACGCCGGCAAGATGAGTTTCGAACCACTTGCGGGTTTTCGGGGATGTGAAAAGGTATTGCCGGCCCGTCCGGCCATCGTGATTGGGCGGGTCCAGGCCGATATGAACCGCGGATTTCTGGACGTGAGAAAGGGCGGCGAGATAAGATTTCGTATCGAGTTGCTGAAAAATGGCGGTGTTGGCGATATAATCGTTTATTCGGATGTTGACGTTCGAGTGCTGAAGTCGTTTGCCGACTCAGCGAAAAAACTAAAGTTCGTGCCTGCGTCGAAGAACGGCGTTCCCGTTGATTCGTGTCACACGCAAAGACTCACCTTCGGGGTCGAGATGTCAGGCAGTATCGTGACCATTAAGTAGTTCATTACGTAAGGGAGATATATTTACATGAAACGCATTATTGCAATAATCGGGCTGGTAGCGGCATTCTCATTCGCCGCCGTTGCTCAGGAAAAGATGGGAGGCGCCAAGCCTACCGAAAAGGACAAGACCGAGGCTATCCCGACCGATAGCTATCTCAAACGCGGTGCCGCGATAGGCAATTCGAAAAAGGTCTCGCTGAACAAGATCCTGAAGAATCCGGCGAAATATGCCGGTAAGACGGTTCTGGTCGAGGGCGTGGTCGTCCGTTCGTGCAAATCCGAAGGCTGCTGGGCCGAGGTCGCCGAGAACAAGGACAGCAAGAGCGTCCGCGTCAAGATGAAGGACCACTCGTTCTTTATCCCGCTGCAGTCGGCCGGGTCGCTGGCCCGTGTTGAGGGTGTCGTGGCCGTAAAAACGCTGAGCAAGAAAGAGGTCGATCACCTGATCAAGGACGACGGCGCCAAGTTTGAGAACATCAACGCTGACGGAACGGTGACCGAGGTGTCATTTGACGCGACCGGATTCGAACTGAAAAAAGCAACTAAGTAGTACGAGTGAGAATCGTATGACACGGTCTATCGATCGTCGATCACGATTCTCTTTTTTTGCATGAAACCCTTTAAGATCAGGGACATCACTATCGACCCGCCGGTCATTCTGTCGCCGATGGCCGGCGTGACCGACTACACATTTCGCCGGCTGATAAAACGCCGCGGCGGTGTGGGGCTGGTGGTGTCCGAATTCATCTCGGTCGAGGGGCTGACGCGGCACAATCCCAAATCCAAGCGTCAGATGCGTTTTGACGAAGAGGAACGTCCGTTTGCGGTACAGATCTTTGGCGGGCGGCCCGAGCGAATGGCGATGGGTGCCGAGATGGCTCAGGAGGTCGGCGCCGACATCCTTGACGTAAATTGCGGGTGTCCGGCGCCAAAGGTCGTCAAGAACGGCGGCGGTTCCGGTCTGCTCCGCGAACCCGCGTTGCTCGAAACGATCCTGAAAGAGATCAAAAAAACGATCACGATCCCGCTGACGCTCAAACTGCGGACGGGTTATTCGGACTCGTCGATAAATGTCGTCGATGTCGCGAAAATGGCCGAACAGTGCGGTGTCGAGCATATTCAGGTGCACGGCCGCACCCGCGAACAGGGTTACAAGGGCCTTGCAAATTGGGAGATCATCCGCCAGGTCAAAGAGGCCGTCAGCGTGCCCGTTTCTGGCAATGGCGACATCACGACCATCAAATACGGAATGGACCGCTGGCGTGAATCCGGCGTCGACGGCATACTGATCGGTCGCGGAGCGATGCAAAATCCATGGATATTTCGGCAGTTTGCCGACGTCCTGGCCGGCCGCGAACCGTATCAGCCCGACCTGCAGGAAAAAAAGGACGTGCTGCTCGAATTTTTTTCGATGTGCCGCGAAGAGATGCCCGAGCTCGTGAGTCTTGGCAAGATGAAGCAGCTTGCTGGCCAATTTACGAAGGGTTTGGTCGGCGGGGCCCAGTTCAGGCAGACCCTATATCACTCGCATTCGGCGGATGAGATACTGGACAATATCACTACCTATTTTGAAACGCTGACGAGCCGCGAAACATTCGGCGACGGCGTCATCGAGGCCGATTCCGATGAAACGGCCGATTCCTGCGACAGCGGTATGGCGTTGCCGGCGTGCGATGCCGGCTCGACCGCCGCGACCGCCTGACCACGGGGTGAGTTTCTATTCTGTTGACGTGAGGTAACCTATGAAATCAATGAGATCGATGTTGGCCGCGTTTGTGCTGACCGTGACCGCCGTGTCGTTTGCCAACGCACAAAAGCTGAAGGCCGAGGACGTTGTCGCCAAGAATCTCGAGTCGATCGGGACGCCCGAGGCACGTGCCGCGGCCAAATCGCTGATCGCGGTCGGCAACGGGACGGCAAAGTTCCTTTCGAACGCCGACCTGCAATCGCCGGGGCGCATCGTGATCGCTTCAGAGGGGACCAAGTTCTTTTTCGGGATCAACCTGGAATCGACGACCAATCGATTTGCCGATGAACTCTATACCTTCGACGGCAATACTTCGTCCGTCGGCCTTCCGCGTCAGGGCAACCGTTCGGCGTTGGGTCTTTTTGTCCAGTCAAACAAGATGACGATCGAACAGGGGCTGCTCGGCGGCACTCTCTCGACGGCGTGGGTGATCGCCAACATCAGCGAAAATAAGGGCAAACTGTCGTTCGACGGGTTGAAAAAGGTGGAAGGGAAAGAGGCGTACGTTCTCGGTTATTCGAAAAAGGGCGGTGGTGACGTCGATGTGTCGCTCTATTTTGACAAGGACACGTTCCGACATATCCGCACGGAGTACAAGCGTATGTCGTCGGCCGGCATCGGCCTTCGGCCCGAGGATTCGACCAAGTACGACGAGACGCGATTCAAACTCGTCGAGGAGTTTGGCGATTTTCGGGCAGAATCGGGGTTGACGCTGCCGCATACCTACCGGATCGTTTACTCGACCAGCGGACAGCGTGGAACGACCGAGATCGAGTGGAAATTTACGCTGAACGAGTTTTCGGCAAATCAGAAGCTTGAGCCGACAACATTTAAGGCATTGTAGGTGCGGGATATGTCGAGAAAATTGATCCTGATCATTGCCGCGAGTTTGATGATAGCGGGTTCGGCCGCGGCCCAGGAAAACGCAAAAGGCGATGCCGGCAAAGAGATCGGCCCTATCCGCTCGTCGGCCGCGTACGCCGAGGTACTGCTGCGAAAGACCGAACTGCAGTCCGATCTGGAGTCATTTCTGATCGATTACACCGAGCAGAATCCGAAGGTGGTCGATGTGCGGTTCGAACTGGCGGCACTCAATAAGGAGATCGACAAGATATTTGCCGTTCGCCCTTCAGAGACCGCCAAGCTAACATCGGCTCTCGGTAAGCTGGTGCTCAAAAAGGTCGAACTCGAGACCGATCTGTCGCGGCTGATGCGCTCGTATAGTGCCGACCATCCCGAGGTAAAGCGAATGAAGCGAAAGGTTGAACTCTATGCCGCCGCGGTGAAAGAGATACTCGGTTAACGTCGTGCAGCAAAAGACAAAGGGCGTATCCCCGAAAAGGATACGCCCTTTTTATTTGATCCTGACGAGCTTAGTTGCCCGGCTTGGCGGTCCGCTCATCGGCAAAAAGGATCGGCGAAACGATCGGGCGATAAGTGTCGCTGATCTTGATGTAAGCTTCTTCGCGAAGCTGTGCCATGAACTTTTTCTGTTCGGCGCCGACCTTTTCATTCATCATCGCGAGCCGTACGGCACCCTCGTCGAACATAGCGTCGGAACTGGCCTCGGTCCTCTCGTCGACACGCAGGATGCTGACGCCTGTTTCGTCTGCCTCGACCGGATCGGTGATCGAGCCGGCCTTTAGGCTGCCCAAAACCTTGGAGAATATCGGGTTAAGGTCGCGGACGGGCAGTGCTTCGAACTTGCCTCCCGTCTTGGCCGCATCCGGACGATCGGAGTTTGCGGCGACCAGCTTGGCAAAATCGGCACCGCTGCGGGCCTCGGCGACGAGCTTTTTGGCACGCTCGCGGACGGTCGCGGGGTCGCGGCCGGCAAATGAGAGGAAGAGCTCGCTCAAGCCGATCATCTCGGGCTTGGTAAACTTGCTTTTATTCTTTTCAAAATACTCTTTGATCTCCTTGCCGTTAAAGCTCCAGTAAAGCTTGCTCTGGACTTCACGCTGGAGGACCCGTTCGCGGGTGATCTGTTTACGCCACAGTTCGCGAATGTCGGTCGGATCGACGCCCTGTTTACGCATTTCTTCGTACATTGCCTCGAGCGTCTTCAGGTCGTTCTGTTTCATGATCTCGACAAAGCGGGCGTTGATCGCGGCGTCGACCTCGGACTCGAGCCCGAGTTCCTTGGCCTTTTGGATCAACAGTTCTTCGTTGATCAGGTTGGCGATCATTTCGCCTTTCTTGTCGGCGACCATCTTCTCGGCATCTTCGCGTTTGGTGCCCTTTTGCAGTTCGATCTCGATAATGCTCTTGGTCTCGCGCTTGATGCCTGACAGCGTGATCACGCCGTCGTTCACCTGGGCAACGACCTCGTCAACGACCTTGGTCTCAGTTTCCTGAGCCGTGACTGAACCGGCAATTAGCAGCAGGCCAAGACACATCAGACCCGCGATCCTGAATAATTTCATTAATAACTCCTAAAAAATGCCAAAGACTCTTATAACTTTCCAAGACGGAATTTGCAAACTGACGGGTTTGATGCGGTACGGCCCGCAAAGGTTTATTTTAAGGTCGCTAAGGCGAAAAAGGCGTGGAATCAGACCCGATTGGACGTTTTTATTAATTAGCGGGACCATTCCCGCACACGTCTCGACCGCCAATGCAAAAAAAATGCCTTGAGTGCCGCCTGGTAAATTACCCGCGAACGGAACTATGTGTCCGGTGCGGAGCGAAGTTGCCGCCCGCGACGCACGCAAGAACGCTCGGGCAAACGATCGTTCGGCGGGCGTGGATCTGCCTTGCGGTTTGCCTGATCGTCATCGCCGGGTTTTATCTTTCGCTGATCGGATCGGCAAAAACACTCACGCTCGAACAAAAGCAGACGGTCGCCCGAGCTGTCGACGTGCTGCGGGCGAAGGGTTTTGCGGACGAGGTCTTCCTGCTTGAGCACGTCACGGCCTTTCGGTCGGAGGACAACTGGCTTAATGCGTCGGTGCCGAAGGAGAACGCCTATGCGGCGACCAATTTTCCGTTCGAGATAATGACGCTGTACGAAGATTTTTTTACCTATCCGCGTGACGACGTCGAACGCGCCGCGATATTGCTGCACGAGGCCAAGCATCTGCAGGGTAAGGACGAGCACGACGCGTATGAGTTTGTCTGGAAATTCCGTACGCAGCTCGGGTGGACCCGCGAACACTACCGCGACTCGCCGGTCTGGCACAATACCCGCAATCAGACCCGCGAGATAGCCCCGATAATGTTCGTCTGCGATCTTAACGAGGCAGACGACTGCACCGAAACGCCGCTCTAACCGCGGATCGACTCGAGCGCCGTTTGGGCGGTGTCGATCGGGTCGGCGTTGTTGACCACCACGCGCAAAATGCCGCTCGGCGAAAAGCTCGAACCTTCAGTTCCATTTACAAACGTCAAAAGCCGCTCGGGATCGACCTTTGCCGAATCGCCGAGTTTGATCGCCACGCCGTCGGCCGTGCGGTCGACCGATACGATCGCGATTCGCTCGGCCGACTTGCGCAGCCTGGCGTAGGCAAACAGGTTTTCGACCGAGCGCGGAATACGGCCGTAGCGGTCGGCGATCTCGGCGTGTATGCGTGAGATCTCCTCTTCGGACTCGGCCGACGATATTCGTTTATAGGTCCGCAGCCGCTGGCTCGTCTCGCTGATGTAATCCTTCGGGATCGAAACGTCGACGCCGAGATTGATGGCGACGCTGGTCTCATCGGCGATCTCGTCACCGCGGATCTCGGCGATCGTACGTTCGAGCATCTTGGTGTAGAGGTCGAATCCAAGGGCGTCGAGATGCCCCGATTGCTGACCGCCGAGGATGTTGCCGGCACCGCGAAGTTCGAGGTCGAGTGCGGCGAGCCGGAATCCGGCTCCGAGGTCAGAAAACTCGCGAATTGCGGCGAGTCGCCGGCGGGCGATCGGCGTCAGCTCGAGCTCGCTCGGGATCAAAAGGTACGCGTATGCACGACGGTTCGAACGCCCGACGCGTCCGCGAAGCTGGTACAGCTGCGACAAACCGTAATTGTCCGCCCGATTGATGATGATCGTATTCGCCCGCGGTATGTCGATGCCGTTCTCGATGATGGTCGTGGCGACGAGGATGTCGTATTTGAAGTCGATAAAATCGAGCATCACGTCCTCCATCTCTTTTTCATTCATCTGGCCGTGGCCGATCGCGATCCGGGCCGACGGTACGATCTTTTGGATAAGTGCGGCGACCGACTCGATCGACTCGACCCGATTGTGAATGAAAAAGACCTGGCCGTTGCGGGCGAGTTCGAGTTCGATCGCCGACCGGATCACGCCCTCTGAGAACTGAACGACCTGTGTATTGATAGCCAGACGGTCGCGCGGCGGCGTTTCGATGACGGACATGTCCCGCATCCCGAGCAGGGACATATTCAGCGTTCGCGGGATCGGCGTGGCCGACAGCGTCAGCACATCGACCTTTTTCTTGAGCTGTTTGAGCTTTTCCTTATGGCCGACGCCGAAACGCTGCTCTTCGTCAACGATGACAAGGCCGAGCTTTGGCAGCTTGACGTCGTTTGAGAGTATCCGATGGGTTCCGATGACGACATCGACCTCGCCCTTGCCGGCGAGTTCGGCGACCGTTTTTTGATCCTTGCCCGAGCGAAACCGCGACAGCAGTTCGACCTTGATCGGAAAGGCGGCAAAGCGCTTTTTGAACGTCTCGAAATGCTGGTACGCCAGCACCGTCGTCGGCGTCAGGACGGCGACCTGCCTGCCGTCCATCACCGCCTTAAATGCCGCTCGCATCGCGACCTCGGTCTTACCGTAGCCGACATCGCCGATTATCAAACGGTCCATCGGCATTGCCGATTCCATATCATTTTTGACATCCGCGATCGCCGACGCCTGGTCGACCGTCAGATCAAAGGGGAACGCGTCCTCAAACTCGTGCTGCCACGGAGCGTCGGGCGGAAAGGCGTGGCCGCGGACGAGTTTACGCTCGGCGTAGAGCTTGAGCAGCTCGTCCGCCATGTCCCGCATCGCACGTTTGGCCTTAGCCTTGGTCTTTTGCCAGCCGATGCCGCCTAGACGGTCGAGCGTCGGCGAGGTTGCCTCGCCTGACGAGTAACGCGAAACGAGGTCCATCCGCTCGACCGGCACGAACAGCTTTGTGTTGTCCGCGTAGATGAGCAGCATGAATTCGCGTTCCGAGCCCTGTGACGAGATCGTCTGCAGCGAGTCGAACCTGCCGATGCCGTGATCGATGTGGACGACATAGTCGCCGGCCTTGAGGTCGCGAAAGTCAGATATAAAGGCACCGAGCTTGGACCTGCGGCCAGTCGTCGGTCTATTGATCGCCGCCGCCGACTCCTCGCCGGCGATCTCGCCGAAAATGTCGCTTTCGGTATAGGTGACCGTGCCGAAAGCGGGCATTTCGTACCCGCCGGAAATGCGGCCGACACGGATAGCGTCCGGCGGCAGCGGTGCGTTGTACTCGTTAAGGACCTCGCGGACGCGTTCGGCCATACCGGCCGTTTGAACGACGATCTCGGTACCGCCCGCCCGGCGGTCGGTGCCGGACGCGAGCGTAAGCTGTCCGACGAAAGCGGGTATGTCCCCATTGAAACGCCGCGTAGAGCGTGATATCAACTCGATCTCGGACGCCTTTTCGACTGAGGGGAAAAGGAACAGCGGCCTCGCAGCTATCGATTCGCCGACCGCAAATTCGTCGTCCGTCACGGCGGCGGCCCTGCCGAGCGAACGCAGTTCGACGCGGGTCTCGCGGCCGATCCGCGACCGGAGTTCCTCGGCAGTCAAGAACAGTTCCTGCGGCGGCAGGCCGATGTCGCCGTTATCGCTGACGGCGGCAAATCCCGCATCAAGATGCTCAAACCACTCGCCCAGTGACTGTTCGATCATCGAGGGTTCGTCGATCACAAACACGCTCTCGGGCAGGTGGTCAAAAACGGTGCCGTCCAACGGTTTGACGAGCGGCAGCAGAAATTCCCAGCCGGAAAACGTCTCGCCCTCGTCCGCGAAATCCGTGCGGTCTTTCAAATTGCGAAAATACTTGTCATCGGCAAAGCGTTCGCGGGCAAAAAATGCCCAGTCCCTGAGGTCCTGAGCCGTGACCGCCGCTTCGCGCATCGGTGCGACGGCGATCTCGTTGATCTGTGCGATCGACAGCTGTGTTTCGGCATCGAATGTGCGGATCGAGTCGATCGTGTCGCCAAAGAACTCGATGCGGGCGGGCGAACCGGCGTCGGGCGACCAGATGTCGATGATGCCGCCGCGAACCGAGAACTGGCCCGGGCCGAACAGCGGTTCTTCGCGCACGTAACCGCCGGCAAAAAGAGTTTCGATCAGCGTCTCGGGCGGAAGGTCGGAATCGCGGCGAAGCACGCAGCCCATAGCGGAGATCGCCGCGGTCGAAACGGTGCGCTGTATCAGCGAGCGGGGCGGCATCACGATAAACCCGGCATCAGGCCTACGCATCTGCCAGAGGGCGAGTGCCCGCCGTTCCTGGGTCTCGGCGTGCGGCGAGGCACCCGAATACGGGTCGATCTCAAACGACGGCAGGGCGATGATGCCGTCCCCGCCGCCGGCATAGTACGACAGGTCGCCGATCCACGATTCCATCTCGCTGTTTGAACCCGTAACGACAACGAAGGTCCGATCCGTCACGGCGCGCAGGCGGGCGAGCACCGAGGCCTTGGCCGCGGGCGAGATCAGTCCACTGAGGCTGATGACGCGTGTGCCGCGTTCGATCTGCCGCCGAATTTGGTCGAGTTGGTCCGCCATAAACGCACTTAGCCGCAGAAAACGCTTTCCGGCGGGCGGGCGGCATTTTCTAACGGTTGATATATTCTGCCATATTCGAAAGATGTTTGCTGAGTCAGCGGTAGTTAACTATAATCAGAGATTCAATTATGAGCATTCCTGCATATAACGAGATCATCGAACCAAACGACCAGACCGAAGCACGGCTGGCCTCATTGAACGCCCTCCGCGAGTTGACGGGCAACGTCTATCCGAACAAATTTGTCCGTTCGAAGGTCAGCGGCGGCGAGGACACCATATCCGCTATCAAGGCATTCGGGCCTGTGGCGGAGATCGTCGATGAGATCGCGGCGGTGGTCGCGACGCTCGCGGAACGCGAAAGGCCGCCGGCGGAGATCAAGGATGCATTGAACGAAAGGCTGAGGGCCTTTGGCAACGTCCGAATTGCCGGCCGGCTGACGACACCGCCGAGGGGAAACTTTGTCCATCTGACCGACGGCATCAGCAAACTGCAGGTGTATTGCGACAAAAAGGGCGGAGCGGCACTGATCAGGAACAACGGCCGCGACACTCTCGACCCGGAAAACGGCTGGAACGCCTGGAAACTGCTCGATCACGGTGATTTCATCGGGGTCGATGGCTATCTGTTCATCACCAACACCGGCGAACTCAGCGTGCATATCGAAAAGCTGCAGTTCCTGGCCAAGGCAATGCTGCCGATGCCCGACAAGATGCACGGCATCGCCGACGCCGAGATTCGGCAGCGTCAGCGGTACTATGACCTGATCGGGTCGTCGCTGGCGGTCGAGCACGAAGGCCTGACGACGCGTGAGGTGTTTGAAGTGCGTGCCAAAACGATCTCGTCGCTGCGGCGATTTCTCGAGGACGCGGGCTACGTCGAGGTCGAAACGCCGATGCTGACGCCCAAGGCGACCGGTGCGGCCGCGAAACCGTTCAAGACGCATCACAACGCACTCGACATCGAACTTTACGCACGCATCGCGCCGGAACTCTACCTCAAGCGGCTCGTCGTCGGCGGTTTTGAAAAGGTCTACGAACTTAACCGCAACTTTCGCAACGAAGGCATCTCTTACAAGCACAACCCCGAGTTTACGATGCTCGAATTC
>CAZQGN010000031.1:0-45274 GCA_964592865.1 uncultured Chloracidobacterium sp. | reverse complement strand
CGCAATTTCGCAGGCCGGGACGTTTCGCACCCATCACCCAAATGAGTGTTGACAAAGACCGCCGACAGGCACAAACTGGCTCTGGACGAGGATCGCCAAACTGATCGGAACGATCGTTTCGAACGTCAGCCGTCGCTGAGATGCCGCTGTGACCTCGCCCGGCGAAAAATGGAGAATGATATCGATATGAAAACGGCCTGTGAGATGTCCGCGAAAATTACCGATGGCGGATCGAACGAGAATCGTAAGATCGAAGGCCTGGCTACGATCGTCCCTCCACCTCGTGATCCAGCTTCAAACTACCCGTTTCACCCGTTCCCGAATCACACCAACTAAGCGTTTGCTGATGTGGATGAAAATCAATTCCAATGTAAAATGTCATAACGGTTTCTCCTGTTAAAGAACTAGATCTTTTCTCGTCGACAAGGATTCTACTCTGCGTCAACGAGAAACCGTCTTTATTACATCTGGCCCGTCCACGATTTCCCGATTCGATAGTTCGTCGTATCGAAAGGCTTCTAGACGCGATTACTGGTAAGAAAACTACGAATCTAGCGCATACTAGATAGAAAGGAGAAAAATCATGAGGAAGGTAAACCGGCGTGATGCCATTGCAGGGATATTAGCAGGTGGAGCAAGCGTACTGGCCCTTTCCGATAATGCACTTTCGCAAAATCAGCCGTCTGCATTGGCTTTTGCGGGAAAGCACGTCGCGAAACCGCTGCCTTTCGATGCGACGAAATTGAACGGCATTTCTGAAAAGCTGATCCGCTCGCATTACGAGAACAACTACACCGGTGCTGTTAAAGCCTTGAATATTGTCGAGCAACGTTTAGCGGCTTTGGGTAAAGAAAATGACTTGCCGCCTTACATTTATGGCGACCTAAAGCGTCAAGAGCTGACGCGAACTGGCTCTGTAGTTTTGCACGAATTGTATTTTGCCAATCTCGGCGGCAACGGCATGGCAGACGGGAATGCCAAAAAGTTGATCGAAAAATGGTTCGGCAGCTACGAAAATTGGGAAGCCGAATTCAAACGCACCGGCAACGCACTTTCGGGAGGGGCTGGCTGGACGATCCTGGCATTCAGCACCCACACCAAAGAGCTGCACAACTATTGGGCGGGTGACCATACAGCTAACGCCCCTTTCAGCGTACCCGTTCTCGTTCTTGACATGTATGAACATGCCTACCAAATGGATTACGGAGCCGCCGCCGCGAAATACGTTGACGCTTTTATGCAAAACGTAAATTGGGAAGAAGTAAACCGGCGTGTAGAAAGTCTCGGGGGATTGCCGTAGATTATTAGGATCAATGCTGAGAACAGACGATCAAGTATTCCGCCTCGCCGGGAAACTATGTTTTGTTTTGCTGACTATGCTTGTCAGCCCGATTTTCTTGTGCCCGGTTTTGGGGCAAAACACTGTCAAACCCAACAACAATCTTCGGCTAAAGGCGGAACGCTCGACGGAATCGATCAAAATCGACGGCGTTTTGGACGATGCTGCCTGGGCGACTGCTGAGATGATCTCCGAGCTTCGCCAGCAGGAACCGATCGAGGGTGAACCGGCGAGCGAGAAGACCGAGATTCGCGTCCTTTTTGACGACAAGTTTCTCTACTTTGCGATCCGCGCTTTTGACTCCGAACCATCAAAAATTAACGCACGCGAATTCGTCCGCGACGCCAGTTTTTCAAATGATGACAAAGTCGAGATCCTGCTCGACACATTTCACGACAAACGCAATGCTTTTCGTTTCGCCGTAAATCCGTTTGGAACTCAGCAAGACGCACTGATCACCGACGAAGGCCGCGATGTCAATCTGTCGTGGAATGCCGCATGGATCTCAGAGGGAAAACGCGACTCGAAAGGCTGGACGGTGGAGATCGCGATCCCGCTAACAACTTTGCGATTTGAGGAAGGCCTCGACACATGGGGCTTTAATGTGGCGCGCATCATTCGCCGAAAGAACGAAGAAGTGTTGTGGGCAAGCTGGCAACGCGAATTCGGTCTTGAACGCGTATCTCAGGCCGGCGAACTTACCGGCGTCGGCGAGATCAAACGGCGTCGGCTCGTAGAGATCAAGCCATATGTGGCCGGCGGCTGGCAACAGGGTGTGCCGCGGATCGGTTTTTCAGGCACCGACGCCGGCGTTGACGGAAACGTCGGAATTGAAGTCGCCAAGATCGGCCTAACGCCGTCTCTGACCGCCGAATTCACCGCCAATCCTGACTTTGGTCAGGCGGAGGTCGATAATCAAGTTGTCAACCTCTCACGTTTCTCAATTTTTTTCCCCGAGAAGCGCGATTTCTTTCTCGAAAATTCGGGCATCTTTCTTTTTGGTCGACAGGGTGCCAACCAGCTGTTTTTCACGAGACGAATCGGTTTAACCGGCCGCGGCGAGCCAGTCCCAATCGATTACGGCGCGAAGATCACCGGAAAGATCGGCAGCTATAACGTCGGGTTTTTACAGGTGCAGACGCGAAAACGCGGCGTCTCAAATACGAGTCCTTTTGTTCCACGCCAGCAATTTACCGTGGCGCGGGTCAAAAAAGATATTCTCAAACGCTCGTCAGTAGGCGCGATGTTCGTCAACCGTCAGGGAGCGACTCGCTTCGGCGGCACGACCTACAATCGGTCGTATGGCGTTGATGCAGAATTTAACCTCACCGACCATTACACATTGTCCGGGTTTTATGCCCGTACAGAAACGCCGGGTGTCAGTTCCAGCGTGCATTCGGCTCGTATCAATTCCGTATTCGAGACCGATAAATGGCGTTTGATCGGCGTGTACGAAGATGTTGGTAAGAACTACAACCCCGAAGTTGGTTTTATCGAGCGCGAAGGCATTAAGCAGTATTTTGTTCAGGCTGCGTACACGATCAGGCCAAAATTCCTGTCGTTTGTCAGGCAGATGGAGTTTGAAACGCAGACCGAGAATTATTTCGACCGTAATAACAAGATCTCTTCGCGGCAGCACGAGTTGTCGTGGGAAACGAAATTCAAGAATTCATCGATTTTTTACTTCCGTCCGATCGAAGATGTGACAGACGTGCTGACAGAGCCGTTCAACATTCGACCGGGAATTGTGATTCCGGTTGGGTCATATCATTTTAATCGGCCGCGTGTTCAGTTTACGTCTGATACAAGCAAGCGAATCGGTTTCACGGCTCGTTACAAATGGGGCGGCTTTTATTCCGGCAAGCGGGATGAGGTCTCGGCCGGAATCACATACCGTCCCAACTCCCATTTTCTGTTCGACCTATCGGATAGCTATAACGACGTACGCCTGCCGCAGGGCAGCTTCACGACAAATCTCTTTACAGGCCGAGTGAACTATAATTTTTCGCGCAAGATACTGACATCAGCTCTTTTGCAGCTTAATTCGGCCTCTCGGGTCTCGGCGTTAAATATTCGTTTCCGGTACATTTTCCGTCCGAACAGTGACATCTACGTTATTTACAATCAATCAACGGGCGTCGGCCTCGAACGCCCGTCGTACAGTTTGCGCGTTAAGATGACGTACGATCTGACATTTTGAATTTGGCCGTATCGGATCCAAACTGACCATATCGAATAGCGTGACAATCGGGGTCTCCTGTGAAGTTACCCTTTGATGTCAAGTGCCCTTCGAGTATTAACACCAGGGCGGGTGTTTCGAGGGTGCGTGGATCTTCTGACAAAAGAACAAGACTGACGTCTCGTTTATATTGATCAGGTCTACTTTCGATCCGCACCGCTGATATTGACGAATGACATGATCGATTCGCGCGTAGCTGCGTTCGGGCGGGCGGGTGAAATCCGATCGGCTCATGCCGTGCGGTAGTGGCGGATGAAGCGCGTTTGGCCGGACGGGCATTATCCGCCGGTTAGTTCGGCTGCGACGGCAGTGACATTGTGGTTCCGATCTTTCCGGATACGGCCGTAGAGGTCACTAATCGGCCCCGGCGAACGGACCAAAAAACGAGGCCGCCGGCAGAGTGCCCGAGGCCGTTCTTCTTACCGATCTATTGCCTACCTATTTGATCGCGTTCGTCTGTTTGTCCTTCGGGTCGAACGGCGTTCCCATATAGCGTTTTACGGCGTCCTGGGCATTGTCGTAATTGTCGCCGATGGTCTCGGCCCGTTTGTACGCACCGACGGCCCGTGTCCGGTCGCCCTTGGCGTCGTAGGCGTTGCCCATTTTGATCTCGGACCAGACATGGAGCCACGCCGGGCGGGCCGAACCCTGGTTGCCGAGGTCGCGGGCGGCCTTAAAGTTGTCGATCGCGAGGTCGTAGTTGCGCTGTTCGAGGTACAGGAGGCCGAGGTGGTAATAGATCCAGGCGTTTGAACGGTCGAGTTTGAGTGCGGCCTCAAACTGGGCCTGGGCCTCGACATAGTTGCCTTCCTTAAACTGCTCGATGCCGCGGCGGGCGATCGACGAGGTGCGAAGGTCCGATGAGATCCGCAGCAGCTTAAAGTTGGGGTCGATGATCACGGCCAGCGGTTTGCCGGTCGATTCGATATTAAAGTCGGCACTCGAATCTTCGACGTTGACGGTGATCGTCTGAGGCTGGGCGTCGCCCTCGGAACGCAGCTGCAGCTCGAGCGGGAGCCGCAGATTGTCATAGTTTTGGGAAACGGTCCCGCGGGTTATGAATTTGCCGCCGCGGGTCCTGATGATCTGATAGTCGGCGTTAAACTCGGGTACGCCGGTGCCCTCGACCCAGCGGGCGAAAAAGTAGCGCATCGGCTGGCCGGCGATACGCGTCGCCAGCTTTTCGAGATCGTCGATCGACGCACTCTTGCCGCGAAATTCGGCAAGATACGTCTTCAGCAGCTGATCGAACTTGGCCGCACCGAGCGTGTCGCGGAGCAGTTTGAAAACGAGCGCTCCCTTGCCGTACATGATGTACTGATAGGCGATCGACTGATCGTCGAGATTGGCCGGAGCACGCAGCAGCGACGCGGTCTGTTCAAACGTCAGCGCCTTTTCGAGCAGTTCGCGGCGAAAGTCCTCGAGCTTGGCGGCATCGGTCGTACTTTCACGCAGGCTGACGGCGCTGTACTCGGCCAGTCCCTGCGACAGCCAGACGTCGTCAAATGACTTGAGCCCGACGGTCAATCCCCACCATTGAAAGGCCGCCTCGCGCTGAAGCCGGGCGACCGTGACATCGCGTCCCTCTTCGAACTGGCGGTTGGCGATGAACAGCATGCCCTGCGCCGAATAGAAATCGAGGCTGTCGTCGTCGATCTGAATGACATTGAGCTTTTTAGCGGTGTCGGCCGCCCCGAAGCTCTTTGAGTAGAACTGCAGGGCCGAGCCGAGCGTTTCGCCGTAGCGCGCGATCAGCTCGTTGTTGCCGCTGCGGGTAAAGAACTGCAGTTCGTAGTCGCCGTATCTGAGCGACTTGGTCTGGTACTTGCCGTACGCAAAATTGCCGACCAGCGACGGCCGCGACTGGACATAGCGATATTTGCCGCCGCTCGGGGCGACCGGCGAATCGCTATAGCCGATCGGCGTCAGGCCCGCCGGCAGCGAGATCGAGATGTCAGACGTGGCGAGGTCAGCGGCGTAATCATGAAACGGGAACCAGCGTGCGGCATACATCAGATAGCCCTGATCGGCGCCGATATACGCCAGCCGTTTTGTCAAAAGCGGCCCGCCCGCCGGCAGTTCGAGAATGCCGCTGTATTTGAACCGCAGCGTGACCGGCACGCCCTTGACGGCCGTATCGCCGAGGTCGATGCGGACATTCGGCCCGATGTCGGCGACGCCTGCCTGATCCTGAACAAACGTCAGTCCGGGAGCCGCCGCGGGCTTGACCGCCGATTTGGGCGTGGGCTTGGCGCCGGGCTTTGCGGCCGGGTCGGCCATTGGCACGGCACCGCCGATACGCGTGATCGTGTCGACCTTGAGCGAACCGTTAAGCTCGAACGTGATGCTGCGTGTGTCTTCGAGCGGCGTGAACGTGACGTCCACGACGGCATTGATCTTTCGCTCGGCCGGTGTCAGCGACACGTCCATGACGTAATTGGTTACGTCAAAGGGCGCCCGCTTGACCTGCTGTGCGACTATCGACAAGGACAAAACGGACAATAACGCTACCGCTTGGAGGACTCTGATCAGTATCTTATTCATTCTGTTTTCTGCCACAAAAACGCCGTTTTCAAATGTGCTCTCTTATGATGAGCGCAAATTGCAAATCGTTTGCTTACCGAACGTATATCGGGTTTGAGACGATCCACGGCATTTTCGACGCGGTGTCGCCGAGAGCGTCCTGATACAGTTCGACGCGATAAACGCCGGGGCCGTCGGGCTTTACGACAAATTCGGCGGTGTCGGCCTGTTCACCGAACTTTTCGCCGTTCTTATAAAAGACCATTCTCGCCGGAACGGGCGACGCGGCCCTGAGCGAAAGGCCGCCTGAGAACGGCACCTCGCTGCCCTGCCGGACGGTCTCGGTGCCGTCCGCGGCGACAAACCTGAATCCGGTCGAGTCGCCAAACGCGTCAAACCCGGTGAAATAACTGCCCTTTCCAATGGCCTCGATCAGCGACTCGCGCGTCAGCGGCACATCTTTCGGCAGCAAGATATGCATTCGCACGATCCTGAAAGTGGTTTCGTACGGATCGATCTTTATGTTCAGCAACTTGCCGCCGGTGTCGGTGCCGAAGACGTGCAGGCCGATATTCGAGTGGCCGTCGGTCCCGCCGAACATCGAGATCCGACGTGTCGCGGCGATCTCGTCAAACTGCTTCAGATTGGCGTCGGGCCGCTTGAGGTGATCGGCGAACATCAGATCGGGATATGAATAGCCCGACCACAGGGCGTCGAGGATAAGCGTAACGGGATTGGCGCTTTTGGCCATCGTCTTGAGGTTAAACACCTCGATGCCGTCAAAGGCCGAGCCCCAGGACCTGAACTTTTCGGGATAGGCGATCATCGCAAATCCCTTTTCGGAATGGATCTTGGAAAGTACGTTGTCGGTATGCTCAAATCGGAATCCGGCTGCGTCCCTGCCGCCCGGCAGCATAAAGAATCTGTCCGAATCGGCCGTGTCGATCTCGTTGCCGCCGACGAACAGAGTTTTGCCGAACACGCCGTTGAGCGTCAGTGCGGCGGTGTCGTAATTCTCAGAGTAGTGTTCGGTCATTACGACAAAATCGAGGCCGTTGGAGTTTGCCGCCGCGATCAACTCGTCAAAACCGCCCGTGCTGTGCCCGCCCAGGCTCGTGTGAACGTGGATGTTGCCCTTGTATTCGGCAAAGTCGGGGTCAGCGGCGGCGGTTCGCTGCGACTGGATCCGGGCGATCTGGTCGAAACGCTTGCCGAGGACATACCGCCGGTAGATGAACGGAATCTGCACCACCGCGAGGATGGCGAGCAACGCCAAAAGTATCTTTCGTGATCGTTTCACCTAATCGTTAACAAAATCGACCGAAACTACGCGTTCGGAGATCTCTCTGCCAAGTGCCGCAACCTTTAGATGTTCCGGGTGGTCCGAATAGCTTGTTAATTCTTCGCGGCCGGCAAATGTCGAGACGAGCCCGGTGTCAAATGACCTCTCGAGGTGCAAGATGTCGGCGCCGACATCAAACGAGATGATCTCGGGTATCACGCCGACGAGCGCGCGCAGGCTGTCGATGTGGCCCTGCCGCTCGGCGTCGGTCGTTTCGGGTTTGTATTTCCAACAGACAATGTGTGTCAACATAAAAATGCTACTTCCGTGCGGTCAGCTTCAGTCGCTCACGCGTGAACAGCGAATCGTCGAGTGCGGCCGGATATTCGCGGCTGACGATCTCGATCGTGATCTCTGAGCCGTAAACGTAATTGGTGACCACCGTCTTGCCGATGTACGGCCGGCCGTCGGCCGTTCGTATCTCGGGGACGCCGTACGAACGCAGCTTTCGCCCGGCGTTGTCAAAGAGTTCCATTTTGACCGGCAGGTAATTTTGCCTGTCAAAGACGACCCGCGTGACGGCGATCGCGGAACGCTCGCCTTCCTTGAGCTTGCCCTCGACCTCTGATCCGTCGGGCGTTTCGGCGATCAAACGGTAATCATACTTGTCCCATTCGCCGATCAGTTCCTGAGCGGTCAGTCCGCCGATGAACATCTTGCCTGTGTCGGTCTCGCGAAACTCGCCGCGTGACGCCGCGTAGGTAACGATGACCGACGGTTTGCCTTTCTCCTCGATGGTCAGCGAACCGGTGCCGGCGTCCTCGACGGGTTTGGTCATCACGCTGAGCGTGGTCGTCACGTCACCGCTCTGACGCCGCCAGACGTCGATCTCGGTCACCTCGGGGGCGCCTCCATTTTCGGTGACGGTAAACCGGACATGGTCCTTTCGAAACGGCGCCGCGTCGCGTTTGATATGCTCGGCGACGACCGCACCGCCGCGGTCCGGTGCCGCTGCCGCCGGGGCTTTCGATGAGCCGTCAGGCTCGGCGGTACACCCGAAACAGAAAAGGGCCAGCAATATCAGGACGGTTGACTTCATTTCAGACGATATCCTTTACAAATCGCCGTAATTGTCCATAAACTAAAGGCGGCAGTGATACTGACAACGCCGGAAAGCCGTTTCGGCAAGTGTGATAACGGCAGCTAATTATCGCGTAATCACTCGCACCTTATCAAATCGGACTGCGAATCACCGACCTTGTGTCCCGAATGAATGAGATCATCGTCTCGCTAGATAACGTTTCCAAGATATTTGACGGTGCGGGCAGCGTCTGGGCACTGGACGGCGTCAGCCTCGACATCCCTCGCGGGCAGCGTGTATCGGTGATGGGCCCGTCGGGTTCGGGCAAATCGACGCTCCTCAACATCATCTGCGGGCTGGACGTCCCGACCGGCGGGCGGGTGATGATAAACGGCTCGGACCTTGCCGCAATGAGCGACGACGACCGCACGCGGCTCAGACGCGAGCAGATCGGCATGATCTTTCAGACCTTTAACCTGATGCCGACGCTCAGCGGCGTCGAAAATGTCGCATTGCCGCTCCGGCTATGCGGTATCAGCGGAACCGAGGCTGCGGACCGTGCCGCCGCGTTGCTCGAACGCGTCGGGTTGAGCGGACGCGGCACACATCGGCCGGACGAGATGTCGGGCGGCGAACGCCAGCGGGTCGCGATCGCGAGGGCGCTGATATTCGATCCGCCGCTGCTGCTCGCGGATGAGCCGACCGGAAATCTCGATTCGGCAACCGGCGACGAGATACTCAGACTGATCGACGACATCCACGATGAGTTTGGCACGTCGATGATCCTGGTGACCCACAACGAGAACGCGGCGGCGATCTGCGAACGCCGGATCGAACTGCTCGACGGCCGCATCGTCAGCGATACGCTCAGATCACAGAGATGATACGTGCCCTCGCCATGATCGTGCTGCGTGACTGGGGCTGTCATAAGCTGCGGCTCGCGCTGACGACGGCCGGCATCGCCCTTGGCGTCGCGGCTTTTTTTGCCATCCAGACGACCAACGACGCACTGGTCGGTTCGCTCAACGGGACGATCGAAAAGCTCGCCGGCAAGGCGACCTTGCAGGCGGCCGCGGGCAACGCGGGGTTTTCATTCGACGCCGTTAAGACAGTGCGGTCGACGCCGGGCGTCAAGATTGCCGAACCGGTCACCGAGACGCTCGCGGCGACCACGCTCGGCGGAACGCGGCTGCTGATATTGGGGCTCGATACCGCCAGCGACCTGCAGATCTACAATAGCGCCGCCGACCGGTCCGGCCTTGTCATCAAAAACCCGCTGGTCTTTTCGAGCCGTAAGGATTCGGTCGCGATCACAACGAAATTGGCCGAGCGGTTTGGCCTCAAGGACGGCGACAAGATAACGGTCGAGACATCGTCCGGGCCGGCGGTCTTGACGGTCCGCGGCCTGTTTGCCGCATCCGGCATCGGCGACGTCTATGACGGCAATGTCGCCGTCATGGATATATACTCGGCCCAGGAAACATTCGGCCGCGGCAGCCGCATCGACCGCATCGATATCTCGACCGATGACGGCGCCGATGTCGACGCGGTTCAGACGGAACTCGCCGCCAGGCTCGGGCCCGGCATCGACGTCGTCCGGCCGGACCTCCGCGGCAAAAGCCTCGAAAACTCGGTGACGACGATGCACGCCGGATTTACGATCCTCAGCATCGTCGCCCTCATGATCGGCGTCTTTATCATCTTCAATTCCTTTACGATCAGCGTAAACCAACGCTGGAAAGAGATCGCGATAATGCGTTCGATCGGTGTCGAGCGCCGCGGTATCAAACTGATGTTCCTGGCCGAGGCGGTTATCCTCGGGGTGATCGGCTCGTGTCTGGGCGTGGCGATCGGGCTGCTGCTGTCGATGGCGTCGATGGGCCTCGTAACGCGTATCACCGCGACCGTTTACGGCCTGGCGTCAACGACACCGGAATTGCGTTTCGATCCGGGTTACGCGGCCGCCGCGTTGGCGGTCGGGATCGTGTCGTCGTTGATAGCGGCCTGGGTACCGGCACGGGCTGCGGCATCGCTCGACCCCGCGGCCGCGCTTCGCAACATCGAAACACGCCGGAGCGAGCCGCGTATGAACAGGCTCCGTCTGGCAGCCGGAGCGGTACTCGTCGCGGCGGGCCTGTTGGGCGTCAGATTTACCCCGCCCGGATTTAACAGCTATGCCCAGTCGACATACTCGTTCATGATCCAGTTCGGTATGATCATGCTGCTGCCGGTGATCATCACCGTCGGCGGCCGCGTTTTGCGGCCCGCGATGGATCGGCTGTTCGGCGCCGAGGGCGTGATCGCGGTCGAAACGATGGCGCGTTCGCCGCGGCGAACGGCGGCGACGGTCGGTGCGATAATGATCGGTCTGACATTTGCGATCTCGAACGCGTCGCTGATCCAGAGCCTCAAGATGGCGATCGACCAATCGCTCGACAAGGCGCTTGCGGCGGATATCGTCATAACCTCGTCGGAGCAGTTGAGTTCGCGTTCAAACCACTTTTCTGAGGCAACGGCGGCGGCGATCGCGGCGATGGACGGCGTCGAGGCCGCCGACCGCATCCGTGTCACGACGACCAGGATGAATGACCGCGAGGTGGCACTGCTCGCTCACGATATGGGCGAATTTTTCAAGATATCGCCGGACCTGCTCGACAGCGGCGATCCGGTGCGTGCCCGCGAGCTGACCTCACGCGGCGAGGGCGTCGTGATATCAAACAACCTTGCATTCCGATCGAACCTAAAACTCGGCGACGCGCTCACGATCCGTTCGCCCAAAGGCGACGTCGTGCTGCCGATCGTCGGCATGCTCGACTATTACCGCTCGGAGCACGGCACGATCTTTCTCGAACGCTCGCTGTACCGGCGGTACTGGGACGACCCGGACGTCGATTACATCTTCATCGACCTCAAGCCGGGCGTCGACCGTCAGGAATTTAAGTCACGGGCCGCGGCGGCGGTCGCCGGTACGCGGCAGGCGTTCATTTATACACACGAGGAGTATAAGCAGTTTGCGGGCGGCGTGATCGACAGGTTCTTTCTGCTGATGTATATGCAGACGATGATCGCGATCATCGTCGCCGCGATCGGGCTCGTCAATACGATGCTGATCTCGGTCGCCGAACGAAAGCGCGAGATCGGCATCTTTCGCGCGATCGGCGGACTGCGTCGTCAGGTCGTCAAGATGGTACTGCTCGAAGCCGTCGCGATATCGCTGGTCGGATTTGCGGCCGGGGCGGTGACATCGCTCTTGAATACCTATTTTTTGATCAACACGGCCGCCAAGGTGGTCGCCGGTTTCCGGCTCCCGTTCCATTTTTCGTTTTGGCTGCTCGGGTTTGCGGTTCCGGCGGTTGTCGCTATGGCGATGATCTCGGCGTGGCTTCCGGCGCGAAACGCGGCCCGGATCGAGGTTGCGGATGCGATCGGCTATGAATGACCGAAACGGCTCAAACCGCCGGGACGGATGAAACCGTTGTCCGTCCATCGGCGAACTACACACATATGATCGAGCATCTGATCCAACCTATCGAGAACACGGCCGCGTCGATACTGAACGGCGTGGCGGAGCTTTTTGGCAAAGCGGGCGATCCGCTCAGCGGCCCGCCGCGTGACGGCGCGGTCAAGCTGCCCAACGACCTTTTCGCCCAGCCTGACGTGCAGACAGAATGGTGGTACTACACCGGGCACTGTACGACGAGGACCGGCCGTCAATTCGGGTTTGAGCTCGTATTTTTCAAACGCCGGACAGACCGCGACAAGATCGGCGTCGTTCCGATGAACGTCGTCGCAAATCCGATGTATTTTGCCCATTTTGCGATATCGGACATCACGGCAGGCCACTTCAGGTATGAGCACGTCCGGAGTTTCGGAAATCCGCTCGAGCTGCCGGTCGTCATGAGTCCGACGGCATGCGACGTGCAGCTTGGCCCGTGGTCGCTGCGCGAGGTCGCGGGTAAGCACGTGCTGCATGCGACACTCGAGGACGGACTGATATTTGACGCTATCCTCGAACCTTCGAAGCCGATCGTCCTCAACGGCGACGGCGGCATCACCCGGAAAAAGGACGGGGCGTCAAAGCACTTTTCTTACACGCGAATGGCCGTCTCGGGGCAACTGAACGAAGGCGGTGCGGTCGAGACCTTTACCGGTTCGGCCTGGATGGACCGCGAATTCGGAAGCTGGGAACAGGGCAACTGGGATTGGTTCAGCATCCAGTTCGAAGATGAGACTGAGCTGATGATGTACACGTTCACCGACGATTCGGGCGAGTTCAACGGCGAAACCACGGGAACCTATGTCGATCGCGACGGCAGCTGTACGTACCTCAAGCGGACCGATTTTAACATCGAGGTCGCGGACGTTTGGCTGAGTCCGAATACCGGTGCCGAATATCCCGCGAAATGGCGCGTGAGCGTACCCACGCTCGGGATCGACGCCGTTATCACGCCGCTGATCCCCGATCAGGAACTCGACACCCGCGGATCGACGATGATCGTTTACTGGGAAGGAGCGTGCAAGGTCGAAGCTTCGCGGTCAGGTCAGGCGCTGAACGGGCGGGCGTACGTCGAACTGGTCGGTTACGATATGTCGCATATGGAGGCGGGCATCGGCGATTTTCTATTCGGCAAGCGTGTCCGACAGATCGCCGAGATGTTCGGCTAATCTGACGATTCGCACCACTTGCGGGTCATCTCGTGCCGGAAATCGAACATCTTCTCGAGTTTCGGTACGACCAGGAACGGTGCGGCGATCGCCCCGAGAAACCACATCGGCGGCTCGTACTCGATCTCGTCCCGCAAGACCGAACCTTCGGCGTGCGGCTCGACGATGTGGCGGTGCCGCCATTTGCTGAACGGGCCCGACAGCTGCACGTCCTCAAACATTCGCGGCGGATCATATGCCGTGTGCTCGGCCACCCAGCGGGTCGGAATGATACCGAACAACTTTTGTTCGATGATCGCCTGCGAGCCGACCTTGCTGATGTCGGCTTTTTTGACGATCGTCGCGTCCTCCCACGGCGGCATCAACCGCTCGAATGCGTCAGGCAACTCGTGAAAGCCGAAGACCCGTTCGGGCGAGGCTTTGATCACCGATTCCTTTACAAATCTCATAATTATCTACGATATCACACCGGGTTTGACGCGATCCGGTGCCGCGGCGTGTTGAAATGCGCCGCCGCAATTGCTTTAATACTCAAAACCAAATTTCATAAGTACTACGCGGCCTACGCGACCGGAGATCGAGCAAATGGCAGAGGCTACCTTTGACGCGGCACCAAATACCGACGATCAAATATCCAGATATCGGATCTGGAAAGTTATTGGTGCGTCGGCCGTCGGCACGATGATCGAGTGGTACGATTTCTATATTTTCGGCAGTCTGGCCGCAACCATCTCGCCGCTGTTCTACCCGCCGGAGAATCAGACGTTTGCTTACATCGCGTACCTTGCGACCTTTGCGGTCGGCTTTATCGTTCGTCCGTTCGGAGCACTGTTCTTCGGGCGCATCGGCGACCTTGTGGGCCGCAAATACGCGTTTCTGGTGACGCTGCTGATCATGGGCGGAGCGACGGCCGTGATCGGATTCTTACCGACGTACGCGCAGATCGGCGTCGCGGCTCCGATCATTTTGCTGCTGATACGCGTGCTGCAGGGGCTCGCTCTCGGCGGCGAATACGGCGGTGCGGCCGTCTACGTTGCCGAGCACGTCCCTGACGACCGCCGCGGATTTTACACCTCGTTCATCCAGATCACGGCGACGTTGGGGCTGTTCCTGTCGCTGGCGGTGATCCTGATAATTCAAAACACGATGTCCGCCGAGCAGTTTGCCGGCAAGGCCGAGGGCATCGGCGGATGGCGCATCCCGTTCCTGATCTCGATCGTTCTGGTCGGCGTGTCGCTCTACATCCGCCTAAGGATGAAGGAATCGCCCATTTTCGAGCAAATAAAGAGCTCGGGCATGACGTCAGCCAATCCGCTGATCGAGGCTTTCACAAAATGGGACAATCTCAAGATCGTGCTCATCTCACTGCTCGGTGCGACGGCCGGCCAGGGCGTCGTTTGGTACACGGGGCAGTTTTACGCACTGTTTTACCTACAGTCGATACTGAACGTAAACGCCACATCGGCAAACTACATCGTCGCCATCGCACTATTGCTGGCGATGCCGCTGTTCGTATTTTTCGGCTGGCTGTCGGACCGCATCGGCCGAAAATGGATCATACTGGCCGGCTGTGTGCTCGCGGTGTGCACCTATATGCCCATATATAAGGCGATGCAGTCGGCCGCCGGCTCAAACGTCGTCACCGCGTCGTCGCAGAAAAATCCGGTGACCGGAGCGATATCGCTGACGCCGCGATCGGCCGCTCCGGACGGTTCGATCATCGACGCTCCGAAGGTGCTCGCCTACACTGGGTTTGGCGATCTGCTGGCAAACCCGATCGTGTGGAAGCTGATCCTGCTGGTTTTTGTACAGGTATTTTGGGTGACGATGGTCTACGGCCCGATCGCGGCGTACCTGGTCGAGGCGTTTCCGGCCAAAATACGATATACGGCACTGTCGCTGCCGTATCACATCGGCAATGGCGTATTCGGCGGCCTGCTGCCGCTGATCGGACTGTCCGTGATAGCGCAGACAGGTAATATCTACGCCGGACTCTATTATCCGATGGCGATCGCCGCCATGACGGCAGTTATCGGATCGATATACCTCAAGGAAACTCACGTACACAAGATCTGGGCCGAAGTTGGCGAATAATGCTTCTGTATTCAACAGCAGAGTAAAAACGTCGCCCCCGGGATGCTTTCCCCTTGCCTTGAATAGGTCCCGAATAAATTTTGAACGCTGAGATTCCCGCGGAGGGAAGAAATATGATCGGATCTGCCTAAGATACTTCGATCCGAATTTTCTTGGACTTAGTTCCAAATTCCAGTATAATTTAGAAAAATTTTTACTATCTATCCCAATTTTTCAGACAGATCACCGGAAGATCCGTTGATGGGAAACCACTATTATTGCCGATGGTTAGAAGAGGTATGTTTCAAAATGAAGAAAATTATCATTCTATTGTTCGCCCTGATGATGTTGAGCGTTACGGCCTTTGCGGGTGAGACGACGCTACTGAAACGCACAATTTTTATTACGCCGCAGAAATTCCTGAGGTATTGGAAAAACCCAAAGGCTGCCGAGCCGGTTTACAACACAAACAGTTGGTATCCGAACGTCCAGTTTGACTTGCTCGGGCCGATCGAATCAGGCAGCAAGTTGTATGTCGAGATCGACCGGGCCGCAGGCACGCCGTGGCTAACGATCAAAATGGACACACCAACGCTAGAGGATGATGTCTGGGAAACGATCAAGCCCGATAGTATCAGCTCTGATGATGAGGAGAAGCAAGCGTCGATCGAGACCGGCACATTCAACTTTCGGATCAGGATGAAGAACGCTCTCGCGGGAACGGATAAGGTTATGTTCGCCGGTAAATTCAAGGTCGTCCAGCTCACACTGGATCAGAACATCCCGGAAAACAAGGGCAAAAAAGAATTTATGGTCGATTACGACTGGATGCTGCCGATCGGCTATGTCTGGGTAAACCCCGTCGATGACGCCGAAGTGCCTTATATTTCGACGCAGGTTTGCCTAAAAGGAAACCTTGAGGCCGGCAAAGGCGAAGCATACCTATTTTACAACGGAAAGCAGATCGGCAAATCGACGATGACCACAAATTCGACAAAAAATGTACTGACGAGCGGTGCTGATGAGCCCCATCATCGCTATTCGATCGTGCAATACGATTTTAACTACGTCCGCGCATTTAATAAGAGTCCGAGTATGAACGATTACTCGCAAAACTTTTTTATAGACAAAAACCCCGGCAGCTACGAGATCAAAATACTGCGAAACAACCAGCTCGTGCGGACGATGAATTTTACTGTCGGCAAAGACGGAAAGATCGTCGATAACGGTATTGCCTCCGGAGCAGAAATGGGCGGCGTAAGAATGATATTCCCGGCAAAGATCTCCGGAACGCTCGACGGTACATTCAACGCCGCGGCGTGGCAGACCGACGCTCTTTTTGGCAATCCGCTTCAGGGATTTGCCGCTCAATAGAACCGCTAGAGGTATTAGCTCATGAAAAATGCGATCTTTACACTAGTTTTGATGATGAGCCTTGCGGCGGCCATTTGCGCTCAACGTGACCTGTTCGAGCAGGGATATACGCCCTCATCGATCCTGAAACCTATGCTGACGGTCCGCTGCGCACGGGACCTGAATTATTGGAAGCAGCCGGCTCTCAAAAACTTCTGGTCATGGATGCCTAAAGTGCAATTTACCGTCTCTGGCCCGATCGACGACGCGAGCTATCTTACGTACGAGTTTTTCAAGCCGGACGGGAAGCTGTGGTATTCGCTCGATTCGGCGCCGTTCGCGATCGCCGAGGGTGGTATCCTTCGGTTCGAATCAGAGGCTGTGCCGCGTTGGACAGATCCGCGGTCGACGATCGAAACAGGACTATTCTCTTTTAAGATCACGCTCAAAAATCCGCTCCAGGGCTCGCCGCGGGTGATGTATCAGGGTAAATTTAACGTCAAGAAGGAATTTGTCGGAACGGCTAATGTAGACTTTAAGAACGAGAATGTCTTTTATGTCGATCAGGACTGGATGCTGCCGATGGCATATATCGCGTTCGACTACCGGCCGGACGCGGATGCCCCGATATTTATGCCGGCGATGTGGTTTCGCGGCGACTTTAACGGCAAGCTGAAAGGATACCTGTTCTACAACGGCAAGCAGGTCGCCAATACCGATCTTGGCGGAGCTCGGGAGGTAAACTACGTCATCGCGGATGGTGACAGCGACAACAAATTCCGCTGGGAACAGTGGGCGTTCAGCTTTTATAACGCCAGATATTTCGATAACAAGGGCGAAAACGGCGAACGCCACATCCTTAAAAATAAACCGGGCAGTTATGAGATCAAGATCGTGCTCGACGACGAGGTCGTCCGCACAGCCGCGTTTACAGTTGGCGCAGACGGCAAGATAGCCGATAACAAAGTGCTGTCCGGCAGCGGTACCAGCGGTTTTGGCATGCTCGTTTCGGCCAAAGTAAATCCGGTAAAAGAGGGAGCCGTGAACTTTCTTTCCTACAAGACCGATATGTTTTACGGCAATCCGCTGTCCGGATTTTGACCTTTTCAGGCCTCTTTGGAAAGTCGCTCGTTCAACAATTTCCAGACTTTGATCAAATGCCGCTCTTCGACCCGGATGCTGCCAACCGAGAGCCGAAGGGCGGTTTTTCCGTTGAGCTTGGTCGGCGACAGATACGCCTCGCCGGAGGCGTTGATGTCGTTCATGATCTTTTCGTTCAGAATATTGAGTTGCTCGTCGTTCACCATGCCCTTACCTATGTGCGGGCTACTGACACAGGCACGAAAACAAACAAGTGCGAACGGCACCGGAGCGAGCAGTTCCCAATTTTCACTTTCCTCGACCCACAACGCAAAGAGGCGGGCGAGGCGGCAATGTTCACGGAGACGTGCGATCAGGCCCTCGCGGCCGAAATAGCGGATAACGAACCACAATTTCAGAGCACGGAACCGCCGGCCAAGCTGGATGCCGTAATCCATACCGTTCTTTACGGTCTGTTCATCGCTGGTCTTGAGATACTCGGCGACGAGCGAAAATGCCCCTTTCAACTCATTCAGGTTCTTGCAGTAGAGCACCGACAGGTCAAAGGGCGTAAAGAGCCATTTGTGCGGATTGACGACGATCGAATCGGCACGTTCCCATCCCTTAAATAGCGGCTGCATTTCGGGAATGATCGCCGTCGAACCGGCGTAGGCAGTATCGACGTGCAGCCAGACACCGTATTTTTCGCAAATATCGGCGATCTCGTCGATCGGATCGACGCTCGATGTCGATGTCGTGCCGACGGTCGGGATGACGCAGATCGGCAGGTATCCGGCAGCAATATCTTCGTCGATCGCGGTCGCCAACTTTGCCGGGATCATCTCAAACCGCTCGTTGCACTCGATCTTTCGCAGGCTGCGAAGGCCGAGGCCGAGCGTGATGACGCCCTTATCTATCGACGAATGGACGTGTTCGCTGGCATAGACACGCATCAGCGGCAGATCATCGCGGCCGCTCATTCCCTTTTCGCGGATGTCCAGGCCGGCACGTTCGCGGGCCGCGGCGATGGCATGCATCGTCGAGACCGACGCGGTGTCGTATATGATCCCCTCAAAATGTGCCGGCAGGCCCATCATCTGCCGCAGCCAGTCGAGCACGACGTCCTCGAGCTCGGTCGACGCCGGCGAGGTCCGCCAGAGCATCGCCTTCATGTCGAAAGCGGCGGCGAACATCTCGCCGAATACGCCGACCGATGAGGTCGATGTCGAGAACAGGCCGTGAAAATTCGGGTGGTTCCAATGTGTCACAGCCGGCATGATCAGCCGATCGACATCGCCGAGGATATCGCCAAAATCTTCACCGCTTTCCGGTGCGGATGCCGGCAGGCTCGACCTTAGCCAATCGGGCTCGACCTGCGACAGGACCGGATACTTTTCCATCTCGTCAAAATAGTCGGCCAGTTGGTCGACGATCTGATAGCCGAATCGCCGAAAATCTTCGGTCGGCATATCGCCGAAATTGTTGGGTCGTTCGCTCATGATCGTTCTAAATTATCACAGGCCAAAACCACGGGGCCAACTTCATACCCGCGAGCGTGCACAGCGCATCTGTCATCGGGCGGAAATATAGTGCCTGCAGTCATAAATTTGCCTGTCAGCGGGCAAAAGACGATTAAGTACTCGACAGAAAATGTAATAAACGTATAATATCACCAACGAATATCTCGCCAACGTCTATATAACTGAAGATTTACGTAGTTTCGAATATCCTCCCCGATCTTCGCGGGAAGGCACATTTCTTTTTGTACGAGGGAAACTATGGCAGCTGCCGCAGCGGAAACCGAACAATCTAGCGAAGGGTTCATTCGCGGATTGGGTCTATTAGATTCGACAATGATCGTCGCCGGTTCGATGATCGGATCGGGCATTTTTATCGTGTCGGCCGACATTGCCCGTCAGGTCGGTTCGCCGGGCTGGCTGCTGATCGTTTGGATCGTGACCGGGCTGCTGACCGTCGGTGCCGCACTGTCGTACGGCGAGCTTGCAGCGATGATGCCGCGGGCCGGCGGAATGTACGTTTATCTGAAAGAGGCGTATTCGCCATTTTGGGGATTTCTGTACGGCTGGACGCACTTTCTGGTCATCGGGACCGCGACGATCGCGGCCGTTTCGGTCGCCTTCAGCCGCTTTACCGGCATCCTGTTTCCCAAGATATCCGAAAGCAATTATCTCATCGAACCGATCCGGATCGGATCATCGAGCTATGCCGTATCGCTCTCGACCGCCCAGTTACTAGGCATCGTCATGATCGTCCTTTTGACGTTTATGAATACGCGCGGGCTCAAGCTCGGCAAGCTCGTGCAGAACAGCTTTACGTTTGCCAAGACGGGCTCGCTGATCGCACTGATCGTTCTCGGGATCGTGGTCGGCCTTTACTCGTACCCCGAGATCGCGGCCGCTAACTTCGGCGATCTCTGGACGGTGCGGGGCACCATTCAGAATGTGGGCGCGACGCCGGCAAATGATACCGCCGCGTCAATGGCCTCGCTGCTGACCGGCATGGGCATGCTGATAGCCGTCTGTGTCGCCCAGACCAACTCTCTGTTCTCGGCCGATGCCTGGCATAACGTGACCTTTACGGCCGGCGAGGTGCAGAATCCGAAACGCAACCTGCCGCTCTCGCTGCTGCTCGGGACCGGCGGCGTCATTTCGCTGTATCTGCTCGCAAATGTCGCGTACCTCGTCACGCTCCGGTTTGAGGATATTCAAAAGGTCGCCAGCGACCGCGTCGGTTCGGCGACCGCGGACGTCATCTTTCCGGGAGCCGGGGCTGTCATTATGGCGGTCGCGATAATGATATCGACATTTGGCTGCAACAACGGCCTGATCATTTCGGGAGCACGCGCCTATTATGCAATGGCCAAGGACGGCCTGTTCTTTAGTGCCGCCGGCAACCTCAATAAGTTTCACGTCCCGGCATGGGCGATCGTCATCCAGGGTATCCTGTCGGGACTGTATGTTTTGCCGCGAACCGTAAATCAGGCCGCCGACGGCAAGATCAGCTACGGCAATCTCTACGGCGACCTTTTGACGTACGTCATATCGGCGGCACTTATTTTTTATATTCTTGCGATCGCGGCTATTTTTGTGCTCCGCGTGAAACAACCTGATGCCGAACGTCCGTATAAAGCACTCGGCTATCCGATAATCCCTGCCCTGTACGTTGTCGGGGCGTTTGTGATCCTGGTCGTTCTGTTCGTTTACCAGACGACGGCAACATGGCCCGGACTGCTCATCGTGCTGACCGGCGTACCGGTATATTTTATTTGGAGGGCAGTGTCCGCCAGGCCGGCCGCTGCTGAGCAATAATAAGCTAAATCAACCTAGGAGGTTTCAATGTCACTTTTTGCGACTAAACCAATTTCGAAGATCATCGCCGAAGCGGCGGAGACGGGTGAGCATACCCTAAAAAAGACGCTCACCTCGCTCGATCTGACCATGCTCGGTGTCGGCGCCATCATCGGCACCGGTATCTTCGTCTTGACCGGACAGGCGGCCGGTAAGCACGCCGGCCCGGCGGTCATCATCTCGATGATCCTTGCCGGTATCGTCAGTGCATTTGCGGCACTTTGTTATTCGGAATTTGCAGCCTGCGTACCGATCTCAGGTTCGGCCTACGCCTATGGTTACGGAACACTCGGCGAGTTTGTCGCCTGGATCATCGGCTGGGACCTTATTCTCGAATACGCGTTCGGTGCGGCCACGGTCGCTGTCGGATGGTCTGGTTATGTGGTCAGTCTGTTTAGGGACACATTGGGGATAAATTTCCCGCTTGCCTTGAGTAAAGGGCCATTTGAGACGATAACGCTCGCCGACGGGACCACGGTCCACGGCATCATAAACCTGCCGGGCCTATTGATATCGGTCGCGGTGACGATGCTGCTGATCAAGGGCATCAAGGAATCGGCGAGCTTTAACTCGATCATCGTGTTGGTCAAGGTGCTGGTCGTCGTGCTCTTTATCATCGCCGGTATCGGCTATGTTAACACCAACAACCTCGGTGTGGGCTGTGCCGCCGGCACGCCGGGCTGTGCCGAGTTCATGCCGTATGGTTTCCCGGGCGTCGTTACCGGAGCCGCGGTCATCTTCTTTGCCTACATCGGTTTTGACGCGGTTTCGACCGCCGCACAGGAAGCCAAGAATCCGCAAAAGGATATGCCGATCGGCATCCTCGGCAGTTTGGCCATCTGTACGGTACTCTACATCCTCGTCGCCGGCATCATGGTCGGACTGGTCGACTATAAGCTGCTGACCAACGCCGCCGCTCCGATCGCTGTCGCTGTCGACGCTGCTCTCAAGCAGGCACAGGGAACGACGATGGGCACGATCCTCGCGGTATTCCCGACCATCATCAAGGTCGGTGCCGTGCTCGGACTCAGCTCGACGATGGTCGTGATGGTCATGGGCCAGCCGCGTGTTTTCTACTCGATGTCTAAGGACGGGCTGCTGCCGGAATGGGCGGCAAAGATCCATCCGAAATACCAGACGCCGCACATCACGACCGCGATCACGGGCGTGATCGTCGCGATCCTGGCCGGTATCGTTCCGATCAGCCTGCTCGGTGAGCTGGTCAGTATCGGAACGCTCTTTGCGTTTGTGATCGTCGGTACGGGTATCATCATTTTGCGGTCATCGAACCCGAACCTGAACCGTCCGTTCAAGGTGCCGTTCTCGCCGTTCATTCCGATCGCGACCGTTGTCTCGGCTGCGTATCTGATGAACAGCTTGCCGCTCGACACCTGGATCCGGCTTATTGACTGGATGTCGATCGGTATCGTGATCTACTTTGCATACAGCTATAAGCACAGTAATCTGCGAACGACGACCAACGAGGACGCAAACGAATCAGAATCGAGAGCGAAACCGCCGATCGCGGCGATCATCGCCGTGCTTCTGACGATCGCCCTGACGCTTTATCAGGTTCCGTATCTGATGAACCTCAAGCCCGAAGCGATACCGGTCAACATCGGCATCAGGCTCTTCGCCTGGATCGTCACCGGTATTCTGGTCGCGATGCTGATGTACGGACGCCAGGATAACCGCGGCGGTACCGATCTGAAGATCCAAAAGATCGGATTGATACTGTCGGTCGTCAATCTGCTTGTCTGGATCGGTGTGACCTATTGGTTCTTTGCCCACTTTGCCGAACTGCACGTAGCCGCGTAGTTTGCAGGTGACCATTAACGCCACGGGGTTTGCGGAGTGCGGAGTTTTTGCTCTGTTAACTGCGTAAGCCCCGTGGCTTTTCTATTTATGCAAAACAAGTGGGTCAAATGGCTGATCGTACTCGGCTGCGGCGTCATCATATCGGTAATTCCGCGTCCGGACGGCGTCACGCATGAGGCGTGGACGCTGTTTGCGATATTTATCGCGACGATCGTCGGCTCGATAGTACAGCCGGTGACCGGCAGTGCGATAGTGCTGCTCGGTGTGGTCGCGACGGCCGCACTCGGTGTTTTGAAGCCATTTGACGCACTCAAGGGCTATGCGGATCCGGTCGTGTGGATTGTCTTGTCCGCGTTCTTTCTCTCGATCGCCGTGATCAAGACCGGGCTCGGCCGGCGGATCGCACTGCACTTTATCCGTTTGATCGGCAGCAGCACGTACGGTCTGAGCTACGCCCTGATCGGGACAGATTTTGTGCTTGCGTCGGTCGTCCCGTCCAACGGGGCACGCAACGGCGGGATCGTTATTCCCATTACGGTCGCGGTCGCTGAGAGTTATGATTCACGCCCCGAGGACGGCACCGCGAGCCGCCTTGGCGAATATCTGGTCTATCTCCTGTATCAATGCGAAGTGGTCATCGGCGCGACATTTCTGACGGGCCATGCCGGCAATTTTGTCATTCAAAAGATCGCCCGTGAGAATGGCGGTGTCGAACTGACATACTTTGGCTGGCTCGGGGCGGCGATCGTGCCGGCCTTGTTTTCGCTGACGATCATACCGGCGGTGATCTACCGGTTCTTTCCGCCGGAGACAAAGGCGACGCCGGGAGCACCGGCATATGCCGCCGAAGAACTGAGAAAGCTCGGAAAATTTACACGCGACGAGTGGATCGTGATCGGCACCCTCATCGGCGTGATCGCGCTGTGGGTCATGCAGGGTCGGCTCCATTCGATCGACGCGTCGATCGTCGCGCTGTGCGGCATCGGGTTTCTGCTGCTGACAAACGTACTCTCGTGGAATGAGCTGATGGGCGAGCGAAACGCCTGGTCGACATTTATCTGGTACGGCGGGCTCGTAAATATGGCCACTGCCCTCGGCGAAACCGGTTTGACCAAGCTGTTTGCGGCGTCGATCGGCGGCCAGATGAGCGGAATGACCTGGATGGCCGCCCTGACGGTCCTGTTGATCGTCTTTTTCTACGCACACTACCTTTTTGCGTCGGTCACGGCGCACGTCCTGGCGATGTACATCCCGTTTTTGGCTGTGATACTCGCAGCCGGGGCTCCGGCCGGGCTCACGATACTATTTTTAAGCTTTTTTGCCACGCTTAGTGCGAGCCTGACCCATTTCGGCACGACGCCCGGCCCTATTTACTTCGGTACGGGATATGCCAAACAGGCAACGTGGTGGACCATCGGCCTGATCGCGTCTGTTCTCAATATATTGATATGGTCGACCGTCGGCCTCGGCTGGTGGAAGGTTATCGGCTGGTGGTAGCGGCATATCGCCGAAATTGTCTCTCCTTGATCTTATTTGTTTCCCCGGACTTAATGCCGGAAGATGCTAAAGGGCCTCACTGCTTAGATTTCTTATAAATCACCTCGTTGCGCGAACGCACCACGGCATTCGGGACATTGACCTTGACCTTTATCTTTCGCCGCTCGCCGTTCTTACCCGTCTCGTCCGGGTAATATCCAAGAGTGTATTGCTGTCCCAACTCTTGAGCGATTTGTCGAAAAGTTTTGTCTATATTAACAATAGTCTCAATATGATAAGAACTGCCGCCTGTTTTCAGCGCCAAATTGCGCATGTATCCGTTTATTTCTTCTATTCGTTTCAGATAGGCCTTCCTGCTGACACCGTTCGTTGGCTCTGAGGAAAAGCTTCCAAACTGAATTGTATAGATCAGCGCCTCTTGTTCCTCCGCGTCCCGAAGGGTTCCGAATGCACTTGCAATCCCAACTCCCACGCCATCCGAGAAAAGGACGATTGCTCTACGACCCTTAATTGTTCTCATTCTCTTAAGTGCATAGTCCACCGCATCGTACAATATCGTATCGCCTTCTCGTGATTTTGGCTTCAGTTTGATGCTTTCTCGGAAATCGCGAACCCGGGTCAGGGGGAACAGATTCTCGATCTGGTCACTGAATTTTATCGCCATAACCTGATCGTCCGGCCGCAATTGCCTTAGAAACGCATTCGCTGCTCTCGCAAGATCTGGCATGAACTCGGTCATCGAGCCGCTCGTATCTAAGACCATCAAAACCGTGAACGGAGCACTAGTTGAATCAAAATGAACGATTTCCTGTTTAAGATCATTTTCGAAAAGTGAAAAGGAGTCTGAATTCAATCCGCCCACAAACTTACCCGACCGATCGAATACGGAAACGGGAACACTTACAAGATCGGTCGATATACTCAACACATCATTTTGCGCCTTAAAAGCAGACGGAAACGCGGCCATGCCGATGACAACAAGTAACGCAGCCACAAAATTAGATATCGGGATATGTGAAGTTTTCATACGGCCCATCAATCATCACGGCGAACTGCCGTGATCAATCGGGAATACAGGGTCCAACGCCCCCGGATCCGCTACAATAACGGAACGATGGACACGAAACACACTGATTTCCACCCTGAGTGCAAATCAAAAAATACGCATTATAGGCACTCGGGTGAGCGCAATTGGGTTGGCCACTGATGATTGGACAATGGCTTCCATACTGCACGGTGCAATTCGGCGTGTGTGAATTCCCAATATCGCACCAAACAGCACTTCCTAAACAGGAGAGATAAGGCTGATTGCATCCCATGACGCAACTATCACAAGACTCGCGAGACGATGTTTCGTCACACGAACTAATGCACTCATCCCTGCATGATGCCAGATTGTCCTCACATTCCTCAATGCACGGTGCCGCAAATCCAATAGATCTATTATCCGTATTTGCAAATACATAAACTGCTCCAAGCAAAACTGCAATTATTGCCCATTTTCTAAATATTGGCCGGTAAATAGTCACAAGCATATTACCCCTTCACGTTCAACTATTTTTTCATTTCGACAACCAAACCGTTAAATACACGATCAGCAACCTCGTTCTCCATACCTGGAGACAGCTTTCCTGCCCAGAGGTCTAGAACTATTCCATTTCTATCTGTGAGGATCAACGTTGGGGTCCCGCGAACTCGTATCTCGGCCGCTTCGGCTTTTACGACCTGATCGACCGAGATTTCGTTTTTGATAAGATATTTTGAGGCTTCGGGTGGTTCTTGTGAAAAAGCAGCGACAATATTGAGTTTCCTTTCGGCCGCATTCTGTTCAGTAAGGCGACGGTAAAAGGGAAGACTTTCCGTACAGTATTTGCACGACGTTGAAAGGACAAGCACTAGATTTTTTTCGCTCTTTCCAAAATCAACGTTCCGAAGAGATAGTTTTGTTCCCGGTATGATCGCAGATTCCGAGTTTGCGTCTTTCAGTTTCGCAGAGAAAGAAACACCCCGTTCTAAGACAAAATATCCAAGGATTAGAACCGCAATAATAATGGCCGCATTTGAACCGATCTCAGTGATCTGTCTGAGTTTTTCCACCTCGAGTCCTCTCTTAAAAGATCTAAACCTGACGGCTGATGAACATCCGATAAAATGGCACTTGAGTATAGCCTCAGACAGTTTGCATTCGGAATCAAGGACTATTTACTGGCGAAAAGTGCTATTTCTTGGCGAAAACGATCATTCCTGTCCGTCAGGCGGAAAGGATTGCTCAAGTTCCCAATGCTGTTTGCGATATTCCGTAGGTGTCAGGCCAAATTTCTCTTTGAAATCGCGAGTAAAATGACTTTCGTCGCCGATACCCACTTCGACGCGGATCTGCTTAATTTGAAGAAAGGAACTTTTCAGTAACTCGCGTGCTCTTTCGAGTCTAAGGCCCGAAACAAAAGCGCACGGTGTTACTCCAATGTATTGTTTAAAGAGGCGGATAAAATGTTGAGGAGAGAGTTGGGCCATCGAGGCCATTTCCTCATCGGTCCAGTGTCTGGAGAGATCTTGGGCGATTTGCTGCTGCACGTGAAAGATTCGGCCATCCATAGTGGGAACTATTAAATCGACGCTGAATTGTACGGCAACATACTATTACCGTGCGTCGCACTCTGTCAATCCTCTTCCGCGGTGACAAAGCATGCGAAACGGGCCTTCCTGGGTCGCTGTTGACGGTAATTTATCGAAGAGGCGCCTGTCATTGAATAGTTCTGCCGCGCGCAAAAGCAAAAGCGTCGGAACACCTCCGACGCTTTTGTTTCAGGCGTAAGTCCGAACTTACGCTTTTCTATTGAATTGTGTCTATTGAGCCGGTATATCGGCCGGTGTCAGGCCGGGAGCGGGCTCGTCGGTCTTGGCAAGGACATCCTTGTAGATGACGATGGCACCGCTGTCCTGCAAACGCTTTTTGGTCGCCGCCAGATAGTCCGAAAATACTGCGGTACGCTTTTTCGACAACATCTGCTCTAACAGGCTGCTGCGCTGTTTGGCAAAATCGGCGTTGTTGGCGTCGTCACGCTTTGTCACGCCGACGACATACCAGTTCTCACCGATCTTGATCGGGGTCTTGGTGACATCGCCGGATTTCATTGCGTAAACGGCATTTTCAAGCTCCTCGCTGGTCGACGCTGACGGGCCGTCGCCGAGCGGCGAACCGATGATAAACGCCTTTTGGTCCTTGGCCTTCATTCCCTTGGCGGTGGCGGCACCGGCGAGAGCGTCGGCACTGGCGGCACCCGAGGCGATCTGTTTGGCGATCTCCTCGACCTTGGCACGCGCCTGTTCGAGCTTCACGACATCCAGGATCTGAGCCTTGACCTCGTCAAAGTCGGCATCACGCGGCTCTTTGCGGTCGGCCAGCGTCGGTATCGCAAATCCGTTCTGGATGGGCGTTTTGTCGCCGACATCGCCTGCTTTCTCAAGCGGTGCGATACCCTCTTCGAACTGCGGCGAGGTGCCGATGTTCGGAACGTCATCGCCCGGTTTGATATAGCCGGTCTCCTTGATCATCTCGGCGACGCTCATATTTGCTTCGCCGGCGAACTGAGCAGCAGTTTTCTGGACGTCCTTGCTCTGTTTGAGAGCATCGGCGATCTTCTGGGCAAGCTCGGCGGCGACCGCGTAAGCCTTACGGTTGCGAAGGCTGACCTCGATCTCCTTTTTGGCGTCCTCAAATGATTTCGGAACGTCGTCGCCGCGGCGAAGGATAAAGTAACGGCCCTGATAGCTGATCGGCTCGGTCACGTCGCCGGGCTTCATCTTGATCAGACGCTGATACGGATCGTCGGGCTTATTGAGGTTTTCGCGAACCGGGCCGCGGAGTTTGCCGCCGGATTGAGCCGAGATCGGATCTTCCGAAAAGCCCTTGGCGACCTCAGCAAATAATGCTTCCGAAACGCTGTCACCGTCCTTCTTCAAACGTGTGATGAGTTCGGCGGCCTTTTCCTGGACCTTCGGTTCAAACTCGGGCTTGGCAACACGCAGGACGATCTCCTGTCCGTTCACACCGCCGATCTTCTTGTCGGCGGGCAGTTTGTCGTACTCGGCACGGAGCTCAGCGTCCGAGATCGGGAGCTTTTCGCCGATCTTGGTGGTATTTACAAAGATGTATTTGATCTTCTTCTGCGGAACGCTGATGTAGTAGCTTTGCTTGTTCTTTTCGAAATAGGCTTTCAGCTCTTCGTCTGTCGGCTTGATCGTCTGTGCCAGCTCGGCCGAGCTGACGGCAACGTACGACAGGTCAAACTTGGTATTTTTTCGCTGAAAATCGCTCAGCAGTTCGTCCTCTGAGACCGATACGCCCGAGGTCAGAAAGGCGTCGAGCTTTTTCGAACTGATGTCGTCACGAACGCTCGTCTCGTAGGCGGCGATGCTGCCAAACTGGTCGATGACGTTCTGTTCGTAGACCTTCTGGTCAAACGGCTTTCCGTCCTCGGGTTTGAACTGGCTGCGGATCTCGGCGGCGACCTCGGCGTCGCTGGCCGTGAGGCCGAGACGCTCGGCTTCGACACGAACGATGCGGCTGCCGATCAGGCCCTCAAGGATCATCTTTGAAGGAAAGCCGCGGCCCTGTGAAAAGCGGCTATAGCTCTCTTTCTGCCGGACGAGTTCGCCGACGGTGATCTTTTCGCCGGAAACGCTGGCGACGGTCTCGGTGCTGCGTGCCAGATTTGTCTGCACGCCGCTTTGCGTCGGTGCGTAAAAGAATACAAGACTCGCGACCATCAATATCGCAAAGATCAGGATAAAGAAGTTGCGTGTCTTCTCAAGACGAGTGAAAAACTTTAACATCAGTTAGTACCTACAAACCCAAAATTCGAAAAAGATTATCTGCAGAGATAAACCGCAATTCTAGCAAAAAGCGCCCTGAAATCCAATACAAAAGTCGCGCAAGTGCAATAGATTTAGGTGTTTTGAGCCCTAAATTGCTTGAACTTTGGCCGTAATTCGCCGATGATTGAGGAGTTGCGGTATCCGTCAATGGAAAAGAAACAGATCAGGTCAGTCGGCATTGTCGTCAAACCGAATCACTCGGAGGCGGCCGCAACGGCGTCCGAACTTGCCGGATGGCTGCGTCAGCGAGGGATCGGGCAGATCGGCGGGGCGATATCGGCCGATACTATCAAGCCTGAGAATGACCGCACGCTCGACGCCGATCTGATAATCGTGCTCGGCGGCGACGGCACAATGATCTCGGCCGCAAGGCTCGTCGGCGAGCAGGATGTGCTTGTGCTAGGCATCAATTACGGCAGCCTCGGGTACCTGACGGATTTTCGGATCGAGGAGATGTTCCCGGCCCTTGAGGCGATCGTCGCCGGCCGCTATGACATCGACCGCCGCGAGATGCTGACCGCCGAACACTGGCGAAACGGCGAAAAATTGGTCTCGGGCCGCGTCCTCAACGATGTCGTCATCAATAAATCAGCGCTTGCGCGCATCATCAACATCGACGTCCGGCTAAACGACCTTTTCGTCAACACGTTTCGCGCCGACGGCCTGATCGTCGCGACGCCAACCGGTTCGACGGCGTACAACCTGTCGGCGGGCGGGCCGATCATCTATCCGTCGATGAATGCGGTCGTGATGACGCCGATATGCCCTTTTACACTGACCAATCGCCCGATCGTCGTCCCCGACGACGCGCTTATCGAACTGACACTCGACAATGAGAACGAAGGCGTCGTGCTGAGCCTTGACGGCCAGACCGGTTATCCGATGCTCGCCGGCGACCGCGTCGTGATACGCAAGAGCACAACGACATTTAACCTGGTCCAGCCGGCAAATCGAAACTATTTTGATGTCTTAAGGGACAAACTGAAGTGGGGACGATAAACGCCTAACCGCCGTAAACTAAACACATAGAAAGATAGGGCAAATAGCGACCTGTATGCGGTTCAACCGGCCGTGAACAGATCGATCTGGTCACTCTCGTCAGGCCCGAACCCTTTCGGCCACCACTGAAATTTCCGCAGATCGCATTTTCCTTTTTCGCTGAAGATCACGCCCTCGGCCTCGAGCAGCTGCTGCTGCAGGTTCAGCGGTATCGTCAATCGGCCGGTCGAGCATTTTCCCTGTGAATTGATAACCCGCTGCCACGGAACGCTCTCGCCGTCGGCTCCGCCCATAACAAAGCCGACGGTCCGGGCAGTGTAGCCTTCGCCGAGGATCGCGGCGATCTGGCCGTAGGCCATCACCCGGCCCGGCGGGATCCGGCGGACGATAGCATAGACGCGTTCGCGGTAGAGAATGTCGTTGTAAATGCTCACACGGCTAAATGGATGTCCTAAACCTTGGAGGGAGTTCTGTCACGGCCAGAACTGATCGTGACCTTCATCAACACGTCAAAAACGTTCTGGCCGGTGAACCGTCACCGCCCGCACCGTCGTATTTCAGCGGAGCGCATATCAGGCCGTAATCGCCCGGCGGTACTTCGCTGAGGTCTACGCCTTCCAATATTACGACCTCATTTTCGAGCAGTTTGATATGCACCGGATGGCCGGGCGAGCCGCTCTTTTCGATCGAAAGGTAATCGATGCCGACGAGGACGATGCCCGCTTCGACGAGCAGCTCGGCCGTGGCGGGCGTCAGATATGCAAAATCAGTGCGAAAACCGCGTTCCGGCGTCGCCCAAAATGACGAATTTTTCGTCTTAAAAAGCACACGCTCGACGCCGGCGAGATCTCCGCAATTTTCCGGTTCGATCGCGGTGACATCATCGGGCACCTCGATCACGCGGCACGGCCCGACGAGTTTTGCCGGGTCGAGCTCATGAACGCGCTTTGCGCCGTCGATAAAGTGGTTTGGCGCGTCGACGTGCGTTGCCGTGTGGACGCCGAGCGAGATCTGCGAAACATTGGCCGAATCGCCGCGTTCGATAGCCTTGAACGTCGTGAAATTCACGCTCGGATCACCCTTGTAGATCGGCACGGTGTCGTTGATGGTGACGGTGATGTCGTAGATCGGCATATTATTTATTACTCAGGCAAAACGTCGGAAACTCATTTTACCGATTTGAAGCTGCTGGCCACCTTTGTAAGTTTGAAGGCGGTGCTCGTCCCACGCTTCAATAGTTTTCCGTCGCGGTTCGCAACGTATTTTTGCCGGAAAAATGCCGGAACCTTGCCCTTACGAACGGTCACACGCCAGGCGTAATCGGTTTCGGTGTCGGTCAAACGCTCGCCCTGAAACCAGCCGATGCTCACGGGCCCGCGTGAGCCAAATTCCATGATATCGACGCCGATCCCGCCCTGCCCCTGATGCATTCCGCCGCCGTAGGACAAAGCAAACTCGTCCAGGCCGTTCGAATTCAGGTCCGCGATCTTGTTTACGTTCATCGTCCAGCCGCTGTTATCACCCCAAATGCCGACAAGCTTTCCCTTTTCAAACACTACTAAGGCGACTATACCGAGGCCGTTTCCGGTTTGGCAGACCTGATAGAATGCAAGGTTCTGAACTGAGCCTTTGCGTGTGAACGAACCGCTGGCCTCGCCGGCAAGCATGGGGTCGACGGCACAGCCTTCGCTTTGGAATTGTGCCTTTAGGCGAGGCAGCACCGCACTTTCGTACAGAGCCTGCTCATCGTCGGCCAGCGTCGGCTCGATGTCCTCGGGTTCGATCGTCGGGTCATAGACCACCAGCGTCTTTTGAGCCGCGGCAAAACCGGTAAACAAAACAATAACAAGGAGTGCCAGGAAAGCTTTCGATCTCATATGGCTAGAGCATAATCCATCATCGGCCGCGATGACAACATTTGCATTTAGGATAGGTTTCTACATACGCTAATAGGCGATGAATAGTCCGCGGATCTCGGCTTCAAGCTATTCGAACACCGCTCCGCTGGTGTGGTCGTTTATTTACGGAAAGGGCCGCGGCACGGCCGAGCTGATCATGGACACCGCCCCGGCGCGCTCGGCCGAACTGCTTGCACAGGACCGGGTCGACGCGGCACTGGTCCCGGTCATCGCTTATCAGATGATCGACGGCGTGCGGGTCGTACCCGACATCTGCGTCGGTGCCCGCGAGAGGGTGCGCAGCGTGTGTCTGGTAACCCGCGGTTGTGAGCTCGCCGATGTGCGATCGGTTTCGCTCGACGTTTCATCCCGAACCTCGGTAGTTTTGACCAAGTTGATCTTTCGTGAGTTCCTGGGTTTTGAGCCTGACTGGAGCGACGCGGCACCCGATGTTGACTCGATGCTCGCCCGTTCAGACGCGGCACTTCTTATCGGTGATCCGGCCCTGCGGTTATCTCAGGCCGGACCGGGCCGAAAGGTCTATGACCTTGCCGAACTCTGGCATCAGCATACCGGCCTCGGATTTGTCTTTGCGATGTGGATGACGCGCCGCTCGTCGGTGCCTATCGATCTCGCGGCGGCCCGTGACGAGGGTGTCGCCCGCATCGACGAGATCTCCGCCAATTATTCGTCGGACACCGGCCTCAGCCGCGGCGAGATGAATGAATATCTGACGCGTAATATCTCGTACTCGATCGACGATCGAATGATGGCCGGGCTCGAGCTCTATTTCAGGCTCGCGGCAAAACACGGCCTCATTGCCGAAAACAGGGCTCTGAATTTTGTTTGATCAAAGGGTGCAAGACGGCCCATTCCCCGGCGTTCAAAATACGTTGTACCGATAAAAACTATTTTGGAGCATCTGAAATGAAGAACTTTCTTGTCCTGTTCGTAAATCTAGGCGTGATCGCATTCGCCCTTGCCGCTCTCGGCACTTTCTTAAATTATCTTTTCGGTCTGAATATCGGATTCAAAGGTTCGGCACTGCCCAATGACCCGGCGATCGGAGCTGTTTTCGTGGTGATGGCGGCAATATTCGGAGCGATCGCCTTTTTCGTCAACCGCAGGGCCGCACCCGCCGGATCTGATCAGGCGTGATCGACAAAAGGGTTTTCTGACAGTATCTGTGCAATATCGATCCTGAGCCGATCGGCCATCGACTGATCGGCCTTTTCCATTAGGTCCACCCAGCGGGCAAATATCATCCGCCGGGCGTCGGGGCACTCGACGCGGTTCTTGAACTCGTAGGCGACGCCCATCCAGAAGGTCATGTCCTTGATCATCCAATAGAGTATCTCAACTGCGTCAGCGGTTGACCGTCTCGACAGCTCCAGCCCGCGTTCGGTAACCACGTAGTGATACCGGCCGTTCTCGAATTCGACATGTGGAGCGCCAACGTCCTCACGCTTGGTCAAAAATGTGTATTTGCCGTCGTGCGGTTCGATACGCTGGCAAAGAGCGTTGTATTCCGTCTGGAGTTTTCGGAGTTCGTCTGTCATTTCTTAATAAACAGAGCGTTTACGACATTAATAATTATCACGGCGATGCCGAAGATCCACACCGGAATAAAGAACAAGTACCCTCCCGTCCGGTTGCCCATCAGCCACCTTTCCTTACCTCGAACTGTTAAGCGCACAGCGAGATCCAGGGCAATTAACAAAATACCGACGCCGATCATTACCGGGGCGTTCGGAAGTTTCAGCAAATACGCCGGCAACACAAATACAAGCGCCGATACTATTAGCATTGCGAATCCGATCAGATTGCCGTTGACTATCATCTTGTTGCTCTAATCACCTCTTCAGGAAGAACGTGAAGGCGAACTCGCTCTTGCGAAGAGTTACATGACCGGCCGCTTCAGCTCCTCATTGAGCTTTGGCCCGATGATCTTGCCGTCATTCTCCTTGAGGTGGTCGACGACGATCAGTGCCTGGTGGATACGTTTGTCGATGTCATTGATCTTGCCGATAAGATATAGCAGCGAGCGTTGCTTTCCCGCCGTCAGGGCGTGAAACAGACGGTCGCCTTCGGGATCCTGATTGAGCACCTCTTGGAGTTCGTCGGGCATCGGCAGGCCGTATTTGCTCTCGTCACGGACGAGCTCGACGCTGACGGTGTCACCCGCAGCGATCCCGAGCGCGTCACGCTTTTTCTTGTTAACGATGATGTAAAAAATGTCACCCGACGGCATCAGGGCACACTGAAAACCCTCGCTGCCGTTGATCGAGCAGACGACACGTTTCGACTTGCCCTCAAAGCCGAACTTGGCAACTATTTCCTTTGACACCTCCAAAAAATGCCAGCCTGATTCGATCGGCGACCTGCTCAATCTGGTCTCGAATTCGATTTGGTCGTATCGCTTTTGCTTCATTTATATTTTTGCCAGGGGCAGATATGTCGGGCCGCGTGGATGTCCGGTTCTTAATTTTCTGACGATTTTGCTAAAATTATACCTAAGTTAAAGCAATGCAAACATCAATTCAGCCAATTCTTGACAAAGCGTTAGACGGCGAGCGACTGACCGCCGACGATTGTACCGCTCTGCTAATGTCCAACGACATCGCCCGCATCGGTGTGGCCGCGGACGAGATCCGCCGCCGCAAAAATCCGGGCGACGTGGTCACGTACATTATCGACCGCAACATTAACTATACCAATGTCTGCAACGTCGTCTGCACGTTTTGCGCGTTTTACCGCCGGCCGGGCAAGCCGGAAACCTATGTCCACACGATGGACGAGATCTGCGAGCGGATCGACGAAACTATCACTCTTGGCGGGACCGGCGTGCTGATGCAGGGCGGACTGCATCCGGAGTTTGGCATCGAGTGGTACGAGAACCTGCTCTCGACGCTTCACGACAAGTATCCGAAGTTTCAGCTGCATTGCTTTTCGCCGCCTGAGATCCACAATATCCACCTGATCTCGGGCCTTGATTACAAGACCATTATGCAGCGGCTAAAGGACGCCGGCCTTAACTCAATGCCCGGCGGCGGTGCCGAGATACTCGACGACGAGGTCAGAAAGCGCGTTTCGACAAAATGCACTTCGCAGCAATGGCTGGATGTGATGGAGGCCGCCCATGAGGTCGGCCTGCGGACGACCGCGACGATGATGTTCGGCATCGGCGACACGGTCGAACATCGCGTGAACCACCTGCAGAAGATACGCGACCTGCAGGACCGCACAGGCGGATTTACGGCCTTTATCTCGTGGACCTTTCAGCGTGAGAACACCGCCCTCGGCCGTAAGATCACCGAGGAACCGACCGGCATCGACTATCTCAAAATGCTGGCCGTCGGCCGTCTGTTCCTCGACAACGTACAGCACATACAGGCATCGTGGCTGACCCAGGGCATCAAGCTCGGCCAGGTCGCACTACGCTTTGGCGCCGACGATATGGGCTCGATCATGATCGAAGAAAACGTCGTTTCGGCCGCCGGTGCGCACAACGAGGCGAACGAACGCGACCTGCGATATCAGATATCGGAGGCCGGCTTTATTCCGCAACAGCGAGATATTCTCTACAACTATGTCAACCGCGATAACGCGGCCGAGCTGGACACTCGACAATCAATGCCGCTCAAACAGCTGAGTGTGGCGTTTGCCGATTGACCTTGATTCGGAAATGACCCCGATTTCGGCTGCAGATGACGTCTAAGATCGCCGCTCTTTTCCTAACTCTTGTCGTATGCCTTGCCGCCGGCACGGTGGTATTGCTGTTTTTGCTGGTCGCGATGAACGGCTACAGCGAGAGCGACGCGATGTGGGGGTTAGGCGTTTACGCGGCCCTTGCAATTGCGGCATCGATCGTGATGGGGTTTGGTGCGTTTCTGACAGCTGGATTCCTGCAAAAAAAGCAGTTTGGAGCAGTATCGTCGGTCCTGATATCCGTCATTTTGTTTGCGATCATCGGTTTTCTCGCTGACGGCCTATGCGGTCTGATCGGCGTCGGCGTCGCTGAGTTTGTCCGAGTCAATTTCTAGTCCCAATGCCCGAGATACTGATCGAAACCCAGATCCACGCACCCGCCGAGAGGTGTTTTGATCTTATGCGTGATATCCGGATCCATACCGAAACGACGATGGAGACCGATGAAAGGGCCGTCGCGGGCGTGACCGAGGGGATGATCGGGCTCGGGCAAACGGTCACTTTCGAGGGCAGGCACTTTGGCTTCAAGCAGCGTCTGACGGTGCGCGTCACCGAGTTTGAACGGCCGACGCTTTTCGTCGACGAGATGACCGAGGGCAATTTTCGCTCGTTCAAGCACATTCACGAGTTTGTAACTGTCCGCAGCGGGACGCTGATGCGCGACCGGCTGATCTGGACCTCGCCGTTTGGCGTTGTGGGCCGGATCGTCGACGAACTCCTGCTAAAACGGCACCTTAGAGATCTGGTCAGCAAGCGCAATCTCCGGCTCAAAGAACTTGCCGAGCAGCGGCCCGCCTAAGTTTTACCCAATTATTACAATCGGACGCCCGTCGACCTGTTACGCTGTAAATGTCTTATTTTACAGTTCTTAACTATTTCTAAATGCAAAACGTAGTCGAATTTGAAAAGCCCCGAATGGGGCCAAACTGGAAGAACATCGCGATCGTCATCTCGTTTCACCTGCTCGCGATCCCCGCCTTTTTTACGATGAGTTGGGCAAATTTTGCCGCACTGATGATCGGCAACTGGGTCGTCGGCAGCCTCGGCGTCGGGCTCGGGTGGCACCGATTGTTGACGCACCGGAGCTTTAAGGCACCGAAATGGGTCGAGTATGTAACGAGCATTTTCGCGACGATGTCGATGCAGGATCCGCCCGACAAGTGGATCGCGACCCACCGGATGCACCACGCGTTTACCGACACTGACAAAGATCCGCACTCGATCCGACCCGGATTTTGGTGGGCGCAGATCGGCTGGGTCGTTTGGGGCCGTGCTCAGGACCACGACGAAGCGACGATGAAAAAATACGTGCCCGATCTGTTAAAGGACCGCGGCCACCGTCTGATCTCACGCTATTTTTACGTACCGATCATCGTCTCGGCATTTTTGTTTTTTGCGATCGGCGGATGGCAGATGGTCGTTTGGGGCGTTTTTGCACGAGTGGTAGTCGGTTGGCACACGACGTGGTTCGTCAATTCGCTCGCCCATATGTACGGCAAACGCCCGCATGACACCGGCGACATGTCGACCAACAACTGGTTCGTCGCCATTCTCACCTTTGGCGAAGGCTGGCACAACAGCCATCATATGTGGCCGACGTCGGCCCGCCACGGGCTGAAGTGGTACCAGTTCGACATGAACTGGATCACGATCCGCATTCTGGAAAAACTGGGGCTTGCGACGAACATCAAACTCAACGCCGAGACGCCGCCCATCGAATTGAAAAAGGCGGCATAATTCTGATCATTCGAACAAAGTGGTTTGCCTGACCAACAATTCAGTAAAAAAAGGGGCCGCCGGGATCGTTCGGCGGCCCTTGGTTTTGGTTTACCCTGCACCTTAAGGTGTCCACGCAGAAGGCACCGGCACATCCCCCGACGCCCCGAATGTAACGGTCGCTACGCCAGCGGTCGATCGATTTAAGTACCAGGAATTGGTCGTCGGCCTAAAGACGCTAACGTCCCAAGTGCCGTCGCCATCATAATCTCCGGCAACTGGTATGTCAGTGCTGATTCCAAACGGAACCGCGTAGTAAGACAGGTTTTCGCTTCGAAGGATGTACCAATTTCCGTTTGACGGCCGCCAAAATGCCAGATCCGTCTTGCCGTCGCCGGTGTAATCGCCGGGCACACGCTTGTCTGAAGATGTTCCAAAGATAGTCGCGAACGTGGTCCCATTCGAAGATCGTTGGATCCACCACGATCCGTCCGACGGCCGGAATATCGCCAAATCCGACTTTCCATCGCCGTCGAAATCCCCATGGACCGGAAGATCCGTCGTTGCACCGAAATTCTGGAAAGTAGTGCCACCGGTCGATCGCTGGATGAACCATGTTGTCGTCGAAGGCCTGAAAACAGCCGCGTCTCCTTTTCCGTCCCCGTCATAATCCGCCGGAACCGGCACGTCTCCATTAGCACCAAATGGGAACGCATAGAAGGTATTGTTCTCCGAACGCAGCACGTACCATTCGCCGGTCGAGGGCCGCCAGAATGCCACGTCGGCTTTTCCGTCACCGGTGAAGTCGACAGGAGCTAGTTTGTCGGTTGATTCCCCGAATGTAAACGCTCGGTTGCCGCCATCAGAACTTCGCAAATACCACCATTGTCCGGGACCTGGCCGGAAGATCGAGATATCTGTTTTGCTGTCGCCGTCGAAATCAAATGGCGTCCTCGCCGAACTCGCGGATTGATTGACCGTAAATGTCTGACCGCTGACGGTAATGGTCCCAGATCGTGGATTTCCGGTCGTATTTGACGCAACAGCATAACTAACCGGTCCGTTTCCGGCACCGATGCCCCCGCCGATTATATTTATCCATGATTCATCACTGGTCGCGGTCCAATTGCAACTACCGGTCGATGTCGTCACGTTGAATGTGCCGCTGCCGCCGTTGCCCGAGAAGTTCTGAACGTTGCGATCGAGTGAATAAGTGCAGCCGGAAGCCTGATCTATCGTGAAAGTTTGTCCGCCTGATGTGATCGTTGCGCTTCTTGCCGGCCCGGAATTTGTCAGCCACGAATAGCTGATCGTTCCGTTGCCTGTACCGCTTGAACCACCCGTAATGGTTACCCAGGGAGCACTACTCGCTGACGTCCAGGTGCAACCGGCCGGGGTGGTTATACTAAACGAACTGAATCCGCCTGTTGCGCCGACATTTGTACTCGGAGGGCTCAGACTATATGTGCAGTTATTAGAAAGCTGCGTTACATTGAAGTTGGTGAAAGTGAAAAATTGTCCGTTATTGAAATTAACTGAGATCGCGCCGGTGCGTTGTGCGCCGGAATTTGACGCGATAGTGAAGTTAACAGTCCCGCCGGACGAGCTCGTAACATTGAGCCAAGAGACATTCGGCACGGGCGTAAAGCCACCGCAACCGACGGATTGAAGAACCGTAAAACTGACTGAGCCGCCGCTTGCCGGTGCCAGGTAACCCGCCGGACTAAAGCGAATGATTGAGCAGATATTTCTGGCTTGCGAAAATTCGGAAGTATTGTTGCTCGAATCGGTTGCGGTGGCCGTCACCCATGCTCCGGTATTGACAATATTAGCCGAAAATTCGGCACTAAAATTTGCGTTTCCGCTTCCGTCGGTTGCAACAATTACCTGTCCGAGAAAATTTCTGCCTTCGCCGAAGCCGGTCGGGTCGATCGCCGTGTTACCGAAAAATTCGAGTGTGTAGATCTGGTTTGGAGCGCTATTGTAGGTTCCCTCGACGTAAACGCTGCTATTTTGCGCATTGATGTAGGTGATGACAGGATAGTTGAGCAACTCGTTCGGTCCCGTATCGCCGTCCCCCGCATCATTAGCGGTCACGCCGACAGGTGCGAGGTCTATGCCGAGTTCGTCATTGGAAAAGAGACGGTTGCGACGGAATGAATTTCTATTGCCGCCGTCGGCAAATATGCCACGCCGATTGAATGCGGCTAGGTTGCCTTCGTTCGCACCAGTCCCACCGATCCTGTTGTCAAATGTTCCGGCACCCAGAAGAACTCCGTCCTGAGTGTTGCCGAGATCCGAATTGCCGCCGACGTTCGTACCGATGAGATTCGCCTGAAGCCAATTATTGGAAGTATTATTGTCCGCAATAAACACACCGAAATTGTTACTGCTGATGACATTGCCCAATCCCGGTTTTCCAATGCGGTTCGGTCCCCTACTAATAAAATCGACGGCAAAACCCGCCCCCGAGAGCAGAGCAATGCCGCTAGCCGAGTTTCCCAGGGCCACACCACCGGAGGAATCGGTCCCAATGAAGTTACCGATCACCTCGTTTGCATATGCCTGAGTGCCTTGGATCTTGATGCCGTCATTGCTGTTGCCGCTAATAATATTGCGCGTTGCACCGGACGCGTCGCCGATGATCACGCCAAAAGTATTTTCCAGATAAATTCCATTGCCGTTATTTCCGTTGTCTGTGGTCCCATTACTCGTGCCGATGTAGTTGTTCAGTATCTCAATGTTCTGCGGCAGGGTTCGGTCGATCGATGGGCTCGCAATTATGGATATCCCGTCTAGACTGTTTCCATAGATCAGATTTCTTTGGTTCGTCTGCGTGCCGCCGATGCGGATAGTACGGGGATTGGCTTCGGCCGTAGCAGGTAATACGATCCCGTGTCTACCGTTACCATAGATCTCAAGGCCCTCGAAAACCGATCCGCGAGCAAATCCTGCCGAGATCCCGGATCTTTGAAAATTTCTGATAACAAGATTACTGACCTGTGAACTCGTGGTGTTCTGGAGCTGATCATCGAACGAAGAGAATGTTATCCCGTCGAAATTGCCGACTCCCGTACCGTCAAGTATTACCTTAGAGCCATTAGGCTTGAGTCCGTTAACACGATCATCTCGACCGAGAATTACAGAGTCGTTGATCTGATTTACCCCGTTGGAAAAGAAGATCGAGTCGGTAACAAACTTACCAACGCCGCCATTTACCGCTGCACGCCAAATGGCTCCCGCACAACTCAGTTCCGGCGGCAATGCAACCCACGTAACGCCCGAGATCTGATTCTTCTCGCCGTCAGTCAGATTCCGCATTGTTGTGCCGTCCGATGCAAATTGCACGGCCTCACTGAGGCTCAAGGTTTGGTTGCAAACGATCCCGGCCGAACTATCATTGACCGTTAACACCCCGGCAAAGACCGGGTAGGTCAGGGTGATCATAGCGAGCAAAAATTGTGCGAATAATGGGTATGACTTTTTCATTTTCTTTTCTGTGGGTCTAAAAATTCTGATCGATCTACCATGGCCGACGTTGGTAAAAGGTCACGAATGCGTCGCCATCGACCATCAGCATCGGATCGCCTGTCTTCGGGTGATTTCGTTTTTCGAGGGAGTACGTCGTCGTCTTGCCGCTATTCGAGTTTGCGGTCAGCGTCGTCGCTGTTGCGCTCCAGCGGCCGTAGTCCCAACTCTGCGAGTTGGAGCCGCCGTAAACATTCGAGTTGCTCGCTTCGCCGTAATATTCGTATGTGCCGTCAGCCTTTAACGTGAAGCAAATATCTGACTGGCGCCCGCCGCCGCTCGCGTTGACGTTTGCGGAGTAGCACCATTTGCCGACTAGATCCTGCGGAATTGATCCGCCCGCCCGCCCGCGGGTCGGAGCCTGTCGTGCCTCGATCGCCTCGTCATCGGCAATCCGCCGATATACGATCTTTTTGTCTTCTGACCAAACCGTAAGTACATCGCCTTTCAAAACGTATGGGAATGTAAGTGATCCATCCGCATTGGCCATCACAATGATCTTGTCATTGGCTTCCCATTCGACTTGTGTGCCGTTAATGATGGCTACGTTCTTTGGACGTAATTCGACAATTGCTTCGTCGCTTTTCCAATAACCGATCAAATCGGCGGCCGCATTTCGTTTTGTTTGAGCGGCAGCTAAAGTGCTGCAAACTATCACCAAGATCCCAGCCAATATTGTTCTATTTCTCAATTTCTGCCTCCTCGCCCTCCAAAAGAGCATTTTTGTTTTGGGTAACATCGATCCTTGTTTGTTGTTCGCCGTTCTGCCGATCACGAAGTATCTGGTGTCCACAATTTGGACAATATGTCGACTCGGTGCTTGAGATCGTTTCGCGGTACTTTTCTATGGTTACCCTCGTTTGCAAAAACTTCATAATTGGTTTGTTTGGCTTCGAAAAGTATTGAATACTCCAGACTTTTTAGCGTAATATCGAACAATAAATCCTTTAATCGAACTTAAATCAGGCTAAATTTTGCCTATATGGCTGAAGCGGATCACAGAAACTTCGAATTTGGTGAGTATCGGCTACTAACCGAAGACGGAACTTTGTGGAGCGGCGATGAGCGAATTCAGGTTACGCAAAAGGCTCTTGAATTGCTGACCGTACTTCTCGAAAATCCCGGTCGCGTTGTATCTCGCGATGAGATAACCGAGCGATTGTGGCCTGAAACATTCGTCGATGAGAACAATCTTTCGGTAACGGTGTCGATGCTTCGAAAGGCATTCGGAGTGCAGGCGGTCGAACTGATCGAGACTATCCCTCGTAAGGGTTACCGTCTCAATGCAGAAGTCGCCGTCTCAAGTAACTCTGCAATGGTCATCGAGCGCGAGTTTACTCGAACTGCGATCGAAAAGATACAGATCGATGATCCTGAGACAAGCCGGGCGATCGCTCAGTTAAAAGCCCGTTCCAATCGGCAAGGCTACGTACTCGGCTTTGTGGTTCTATGCTTGATCTCTATAATTTCGTTGATAGTCTGGGGAGTTTCACGAGACAGTACATTTACATTTCTACGTTCCGATAAACGTCAGATCGCCGTCTTGCCGCTACGAGACCTCTCACAAAGTCAAACCTCGAAACAGTTGGGCCTCGGGCTCACGGATGCTCTTATCGCAAAACTGTCAGGATTGAAGGATCTGACCGTCAGGCCGACCAGTTCGGTGCTGGACTTTGCCGACAAGCAATTTACGCCCGAATCTATTGGACGAGCGATGAAAGTTGATACGTATTTGGACGGCACCATCCAGCAAGAGGGAGGGCGGATCCGCGTTTACGTTCAATTAGTACAAGTTTCGAATGGCGAGGTCGTCTGGGCCGACACAATTGATGAGTCAGAGTCGGATTTGATACAACTGCAAGACAGCATTTCTCGCAAAGTGTTTTCGGGGTTGCGGATCGAACTTTCGTCGGGTCAGAAGGAATTGCTTGCCCGCCGTGAATCGACGGTTCCGGAGGCGAATGCACTTTATATCAAAGCCAGATTTTTTTGGAACAAGAGAAATTCCGAGAACATTAAGAAGTCGATCGAGCTTTTTGAGCAAGCTGTTGAAAAGGACCCTTCGTTTGCACTCGGTTTTGTCGGCGTTGCGGACGCCTATCAAAATATGAGTGAATACGGTGGGATCGATCGAAAGCTCGCAATGGAAAAGGCCAGAGCCGCGATCATCCGTGCGATCGAGTTGAATAGTGAACTAGGCGAGGCGTACTGTTCGCTCGGTTACCTGCAGGGGTTCTACGATTGGGATTTTGCGGCCGCCGAAAAGAGTTTTAAAAAAGCTATTGAATTCGCACCCAATTACGCGACCGCACATCAATGGTACGGCGAACTGCTGATAGCACAGGGCCGTATCGAAGAGAGCATAAAACGGTTAGATCGGGCACTGGAAATAGATCCGGTGTCGCCTATAATCCTTACTGATCTGGCATCGTTTTACTACGTTGCCCGTCGATATGACGAAGCGATCGAAACCGCAAACAAAGTTGAAGATCTCACCCCCAACTTCCCGCTTGCCAAATATTTTTTGGCTTTTTGCTACGCGCAAAAGGGTATGGAGGTTGAGACCAAACGTTCGTACTATCTCGCGGATAAGACTTGGCTGCCCGGACTTATGAACACGGATGAGAGCATCTATATGTCACTAACGCTCCACGAACTGTACATTCGGCGGTATCGAGAGGTAACGACACCGCCACTCAGCAACTACCTAAATGGTTACCAAAAGGCGATGAATGCAGTTCTGGCGGGTGATAATGACGGTGCATTTAAGTGGCTTGAGGTTTCGCTCACGGGGCGTGACCGGTGGTTCGTTAATCTGCCGATGGACCCGATCTGGGACCCGTTACGAAGTGATCCGCGGTTTGCCGAAATTTTGAAGCGTGGAGGCATCAATGGATAGTATCAATACAACGCCGACCAATTACACCGAATTTTGGGATTTCTACGTTCACGAGCATAGTTTGCCTCTCACGCGGCTGCTGCATTTTGTCGGGACGAGTCTGGGGATCGGGTTGCTGGTGTTTTTTGTCGCCCGCGGCCAATGGTATTTCTTCCCGGTCTTTTTCGTGACCGGTTACGGTTTTGCCTGGTACTCGCACTTTTTCATCGAGAAAAACAAGCCTGCGAGCTTCAGATATCCGTTCTGGTCGTTCATCAGCGATTTCAAAATGATGTGGTATATGGCCACGGGCCGTATGGCGGCCGAGGTCGAACGCGTTCGCGGCGAAACCGCCCATTCCGTTGCCCAAACGGCAGGAAACTGAGCATCGATATTCAGCTCTTCTACATTTAATTGTCCATTCACCGGCCGGTTGAGATAGAATAATCGATATCGTATGGCGACCGGCGACATCGTAAATCCAAATGCACTAAATTCGACCATCGAGTTTCTGACCGCGATGGTCACGCCGGCGTTGTTGATCTCGGCTACGGGTTCGCTCGTGCTGTCGACATCGACCCGGCTCGGGCGGGTGATCGACCGCGTCCGCCAACTCGAAGAGCGCCTGACCGAGCTGATGTACAGCGACGAAAAGGCCGATATACCGCTCTATGACCAACGGGTAGAGGTGATCGTCGATCTGCTCGACAAGGTAACGAGCCGTTCGCGCATACTGCAGCGGGCGATGGCGACCTTTTATTACGGCCTAGGGTGTTTTATCCTGACGAGCGTCACGATCGCGGTCGCCGCGTTTTTCAGCACATATCGCTGGGTGCCGATTCCGATCGGCATCATCGGGATCATGTTCCTGTTTTGGGGCAGTATTTATATGCTTCGCGAAACGCGCATGGCGACCGCGACGATCAACGCCGAAATGGACTTCACGTGGGAACTCGCCCGGCAGGTTGCCCCCAAGAACGTTATCAGCAAATACAAGCCAAAGGGCGGGAACAAGGGGCTGAAGCCCGCCAAGATCAAACAGAATGACCGCAAGATACCTGACACTCTTGTCGGCGAATGAACTCGAATCTCGCGTTGAAAAGCTCGAGTCCCTGCTCTCAGCCTGCAACATCTGCCCAAAGGATTGCGGTAACGACCGCATAAATGACGAAATTGCTGCCTGTTACTCGGGCCGCTTGCCGATCGTCTCGAGCTACACCGCTCACTTTGGCGAAGAGCCGTGCCTGTCGGGCACACGCGGTGCGGGCAACATCTTTTTCGGCAACTGCAACCTCCGCTGCGTCTATTGCCAAAACTATCAGATATCTCAGACCTGGCGCGAGCAAAAGCG
>CAZQGN010000030.1:0-45724 GCA_964592865.1 uncultured Chloracidobacterium sp. | reverse complement strand
ACGATACGGTCACAACCGGAAGTGCGACTGGTGCGATAACCCACGATTACAGTTACGATATCGCCGGAAATCAGAGGACTGGTTCTACGGATTGTTGTCAGGAGGTTTCTACGGTTTATTCTACTGCTACGCAGTTTTCGCGGCCTGATAGTCAGACTCGTGGGTCTTCAAATCCTTCTTCGCCTGATCGTATAACTCAGACTTTTACTTATGACGCGAATACGAAGTTGCCGACGAATATCGAGGATTACAACGGCAATGACACGACTGTCACATATGACGCGATTTCGCGACCGCTCGTGACTACTTTGAATTCGGGTGCAAAGACGACAGTCACTTACAACGATTCGAGTTTGAGTAAAACTGAGCTTGTTCAAAAGAGCACTGCGGAAGGAAGCGGGACTGTTAGCAACTCGACGAGTTACTTCAACGGTCGTGGACAAGTAAACAAATCTACATATCAAGCCGGAACATCTAATCACAATGCGACGAGCATCAAATACGATGTAATGGGCAGGCAGTGGAAGGTTTCTAGGCCTTATGACACGGGCAGTTCGCCGAGCGATTGGTCTGAGATAGCGTATGACTATCTCGGTCGTGCGACGACGCAGACGGCTCCGGATGGCAGTGCTACGACGATGAATTACAGTTCCTCGCAACCGAGTTCGGCTTCGTCAAATAGCGGCGATACGATCTTGACGGCGGATGCTTGGGGACGTGAGCGTTGGATCAGAAATGATGCTTATGGAAGGCTTGTCGAGGTCGTAGAGCCTGACCCTGCGGCGACGAGTGCGGCGGTTTCGGCGAGTGGAAACATCGCGACTTCGTACACTTATGATTCGCTTGACAGATTGACGGGCATCACGCAGGGCAGCCAATCGCGTTCGTTCAAATACGATTCGCTTGGGCGTATGACTCGGCAGAAACTGGCCGAGCAGACTGCGACGATCAATGATGCGGGAACGTACGTTGGTTCGGGCGGAAGCGGTGCGAATTGGAGCGATGCGTTTGTCTATGATTCGCGTTCTAATCTTACACTACGAACCGATGCTCGTGGCGTTAAGACGAATCTCTCGTATCTCGTCAGCAGTGCCCTCGATCCGCTTAATCGTCTGCAGTCGATATCATACGACTCATCCGTGGACGTGAATATACCAACAGTTCCGAATACCACGTTCGAATACATGACCACCGGCGACAAGACCCGCGTCAAGAAAGTCGATACGGCCGGAGTCGCAGAGGAAGAAAATGCGTTCGATACAGAGGGTCGAATCTCCGAATACAAACTGACTTTAGATAGTAGAGCTTCGTATCCATTTGAGACGGATTATTCTTATGATTCTGCACACAGATTAACGCAGATCGATTATCCAAAAGCGTGGGGCATGAGCGGCGATCCTCGCAAAGCCGTGGTGCCGAGTTATGATGAGACATCAAGATTGACAGGACTGACAGTCGATGCGGCGACGATTCTGAGCAGCGTTGCGTACAACACGTCGAGCCAAGTCACTTCGCTGACGACAGCGACGAGTACAACGGCTAGAGTGGAAGCGTACAGTTACGATTCGCAGACTGGTTTGCTTACTGGGCAAACGGTCAAGAATACGGCGGGAACCACAACGTATATGGACCTCGCTTACACATATTCGCGAGGCAACAGCTACGGCAGTGCTAACGGAAAGACTGGACAACTCACAAAAATAGTCGATAATCTCGACCGAAACAGAGACAAACTCTACGAGTTCGACGCTGTCGGCAGAATGCTCGTGGCGAAAGGTGGTTTAGCCGCAGGTGCAACTGGCGTTACTGCCAATTGGTCACAAACTTACAGCTATGATCGATACGGAAATAAACTTGGAGCCACGCCAAGCGGTGTCGATCAAAATAGTGCTTCGATAGTTGCTGATGGACTGCCATCAGTTTCCGCAAGCACTTCGACAAATCGAATAACAACATCAGGTTGGGAATACGACTTAACTGGTAACTTGATCCGAGGCCAAGACTCGAGTGGTGTCTGGCAGAAGTTCGAATACGACGCCGCTGGAAGACTTTTTAAGGTAAAAGACGACAGCAACAATGTTCTGGAAACTTACACCTATGGTGCAAGTCGAGAAAAGCTGAAAGTCGAGACTTCCAGTCAAAGAACATACTTTGCTTGGGGCGGCAGCTCAATCGTTGCCGAATATACGGAAGCGACTGCGTCAACAACGCCCGTGTACGCAAAGGCCTACGTCTATGCCGGAAGTCGTTTGCTCGCTACGTACTCGCCGACTTCAACAACAAAAGAAGCAAAACAATACCACCACCCCGACCGCTTGGGAACTCAGCTTGTTACGACCGGAGCAAGCACGTCATTCCGACAGACGTCATTTCCGTTTGGGACAACGATTTCTGCTGAGACTACAGGAAATAGTAATCAGGTGTTTACTTCTTACGATAGAAGCGGAACGACTGGACTCGACTACGCTCAAAATCGAACCTATTCGAAAGGACAATCTCGGTTTACGCAAGTTGATCCCATCGCAATGGCCTCAGCGTCGCTTGGGAATCCACAGTCAAACAACTTGTACGCCTATGTTCAGAATATGCCTACGGATCTTGTCGATCCGAGTGGTTTGTTACTCATGTATTGCACAACCAGTGTTTATTGGAAATGGAGTACGACCGCTCCGAGGTACAGCGATGGTGAGAATCCAGTTATTATCGGTTACGGTGACTATGTACTTGTTATGAACCAAAGTTGCACCTTCATCAACATTGGCAGCGGAATAGGCTCGAATTCGGGCCCAATAAACGTCGGAACGATCCCGGTGGCAGGAGGAGGTGGCGGTGGTTCCCCACCACCAAGTACCGAGAATCCTCCAGACTGGGACTGCTTCAAGAGAGAGCTTGGTAATTGGGCCCACGAAAAAGTTACCGCCCAGGTTGAAATGGAAGTTGGTAAGGCGATGGTTGGATTGGGAATAGCCATGGGACGTTTCTTTCAAAGGCATGCCGGAAGTACGGGAGGGCCCAACAATACAATCCCCGGCGGAGCAGCAATTAACGCAGCATCTTCTGTTACCCGCGAGCCGGCGACTCCACTCGGTTTAATTATAGGGGGAGGCACTGCAATGGTTGATGGAATGAGAAGGGACTATAACGCTAATATGACGTTTGCAGATTGGAGGCAACGATGTTAGAAAACCCTTTTGCCTTACTCATAATTGGACAATTGCCTGAGATAACCTATTCCGTCGTTGTGGGCATCGGTTATTTGCTTTGCATATCAGGCGCTGCGTTTCTTTGTATAGGAATATATCAGTCAGTCATTAAGTTGAGGGGCAAGTACGTGCCGCTCTTTTTGATCAGTTGCGTTCTGCTTCATGGGACGATTGACCTCGCAATTGGACTAATGATTGCTCGCCTATTCGAGCGAGACTCTTTGGTTTGGAGTACTATGATTCTACTTGGTCTGATCGCATATTCTATAGGTTCGAATTTCGCTAGACGGTGGTACTTGAAGAGGACTCAAGTTACGATCGACAGCAGTTCGGGTCCAATTCGCTGGCTCGGATGAATATTCGAAATATGACAACTTCGGATCATGTTCTATCTACTACTGCTTCGGTCTGGGCAGGCGAATAAATCAACTTATCAAGGCGGAACATCTAATCACAATGCCACGAGCATCAAATATGATGTGATGGGCAGGCAGGGACAAGTTTCCAGGCCGTATGACACTGGCAGTTCGCCGAGCGATTGGTCGGAGATCGCGTATGACTATCTCGGTCGTGCGACGACGCAGACGGCTCCGGATGGTTTCGTTACGAGTTAGATGGCGTGATGTATATTAAAAAATTAATTCTGGCGCCGATCTTGGTCGTTGTATTGACGGCGGGCATATTTCCGCAGACCGGACAGACGCGGACTATGCCCTCGGATTTTCGGTCGGATGGATGCACGTTGTTTCCGGACTGCAATTACCGTGAGTGTTGTGTCGAGCATGACAAGGACTATTATTTTGGCGGGACGGAAAAGGAGCGTCGGGCCTCGGACAGGCGGCTTTATCGGTGCGTTAAGCAGAAGAACAAGTTCGTAGCGGGGCTGATGTATTTGGGCGTACGCGTCGGCGGCGTTTCGTGGCTGCCGACACCGTTTCGTTGGGGATTTGGACTGAAATCCCACCGAATGAAAAAATGAGGTCAACTTTGACGCAACCCTTCGAGATCAGGGGCCGGCCTGCGATGATGCTATCCTAAACCGATCAGGGCCGATGCTTCTCCAACGCCGTTGTTGTCGGCTATCTCCGATTCCCGCTTTCGGCCGACGCAGTCCGTGCCGGAAACGGTTCGCGGTAATTACAAGTCACAGTTCAGAAACAGATAAGGTTGGGGATCAGCGTTTTGTGCTGAATTCGGCGACCTTTGACGATGAACGCCGTTTTCGGTGTTCGTGGCGATCGGGGTCCTTTTCGTCATCGGGATATTTTCGCAACGCGGCGGCGAGCATGGCGATCAGCGTTAGAAAGAGTATCGATATCGCCGTCGTATGCAGCACAAAATCAAATATGCTGTGGATCAGGATGGCGAACACGCCCGAGGCCGCCCCGATCGCGATGCCCCGCCGAAACAGATTGTGAGTCTCGATCCCCTTGCGGGCATTCTGATAGATCAGGAACAGGAACGAAAGGCCGATCAACGCACCGGGAACGCCGCCGTCAGCGAGCACCTGCAGATAGTCGTTGTGGGCCTGTTCGACGCGTTCGAGGCCGTTAAAATCGTCGTAGGGCGTGTATGCCTGGGCAAAGGCCCCGAGGCCGCCGCCGAAAGGCAGGTTGCCGCCGATCGCCTTGATGGTGACGGCCCAGATATGGGTGCGGTTGGTCGTAATGTCCTTTGACGCCGCGGTCTCGGCAAATCGCGACAGCGACGTCTCGCCGCCGACAAAAAACGCCCCGGCGATGACCGCCCCGATCAGCAGCAGCGACAGCGCGACGCGAAGGGCGATCTTTTTTGCCCCGTGGCTGCGGGTGGTCAGAAAGATCAGCAGGATCAACTCGGCAAGTAACGCGATAAAACCGCCCCGCGAACCGCTGAGCAGGAGCGCGACGCACATCAGCGTGATGCCGGTGATGTAGAGCAGCTTTTTATCGCGGCTGACGGCCCCGACGAACAGCAGCCCGAGCGGGATGCTCGCCGTCATTTCGATATACGCCGCAAAATTATGCCGGTTGACGAACGATCCGAACGGCGACGGGCGTTCGAAGATGCCGTAGATCTTGGTCGGCGAGAGCACCGATTGCAGTATCGCGAAAAACGCGAATACAGCACCGAAAATGATGATCACGTTGGCCATTCGCCTGAGGCGGGCGGCACTGTCGATGTACGCGAGGGCGAGCGACAGGAATATGCCGAGTGCGGCGAAATGGAGCCCGGCCGCCTCGGTCGCGAACGGTGCGAGCGAGATCGTCCGCGGTATGCCGCTCAATCCGGCGGTCTCGGCGACGGTGCCGAACGGGATGATCTGAATAAAAGCATAAACCGACGACAGATAGATCGGTAATTGGATCAGGCTGCGGCTGAATTTGATCGAACCGGACGCAAAACCGTCGACCGCCCAAATAACAAGCATTCCGGCGATCACAAAATAAAAGAGCGCGATCGTCGGCTGATGGACCGTGCCGTACGCGAGCGTCGAAACGACGAGGCACGCACAAAGCAGGAAAAATATTATCTTGTTAGCAGCAGTCAATGTAATTTCTCTTAATTGATCTTTCTCAGTTCAAAATCGTCGTACCAAACAGTGCCGGTTATCGGACAATCGTCGCCGCAATAGGCCCGAACGGTCCTGATCGTGATGCCGTTGCAGTTTGCGGGGACGGCGACATCGAGCATTATCTGCTGCCAGTCGTTGGTGCCGGCGGCAAACACGGCCGAATTTGTGATTATCTTGTCGTCATTGGCGTTGACGACCTGCAGTTGCGGGCCGCCGCCGCTTTTCAGATTTTCGGTCCGCACCCAGAAGCTCAGTTTGTACGAGGCTCCGGGCTCGACCACGACCGTCTGCCAGATGTTGTACAGCTCAGCCTTCTTATAGGTGCGAAAGCTGACCTTGAGGCTCCGGCCGCCGCTGTGTTTGACGGTGGTGTCGCCCGAGGCGTCAAATTTCGGGTCCGTGCGAAAGATCTTCCAGCCGAACCGCGTATCCTTTTCATCGCCGACGCCGCGTTCGAACCCGCCGTTGGTGACCGCATTCGGTTCGGCGTCAGCGTCCATACCGATCTGCTTGGCAAACTCGAGCGCCTCGGGGAAATGCCGCTTTTCGTAAAGCCCCTGGGCGATGACCGAGACGAACTGCGGATGAGCGGCCTTGGCCGCGTCGTCGAGTTTGTTCCAGATCCTGAGCGAATCGGCGGCCTGCCCGCGTGCACCGTAGAACAGCGCGAGACTGGCGTAAACATCGGGCTTGTCGGCGATCACCTGCTCGAGTTTGGCCGGATCTTTGCCGAAGTATTCCCAGGCGAGCGAAAAAACCTGTTCGCGATACGTCTGGTTATTCTCGGTGGCGGCCTTAAACTCGGCAAACCCCTCGTCGGTGCGGCCCTGCCGCAGGAGGAAATTACCGAACTGCCAACGCGGAAAAGTGTAGGTCGGGGCCAGCGCGATCGCCTGCCGGAGCGACGCCTCGGCCCGGTCATTCATTTCGGCCTGCTCGTAGGCACGGCCGAGCTCGATCCACCAGCGAAAATCGTTTGGCGAAAGCCGCACGGTGTCCTCGTACAGCTTGATAGCGGCGCTTGTGCGTTCGGGCGAGAAGATATTGCGTTCGAGATTGGCCTTGAGCCAGAGCGTGATCGGGTCGGACGGTGCCATCGACCGTGCAAGTTCGGCCGCCGCCGGAGCATTAGGGTCGGTGGACGGCGTCATTTCGGCGATCATACCGCCGAGCTGCCGGCGAACGGCGACCCATCCGAACAACAGGGCGACCGCGATCACCACCGCCAGTAGGATCTTGGCTTTCGGTGTCGCTGAACTGCTCGAACTGAGGTCAAATTCGGACATTTACGGGTCAACTGCCTTGTTCAAAAAACTCGCGGATCGATTCGATGACGTACGCCTGCTGATCGGCCGTAAGCTCGGGATAAATTGGCAACGCAATGGTTTCGAGTGCGGCCCGCTCGGCCTCGGGCAGGTCGCCCGCACGATAACCGAGATAAGCGAAACACTCCTGCAGATGGAGCGGCACCGGATAGTAAATATCGGTCCCGATCCCCTTCTCGGTCAGGTACTGACGCAATTCGTCACGACGGCCCGCGGTGCGTATAACGTACTGATTATAAATGTGTTTTGCCGACGGGCGTTCGACGGGCAGCGTCACCTGCTCGGTCAAGCCGGCGTCGGTGAAAAGCTGCCGGTACCGATCGGCGTTCGCACGCCGCATGTCGGTCCAGCGGTCGAGATGCGGCAGCTTTACCCGCAATACGGCTCCCTGAAATCCGTCGAGGCGTGAATTCAGGCCGACGTATTTGTGATAGTACTTGACCTCGGAACCGTGAACTCTGAGCGCCAGCAGTTTTTTGGCGAGAGCGTCGTCGTTGGTCGTCATAAAACCGCCGTCGCCCATGCCGCCGAGATTTTTTGACGGATAGAAACTGAACGCCCCGATCGCACCCATGGCACCGGCCCGTACGCCGTCCTCTTCGGCCCCGATCGCCTGTGCCGCGTCCTCGACCAGCGGGATGCCGTGCCGTTCGCTGATCTCGCGAAGCGCCGCCATATCGGCACACTGCCCGTAAAGATGAACGGGCTCGATCGCCTTGGTCTGTGCGGTGATGCGTGCCTCGACCTGATTAACGTCGAGGTTGTATGTGACCGGATCGATATCGACAAAAACGGCCGTCGCGCCGAGCCGTGTGATGGCACTGACCGTCGCGAAAAAGCTGTATGGCGTCGTGATCACCTCGTCGCCCGGCCCGACGTCGAGGGCCATCAGGGCGAGCAGGATCGCGTCGCTGCCCGAAGCGCAGCCGATGGCGTATTTGGTGCCGCAATAGCCGGCCAATTCACATTCGAGTTCGGCGACCTCGCCGCTAAGGATAAATCCATTGGTATCGAGCACCCGTCCGAGCGCCGCCTCGATCTCGGGCCGAAGCGCCTCATTCTGCTCTTTTAGGTCTAATAGAGGGACTTTCATCGTATTGGTCGAACGCCGGCCGCGGACACAAACGAACAGCGATCAGTGCGGCACCGCCGAATATGCCTTGATTCTACCTAAACTGTTGAGAATTTGCATTTTGAGCCTTTCTTTTTTAGCCTTTAGCGAATGATGAAGGACAAACAGGCCCAGGCCGCCGAGATCATAAAGCGTCTCAAAAAGCGTTACCCCGACGCCCATTGTGCTCTCGACCACACGTCGCCGTTCGAATTGCTGATAGCGACGATCCTCTCGGCGCAGTGCACGGACGAGCGGGTAAATATCGTGACCGCCAACCTATTTCGCAAATATCGCGGCCCGGCTGATTTTGTAAATGTCAGTCAGGAAGAGCTGGAAAAAGATATTCACTCGACCGGCTTTTTTCGAAACAAGGCAAAGAACATTCAGGCGGCGTGCCGGCGGATCATTGACGAGTTTGGCGGCGAGATACCGCAAACCATGGACGAGCTGTTGACGCTCGGCGGCGTCGCGCGCAAGACGGCCAATGTCGTTTTGGGAAATGCATTTGGCATCGCGTCGGGTGTTGTCGTCGATACGCACGTCGGCCGTTTGTCTCAGCGTCTGGGCCTGACGGACGAAAAGACGGCTGAGAAGATCGAGCAGGACCTGGCCGCACTCGTACCCAGGAAGCACTGGGTGATGTTCCCTCACTGGATGATCTATCACGGGCGGCAGGTGTGTAATGCCCGTAAGCCGGATTGCGGAAATTGCGTGCTGGCCGATATCTGTCCGTCAAATACCGCGTCGCAGTGATCGCGGCCTAGTCGTTGAGCCAACCGATGGCTTCGTCCATCGATTCGGTCACCAGGAGGCGTGCCCCGCGGTTATTTGCAGCGAGTTCGCCCATCTTGGTCACCTGCCCTGCCGGCAGCACCAAGGCGATCTTTTTGTCGCCGCCGAAGAGGCTTGCGAACATCTGGCCGCCCTCAAACCGCTCGACCTCAGTGATCTGCATATCGAGCTGCCCGCAATCGATCAGGACCTTATCGAGGCCTGAAACGTCGGCTTCGGTCCGGCAATGTTCGATAAATTGATACATCTGCTCATACGAATACGAACCGGTGGCAGTTATCCGGATGCGGTCATCCTCGATCGTCGTACTTGAATGGTATGTCATTGTCGCTAAATGATAAGTCGAGGCCGGTACGCCGGTCAACAAAAAAATGCCCGCACCTATCGGCACGGGCATTTCGCTCGTATCGGCTGAAGGCCGGTAAACGATACTATCTCGGTGCCGGAGCCTTGGGCATATCGGCGGCTGAGAAACGCGGCAGCATCTCTTCCTGCATCGCAAGCTGATAGACCGCGGCGGCGATCGCGATCGCTGACGATTTGACGTCAGAATCGATGATGCGCTCGTAGGTATCGAGATTGGTATGCCACGTGTGAGTGAAATACTCGATCGGGTCCTGTGCGACGCCGATGCCCGGCAAACCAGCGGCGCTGAACGACGTATGGTCAGATCCACCGAGGTTGCGGCCCTTGGTGGCGATCGCACCGGCAACGCCGATATCCGCGAAAGGTGCCACTGCCTGACGAACTATGGTCGCGGCCTCGGGCGGCCCGAAAACGCTGAATCCGCGTGCGCGGCCCGTTCCGCTGTCGATATTGAAATAGCCGTTGAATTTTGAAAATTCCGGGCCCGGAGCCTCGGCCGTTCCGAAGTGCTTCTTAACGTATGCCTGCGACCCGAGCAATCCCTGCTCTTCGCCGCTCCACAGGGCGACGCGGATCGTCCGGCGGGGCTTGACGCCGATCGCCTTGAGGATACGCGCGGCCTCCATCATAACGGCGCAACCGACGGCATTGTCGGTCGCCCCGGTGGCCGAGTGCCACGAGTCAAGGTGGCCGCCGAGCATAACGACCTCGTCCTTTTTGTCAGTGCCGGGGATCTCAGCCACGACGTTGTAGCTGGTCTTGCCCTCGGGCACCAGACGGTTTCGGACCTCGAACTGCAGGTTGACCGGCGTACCGTGAGCGATCAGGCGGGCAATGCGGCCGAAATCCTCGTTTCGCATCACGACGGTCGGCACGACCTTGGTGATGTCAAAGGTCCGGTTGTTGAACGCACGCATCAGGCCGTGATCCATCGCGGCGTCATTCACCCGAAGGGCAGCCTTATTGTCGACAAGGAACTTATCAAGCTGTTCGTTGACCTGCGCATTGGTCAGAGCACCCGGCTTGGCAGCCTGTGCCTGGCCCTGGCCCGCACCGAAACCCGGAGTTTGGGGTGCCGCGTTCGGATCGAAACGCTGTTTCGCGGTCGCATCCGGGATGCGGCGCGGAGCAGGTTCGATCGTCACGGGGACGACCGCCGGTTTGCCGACGAGTACGATCTTTTTTGCGACCTTGGCCGACATTCCGGCGAAAAACGCGGTCAATTCTTCTTGGGTCGGCCGATCCGGCAAAACCATATGAACGGCCGCCGAATTGACAACGCCCTTTGTCGAGGGCGTCCACGCCAGCACCTCGAAGGTGAGCGTGTCCTGAACCGGCGAGATCATCAGCCCGGTCGCCCGCTCGTTGACCCAGCCGGGATGTCCAAAATCCCAGGGCTCGAGCGCCGCATTGGCAAATCCCCATGACGTCATTTCCTTAACGGCCCAATTTGCGGCCGCGACGTGATTCGGGCTGCCCGTAAGACGCGGCCCGTAGAGGTCTGTAAAGTAATGCAGCGTGTTAAATATCTTAGAGTTTTCCATCGCCTCTTTTCTGATCGCGGCATTGACGTCTGCCGGAACAGCGGTCTGCGCAAAGGCGAAATTGGCCAAAACCACCGCCTGCAATATCAGGGCGGCAACAAACGATCTGATTCGATTTTTACTGTTCATAGAGATTCGGTCGGCTCGCTCGTGCAGATGCTGCACGGCGATAGCCGGGATTTTCTGGGCTCCAAAGCTGTTAGAGATTACATCGAAAGTACGTTGATAATACTCTAGAACGGCGTTTATTGTTTCGAAATATCGGCATTTGCTGAAAAAAAGTATTGACCTCGAATACCGACGGGCGTACTATTTTCACATCGGAACAATATAGCTTCGGGAGCTGACCCCAAAATCAGGTCCCGATAACTGGGAAAGGCGGCTATGACGGTGTGGGAGACGGCATAGCGGCCTTTTCCGCGTAGAAGGCGCGCAAAAAAGCCACGCTGCGATCGCCGCACGCGTGGCTTAAACTGACCTCCGATCAGATCACCTATTTAGTTTCCGGGGCGAGTATCTCGACCTTGTTCGGCGTGATATAGCCGACCGTCTTCCCTTCGCTATTCATCAGATTGACGATCGTCCAACCCTTTTCATTGCCTGCCTGATAGAGTTTTTGCAGGACCTCGGTCTGTTTTTCTTTCGACATCTGGTCGAGGTTGGCCTGAGCCACCACATACAGCGTATCGCCGCTCAGTTTAGCGGTCTTGACGACGTCTGCGAGGTCAGTTCCCTGAAAGCTCAGTGTCTTGACGCCCGTGCTCGAAACTTTGGGCTCGGCGAAGTAATTTCCCCAGACAAAGACGCCGACCGAAGCAATGATCATGACCACGGCCCCGACCAGGAACCACTTGTTTACCGAGCGGACCGCGTCGATCGCCTTGGCAGCTGCTCCGGCGGACTTCCTGGCTCCGCTTTCGGCCTCGGTCGTTTCTTCAGTGTGGTGGTCGTGTCGTACGTCGGGCGAAATGATCTCGTCGACGGCCTCCTCGTCCACATCCGGTTCTTCGTCGGCCGCGACCCTGTCGCGAAGCAGGTTTACCAACTCGAGCGTTCGGCCGGCCGCCTCAGAGACGACCTGATCGTCGATCTCACCAAAGCGGTCATGGACCGAGGCGGCGTCCGTTTTGCGGCGTTCGCGGTCAATCAGCTCGACATACTTGTTGCCGATCCGGACGTTGCACTCGATCGCGGCCGCCGTGACCGACGGTGCGAAAAAGAGCTCGGCGATACTTTCCTTGAACAAACGAAGCCGGCCAAAGAAATCGCTTCGGATCAGGTCGTCGAAATTGACGGCCGCCTCGGCTTCATTGGCAAGGTCCTCAAAACTCAAAGATGTGAGGGCGATATTTGACTCTTCGCCTTCGGCCGAGTAGAGCGGAATGCTGGACCATTCGGCATAAAGCGTCTTGATATGGCCAAGCATTTCATCGCGAGTGAACAGGAGCAGCCGCATCTCGTCCTCGGTCGGACGCGAAAACAGCCGCGTGATGATGAAATCGAACTTACCGCGAACCGACTCGGAATACGGCAGATTGCGGTAGAACCGCGCCAGAGCAAGCATCGCCTGCGAACTGAGCATCGGCTTGCAATTCTCGCAATAGCGGCGAATATTGGTGACCGAGATCTCGCGGTCGCGTTTGGCAAGCGCCGAGCACCACGCCTCGGTCTCGCGGAGCAGGTCAAACTCGGCTTGCTTGTGCCTTTCGGTCTCGACGTCGCCGGCCAACTGGAGAAACACGTGGAGTGCCTTTTTCGCCTCGAGGTCGTCGTAGGATCGCGGAACGATCTTCATCCGCTCGCGCTCGACGGCCGAGAGAACGGCCTCGACCATCTGGAGGCTCGAGATCTCGCTGGTTGCCCGCTTGATGAAAAATTCGCGTTCAGATGCCGGCTTTCGTATCTCGACGGTCTCGGAGTTCCCCTGTAGTTGAATATCGGCCGACTCAGCCGCCGGCGGCTCGGGCCGTGCGGGTTCGGGAGGCTCAACGTCCGAAAGGCCGAAAGAACCCTTGCGGCCGGTACTTTCGGTCGCAACGGCGTCTTCACGGCCGGAGCTTTCGGTCAAAACTGCGTCCTCGAGGACATCGCTTTCCGTCGGGGCGGCGATCTCGTCCTCAACGTCAAATTCGGCGAGGCCGGAGGTGACGGCCGGCGCTTCGTCAGACGCGTCGCGGCCACTTTCCATGACCGTGCTTTCTAAAAGATTCTCTTCTTTAAGTTCGACGACTAGGTCTTCGAAAAAATTCATTACTATTTACCCCTAGGTGATTGAGGATTTTGAGGATGGGAGAGTGATCAGAGATCTCAGGGAAGGATCTGGCGTATCTCGCCTGTCTGTGTGATCTCGTACTTGTAAATAACGCCTTCGCCGCTGACGTTTCGGGTCGCCGTGATGGTGTATCGGCTCGCCAGTTCGGTATTTGTAGGTGCCGCCGGCGTCATTTCGAAAACGAATTTGCCGCGATTGATCTGATTTCCGGACGTAACGCCCAAGCCTTGGCCGAGCACGTTGTTGAGTTCGCTCAAGCGGCCAAAGCGGTTGTTCTGCGAGTAATAGCCGACCTGTGTCGAACCGATGGTCCTCAACGTGGCGAAGGTCGTACCGTTCTCTGCCGCCCGCAGCCCCTTCTGCAAGGCCGGAACGGCCAGCGTGGCAACGATCCCAATGATCACGACCACGATCAAAAGTTCAATCAACGAAAATCCGCTTTCGCTCTTATTCTTCATTACCGACACCTCTCAAACGCGTTCAAATATTGATAATGTGACAGATTTTGGCATCGCCTTTTGACAAAGTACGGCACTTTTATGACAGCGACTGCCGTCGAAGCGCCTATTTTGTAAGGATGCGACTGTCATCCGCCTAAAAACCAATTCTCCCGATCGAGCTAGTTGCAAGGCTTGTGCCAAACGGAAATGCCGGCCGATCGTAGCAAAAAACGCCGTGAAGCCCTTTTAATTATTGACTCTTTGAATTTCGGCCGATTTTTATTAAGCTAATTGTTTTTGTTGAGTATTGGGTTGGCCATTTTGAGGACAGGAGTTATACGGATTTGAGCGCAGTAATTGATCAGACAACCGAAACCTATGGCATCGCTAATTGGGGAGCAGATTATTTCGCCGTCAATCGAAAGGGTAATTTGATCGTTCGGGCTCCTGAGAACGACAACCTTACGGCCGATATCAAGGAGATCATTGACGACCTTCAGAAGCGCGGCATCAACACGCCGATCCTGCTCCGGTTTCCGCAGTTGATCTTCGGCCAGATCCGCAAACTGCAGACCGCATTCAGAAAATCGATCAAAGAATTTGAATACGAGGGCGGACACCTGTGTGTGTTTCCGATGAAGGTCAACCAGAATCGGGCCGTGATCGAGGAATATCTGCGTGAAGGCACTCGTTATAATTTCGGGCTCGAGGCCGGTTCCAAGGCCGAGCTTTATGCCGCTCTCGGCCTCGAACAGTCAAAGGAGAGCCTGCTCGTACTGAACGGTTTCAAGGACCGCGACTTTATCAGACTCGCGTTCGCAGGTGCCGCGGCCGGCAAGAATGTCGTGATCGTGATCGAAAAGCTGAGTGAGCTCGATCACACCCTGGACCTCGCCGACGAGATCTCAAAGATCAACGGCGACGTCAAGATGCCGATGATCGGTGTCCGCGTCAAGCTGTACTCCAAGGGTTCGGGCAAATGGGAGAAATCCGGCGGTGAAGCGGCGAAATTCGGCTTGACGACGACCGAGATACTTGAGGTCATACGCCGTCTGCAGGAAGCCGGCCGGATCGACATGCTGCGGCTGCTGCATTTTCACATTGGATCGCAGCTTACGGACATCAAGCGGATCAAGAACGCGATGAAGGAAGCTGCCCGCACCTACGCCAAGATCCGCAAAATGCAGATCCCGATCGACTATCTCGACGTCGGCGGCGGTATGGCGGTCGATTACGACGGCTCGCGGACGTCGTTTGAATCGTCGGCCAACTACAACGCCCGCGAGTTTGCAAATGACGTCATCTACGTCATCAAGACCGTTTGTGACGACGAGAACGTCCCGCATCCGACGATCATTCAGGAATCGGGCCGCTACCTGTCGGCATATCACGCGGTCCTCGTGACCAACGTACAGGACGAGATCGAGACCGTGGTCGAGGATCTGACGCCGATGACGATGGCCGCGGACGACCCGGAGGTCGTCAAGGAACTATTTGACCTGCGTGAGACGATAAACGCCAAGAACTATCGCGAGTATTATCACGACGCCCTGGAACATCGCGAGGAGCTTTTTACGATGTTCAATCTCGGGCTGATATCGCTTGAGGCCAAGGGCAAGGGCGAGGTCCTGTTCTGGGACATCTGCGAAAAGGCGGATCAGTACGCACAGCTCAAGAAATACGTTTCCGAGGAATTTGACGATCTTCGGCGGTTGATGTGCGCCAAATACCTGGCCAACTTCTCGGTATTCAGGTCGATGCCGGACAATTGGGCACTCGAACAGTTGTTCCCGATCGTCCCGATCCACAAACTCAACAAAAAGCCCACGGAATATGCTACGCTATGTGATATTACATGCGATTCGGACGGGATCGTCGACAAGTTTGTCGACCTTCACGACGTTAAGCCCGTTCTCGAACTGCACAAGCTTGTGAAAAATGAGCCGTATTACCTCGCGATGATGCTGGTCGGGGCGTATCAGGAGGTAATGGGCAATAACCATAACCTCTTCGGTGTTCCCCACGAAGCACATATTTTTATCGGTGAGGATGGCTACATTATCAGAAAGGTTATTTACGGCGCGACCCTGGGCGACTCGCTCGCATCGGTCAGATTTGATGCCGTGCAGCTGCACGACAACTTTCGCAAGGCGGTGATGCTGAGGATCAAAGAAGGCATCCTCACAAACACCGAGGGCAGCAAACTGATCGAGTTTTACGAGGATCAGGTCGAAAGTTATACGTATTTGACGCCCAACGGCACGACAGATAAGAAATAAGGATTTTAGACGATTTTAAGTTAATTCATTCGCGGAGAAATTATGGTTGCTCAAAAGAAAACAAAGGCTTCGAAATTTTTGACGGTACCGACGAGGCCCATCCCTATCGACCGAGATCGCTCGGTCGCGGGACTTCTGGAAAAGATGGAAGGTGCCGGATTCGGCGCCAAACAGTTGGCTGAGGCCCATCGTATCTGGCTGGATATGCTGGACGATAACTCGACGATCTACCTTTGCGGTTCGGGCAACCTGATACCGTCGGGAATGCGTCGGCTGCTTGCCTACGTTATCAAGAACCGCTTTGTCGACGTCATCGTGATGTCGGGCACGGTCCTTTATCACGATATCCACGAGATCCTGGGACGCAATCATTTTCAGGCACACCCGAGCATGGATGACGAAGAGCTCGACGCGTCGGATGTGATGCGGATGGGAGACGTTCTCGCCAACCGCGAAGAGTACCAGGAAGCCGACGAATGGATCGGCAGCGTTATCAATCAGCTCGAGTTGAGCCGCTCGTACTCGGTCCGCGAATTTCTGCACCTGATGGGCCGAGAGCTTTCGGAGATCGCCCACGAGGACGGTATTTTGACGTCGGCGTTCAAGTCGCGCATTCCGGTCTATTGCCCCGATCTCGGCGGTTCGGAACTGTCGGTCGGCATCGCCCGTGCAAAGTTCGAAAAGAAGATCAATATCTCGTTCGACACGACCCAGGACACGATGGAGATGATGCAGATCGCCCAGCGAACCCGCAACTCGGGCATCATTACGCTCGGCAGCACTAACAGCCAGAATATGGTCAATGTCGCTGAGGTTTCGTCGTACATCACCCGGACGAACATCCGCGGCCACAAGTACGCCATCTCGATCACGACCGACTCGGCCCCGCTTGAGATCCGGACACCGTCGTTCGCCGGCAACCACACGTCGACGTTCGGAAAACTGCTTCGCGGTGCCACGACGGCATACGTCCCGAGCGACCCGTCGATCGCTCTTCCGATGATAATCACGGCCCTTTCGCAGACGGCCGCTAAGTTTATGAAGGGACGCAAACGTCCGAATTTCAGCTTTGCCGGAAAGGACCTAGTCGTTGACGTTCCGTAGTAGCGTATATGAGCGAATCAGCTGAACTGCCGATGAACTTTGGCGGTATCGACGAGTCACAGTATTCTGACCTCGATACCGCCAAAATACTTATACTTCCCGTCTCGTACGAAGGGACGGTTTCCTATGGTACCGGGACCGGTGCCGGTGCGATGGCGATCATCGACGCGTCGCGCAATATGGAACTGTACGAGGAGGAGACCGATGCCGAGGTTTACAGGCTCGGGATCCACACCCTGCCGGAATTCACGCCTCGCGAGACGCCGCGATCGATGATGGACGATCTCTACGGTTATTCCAAAAAGCTGCTCGAGCTGGATAAATTTATCTGTATGTTCGGCGGCGAACACTCGGTCTCGGCTCCGATCATCCGGGCTCATAATGAAAAATATGAGAATTTGAGTGTCTTGCAGATCGACGCCCACGCCGACCTGCGTGACGAGTATGACGGCACGCCGCATTCGCACGCGTCGATAATGGCGCGTGTCGTCAAGGATCTGCGGATCCCGTCGGTCCAGGTCGGCATTCGTTCGATCTCGGGCGACGAGGCACGCTCGCTGAAAGGCGATCTGCCAACGACGATCTATTGGGCCCGCGACATTGTCGGCCGGACCGACTGGATCGACGAAGCGATCGACCGCCTCACCGATAATGTTTATCTCACGATCGATATCGACGGCCTGGACCCGAGCATTGTGCCGACGACCGGAACCCCCGAGCCCGGCGGCCTTGGCTGGTACGAAACTTTAACTCTCATCCGTAAACTCGCTGAAAAGAAACGAGTTGTCGGCATGGACCTGGTTGAATATTCGTACAATGAGCATTACGATTCACCCGCGTTCCTGTGCTCGAAGCTGGTTTACAAATCACTCGCTTACATATTTCGAGACGAAACGCCGAAAGTCACCTAGCGGCCGCATATTCTGCGAACCTGTCAGGCCGGCATTTCGTATTAGGCATCATACGCATTGTTCGGCATTTCCAATGTCGGGCATATTTTTCAATTCGATCATTCTCGGAGAATTCACAAAATGTTGGGCAGAAAGCTTTTCTATTTTGCACTTTTAACGATTGTTGTAGTTTCGGGAGCATGTAAGACCGGCCTGCTCGGCGGCGGCGAAGCACCGCCGGCCGCAACCCCGGCACCGGCCGCCCCGCTTGTGGTTGACGGCGTCAGAACCTCGTACGCGGACATCGTGGACAAAACGTCGCCGGCGGTCGTCAGGATCGAGGCCGAGCACAAGGAGACGCAGCAAAATCAGCCGCAGATGTTCCCTTTCGGCGACGATATGTTTCGTCAAATGCCGATGCCCAGACAACAGATGCCGAATCAGCGGCCGCAGATCGAGCGCGGGCTCGGCTCAGGCGTGATCGTAAGTGCCGACGGGACCGTCCTAACCAACTATCACGTTGTGGACGGTGCCGAAAAGATCACCGTTCTGATGAGCGACAACAAATCGTTCGAAGCCAAGGTCGTGGGGTCGGACCAGCCGAGTGATCTTGCCGTTCTGAAGATAGACGGCCAGCAGCTGCCTTTCCTAAACCTAGGCAACTCGGATAACGTGCGTGTCGGCGACATCGTTTTGGCGATCGGCAACCCGCTCGGCATCGGCCAGACTGTAACGGCCGGCATCATATCGGCAAAAGGACGGCGTACCGGCCTCAGCGACGGCAGCTACGAGGATTTTCTGCAGACCGACGCCCCGATCAATCGCGGCAACTCGGGCGGAGCACTGGTCAATCTCGCCGGCGAACTTATTGGCATCAACTCACAGATCCTGTCGCCGGGCGGCGCGAGCGGCGGAAATATCGGTATCGGTTTTTCGATACCGTCGAATATGGCCAAGTCGGTGATGGAGCAGCTGCTGAAGGACGGCAAGGTGCGCCGCGGAATGCTCGGTATCAACATCCAGAACGTCACGGACGAGATCGCCAAGGCCCTCGACCTCAAAGACAGATCCGGGATCCTTGTCAGCAACGTCAAGGCCGGCAGTGCGGGTGAGAAAGCCGGTATCAAGCGGAATGACATCATTACCGCCATCAACGGCGAAAAGCTCGAAGACAGCAATGTCCTCAGGAACAAGGTCGCCCAGACACTTCCCGGCACCGAGATCAAACTGACCGTTCTACGCGACGGCAAGGAAGTCGAACTAACGGCGACGCTTGATGAATTTAACTCTGACGAACTTTCCAAGAACCCGAACGCGAAGGGTGAGCCGGGCTCGCCAGGGTCGAATGATCAGGGCGGAAAGCTCGGATTGAGCCTCGAGCTGGTCACGCCTGCGATCGCAAAGCAGCTCGGGCTGGACTCAAATGACGGACTCGTCGTCGCGGACATTGACCCGAACGGGCCGGCGGCGGCGGCCGGTATCGCCCGCGGCGATGTCATACTTGAGATGAACAAGCGGCCGATCACCTCGGTGGCGGACGTCAAATCGGTGCTGGACGGCTCCGCGGGCAAACCGATCCTCTTTCTCATCACCCGCCGAGGCCAGACGATCTTCCTGACAATGCGGCCCGAGTGACCGCGATAGACCATTCAACAAGACGAACGCCCGAGCCGGTCTCGGGCGTTTTTTTGTTATCAGGGCATAACTGTGATAAAAGATTCGATAATGTTGAGCAAAATATACATCGGCCTGCTCGCCGTATCGGTCGCGATCGTCGGCTTTTTTACGTATTATTCGTGGAGTTGGCTGCAGAGCATAGGCGTTCCGGCGGCCGCGGTCGAGGGTTATGTTTACCACTCCGCGACGGCGTGGTACATCCTTTGGATCTCGTTCGCCCTTCTCCTGGCCGTTGGCAACGGTATATTGTGGTCGTCGAAAAGCTCCTGGGCAATGTGGACCAGTTTTGCCTACCTGGCGGCGTTCCTGTTGATCCGTTATTTTTGGCTGGACGAGGCGGCGTTCAGATTTAAAAAGACGGCGGGACTTGGCGAAGGCTCGTTCTCGTTGGGCCCGCTGCTCGGTGCGGTAGTCATAGTCGCCGCGGGGATCGTGGTACTGGCCGACCACTTTATCGTCGTTCGGCTGTACCGCAAGTTCTTTCCCGAGCCGCCGCCTGCCGAGACGCTGCCCGACGAAAAGTCGGAAGAGGCGAGTTAACGGTCATTCAAACAAAAAGCCCGGCTCAATCAAGAACCGGGCTTTTTTGTAAATGGTCGGGACGACTAGATTTGAACTAGCGACCTCTCGCACCCCAAGCGAACGCGCTACCAGACTGCGCTACGTCCCGAAAAGTCGAATTTTAAGATTAGATTTACCGCCGACAATTGTCAAACCTTCAATTTCGAACGGTGAGGTGCGACGCTATGCGGCTTTTGGCTTGAGGATCTCACGCAATTCTAGAAGGTTCTGGGCCAGCGATTTGATCGCCTCATGCTGATCACCGTTAAATACCGGCGGCATCTCAAACGGCAACGGCGGCTCAAGTGCCGTCTCGGACCGTTTGAAACCGGCGTCAAAGAGCATTGGAGCGCTGTTTCTGGACGTTTGGGCGACGGGCGGTGCGGCAACCGGTGCGGGCGGTTCCGCGACCGGCTCCGGACGGGTCTCCGATTTCGGCTTAAATCCCTCTTTGATCTCCTGCTGCAGTTTCTTGCGGGCCCCGGCAATGGTAAACATCTCGTTGTAAAGGAGTTGTTTGATGCGAAGAGCGATCTCAACATCACGCCGTCGATAGCTTCGCTGGCCGGATTTGTTCTTTTGCGGCGACAGCATCGAAAACTCGGTCTCCCAATAACGAAGAACATGCGCCTGAACGTCTAAAAGCTCACAGACTTCGCCGATCTTAAAGTAGATCTTCTCAGGTATTACTACAGGTTCTTGTGCCATCGACGCGGGGATTGTGTTAAAGTTTTTTATAAAACCGACAGGCGTTATTGTATGTATTTAATAAAGTTGTGTCAATAGGAATATGATGCGGACTGAATTTGAGACTATCGAATACATTAAGTCCACTTTTGGCCTGTCCAAGGTCGGCGACGATTGCGCCGTCCTTCCGAAAGACGCCGATACCGATCAGGTAATCACCGCCGACATGCTGGTCGAAAACGTCGATTTCCGCCTTGACTGGGCAACCGCTAGGCAGATTGGGCACAAATCCCTGGCGGTTTCGCTATCGGACGTCGCCGCGATGGGCGCGGCACCAAAGTGGGCGATGCTCTCCATCGCTGTGCCTGAACGTCTCTGGAACACCGGCTTTTTAGATGATCTTTACGTCGGATGGCACGCGCTCGCCGACAAATTCGGCGTGGAGCTGGTCGGCGGTGACATCTCGCGGTCCCCTGATCTTTTGGTCATCGACTCAATCGTCGGCGGCGAAACAGCGAGGGGAAAGGCCATTTTGAGGTCGGGGGCAAAGGCCGGAGATGCGATATATGTCAGCGGTTCGCTCGGCGGTGCGGCAGGCGGGCTTGCCATACTGGAATCGGCCGGTTCAAACCGAGATCCAGACTCAATATTGGTCAAAAGACAACTTCACCCGCATCCTCAGGTAACATTGGCTAACCATCTGACATCATTAGGTTTAGTCAACTCTATGATCGACCTCAGTGACGGCCTGTCGTCGGACCTCGGCCACATCTGCCGGGCGAGTGGTGTCGGGGCCCGTATCTACGCCGATCAGATACCGGTCGATGGCGAACTTACGCAAATATACGATCCGGCGCGTTCGCTCGCGATGGCGTTGGACGGCGGCGAGGACTTCGAACTGCTGTTTACAGCGAGTGGTGACGTCACTGTCGACGAACGGTTCAGGGTAACAAAGATCGGCGAGATCACCGCAAATGACAAGCGGAACATCATATCCGATGACGGAACGCAGCACGAACTCACCCCGAAAGGCTTTCGGCATTTCTGACCCCTCTGAGATTCCGGGCAACAAAATATAGTCTTCCCTGACGGTTCGAACAACTATATCTTGCATATTTGCACCAAACAATAGTAAATTGTAGGCGTAATTTTTAAGGAGGGAGAGGTTTGCTTACAGGACGAGTATTACTGTTGAACTTTTCGTATGAACCGCTCGGCACTGTCGGAGTTGCCCGGGCCGTTTGTCTTTGGTTTCGCGGCGCCGTTTTTGTCGAAGAAAATGACGGTGATAATGTCTTGCATTCTCCTTCGACGACCTTTCCGGTGCCGTCGGTCGTGCGCCTGCGGCATTACGTCCATGTCCGGCGTAACAACCGTGAAACGACGATGAAGCGTGCACGGATCTACATCCGCGACCGTTATCGCTGCCAATACTGCGGCGAGAGCAAACATGCCAAGGATCTGACTCTGGACCACATATTCCCGCGTGCTCAGGGCGGCGAATCGACTCCGCACAATCTTGTTTCGGCCTGTGTGAAATGCAACCAGCGAAAAGGCAATCGCACGCCTGAACAGGCCCGAATGCCGCTGCTGACCTCGCAAAAGCTACTTCGGCTCGGCCTCGACCACGTGCTTCTCTGCCACTATGCCGAGAATCGCCCGGAGTGGAGAAAGTACTTGTTTATGGACGATATTGAGGACGAAGCGACCGCGATCGCGGCCTAGATCCCCGAAAATTGCGACCATGCTCAGACGGAAAGGCAGGCGGTCGTTCTGCCTTTTGTTTTTTTTGTGAAAGAGATGAGATTTGCCGACGAAAACGAGATCGCCGACGTTGTCAGGCGATTTGAGGACCAGTCGATAGGCCGCGACGAGTGGAAACACGCGGAGCACCTCACGGTCGCATTGTATTACCTGACCAAATACGAAATTGCTCCGGCGACCGAAAAGATGCGGACGGGCATCTTTATGCTTCTCGACGCGTTCGGAGTCGATCTGACCAAGGAAATGCCGTATCACGAGACATTGACCGTGTTTTGGATGAACACGGTCGATGAATTTAACCGGAACAACGAAGGTGCCTCGCTGCTCGACAAGGCGAACAAACTGGTGGCCGATCACGACAAGGACTATCCGTTGCGCTTTTACAGCCGCGAATACCTCTTCTCGGACCTCGCCCGCGCTGAATATGTCCCGGGCGACCTTTAATCCGGCGGCCGACTTATTAGATCTCGCCGAAACAACTCCAGAATTCCCTGTAATTACCTCGGTGGACACCGGCCCAAACCGAACCGACCGAATTAAAATCGGTCAGTCCGCGTGAGATATGCTTCCCTTTCCATTTGCCGCCGCCGGCCTCGTGGTCCTGCGGCTCCATACAGCTCACGTCCGCCCAGACACTGTCACCCGTTATGCCGTAGATCACGTTGACGTGGCGTTTGTTTGTGCCGTACTCGGTAAATGCCGTGTAGATCGGGCCGCACATCAGCAGATCGCGGACCTTTGCAAACGTAAATCCGGTCGCCACGGGAAACTCGAACAACTGCATACCGTTTTCGTTGATGATGAATTTCATATCATTGTCCGGCATGCCGCCCAGTTGGGTCGCACGGCTTTTGTAGCGCTCCCAGAGCTTGGTTTGAGACGCGTTTATTGACATTGCCGCCTTGTACCACCATTTCAGGGAGGCCGCCCAACATGCCATATCGTTTATTTGGCCGACGGCCGCGATCTGTCGATATTTGTTCATAATTTTCATTGGCCGCAGCAGTTCTGCTCGATCGGCCGTAATGTTTGTCAGACGGCGCTTCACATTCTTTTTTGCGTAATTCAGCGATCGACTCGAATTTTCATCCGGTTGGGTTATAATCTGACTTTCGTTTATTATGTTGACCCTTTTTAATACACTTTCGCGTCAGACAGAAGAATTTCGCCCGATCGAAGAAGGCAAAGTGCGGATGTACATTTGCGGCCCGACGGTTTGGAATTTTGCCCATATCGGCAATTTTCGGACGTTCATCTTCGGCGACGTACTTCGGCGGTATTTGAAATATAAGGGTTATCAGGTCACCCATGTCTTTAATTTGACCGATGTCGATGACCGCATCATTAACGAGTCGAACAAGCTCGGGATCTCGATCGATGATTTTACGGCGCCCTATATTCAGTATTTTTGGGAAGATTTTGACGCCCTCGGCAACGAACGGCCCGAGGTGACCCCGCGCGCCACGCATCACATTGCCGAGATGATCGACATCATCGCAAAACTGCTCGAAAACGATCATGCCTACGAGTCGGACGGGTCGATCTATTACCGTATCTCGGCATTTCCCGAATACGGCAAGCTTTCGAAGATCAGCTTTTCGGGCAACATCGCCGGCGGAAGCGAGCGCATCGATACCGACAAGTATGACAAGGAGGACGCCCGCGACTTTGCTCTATGGAAACTGGTCGACGAGGACGAACAACCGGGCTGGGACGCACCGTTCGGACGCGGCCGGCCGGGATGGCACATCGAATGTTCGGCGATGGCGATGAAATATCTGGGCGAGACGTTTGACCTGCACGCGGGCGGTATGGACTTGCAGTTTCCCCATCACGAGAACGAGATCGCACAGAGCGAAGGCTCGACCGGTAAGCAATTTGCAAAATATTGGGTCCACAGCGAGTTTCTGAAGATCGACGACGTAACGATGTCCAAATCAAAGGGCAATTTCTTTACGTTCCGGGACCTCAGCGAACAAGGATACTCTCCGCTTGCGATCAGGTACCTGCTGCTTTCGGTGCCGTATCGAAAACAGCTTAATTTTACCTTTGAGGGCCTGCAGGGAGCCGAAAGCACCGTCGAGCGGCTGCGGAATTTCAGGCGGCTGGTAATCGGCGCAACGGCCGAGAGCGGTTCGCAGGACGGTGTGCGGGCGGCGGTCGAAAATTCTCTGCGTACTTTCGCCTCGGCGATGGATGACGACCTCAACACGGCCGCGGCTTTAGCGGCAGTCCACGATCTCGTCCGCGAGATCAACTCGGTCCTTGCCAAGGGCGGACTTCGTGCCGACGACAAGGACGCGGTACTCGACGCGATCGAACGATTTAACAACGTCCTGGGCATTTTTGGCGAACTTGAGACCGAGATCCTGGCCGAAGAGATCGAGGCACTGATCGCCGAGAGGCAGGAAGCAAGACGAAACAGGAACTTTGCTCGGTCGGACGAGATCCGCGATCTGCTTGCTGAGAAAGGGATAATCCTCGAAGACACCAAGGACGGTGTCAGATGGAAGAGAAAGTAGGCCGTGGCTCGGGCCGCTTATTTACTTTTCGAAACGGATCAGCAGAGCAGATTCTGTACCGGCGGCCATCATTTTGCGGTCGGTGACGCGATATCCGCGGGCGACAAGGTCGCTGATCGGCGGCTGCGATTCGTCGAGGTTTTTAGCCCGGAACATTGCCCAAAACCTAGGCTCGTTAATATCAGCCGAGTTTCTGGATGATATTTCATCAAATCCCCGCGGCAGAAAATACGCCTTGTCCTCCGCCATTCCCTCAACGCCTGTAATTTTGACCACACGCGGACGTTCCGGCGAGTTGTGCATGGCAAACCAAGCGTGATAACCGACAAGGTCCTCAAAGACAAATATCGGTTCATCGGAACCGGCGGCCAACGCACGGTTGGAAAGCGGCTCCCAGGCACACCAAATGTAATTTACGGGCTCGCTCTTTGCCTGTTTGACGAAAGCGACGACGGCGAGCACGGCAAAAACCGACGAAAAGACCACCGGGATCGCGGCCTGACGGCCCCGTCCGATCAACATTCCCGCCAACAGAGCGAACGGGCCGAAGACCACGATAAGGTGCCGTGTTCCCCAGATCGAATGCGGACTAAGCCAACTGACGACGAACGCGATCACGCACGGCAGTAACACAAAAAGGGCCATCAGTCCCGCACCGGTGGAGCGGACGCGGTCCGGTTCATTCCAGTTGATCGCGACCATCGACGCGACGACGATCACCAATATGATCAAAGGCGTCATGATGAAAATGTCGGTAAACGCCTGTGTACTGCTCGCCTGATAGTAAAAGGGTTCGAAAAGACCCGTCAAAAGCGACAGTATCTGTAACGGTCCCGGTTTCTGCATCCAGCCGATATTTTGCCCGACATCGGCACCGGCGGCCGCGGAGCGTACGACCGTCACCGCCCATGGAACAAACCCCGCCAGCACGCTGGCGAACATTATCAGGATCGGCCGTATCTTTATGCGTTGGACAGCGGCGATCGCGAATACCTCGCCCGCGACGACAAACCAGCCGAAATAATGGCTGTAAACCAAAACAATGTTGACGATGATCAGTGCCGCGAGGCTCTTGCCCTTGATGAAATAGCGGATGAACAGCCATATCGAGAGCAGCGAGAGAAACTGCAGCAGGCTGTACATTCGCACTTCCTGTGCGTACTTGATGAGCGAGCCGTTAAACGCAAAGATCAAAAGGCCGGCGGTCCTTTGCCAGTAACTGAGCTTCAATTCCCGCGTGATCATCAAGAACGGAAATAGACAAAGACACGACAGCAATGCGGGCAGGAGCCGCAGCCAAAACACGCCCTCACCGCCGACCGCGATCCAAATTTTGAGCAAAAGGTAAAAGAGCGGCGGGTGAATCAGGTCCAGTGAAACGAACGGAAGGATCGTTCGCCACGAATGCTCGGCGGCGTGCACGCTAAAGATCTCGTCAAACCACAGGCAGCTGCGGTCGAGACCCCAAATTCGGGCGAACACCGCTGCGCAGACGATCAGTGCGGTGGCGGCGGCACCGAGCTTTGAGCGGTCTGACATTTACAGTGAGACGCCGTCACACAGTTTGCCGTCGATGCTTGTGTAACAGAGCGATACTTCCTTAAATGTATCGGTATCGCGGCAGTATGAATTGCAGCGATCGTATGGCTTGGAGTAGATGTGAATGCTGACTGCCCGCTCGCCGTATTCGACCGGGTTAAGGATCTGATGGATCGGTGCCTCGAGTTCGACCGTCGCGGCCGCACAATCAGCGAGTTCAAAGTTCTCGGTTTCGATCAGCTTGCAGTGGTTTCGCGACGCATCGAACTCGGTCGCGACAAAATTCTGTCCCCGAAGCCGGCCGATCGGCACGGTCATCCAACATTTCTGCTCCCAATGATCGTGGATCCGCGAGGCCTGGCCGATCTCCCAGCAGATCGCCATCACCTCAAACCGTTCGTCCTTGTGGATCAGGTTGCGGGTATAAAAGTTCGGACTCCAGAACAAATAGGGATCGACGGAGCCGGCGGCGACCGGATTTTCGTGCAAAAAGCCGTAAACGCCCTGACAGGTGAATCCGCTGTCAGGTATCGCCCTGAGTCCCTGAACCAATTTTTCGACTGAGATCATAGATTATCCGGCGCCGATCTTAAAGTAACTTTCGGCACCAATTGTAGCAAATTATCGCGGTACTAAAAGACGCCGCGGTAATAAGTTCGCTTACGGTCATTGACCGAGCACTTGCCGTCCGCCAGTGGGTCGTCGGTATCCTTGCAGCACGGGCTGAATTTTGAGCATTGCAGCCCGCTCTTGAGCAGTTTGGCCAGTGTATCCTGCCCGAGGGCCGACGGATGAAAACAATCGCAACAAGAGATCTGTTCGGATTTGAAACGGTAAAACCACGGTGCATCGCTGTAAACTACCGAGGTTCCGAGGGCCTTGATCCCGCCGCCGACGGTCTGTCCGCCGACCATCACGACCGGCGATGTTCCGCCGATCGGGACCGCTTCATATTCGGCCGTAACCCGTTTGAGTATCTCGCGATAAGACCGCATGGTCGTGTAGGTGTCGGAAATGCGTGCGGACGAACAATCACGCGTCAACGCCCCGCAGATATTGACCGTTCCCCACAGGAACTGACAGCTTCCCGCCAGTTGGCAGTTCGATTTCGATCCGAAATTGCAGAGTTGCGAGACCCGTACCGGAGCGACAACGCCGACCCGCGTGTTGCCGATCGATATCAGTTGGTCGAGGCCTTTGCGCAGTTCCCTTTCAAACGAATCGGGCTTTGTCTTACAGTAATTCTGCGGGTCGAGGTCATTGCTCGTGCATGACGTATTGACCTTGGTGATGGTGCCTGAGCAATTGTCATTGTGGCCAAGAAAAACGACCGCCATCCGCTGCACGTTCTGGCCCTGAAGATATGTTTTGACGCCCGCCGATTGATTGACAAAGTCAGACACGAGTGTGGCACCGGATTGGGCGTGATTCGGGGCCGCGGCAAAGATCGAGGCACCAAGGTCGCATTCGATGCGTTCGGCAATGCTGAAAACGCCTTCGCTGCCGGCCGAGCAAAACGACGAACCGTTCGTGTTGCTGGTTATCCAATTGTAATTTTCCTGATCTCCGTTCGAACACGGAAACGAACTCGACGCGTTGAAACCCTTTGAGATACTGTCGCCCGCGACATCTATCGCCTGGATCGTCAATTGCCCAAACGCGCTGGCTGCGGCTGACACGCACATCAGCAACACCGCGGCGATATATAAGGCTTTCGATCCGGAAACCGGTTGAAGTATGACTTTCATATCAGTGCATTGGGCGGACCCGACGGACAATTATCCGCACGGATCGATCGGACTTTTTGCAGATTCAAAATCTGTCCTTTATAATAAGCGTTTTGTCACAGTTAGTTGATTTTCGCCTTTATAGTAGTACGGAGGATCTGATTTTGCCAAAAGCAGCAACTCGTCAAAAACCCGAAGCCAAGAAAACCAAGGCATCGGCCAACGGCACCGGAAAACCGGCCGACACCACCGCCCCGAAGACCGGCGGTATCGATCTGGCTCAGGTCGAACTCGAAAAGTCCGAATATTTGCAGCGTCGGGCCTCGCAGCTCGAGTCGATCAAGCGAACGGACAAGAAGCTTCTGAGAGAAATGCTCTATCAGATGGTGCTCGGGCGCATCTTTGAAGAGAAGTGTGCCGAAGTTTACCGAATGGGCAAGATCGGCGGATTTTGCCACCTTTATATCGGCCAGGAGGCCATCGGCGTCGGTTCGATGATGGCTCTCAAACCGACCGACATGGTGATCACGTCGTATCGTGACCACGTGCAGGCGATGATCAAGGGCCTTTCGCCTGAGAGCGTGATGGCCGAGCTTTACGGCAAAGCGGGCGGATGCGTCGGCGGCAAGGGCGGTTCGATGCATATGTTCTCGAAGGAACATGAGTTCTACGGCGGCCACGGCATCGTCGGCGGCCAGATCGGCGTCGGCATGGGAATGGCGTTTGCGGCCAAGTACAAGGGCACCGATCAGGTGACACTGTGCTTTTTCGGCGAAGCGGCGGTCAATCAGGGCATATTTCACGAGTCGCTCAACATGGCTCAGTTGTGGAAACTTCCCTGCATTTTTATCTGCGAAAACAATCAGTACGGAATGGGCACGTCGCAGGCAAGAGCAATGAGCTCGCGGAGCATCGCCAAGAAGGCCGACGCGTTTGAAATGGCCAACGAATTTGTCGACGGAATGGACGTGATGGCCGTCCGCGACGCAACGATCCGGGCCATTGAGCGTGCCCGCCGCGACGGCTCGCCGACACTGCTCGAGGCCAGAGCGTATCGCTACATGGGCCATTCGATGTCTGATCCCGGCAACTACCGGACCCGCGACGAGATCAGGAAATATCAGGAACGCGATCCGATCGTGCTTTTCAAGGACAGCCTGAAGGAGGCCAAGGTCTTCAGCGATAAGGATTTTGAAAAGATCGAGCAGGAAGCGTCCGAAGCCACGGCACGGGCCATCCAGTTCGCCGAGGAAAGTCCGTTCCCGGCGGAGAGCGAGTTGCTGACCGACGTTTTTGCTGAGTAATTTCGTCAGATGACTGTTATATGACTCTTGACGAGATCAACGAGGCGTACGTGGGCGCGTCGAGCTATCCCGAGATAGTTCGAAATCTGATAGCTCTGGGCGTTGAGTCATATACGGTCGATTCGGCGACGGATATAACTATCTTTCGATTTGCCGGCGGCAAAACGTTAACGAGGTCTTCGAATAGCGTATCCCGAACACCGGCGGCAGAATTCGACCGGTCGGAAGTCAGGAACGCGATCGTCGCCAACCAAACCGGCGGATCGGATTTTCAGGGTTTTATGGATCACATCGCTCGAGCCGGCGTCAGATTTTATGAGGCCACTCTGATCGGTGATAACAAACGAGTTGAGTATTTCGGGGTCGGTGATTCGCATATCGAGGCGATCCCAGTATAGATCTTATGGCAGTTTTGACTATCCGCGATGCGCTTAATGAAGCGTTGCGAGAAGAACTTTTAAGAGACGAGAACGTCTTCATACTGGGCGAAGAAGTCGCCGAGTACGACGGCGCTTACAAGGTCACCCGCGGGCTCTGGAAAGAGTTTGGCGACAAGCGCGTCATCGACTCGCCGATCACCGAACTCGGTTTCGCCGCGTTGGGCGTCGGGGCCGCGATGGCCGGGCTGCGGCCGGTGATCGAGTTCATGACGTGGAATTTTTCGATCCTCGCCTCGGACCAGATCATCAATCACGCCGCCAAGATGCTGTATATGTCGGGCGGCCAGTTCAAGGTGCCGATCGTTTTTCGTGGGCCCAATGGCTCGGCGTTTCAGGTTTCGTCACAGCACTCGCAGGCCCTCGAGGCTTTTTACGCGAACTTTCCCGGCTTGAAGGTCGTCATGCCATCGACGCCGGCTGACGCCAAAGGCCTGCTCAAATCGGCCATTCGCGACGACAACCCGATCGTTTTTCTCGAACAGGAGCGGATGTACGGAAACAAGGGCGAAGTTCCGGATGACGTGGATCATCTGGTGCCGCTCGGTGTCGCGGACATCAAGCGCGAGGGCACCGATTGTACGATCGTCGCTCGTTCGATGACGGTGCCGCTGGCACTGCAGGCGGCTGAGCGGATCCAGTCGGAATATGGCGTGTCGGTCGAGGTCATCGATCCCCGCACGATCAAGCCGCTCGATATCGGCACGATCATCGGGTCGGTCAAAAAGACGAATCGTCTGGTCATCGCCGAAGAGTCGCACGCATTCGCTTCGGTCGGAGCCGAGATCACCTATCAGGTCATGGACGGTGCTTTTGATCACCTCGATGCCCCGATCAAGCGTATCTCGGCCGCCGAGACGCCGATGCCGTACGCACGCAATCTGGAGATACTTGCCCTGCCGGACGTGGAAAAGATCATCGCCGCGGTCAAGGAAGTTTGTTACTTGTGATCGACAAGAAAGCGGCAATTCGTGAATACAAATTGACGCATCGGCCGATGGGTGTTTTCCAGATCAGGAACAAGTCCAACGGCAAGGTTTTCATAGATTCCAGTGTCAACGTGCCCGGCAAGATCAACCGGCACACGCTGCAGTTGAATCTGGGTTCGCACCCGAACAAACGTCTTCAGGCTGATTGGAAAGAACTTGGCCCGGAATTGTTCGAGTTCGAAACGTTGGAGCCGCTTGAACCGCGAGACGATCCGAGTTACGACTACAAGAGTGACCTTGCGGTCCTCGAGGATCTTTGGCTTGAGAGAGAGTCGCCATTTGGCGAAAACGGGTATAACGAACGGAAGTTGACCCGCGAAGAGCGTTTACGGATGATCGCAGAGCGCAATCGTCCGCAGTAGGATCCGATTTCAGACCCCGGAACGATCGATGCCGGGATCATTAAATACTATGGCTGAAAAATTTCTAATGCCGAAGTTGTCCCCGACGATGGAAGAGGGACAGATCGCACGCTGGGTCAAAAATGAAGGCGACAGTTACGACGCCGGCGAAACACTGGCCGAGGTCGACACTGACAAAGCGACGATGGAAATGACTGCCCTCAATGCCGGAACGCTGCTCAAGATCATCAAGGCGGCCGGCGACACGGCGGCTCTGGGCGAGGCGATCGCCATCATCGGCAACAAGGGCGAGGACATCACGGCCTTGCTCAGCGAAGTCGCGTCGAACGGATCGGCCAAGTCAGAACCGCCTGCGTCAGCGGGCGGCCAGAAAGTCGAGAACAACGTTATGTCGGTCGAAGCACCGGCACCGGCAATCGTTCCGCAGGCGGCCGCACCGGCTGCAAGCGGCGGACGGATGCTCGTTTCGCCGATCGCGGCACGTATGGCCGCTGAAAACGGTATCGATCTCGGTGCAATTACCGGCTCGGGCCCGAGCGGCCGCATCATCAAACGCGATATCGAGACCGCACTTGCCGGCGGCGGACAGACGGCGCAGGCACCGCGCGCTTTCACGGCCTCGACCGTGGTCGGAGCATCGGCGTTTCGTGAAGAGACGACCTCGAAGATGCGGCAGGTCATCGCTACCCGACTGGCTGAGTCTATCGGCCCGATCCCGACATTTTATTTGACGACCGAGATCGAAATGGACAACGCCGCCGAACTCCGCAAGGCGGTCAACGCGAGCGTCACCGAAGATCAGAAGATCAGCCTCAACGACATCGTCGTCAAAGCGGCGGCGATGGCTCTGGTCAAGCATCCTTTCGTCAATGCGTCGTATCAGGGCAGTTCGATCCGGTTCTACGAGCAGGCCGACATCGGCGTGGCCGTTGCGATCGAGGACGGGCTGATAACGCCGGTCGTTCGCGGTGCCAATCTGAAAGGATTTCTTGAGATCTCTGCCGAGATCAAGGACCTCGCGGCCAAGGCAAAGGCCAGAAAGCTGCAGCCCGAGGAATACACCGGTGCGACATTTTCGATCTCAAACCTTGGAATGTTCGGGATCAAGGAGTTCACAGCGATCATCAATCCGCCCGAAGCAGGCATCCTCGCCGTCGGCGGTGCCGCCCAGACGCCCGTCGTCCGCGACGGACAGATCGTCGTTCGCAGTATGATGAACGTCACGATGTCGTGCGACCACCGCGTGATCGACGGAGCCACGGGCGCCAAATTCCTGCAAACATTCAAACAAATGCTGGAAAATCCGGGAATGATGTCGGCCTAGGTTTCAAATTGCGTCCAGCCCAGGAGATGCCACCAGTGTGAGCTGGTGGCATCTTATTGAACCCACTAAAACCCTTTCCGGGCTACCATCAATACACTCGCGTTTCTGCCGAAAAGTAGTTAGGTGCTACTCTCTTAACATCACTGACGAAAAGAACAATTCACTTGGACCGTTTGCCGCATTACTTGCGGCACAGTTTTTTTTCGGTTCCCTGCCGGTGATCGGCAAGGTCGTACTGGCGGTTTTACCGCCGATCGCACTGGTCGGCATCCGGACGACGATCACCGCGGCGATCCTGGTCGCGATCCAGTCATTTCGGGGCCGGTTTTGGCTTAGGGAAAAGTCCGACTATTGGCGTCTGGCGGCACTCAGCCTTTTCGGCGTGGTCATCAACCAGTTATTCTTCATCGGCGGCCTGTCGCTCACCACCGCGTCAAACACCTCGCTTTTGGCGGTAATGATACCGGTCTTTGCGTTGATTATCGGGTCGGTCGCGGGCTTTGAACGGCTCACGGGCATCAAGATGATCGGGATCGCGCTTGCCGCCGTCGGGGTGATCATCCTGATCGACCCTCGAAGGGCATCTTTTTCGTCGCAGACCACACTCGGCGACCTTTTCATCGTCGTAAACTGCCTTGCCTACGGTACGTACGTGGCGACGTCGAAGGGTGCGATCATGCGTAACGGCATATTTCGCTCGATGATGTGGGTCTTTATCTTTTCGTGCGTGATCTGTATTCCGCTCGGTGTCTGGTCGCTCTCGACCATCGACGTCGCGGCGGTCCCGACACGCATTTGGCTGATCGTGCTCTGGATCGGTGTCGGCGCGACCGCTGCTCCTTACCTGCTCAACGCGATGGCACTTTCAAAGGTCGACCCGTCGATGGTCGCCGTTTTTGTTTACCTGCAGCCGCTTATCGGATTTACGCTGGCGTGGCTTTTCCTTGGAGAGAACATCGGGGCGGCGTTCCTGGTTTCGGCCGCACTGATCTTTTCGGGCGTCTTTCTCGTGACGCGAAAGTTCGTCCGGGCCGAGATCTGATCTGCGATGGCCGGGAAACATTTTTGTTGCAATTTCCGTAAAATGAGCATTAAATAATCTCATCAAATGCCAACACAGATCACACAGATCGATGACGTCGATCGCGGAGTAACAATCTATCGAGTCGAGGGCGAAATGTTCGCCGAGGACGTCGAGTTGATCTCGCGTATCGCCGCTGCGCAGCATTCGGAAACGGGAAACAGTATCGTCATCGATATTGCGGACCTCGATTTTATCGACAGCAACTCGGCTCCGCTGCTCAGGCGTCTTGAGTTGGAATCCGGATTTGAGATAACGGGTTCTGAGATCTTTCTGCAAAATATCGTCAACGCTGCCGAAAAGGCCTGAGCCCGCCTGCTGACATTTACTCAAAAAGTCTGTAAATTAACCTCAATGAAGACACGTGAGATCGCAGATCTGGTCGGCGGAGCATTGCAGGGTGACGGCGGCCTCGAGATCACGCACGCGGCGGACCTCGCCTGTGCATCGGCGTCGAGCCTCGCCTTTTCAACCGGGCCGGGCGATGTTAAGACCGATGCCGGCTGCGTCATCGCGAGAGACGATGCGGCCGTCGACGCCGCCGCCGTGATCTATGTCGCTGATCCGAGACTCGCGTTCGCGATAGCCTGCGAGGTCCTTCATCCGCCCAAACGGCGTGAACCGGCGATCCATCCGACGGCGATCGTGGCTCCGACGGCAAAGATCGGCGACAACTCGCACATCGGAGCATTCGTGACCGTCGGCGAAAATTCTGTGATCGGCGACGGATGTCAGATACGCAGCGGGACACACATCGGCGACGGCGTGACCATCGGCTCGCGCACTATGCTCGACCCCAACGTAATTATCGAAGACAACTGTACGATCGGCAGCGACGTGGTTTTGCATTCGGGCGTCGTGATCGGGACCGACGGTTTCGGGTTTGCCCGTGATAAGCACCGATATGTGAAGTTTCCCCAGATCGGGACGGTCGTAATTGAGGACAATGTCGAGATCGGGGCCAACAGCTGCGTCGATCGCGGGGCACTCGGCGAGACCCGCATCGGCGAAGGCACCAAGATCGACAATCTCGTCCAGATCGCGCACAACGTCCGTGTCGGCAAACGTGTCGTGATCGCCGGGCAATCGGGTATCGCCGGAAGTTCGGTGATCGAGGACGATGTCGTGATCGCCGGCCAGGTCGGCATCTCAGATCACGTGACCATCAAGCAAGGGGCGATCATCGGAGCAAAATCCGCCGTTTTCCCAAACAAGGTCGTTCGTGCGGGTTTCTGGTCGGGTATCCCGGTCCAGCCTGCCGCGGAATATCGCAAACAGACCGTCCTTCTGCGAAATTTGGAAAAGTTGCAGGCAGAGATCGCCCGGTTGAAAAAGGCCCTCGAGGAATAACCGGCGATCACCGGCCGTCAGGTTTGATCAGCCGGAGAATCGCCTCGGCCGCCCGCCGGGAAGCACCGCCCGAGCCGAGCTTTTCGCCGGCCGCCCGAAGCTCGTCGCGGACCGCCGCGTTGTGGTCGGGATCGAGAAGTCGGGACAGTTCCGCCGCCACACTTTGCGGCGAAAGCTCGCGTTGGATCAGCTCTTTGGCCACTTTCCTGCCCGCGATCAGATTGATCAGACCATAATGCTCGACCGAGATGAGCGGCCGCAGCAACACGTAATTCAACCCCGAAGTGGCGTAAACAATGACCATCGGCGTGCCGATGATGCCGGTTTCGAGCGTCGCGGTCCCGCTGGTGACCGCCGCGGCGTCAGCGGCGTTAAGTGCGTCATACGTCTCGTCGACCACGACCGCCAGATCGTCCGGCATTCCGGTGCTTTTCGTTCCGGTGACTTCGATGATTTTGGTAACATCGGGCAAATGCCGCTCGTGAGCGATCGGTATCACAAATTGCCGGCTGGCGTCGTCGGCATACAACAATTTCGCCGCCCCGATCAATACGGGCAGGATGCGGACGAACTCCTTGCGGCGGCTGCCGGGCAGCAAGGCGATCACCGGCCGGGCCGGATCTAGCCCGTGCCGTTCGCAAAAATCACTTCGGCCGCCGTTCGGATGGACCTCAGCGGCCAGCGGATTCCCTACGTACTCGACATTCCCGACACCGCGGCGTGCGTACCAGTCTTTTTCAAACGGCAGTATAGTCAGGAGCAGGTCGACATGACGCCTGATGGTCCGGATGCGGTATCGCCGCCACGCCCAGAGTTGCGGTGAAATATAGTAAACGACTGTAAACCCTCGTTTTTTCAACGACTTTGCGAGCTTTAGGTTAAATTCCGGGAAATCGACGAGGATCGCGACCTGCGGCTTGCGGGCAACCGCTGAATCGATAATTTTGCGATAGGCGGTCAGGAACATCGGCAATGCCCTGCCGATCTCGGCGACACCGACGATCGAAAGTTCATCGGCAGCAATGACCGGTTCGACGCCCACACGGCGCATTAGCGGGCCGGCCGCCCCGAAGAAGTCCCAATGCGTATCAGGGTCACATTTCCGCATCTCCTCGACGAGCTTGGCGGCATGCCGGTCGCCGGATGGTTCGCCCGCGACGATCAATATGGATGGGGTAGTTTCCATTTTCACGTAAGTCATTATTGTTAAATGATATAGGGTACTTTTACAACCCGGCGCAGGCTTTGGCGCATCAAACAGCCGGCATTAAACAGTACAACTGCGTTAATTGACGATATGTGCCTTGCAGAACGCGTCTATAGCGCTTAAAATTGAGTGTTTTGGATAGTGGTTGGCGAGCACTCGGCTCGGTTTGCATTTATTTTGTCTTTTTTTGGTGGAGGAGTCTGTGACCTTTCGTCGTACATTTCTATTTTTAGTTGTAGCGATCTTCTCAATGGCCGTGACCGCATCTGCACAGATCGAGTCGGTCATCGGGCAATTGTCGAATTCCGGAGCCGAATCATTTGCCGGCGGCATCAGCGGTGACGGGAGGTTCGTCGTGTTTGAATCACGCGGCAACCTGGCGACGGTAAACCCGAGAAACGCTGACAATAACTCAGAGATATTTCTCTTTGATTATGCTCAGCGGCGCATATTCCAGTTAACCGACACCAAGAGTTTGCTGTTGGACACGACGAAGGCGATCACTTTCGACAACATCCGAGTCGAGATCGTCAACACCCGTCCGGTCATCAGCAACGACGGAAAGTGGATCGCGTTTTCGTCCAATGCGACAACGTCGACCCCGACATCGCCAAACTCGACCAATCCGTCCAACTTTGACGGCAACGCTTTTACGTCGCCGACGCCGACCCCGAGCCCTTCGCCGACCGGATCACCGACACTGGGGGCAAATCCGCTTACCAGCGATGGCAACACCGAGATCTGGCTCTATCAGATACCGTCTGTCGCTCCGGTCGCCAACCTTTCGCTGGGTGATGAGATACCGTTGACCGACCTTTCGGGCGGCACGTTCTATCGGGTCACGAACACCCTGCCGAGCCAGTTGCCGCGTCCCGCGACCTCGACGACCGGTGCATATATCGCCGACGACAACCATGACGCCAGCATCAGCGACGACGGCAGCGTGACGGCTTTTGTTTCGACGCGAGATCTGGTCCCGGGAGTTGGAAATCCGTTCCCGGCTGAGGACAATGACGAGATATTCACATTTGTCCGCAGCATCGCCATGCGCGGAACCTCCGAGGATCTCGGCGGCGGCGGGATCCTATCACAGGTGACCAAAACGCCGCGAGGGCAAGTTTCAAATCCGATCTATAATAAGAATCCGACGATCTCAGGCAATGGCCTGCGCGTTGCGTTCGCCAGTACGGGCGACAACCCGATCGTAGGCATGACCGGCGGGAACAATCCGCTGGCCAGCCGAAACGAAGAGATCTTTTATGCCGATCTGAACTCGTCCGGCGCACCGTCGGGTACGAAGAAGCAGGTAACGGCAACGACATCAACGAACGTCGGTGACCCGGTAAATATTCTTGACCTCGGCCGCCGAATGAGCCGTGACGGAAAGTACATTGCGTTTGACAGCTACGCCGACCTTGCAAATGAGAATAGCGGCACGAACTACACTTCGTTCGCACTGTACGTATATGACACCGTCGCAAATACTTTTCGCCGGGTAGGTGCCCGCAGCGACGCTGACACACAGGCGACGGGCGGCGACGTGCTCCATTATCCGAGCTTTACTGACTATGGCGTCTCGGGCGAACCCGCTACGCTGCTTCTCGAAACCCGGATGAACATCAAACCGGACGGGACGATACCGACCGATCCGGCTGAGGGACTTAACCCGACTGTCGAAAGACAATCGCAGTTGTACTCATTCACGTTGGGATTGCCGGCCGCGACCGCGAAATTTACACGCTTGTCGAGGTTCCCGGTACCGACGTCATTTATCGCGTCGACCCAACCCATCGCGAGTAATTCGTCGAAGCGGTTTGTCTTTAACCTGGCATTGAGCGAACTTGGCCTGGGGAATCCGGATCTGCAGTCTGAGGTCTATTACATGGTCACGCCGACCGTGACCAACCAGTCGACGATCACGACCAATTTTGCTACCGGAGCGACGAATATCCCGGTTTCGCCGACCGTCGTTCCGACACCTACGCCAACGCCTACTCCGAGTCCGACTCCGACACCGAGTCCTACGCCTACTCCGACGCCAACTCCAACGCCGACGGGTACGCCGACGCCAACCCCGACACCGTTGCCGACACCTACCCCGCAGACGCCGGTCGCAGTTCACGGACTTGCCCCGGGAATGCAGGCGATACTTAATTACCAGGCCAGTTTCGACCGCCCGATCGTGGCAAGGACCGCCGTTGGCTCGCTCGAACGCAGTTTCACTCTCCCGATCGAATTGAGCGGCGTTTCACTTACGATCAACGGTGCGGCGTGTGGTTTGAGGTCGGTCAGCCGACACAAGATCGAATTCGTTCTGCCGCCTAGTTTGGCTTCGTCGTCGGCCGGTACCGTCTATTCGATGGTGCTGAACAACAACGGCGTCCAGATGAAGTCAAATGTGACGCTGGTACCGGCAAGGCCGGATATTTTCAACGTTACGGGTGTCATTGCTCCCGGAGGCCGGACAAAGATCGAGAACGTCACCAATCGCGTGCACACGACCGAACCGTTTACCGTCACGACCCTGAGGGTGCGCCCGCCGGGCCGTACCGCCACGGTTCTGAGGGTATATCTGACCGGTGCTCAAAATTCGATCATCGGTAACACAAGCGTCCGCATCGGGCAGTTTGGGCTGTTGCCGACCACTATCCAGTCGAACGCTGTTTTGGTAGCACCGGGTGTTTACACGATCGACTTTTTGCTTGATAAAGGCATGGACAAGGGCGGCGATCAGCCGATCATTGTCACGATCTTCCTGGACGGTGTGGCCTATACATCAAGGCTTGACGACACAACGAGTGTCTTCAAGATCCTTTAGCGGGCTTGATCGACTGATCATGTTTGGTCTTGGCGAAAGAGGGAGCGGGCACATCGCTTCCTCTTTTCATTTGACCTAGGTTGCCCGCATATTAGAGTATCGGTCGATTGCGAACAAATGGCGGTTATATTATCCTTTTTATGTATGTTATCGGTCTCGTCCCCGGGTCAAATTTGATTGTTACAGGGCCCGGAAACGCATTTTGCGGCGATCGAAATTAAAATGAAATGAGGAGCCCGGCGGATTTTTTTTTGCCGGAGTAGGCGTGAGTATTATGAAGATCTCTCCGAAGGTTTGGAAGAACGGTGAATTCATTGATTGGGATGATGCCCGAATACACGTGATGTCTCACGTGATCAATTACGGTTCGAGCGTTTTCGAAGGCATCCGCTGCTACAACACCGCAAAAGGCTCGGCGGTATTCAGACTGCCCGAGCATATGCAGCGTTTGATCAACTCGGCAAAGATCTATCGGATGGATTCGCCTTTTACGCGTGACGAATTTTGTGATGCGACGACCGAACTGATCCGACAGAGCGGACTCGACGAATGCTACATCCGGCCGATCATTTTCCGCGGCCTGGATGAGGTCAAACCCGCGTTCGGCGTAAACCCCTTCCCTAATCCGATCGATGCCTACATCGCAACCTGGGAGTGGGGCAAGTACCTCGGCGAAGAAGCTCTCGAGAGCGGCATTGACGTTTGTGTTTCGAGCTGGACCCGGATCACCTCAAACTCGATGCCCGCAATGGCCAAGGCCGGTGCGAACTACATGAATTCGCAGCTCATCAAGATGGAGGCTCTGCTCGGCGGATTTTCTGAAGGTATCGCTCTTGATGACCGCGGTTACGTTTCCGAAGGTTCCGGCGAGAATATCTTTCTCGTCAATGGCGGCAAATTGATCACACCGCCGCTCGGAGCGTCGATCCTGCCGGGCATCACCCGCGATTCGATCATCCAGATCGCCAGAGAACTCGGCATCGAGGTGATCGAAACAAATATTCAGCGTGCCGCACTTTACCTCGCCGACGAAGTTTTCTTTACCGGCACCGCCGCCGAAGTGACGCCGATACGCTCGGTCGATCGGATCACCGTCGGCTCAGGAAAACGCGGCGAGATCACAAAGCGGCTTCAGGAAGAATTTTTCGGCGTGATCATGGCCAAGCGTCCGGCACCGTTTGGAAAGGACTGGCTGACGTTTGTTCGCCCCGAAGACGAAAAAAAAACGGCGGTAGCATAGCCAGTGCGTAAATCCGTTTTTCGACTGCCCGCAGATCCGGGCGAGTAGAATACTTAAGCACGATAACGCCGCATGGCATTATCGTGCTTTTTTCATGTATGACCGACAACCAATTCAGGAAGGAACGACCGTGACCACACTCTCCAAAACACTGCGCAGATCCGTGCTCGAGGGCACGGTGTTCATATGCGGGGCGATGGTCATGACCTTTGAGATCATCGGTTCGCGGATATTATCACCATATATCGGGGCGTCAACGTATGTTTGGACGAGTTTGATCGGCGTTATACTCGGCAGCCTTAGCCTCGGGTACTGGCTCGGGGGGCGGACCGCGGACCGCAATCCCAGTATGAAGGTACTTTCGGCGGTAATTATGGCCGCGGGCGGCCTGATCGCCGTTACCGTTTTGATCAAGGAGGTCGTCCTTTCATTCGTTACGGCCGCTCCGGTCGGGATCGAGTTGAGATCACTTTTGGCGTCGATCGTCCTGTTCGCACCGGCCAGCGTCGCCCTCGGATTCGTAACACCCTATTCGGTCAAACTGAGGCTGGACTCGCTCTCGGACACCGGCAAAACGGTTGGAAGGCTGTATGCGTTATCCACGATCGGGAGCATTTTGGGCACATTCGCGGCCGGGTTCATCCTGATCCCGTTTGTCGGAAGCTTAAGGACGCTTTACCTGATCGCAGGCGTACTAATCGCACTCGCAATACTTCTCGTTCCGTTTACGGCCACTCGAGCTAATCTCGCCATTATCATCGTATTTGTATTCTCGATCGTCGGGAGCGAGGCGAATGCCCTGATGCTTTACAAGGCGAACGGCCTTCAAGACATCGACACTGAGTACAGTCGCATTCAAATATTTCAAACGACCGACCCAAAGACCGGCAGGCCGATCCGGGCATTGGCAACGGATCCGTACTTCACGCAATCGGCGATCTTTATTGACAACGACGAACCTGTACTGGAATACAGCCGCTACTACCATCTGTCACGGCACTTTGCGGGCAAATTGGATGACATTCTCGTTATTGGAGGAGCGGGCTATTCTGTCCCCAAAGATCTGCTGTCGCGATATCCCGACGTAAAGGTCGATGTTGTCGAGATCGATCCGAGTATGACGGCTATCGCGAGGCGCTTTTTTCGTCTGCAGGACAACGATCGGTTGCGGATCTTTCATGAAGACGCCCGGACATACCTGAATGCCAACCGTTCGGGCCGTTACGACGCGATCTTGGTGGATGCTTTCGGGTCACTGTTTGCGGTGCCGTACCAACTGACCACGGTCGAAGCGATCCGTGAGATGTATCGCTCGCTGAACGAAAGCGGGGTCGTCATCTTGAATCTTGGTTCAGCGATCCAGGGCCCCGGCAGCGAATTCCTCGAAGCCGAATTGGCTACATACAAAGCCGTATTTCCCTATGTAGGCGTATTTAAGGTCAATCGCGAATACGCTGACCGTCGACTCCAAAACCTCATGATCGTGGCCGCCCGATCTACCGCCGCACCGCCGCTTTCGTCGCCGGACGCTGAGATATCTGCTTTGTTGGCAAATCGTTACGAAGGTGAGGTCCGGCAGGTACTTCCCGTGCTGACTGACGATCTTGCTCCGGTCGAATATTACAACTCGACCGCTCAGAACATATATCTCCGCGAAAACGCAAAGTGAACTTTTAACGGATCCCCTGCCCAAACTGCTCGGTACCGAACGAACCGATACCATTCAGGCGAAAGCTCAACGCCCAGCGATTCTCGCTGCGGACGCCGACATTGAATGTGTAGTACTGAAGGGCGAGCGAACAGCAGTCGTAGGCGTAACCGATCGTGTAAAGCGAACTGATGAGAGGTGACGATTTCGAGGCCCGACGGTTCTGAAAGTCGAAGAAAAGCGATGTGCCGCCGTACCAGCCCTTGTCACGATTTCCGATAAATATCGACGGACTCCATTGCGAACCGCGTAAGGTGCCGGCCTCCTTGCCGGCCGTATTCGAATACTGAGCAAGCGACGGGATCAGCGTGACGGCACGCGTGTAATAGAACGTCTGAAAGATCTTGAGCAGCTTGGTGTCGTAACCGACCGTTGCCGATATCGCCCGCAGCCCGTCGCCCTGAACGCCGACATCCATTCGCGAGTTAAAAAAGATCGTCCGCTGCGGCCGATAGGTAGCGTCAATACTAAGCGGCGAGAAACGACGCGGGACGCCGCCGAAAGTGTAGAAGCTCAAGGCGGTCATCGACTCGATCTGATTGCGCCGCCCCGCGATAAGAGCTCCGCCAAAAGTCTTGTCGAAGTAATACTTGCCCCGTACCGTCAGGGCGAATATCTCGTACGGCTGAACTGAAAGCGATTTGGACGGGTCCGATCCGGCTTTGGCGTCCTGACGGAGCTTTTCCTGGGCTTCGCTCGTCACCGCCTCAGAATACCGTCGCGTATAGATGCGGTTGGTAACGCCGTATTCGATCTCGTTCGTGTCGGTGATCGTGTCGATATAGTCGAACCGTATGATCCGATTAAAATTGTCGACGCCCTTTACAAATCGGTAAGTCAGGAACGGTTCGATGACATGCCGGAACTTAAAGGCCTTGTCCTTGCCGTAAAAATTGCGGGCAAGCGCTACGGGCCGTACGTCGAACTGGAACTCGCCGTACTTACGCACAAGATCACGCCCGACGACCCGTCTGGCCGCGTCAAATGAGTTCGAGTAATAGGTGGCCCTGACCGCCCCGGTGAAGGTGAAATTAAAGTATTTGGTACTGAACGGCGCGGTCAACTGCGGGTAAAAGTCGAGACGCTGGCCGAGAGCGGGCGTCGAAACCGGCACACTACCCGTCATCTGCTGGTACAGCACGCGATCATCGATATCCTCACGCCGCGAAACACCCTCGAGGCTCGTTTTGAACGAGAAATAGACACCATTCAGGAACGAGAGCATCGACGGGCGCTTTTCGAAGTTGACGCTGGGCAGGTTTCGCGTTTTTATCCTCACGTTCGGTATCGAGATGACCTGCGAGCGTGTCAGCAAATTCAGCGTGTAATTGTTCCAGCTTTTGTTGACGAAGGCCTGCGACACCTCGATCGGCGAGATGATCTGCTGAATTCCGTCAGAGAACACCTGCCTGAACGCAAGATTTGACGTCAAACGCACATCCGCCGAAGCTGTAAACCCGTTTTGGAAATAATGTACGCCCTGTGCGTAAACGATCGAACCGCCCTGATCCGGATGTGTTGCATCAGCCCGCGGCCCGAAGATACGATCCTTGACCGCGTAAAACCCAAAATCGAAATACGAACGCGAATTTGCACGCGTGCGGACGTCCAAACCGTATCCGACCCCGCGGCCCGTATAAACGTCACCGCGGATCACCGCGTCGGCACTCTTGCCGAGCGTCTGGTAATAGGCCGTCGATAAGCGAAACCCCTTATTTGCGGAGTACGAGAACGACGGCGTCAAAAATCCAGAACTGCGGTCACGTTCCTTGATGGGGATCGTAGCGTACGGCAGATAAAGCAGCGGAACATCCTTGATCCGAAATTTCGCGTTCCTGAGCTTAAGTTTGTCCTTGATGCTGATCCGGGCCTGATCAGCGGTAAAACTCCATTTAGGCACCGCTTCTTCGCAGGCGGTGAACTTTCCTTTGGTAACAACCAGTTCATTGACGCCGACCCTTTCCACGCGATCCGCGGTAAAGTAGATCACCGTTCCGTCATTCGTCTGATTGGTAAAGCCGGTCGAGTCGATAAAGTAACCGAGTTTTGTCTGATAATTCCAGATGCCTCGCGCACCGGTGATCCGCTGGTCGTCGCCCTGATCAAATATTACGCTTCCCTCGGCATCCATCTTGTTTTCCGCTTCGTAGATGGTGATCTTGTCGGCCTGCATTCGATAGATGCCGTACCGCACGTCAACATTTCCCGAGTGAATGATGATGCGTTTGCCCTTTTCACCTTCGACCGATTGCTTGTCCGAGTAAACCACGACCTCGTTGTCACCGCCTTCGGGCTCCAAACCGGGTTTCTTCTTCGGCTTTGGCTGCGTCACGCTCTGCTCGGTCGCGATCGGGTTAATATTGGGTGTGTCGGTGATGGGGTTGGAAACCTGGCGGTCTACCGGATTGGTCTGCTGCGCCGATGCGATAGCGGCGGCTAAAGCGACTAAAATAAATGCAATAAATGGCTTTGGAAACCGCATCGAATCAATAAGTTAATAGATGATGCTAACACGAACGGAGTTAAACAATAAAGCCGTATGTTAGACTAAGATCCTGGCAATAAGTGTGTCTGAAATAACCGCACAAAAAGTACTCGTGGTCGAAGACGAAGAGTTGATGAGGGCGATCCTTCGTCAACTGATCGAAGATGCCGGTTACGACGTCGTCACCGCCGACAGCGCCGAATCGGCTCTCGACGCCTTTTCCGCAAACGATATCACCGTCACCCTGACCGACATCAAAATGTCGGGCAAGGACGGCTTGCAGTTGCTGGATCAGATCAAATCGATGGATCCGGAAGCGGTCGTCATCATTATGACGGCGTTCTCGTCGGTGGATTCGGCAGTGTCAGCCCTGCGAAAAGGTGCGTACGACTACGTCACAAAGCCCTTTATCAACGACGACCTGCTGCAAACGATCAAGAATGCCGCACGGCTCAGAAGGCTGTTTCAGGAAAATCGGGTTTTGCGGCGAGAGTTGCGTCGGCACTATGGCTTTTCCGAAATAATCGGCAAAAGCAGTTCGATGGAGCGAATCTTTGACGTTGTAAGAAAGGTCGCCGATACCAATGCCAGTATTTTGATCCAGGGCGAAAGCGGGACCGGAAAGGAATTGATCGCCCGTTCGATACATTTGAACAGTCAGCGGGCCGACAAGGCCTTTCTGGCAATAAACTGCGGAGCGTTGCCCGAATCGCTTCTCGAAAGTGAGCTCTTCGGGCATAAGAAAGGTGCGTTTACCGGCGCCGTCTCCGACCGGGAGGGACTTTTTCGCTCCGCGGCCGGCGGAACGCTCTTTCTCGATGAGATCGGCGAGATGCCGCCCGCATTGCAGGTAAAGCTCCTGCGGGCACTACAGGAACACGAGGTGATGCCGGTCGGGTCGAACCATTCGGAGAGTTTCGATGCCAGGATCGTTGCGGCAACCAATAAAGACCTGGCAAGTGAGGTCAAGAGCGGCAATTTTCGTGAGGATCTATTCTACCGGCTAAACGTGGTCGAGTTAACGATCCCGCCGCTGCGGGACCGCCGCGAAGACATCCC
>CAZQGN010000029.1:0-46743 GCA_964592865.1 uncultured Chloracidobacterium sp. | reverse complement strand
TTACCGAGTCGGCCAGGATCGCCCGCGAGGTGACCGCCAAGGCGATCGCCGAGGGTTACGTCTCGATCACCCCGATGCGGAGCGACCTGACCAACCATCATGTGCTCGAACATCTGAAGGACTGGAACACGTAAAACGCAGATGAGCTTTCCGAAACGGTCAACTGGTGTCGCCGACGGCTACGAGATGGTTCGGGCCGCGATGATCGATCGCCTGCGAAACCACTATCACATCGCCGACACCGCGGTGCTCGACGTGATGGCGAACCTGCCGCGTCACGAATTTGTCCCCGAGGCACTCAAGGCACAGGCATATAAGGACAATGCGCTGCCGATCGCCGGCGGCCAAACGATCTCGCAGCCATTTATCGTCGCCCGTATGACCGAACTGCTCGAACTCAAGGGCACTGAGAAGATACTCGAGATCGGCGCCGGAACCGGCTACCAGACGGCGATCCTGGCGAGCCTCGCCCGTAAAGTTTTCGCCATCGAACGATTGCCGAATCTGGCCGCCGAGGCGGAACAGCGTTTGCGGAACCTCGGGTTTCGAAACGTGACGCTCAAGGCCGGTGACGGTACAGCCGGCTGGGACGTCTATCATCCGTTTGACGCGATGTTGGTCGCGGCGGGCGGGCCGTCGATACCTGAGCCGCTCGTTCGGCAATTAAAGGTCGGCGGACGCCTGGTCATACCGATCGGCGAAGGCCAGCGATCGCAAAACCTGATCCGCGTGACGCGTACCGCCGCCGGATATACGCAGGAAAATTTTGGCCCGTGTGCCTTTGTGCCGTTGATCGGCAAGCACGGCTGGGCCGCCGAATAGATCTGATCTATGGAATATTTAACCGAACTTTTTCATCAAGTAAGGGATTTTCTAAACCCGAAGTTGTTGATCGACTGGATGCTCGGCCTGCTCGGCGGGTACGTGTATTTTGGGCTCTTCTTTATCGTCTTTGCCGAAACCGGCCTGGCGGTCGGCTTTTTCCTGCCCGGCGATTCCCTGCTCGTCGTCACCGGCCTGATGGCCCGGACATTGCCCGACAAGTTAAACGTGGTTCTAGTACTGGCCGCGTTTTTCGCCGGTTCGGTGCTCGGCGACAGCACCGGTTACTGGACCGGCCGCTGGATGGGCAAAACGCTCTTTAACCGTGAAAGTTCGCTCATATTCAAGCCCAGCCGCGTCGCCAAAGCTCATGCGTTCTTTGAAAAATACGGCGTCAAGACGGTGATCCTGGCGAGGTTCGTCCCGATCGTCCGCACCTTTGCCCCGCTGGTGGTCGGTGCCGCCGAAATGCCGTACGCCAAATTCCTTCTATTCAGCGTGATCGGCGGTTTCCTTTGGATCTTTAGCATGGTGCTGGCCGGATATTATCTGGGCACGGCGATCGAGGGAGCATTTAATATCAAGCTTGAGGACCATATCGAAAAGGTCGTCATCCTGGTCGTGGCCCTTTCTCTGCTGCCGCCGATCATCGAATTGCTGAGGCACAAATTCGGCAAACAGCCGAAACAAGATGAAGGCGCAGTTTGACACTTCAACTGCCGTGACTTAGACTCGTAGATTGACTCAACGGGGCGTAGCGCAGTCTGGTAGCGCGCACGGTTCGGGACCGTGAGGTCGGAGGTTCGAATCCTCTCGCCCCGACCATTTTCCTGAAGAAAAGGCATTTGACCTGACGGTCAGATGCCTTTTTTGTTGGATCACCCACAAAGTCGGAAACATTAAAGGCCCACGACCTGACGGCGTGGGCCCTTTGCAGCCGTGTGGAACAGCACTCCCCGCCGTTATTGTTCGTCAGGCTCGTCGGACGGGCTCTCGATCGTCACCTTTACCGAAGACCTGACGTCCTTTTTGGTCGAATTTCGGACCTCGAAGATATAGTCTCCGTTGGACTTGAGTTCGGCATTCAGATAACCGAAGTCTTCGGTCGTATCGGCCTTGCCCTTTATTAGGTTGACGGACGCTTCTTTTGACGAGAGTTCGACGTCCATGGTCTGGCCGCTCTTTGCCGCCACGACAAACTTTTTGGCCGTGCCGGGAGCGAGAGTGACATTGACCGTGCCCCAGTTGGCTCCCTTGGCAAAACTGATCCGCTGCGGGCCTGTGTCCGGAGCGGAGTTCGTGTTGGTGTTGAAATTGGCGGCGCTCGCGGCCGGTGCCGGCGTCGGCGTCGGTGTCGAGGGTGCTGCGTTCGAACCGTTTCCGGCTGCGGCATTGGGCCCCGCGGACGAACAGGCTCCGGCAAAAGCCGACGCAGCGATCGTGAAAATGATAAGTAATTTCTTCATAGGCTGTTGAAAAAATGCTGTCCTCTACTCTTTAAGCGAGAAGATCGGGCGGACGGTATCATTTTTTGGCCGGATCGACGGTCGATCGCCGTCTTTGAGATGGGTTTGGCGTGCCGCTATGCGCTAAACTGTTGGTTGCCGCTCAACACTCTCCAGAATTATCAGCGAGCAAAACGTAAGATGACGCCAGCCGATCAGGAAAGGATCACGCAATATCTGCGCCGTTGGAGCGACGGCAGCGATGACGCTCTCGAGGAAATGCTGCCGCACGTGTACGCCGAACTCAGGACGATCGCCAGCCGGTATCGTCGCCGCGAACGCGGCGGAACGCTGCAGACGACCGAGATAATCAACGAAGCATATCTGCGGCTGTCTGCGCAGAACGGGATCGACTGGAAGGACCGTTCGCACTTTTTTGCGGTAGCGGCACGCATAATGCGGCATATGCTGGTTGATCGGGCACGGGCAAAACTTTACGGCAAACGGGGCGGAGGCAGCGACCATATCAGCCTCGACGACGTCGCCGTCGTGACGCCTGAACCCGATGTCAGCGTCATCGACCTCAATGATTCGCTTGAGCGGCTCGCCCGGATCGATGAGCGAAAGGCGCGCATTATCGAACTGCGCTATTTCGGCGGGCTGTCGGCAGATGAGACCGCCGCCGTCATCGGCGTTTCCGAGATCACGGTCAAACGCGAGTGGTTAAAGGCCAAGGCCTGGCTTTACCGCGACCTTTCGGGCAAATAACAGATGGGCGATGCATTGGAAAATTCAGCCGCCGACGCCGAGCGTGAGCGTTGGCAGATCGTCGATCGGCTGTTTGACGAGGCCCTCGACACCGCCCCGGAGGCGCGCGCCCGATTTTTGGCCGAGCGGTGCGGCGGCGACGCCGAACTCCTGCGTGAGGTAACGTCGCTGCTCGACGCGGCCGAGCATTCCGAGGGGCTTCTGGAGGCACCGCCGTTTGACGGCAGCTCTGACGCCGACCAGCTGATCGACAAGAAATTCGGCTCGTACAGGCTGGTCAGCCTGATCGGACGCGGCGGAATGGGCTCGGTCTATCTGGCGGTGCGCGAAGAGGATTTTTCGAAAAAGGTAGCGGTAAAGGTGATCCCGCCGCTGTTCGATTCGCCCGAAAACGCCGCCAACTTTCGCCGCGAACGCCAGATATTGGCCAGGCTCGAGCACCCGAACATCGCCCGCCTACTCGACGGCGGAACGTCGCCGAACGGCACGCCGTTCCTTGTGATGGAACATATCGAGGGCGTTCCCATTGACCGGTACTGCCGCGAAAAAGGGTTGACGATGGCCGAGAAGCTGCCCCTTTTTGAAAAGGTCTGCAACGCCGTCAGCTTTGCCCATCAAAACCTGGTCGTACATCGCGACCTCAAACCGCAGAATATACTCGTCCGCGACGACGGTACGCCGGTACTGCTGGATTTTGGCATCGCCAAGCTGATCGAGTCGGACGGCGGCGGAAACACGGTCAGCGGCCTCGCACTGACGCCTGACTATGCCGCACCGGAACAGATCCGCGGCGAAAACATCACGACCGCGACCGACGTTTACTCGCTCGGCGTCATTCTGTTTGAGATCTTGACGGGCAAGCGGCCATTCGAACTGGCCGGCAAGAGCCTTTCGGAAATGAGTTCGGCGATCGGCAGCGGGCGCCTCATCGGGCGCGACGAGATCGCCGACGAGGACCTGCGGGCAATACTGACACACACACTGGCATCCGCCGCCCCAGAGCGGTATCAGGCCGTCGATGACCTGGCCGCCGACATCGGACGTTGGCTGAGAAACGAGCCGATCGCCGCCAAAACGGCCTCGCCGGTCTACCGATTTCGCAAATACGCCCGCCGGCACCGCCTGACGATAACGGCGGCCGCGGTCGTCGGGCTGCTGATCGCGGGCTGGTTCGCTACTTTCGTTTGGCAATTTGCCAACGCGCGAGCCCAGGCGTCCGCCAACCGCCGGGCGGCATACGCGGCGGAGATGACGCTGGCGGCGAAGGAATTTGAAGCGGCGAACGTCGCCCGGGCCGCTGAGCTGGTTGATAAATACGATCCAGCGAATGCGGCGGACGGCGAGGATCTGCGCGGATTTGAGTGGTTTCTGCTTCGCAGGTTGATACAGCCGACCGGCCGTGTGCGGACACTGCCGCATCCGGACGAAGTTTGGTCTACATCATTCTCGGCGGACGGCAAGATGCTCGGCACCGCCTGCGACGACGGCGTGGTCAGGATCTATGACGTCAACGGCGGGCAACTGATATCTCAGACCGCTGTCGATACCAGCGCGTGGGCGATGCGGTTCTTTCCCGACGGCAAGCGATTCGCGGTCGCCGCCGGTACGTCGCGGTCGCCGTCGGTCAGGATATATGACACCGCGACCGGCAAAACGACGGGAGAACTGACGGGCCACACTGCCCGAGTCAGAGCAATTGCGATATCGCCGGACGGACGGCTGGCGGCGACCGGTTCGGCGGACGGGACACTCAGGATATGGGATCCGGCGAGCGGACGGGAAATTCGCAGCTATCGGTTCGAAAGGGCCGGGCAGGCATTGGAGGTCAACGCGGCCGAGTTCTCGCCCGACGGCCGGCAGCTTGCCGCCGCCTCAGCCGGCATTGTCTCCGCGATCAATATCGGCAACTGGACCCGAACGGACTCGGACCCCGACGATGTCGCCGCCCGCGAACTCTACAATTACGCGTGGTCAGTGGCATATTCGCCGCTCGGCAAGACGATCGCCGCCGGAATGTTCTCGGGCGAGGTCGGCCTTTTTGACTCGGCGACGCTGAAGCTGATCAAGGTGCTCCGTCCGCATCGGGCGAACGTGAAGGGCCTCGCATTCACGCCGGACGGCAGTACGCTGATCACGTCGAGCTGGGACCGCACCCTGAGGCTGCTCAGTCCCGAGAACGGGGAAATACTCGCCGATCTAAAACCCCACATGGGTGCCGTTCATGATGTTCGGATCTCGCCCGACGGCAGCGTGATCGCGACGGCCGGGGCAGACGCTAAGGTCAATATAACGCGGATCGCCGATATCGGCGGTGACCGGATCGTATCGAGCGAGACGATCTTTTCCCTGATCGACGGTGACGAACGGATCATTAGCTTTAATTCGCTCGACAATCGGTTCGGCGCCTGGAACATCAATGACGGCAAACGCCAGTGGTCGATCACTCGCTCCGGCAGGTCGTCTGTCACGTCGATCTCGTCCGCCAGCGGCGGGATCTTTATCCAGGGCGATTCGGGCGGCAATGTGGCCGTGCGCAACTCGGCCGATGGGACATCGGTAAGTGAATTCAACGTTTTTGAGCGTCCGGTGATAGCGGTCGAACTGGCGGGCGATCACCAGCGGGCGGCCGCGACCGACAATCAGGGCTCGGTCACCGTCTTTCGACCCGCCGACGGAAGCACCGTTCTCCGGCTCGCCGGCCACACCTCGATCGTCAAGGCAGGGGTGTTCTCGCCCGATTCGAGGCTGCTCGCGACCGGCAGCAATGACAAGTCGGTAAAGGTCTGGGACATGAATTCGGGCGGTATGATCGCAGACCTTCGCGGCCACACCGAGGCCGTAACGGCGACGGCATTTTCGGCCGACGGACGGCTGCTTGCAACCGGCGGTGCCGATGATACGATAAGGATATGGCGAACGTCCGACTGGAGCCTCGTACGCGTACTTGCCGGCTTTAGCAACGGTGTCGCGTCGATGGCCTTTTCGCCGGACGGAACACGGCTCGCGGCGGCGACCGACGTCGGTCTGATCCGATTTTGGGAGCCCACGGGCGGCCTGCAGGTATTTGCCCTTTCGGCGTCTGAAAAGGGCATTTTGAAGATCGCGTTCGCCGAGGGCGGTAAGACGCTTGTCAGTATCGGCCTCGACAGCAAGATCAGATTTTGGCGGTCGGTCTGACGGCCGCCGGAGGTACGAAAATGGATATTTCGATCCGAAAGGCCGACCGGGATGACGCCGTTTTGATCTCGGTGCTGGCAACTACCACCTTTTACGAAGCCTACTGCCAACAGGACGAATCGAGGAACCTCGCCGGATACATCGCCGAATCATTTGCCGTTTCGACGATCATCGACGAGATCGAAGACCCGACCTCGACATTCCTGATCGCATCGATCGACGGCAAAGCGGTCGGTTACGCCCGTCTCGTCGATTATTCGACGACCGACGGCATCAGCGGCCAGCGAGTGATCGAGCTTAAAAGGCTATATATTCTCGAACGCCTTTGGGGTACCGGTGCGGGTGAGGCCCTGTTGACGAACTGCGTTGAAATAGCTGCCGAACGCGAATTTGACACGATCTGGCTCGGGGTTTGGGAAGAGAATCAACGGGCCCGCCGGTTTTACGACAGACTCGGCTTTCGACAGGTTGGCACGCTCATGTTTCCGTACGGAGACGTGGTCGGAACCAACCTTGTGCTCGAAAAACAGATCGGTTGATGAGGCCTAGCGGCCCGCGGCAGACAGTTCGTCGGCCCAATCGGTGATCGGTTGGGGTGTCGCCGCCCCGCCTTCGTTGAAGAACTTTCCTTTGGTCGACTGACGATAAATGCCGACGTGGATCGTCCTAGCGGCGAGATCGACGGCGATCGCCGATTCGCTCAGCGTGCATGAGTGCGCCTGGCAACCGGTCGTGAACAGAAAACCGCCGACCTTCTGAAACGGCATCTGGACGGCAAACGACGTCACAAACGCCGAGTAGCGTGTTCCGAGCAGCTTGCGCAGACGGGTCTTGACCGCCGGCAGATTCAAAAATCCGTCCGGATACTTGCCGACGTATTTGTCGAGGTTCGCCGGTAATGCGGGCTTATTGACCTGGGCGTTAGCGACGCTCGACGCAGCCGCGGTAACGGCTATTACCAAAACGACTAAAACGAATGCACGCTTCATAAATGATCGCTCCTTGCCGAAATTATACGCCTAAAATCTGTATCGTAACTGTGCGGTAAAGCTGCGTCCGGCACCGTCGATGCCCCAACTCGGATTACGGTACTGCTGGTCAAATATATTCTCGAACGCCCAAAAGATCGTGACCTTTTCAGCAGCATTGATGCCGCCGCGAACGTTCGCCAGCCCGTAAGCCGGCAGCGAGGTAAACATCGGCGCCGTCGCGAATGTCGGCCCGAGCACTCGCGTCAGTACCTGCGTGATATTCTCGCCGGTCGACCGCAGCGTGTAGGTGCTGACGTTTGCGTTACAGGTGCCGGCCGCATTGGACGTCAGCCCTTGAACGCATGCTCCACGGCGGAAATAGTTTTCGATCTGGGCCCTGGACCGCGTTGCTCCGGTACGCCGATCCGAAAGGTCCAGACTCGACAATCGGCCCTGTTCGGCGGCAAGCGTCGAGTAAAATTCGACCCAGAACTTGGAGCGTGAATATTTCAGGCTCAGAAACGCCGTTGGCGGCGGCGTTCCGCCCTCGATGTTCGGCGGCAGCCCCGTGACCTTGTCAGCCGCGTGAATGTAGGTAAAGTTGCCCCGGGCGGACCAGTTGTCGTTTATGCGCCCTTCGGCCTCGTATTCAAACCCGTACAAGCGAGCGTCGGTAAAGTTGGCCCGAACCAGCACCGGCGATGTCGAGAGGCCGACGAATACAGCACCGCTCGGCAGCTGCGACGTGATCGGTTCGCTGCCGAGAAGCTGTCCGACCGAACCCGCCGGCAGGATCAAAGCCTGTTTGGTTATCGCACTATTTATATCGAGCAGGAACGCCGTAAATTCGGTGTCAAAGCGGCGATTCTCATATCGGATCGAAAAATCGAAGTTCTGGCTGGTCTCGGAACGCTGTTTTGCGACCGGGATGCCGGTCGAGACGGCGTCGGTGCCGGCGGTCGTGCCGATCGTTCCGCCGAGCCTTTGCGAAGCGAGATAGTCGACCTCGAAACCGTCACCGGTCAGTCCCAAAGTACCGAGATCGGTCATGCTCGGGTAGCGGAACCCGCGGCCGTAGTTGAAAGCGATACGAAACTGCCGGGCCAGGCGGGCGACCATCCCGAGACGTCCGGACCAATCGGCCGTGCTAAGGCTGTCGCTCGCCCACAGCGGGCGACCGGCGACGATCGGCGCGTCCGAGCCCTTGGCACTGTAACGCATTCCGCCGTAACGCAGGGCTCCGGTGATCCGCAATCGGTCGGGTATCGCCTGCCAGGCGTTTTGGATAAAGAGTCCGGCCGAATTGAATCTTGCCTCGTCCGGCACTCGCGGCCGCGACAGCGTCGTTACATTGGTCACCGGGTTGACGATGAATGCGGGCGAGTTGATCTGTTCGCCGTAAAAGTCACCGCCGATCAGGAATGTGTTGCGTTTCGGCAATTGCTTATCGAGGAAAAAGCTAAATCCCGTCGTCGAAGTGCGTTCATACTGGTGCGTGATGTCGCCGAAGGGATTACCCTGGCCGCCCTGATTCACACGCTCCTCACGCTGGCTGTTGTACGAAACGGTGAACGACGCCGAATCGAACCATCCGAAACGCTGCTTGACGAACCGCGCGTAGCCGAAATCGAGCATCAGGTTGCGAAGATCGGCGATCAGGTTGCCGTCGCCGCCGAGCAGTTGGTCAAACCGCTTGCCGCCGTCCTGCTGGCCGCGTTGGTAATAAAAGATGAACTGGCTGTCGGGACGCGGAGCATAGTTGACGCGGGCCGCACCGCCATATTGCGTAAATTCGGTGTCCGGGCTGCGGTCATACAGTACGCTCGACGGCAGGCCGAGAAAACGTGTGACCGCCGAGTGCGTATCGAGGCCCTTGGCCGTACGCAGCGTGTTGGCACGGCGACCGTTGAGGCTGATATAGCCGCCGAGTTTGTTGGTGCCGTAGCTTATGAACGCCGAACTGCCGAATCCGCGGTTGGCCGAAGAAAAGCTCGGGTTGAATTCGCCGTGAAACTCCGCCTTGGTATCGCCGAAGCGGGCAAATTTGGTGACCAGATTAACGGTGCCTCCGAGCGAATCGCTGCCGTACTGAGCGCCGTTGGGGCCGCGAAGCACCTCGATCGCCGAGAGGTTGGACCCGTCATTGAGGTTAAAGAATGTGTTGATGCCGCCGCGTTGAGCTCCGTTGGTATACCGCACGCCGTCGACATAATTAACGACATTTTTGCCGGTCAGGCCGCGGACGACGATGGCACCGATGGTCGGGCTCGTCATCTGTACGTTGAGTCCCGCTTCTTCCTTGCCGGCCTGTGCCAGGACAGACGTCGAACGCTGCAGAATGCGCTCGGACGAGATGACGTTGACCGCCTGCGGTATATTCTGCCTTTCCTGCCGCCCGCCGATCTCGGCGCTGACGATGAGATTAGCCTCGCCGACCGACAGCCGAAGTTCGAGCCCCGAGATCGCCGACGACGTGACCAGGACCGGCTTTATCAGCCGGCCGAAACCGTTCGCGTCGACCGTGATCTCGTAACGGCCCGGGACGAGGTCCTTGAAGGCAAATCCGCCGACTGCGTCCGCGACATACAACTGTTTCGAGGAAGTTCGGATCTCGCGCAGTTCGACGCGGGCACCGGTCACGACGTCGCCGTTTTGATCGACGACGGTCCCGCGGATCGATCCGGACGGAGCCTGAGCAAAGGCGGCAGAACCGCTGACGGCGGCAAACAAAAGGGCGGTCAGAATATACTTCATAAGGGTAGATCTCTCGGTCAAAATTATAGCTTAGTCGAGTTGATACGTGGCGACACTTGTCGGGGTTTCGTAACAACGGACCTTGTAGACGCTGACACGGTCGTCGCCGACGCGGCTGTTGACGTACTCCAGAAAGTAGCGCGCGAGATTCTCGGCCGACGGGTTCAGTTCCTCGTCAAACGGCGGCAGTTCGTTCAGGTTGCGGTGATCGAGGTACTTGACGATCTCGTCCGCGGCCGCCTTGAGGTCGCCGAAATCGATCAGCAAGCCGATATTATTCAGTTCACGGCCGCGGGCAAAGATCTCGATCTTGTAATTGTGTCCGTGCAGGTTCTCGCATTTCCCTTTGTAGCCCCGCAACTGGTGCGCGCTGCTGAAATTGCGCTCGATCATTACTTCAAAAAAGGCTGACATAACGTATCCCTGTATTATACGGCACGATCGTCGTATTGCTGAAATATTTGCCGTACGTCGTTAAGGTCCGACGTTATGCGCATACGCGGAAGGCTGGCGAGAAAGTCGCGGCCGTAAGATTTGGTCCGAAGCCGCGGATCGAGAATGGCGATAACGCCTCGGTCCGTGCTGCTGCGAATGAGCCGGCCGATACCCTGCTTGAGTGATATCACGGCCTGCGGAACACTGTAATCGAAGAACGAGCGGCCGCCATTGTCGTCGATGAACTTGGCGCGTGCCGCGACGAGCGGATCGGTCGGGACCGCGAACGGGAGTTTGTCTATGATCACGCACGAAAGCTGGTCGCCCTGGACGTCGACGCCCTGCCAAAAGCTCGAAGTGGCGAACAAAACAGCGTTCGCAGTAGCTCGAAATCGCTCAAGAAGGCCGGTCTTTGACATCGTTCCCTGGAGAAAGCACGGGTAGCCGACCCGCGACGAGACTATCTCGAATAACGCCTTCATCGACGAGTTGCTGGTACAGAGCACGAATGCCCGACCTTGGGTCGAGTGAAGGATATTGACGATCTCGGCGGCCGCGATCTGGGTAAACTCGGCCGCCCGCGGGTCGGGCATCGCCTTTGGCAAATAGACGATCGCCTGGCTCTGATAATCGAACGAGGACGGGGCGACAAGCGAATCGGTCGTACCCGGCGGCAGCCCGAGGCGGTTGCGGATAAAGCCGAATCCGCCGTTCGTCGAAAGCGTCGCCGACGTCAGCACGCACGTCTCGACCTTTTCGAAAAGCTTGTCCTGGAGCAGCGACGAAACGTCGACCGGCGAAGCCTGTAAAAAGACACCGCGGCCCCGGCGTTCGAGCCAGTAAACGTAATTGCGGTCGGCCTGTTTGATGATAAAGTCGAGGTCGAATCGCGCCTGGCGAACGCGCCGCACAAGGCTCTCGGCCTCGGGCAGCTTTTCCGAAAATACGTCGACGTCATTCTCGAGACGCGACAACGCTTCGTCAAGGGCGTGATACGCCTCGCCGTGCGATGTCGGCACGGGTTCGCCGTTGCGGCCGCGGACGGCAAAGGCGTCGGCAACGAGCGGAAAACGGCCGTCGCCGCCGCGTCCCTGCGTAAAGCGTGCCCAAAACTGCTCCGCCAGGCCGGCAACCTTGGCGGACGCCTTGGTGATGCCGGCAACCGCGATCGCATCGGCGATCGGTAACGTCGAGGCGTCGCGGGCGATCTCGTCGATCTGGAAATTTGAAGTTTGAAACCCGAAATAGTCTGCCGCGATATCCTCGATCAGGTGAGCCTCGTCAAAAATGACCGCACCGTAATCGGGCAGGACCTTGCCGAACTGATTACCGCGCACATTGAGATCGGCAAAGAAAAGATGGTGATTGACGATCACGATATCGGCCGACTCGGCCCGGCTCCGCATTCGCGTAATAAAACATGGCTCAAAATCAGGGCATTTCTGGCCGATACACGTCTCGCTTTTGGCGTTAACGCGGCTCCAGAATGGCAAATTTTCAGGTAGATAGGTCAGTTCGGCACGGTCGCCGGTCTGGGTCTCGCGCGACCATTCGCGAACCTCGTTGAAATGGTCAACCTCGTCGATGCCGTCGAGGATCGGCTGATCGTCAGACTTGTGTATTCGGTAGATACAGGCGTAATTCGATCGGCCCTTCATATACGACGCGGTGAACTTAGTCGGAAGTATCTTCTGCAGGAACGGGATGTCCTTTTCCATCAGTTGTTCCTGCAGGTTCTTGGTGCCGGTCGAGATTATGATCCGGCGGTTGTGCTTGATCGAGGCGGCGATCGCCGGCACGAGATACGCAAGCGTCTTGCCGGTACCGGTTCCGGCCTCGACGATAAGGTGCTTTTTTTCTTCAAAGGCAACGGCGATAGCGTTTGCCATACGCACCTGGCCCTCGCGGTATTCATAGTTCTCATGAAACTGCGAGATCAGGCCGCTGGGCCCGAATATCTTGTCATCCGTTGATTGGGTCATAGAACAAGGGAGCGCAACGCTCAATTTATTGACTTAGTGAGGGTTAACTGTTAAGTATTGAGTTTGCGCCGATCAGATCTCCCTATTGTTCGATATTAGTGCTTTCTTATTCTTTTTTCGATCTGCGGAGTCATTTTGATCCGCAATGCCGGAGCAGTTTTCCAAAATGGCCACACCAACGATGAGTTTCCGCAACGCTTTCGCCACACTATTTGCACTTACAGTGCTCACGCTCGCATTTGTTTCACCGTACCTGTTCGGAACTCGGGCGGCAAAGGGCCTGCTCGTACGCACCGAAAGCCACGACCCGCAATTGCCGAATTACGACATTCGCACCGACCGTGATGCGGCCGATAAACTCGCCGCGTTTCGAACCGGGGCGGGACGCAGCGCATCGGACACGGCGGACATCCGGGATGATTTTGCAATGGGCGAAAAGCGTCTGCGCCGTTCGGTGCCGACTCTGAAGATCGAATACAACGACGACATCAAGATCCCCGAAGTGATCGGGACCGATATGACGGCCGCGAGGTCATTCCTGACCGGGCCGTCGGGCGAAAAACGGGCCGATTCGCTGAAACGCTTTTTGAACGCCAACTCTTCGCTGATCGGCGTCGGGCCGGACGTTATCACCGGGCTGAAGGTAACCGCGGATTACGCGAACCCGAATGGCGATCTCGGCTTTGCCGTCCTCGAGCAGCGGATCGGCGGTGTTCCCGTTTTCAGAGGCGAGGTCAAGGCCGGCTTTACGCGAAACGGCGAGATCGTGCGCGTTATTAACAATCTCGCACCCGGTGTCGATGATAGTTCGGCGGCGTCGGATTTTGGTTCTCCGCTCGACGCCGTCAGGGCGGCGGCGGGACACATCTCGATCGACGCGGCACGGTTCGACCTGACGCCGGACGCGGCCGCATCCGGCGACCTGCGGGCCGTTTTCGGCCGCGGCGATTCGGCGACAACTGCCGAAAAGATGTACTTTCCCACCGAGCCCGGCGTGGTAACCCCGGCCTGGCGGGTCCTGATCTGGCAGCCGGTCAACGCATTTTACGTGATCGTCGACGCGGCGACCGGCACAATGCTCTGGCGCAAGAACATCACTGAGGATCAGACCCAATCGGCGACTTACGGCGTTTATACCAACCCGAACGCGATGATCAATGTCGCCGACAACCCGTTTCCGCTGACGCCCGGCCCGATCGCACCGAACGGCGTTCAGGGGCCCGCGATCGGCAGGACCGCGGTCACGCGGATCGGCAACGAAGCCCCGTACACTTTCAACAACCTCGGATGGATCACCGACGGCGCAAACATCACCGACGGTAATGCGATTCAGGCCGGGCTCGACCGTGACGGCACGGACGGCGTGGACGCATCAAGCGAGGCGGTCGGGACCGGACGTGTGTTTCAGTTCACGTATTCGCCGCTCGATCCGAACACGAATACCGGCGAGGCTCCGGTGCCGGTGACCCAGACCTATCCGGGCAGCACGTTTCAACAGGGCTCGACAACGCAGCTGTTTTACATCTGCAACTGGTACCACGACGAGCTTTACCGCCTCGGGTTCACGGAGCAGGCTCTTAACTTTCAAAACAGCAATTTTGGCCGCGGCGGCGCGGAGAACGACCGCGTGAGGGGCGAGGGCCAGGATTCATCCGGCACGAATAACGCCAATTTCTCGACGCCCGCCGACGGCTCGCGGCCGCGAATGCAGATGTACATCTGGACGGGCCCAAACCCGGACATCGACGGCAATGTCGATGCCGACGTCGTTATCCACGAACACACGCACGGCCTGTCAAACCGACTGCACGGCAACGGCAGCGGGCTATCAATAAATATGTCGCGGGGCATGGGCGAGGGCTGGTCCGATTTTTACGGACACGCACTGCTGTCCGAACCGGGCGACCCGATCAACGGCATTTACACGACCGGCAGCTACGACACTTATTTGGGAGCCGGCGGTACGGTCAACAACTACTATTACGGCATTCGCCGCTTTCCAAAGGCCGTTCGGGCGTTTACCGGCGGGCCCGGCAACCTGCCGCACAACCCGCTGACATTTGCCGACGCCGACGCGACGCAGATAAACCTTAATGACGGTGCGTTTCCGCGTGGCCCGTTCGGGTCATCGACCGCCGACGCCGTTCACAATCTCGGCGAGATCTGGAGCAGTGCTCTGTGGGAGGTACGTGCCCGAATGATCACGCGGCTCGGGTGGGCGGCCGGCAACCGAAAGGTCCTGCAGCTCGTCACCGACGGGATGAAGCTGGCTCCGCTCGCTCCGACCTTCCTGAGCGAACGCGACGCGATTCTCGCGGCCGCACAGGCGAGTTCGCTGGCGCCCGAGGCGGCGGCCGATGTCGCTGACGTGTGGGCCGGATTTGCGATCCGCGGAATGGGAAGCACGGCGAGCATCCAGAATAGCGGCAGCGGAGCGGGCGACACGCGCGTTACCGAATCGTTCGAATTGCCGAACCTGACCCAGTCGCCGGGCCTGACCGTCGCGGACCCGACCGGCAACGGCAACGGTTATCCTGACCCCGGCGAGACGATCTCGCTCAATGTTCCGATCACGAACTCGACGGGACAAACAGCGTCGGGCGTTTCGGTCCAGCTGGTCGGCGGCGGTTCGGCGAACTACGGCACGATCGCCAGCGGTGCGACCGTCACTCAGGCAGTGAGCTACACCGTACCGGCGGGTTCACAATGCGGCACGTCGCTTTCGCTTACATTGAACGTAAGTAGCAGCCTCGGGCCGGTAAGCGTCGTGCGGCGGATCATCATCGGCCAGCCCGTCACGACATTTACTGAGAATTTTGACGGCGTTTCGGTGCCGAACGTACCAGTGGGTTGGGCGTCGACCGTGCTGCAGAGCGGGATCGCCTTTGTCACCACGACAAATTCGCCCGACTCGGGCACGACAGCGGCATTCGCGCTTGACCCCGATACGGTCGGCGGCGGCACCGATCTGACGTCGCTGCCGGTCGCGATCACGTCACCGGCGGCGACCATGTCATTCCGTCACCGTTTTGAGACCGAAGGCGGATGGGACGGCGGATTGCTCGAGATCAGCATCGCGGGCGGCGGTTTTCAGGACCTGACGGCGGCCGGCGGCACCTTTCTACAAAACGGCTATAACGGCACGCTCGGCACCGGCACCAATAATCCGCTGTCGAACCGGGCCGCGTGGAGCGGTTCGTCGGGCGGCTATATCACGACAGTCGCCCTCCTGCCGGCCTCGGCGGCGGGCCAGAATGTGCAGTTTCGCTGGCGTTTCGGCGCGGACAACAATACCGCCGCCCTCGGCTGGTGGATCGACACGGTGCAGGTCAGCGGTAACTACAATTGCGTGATCGTCGATAATTTTGCACGCGTAAGGGCTGATTTTGACGGCGACCGGCGAACGGACGTTTCGGTCTTCAGGCCGGCGGACGGCAACTGGTACTTGAACCGTTCAACGGCCGGTTTTGCGGCGGCCGCCTTCGGGCTCGCGTCCGACATTCCGACGCCGGGCGATTTTGACGGCGACGGCAAGGCCGACATTGCGGTTTGGCGGCCCTCGACCGGTGTTTGGTACCGGCTGAACAGCGGCAACGGACAGTTCTACGCTTACGCCTTTGGCAGCAGCGGCGATATCCCTCAGGCCGGCGACTTTGACGGCGACGGCAAGGACGATCTCGCGCTTTGGCGGCCATCGACGGGCGTTTGGTATTGGATCGCAAGCTCAAGCGGCGCCTTTAACGCCTATCAGTTCGGCCTGGCGGGCGACAAGCCCACCGCCGGCGACTATGACGGCGACCGCAAGGACGACCTCGCCGTCTGGCGGCCCTCGACGGGCGTATGGTATCGGCTCAATAGCAGCAACGGACAGTTTTTCGCGATGGCATTCGGGCTTGCCGACGATCTCGCCGTGCCGGCCGATTACGACGGCGACGGCAAACAGGACATCGCCGTCTTTAGGCCGTCAAGCGGCGTCTGGCATCGTCTGAACAGCTCGAACGGACAGTATTCGGCGTCGGCCTTCGGACTCAACGGCGACGTTCCCGTCCCGGGTGATTTTGACGGCGACGGCAAGGACGATCAGGCGGTATTTCGTGCCGGAACGTGGTACCTCAACCGCTCAACGGCCGGATTTACGGCTATCGCCTTCGGGCTCGCCGCCGACACACCGATCCCGCGATCGTATCTGCCATAACGCGGCAAATCGGCCGGCCCGGGCGTATCAACCTGCACCCGGGCCGGATCACCACCAATCAGGCTTAAATTTCGCCCATCGCCATTTTTGTCTTGTATTTTTCACCTTTTGTGGTATATCATTACGACATTTCGTGAGACCCTAACTCAAATTGTTTTAAGTTCTTGGGTATCGGACCGTGCCGATGCCTGTATTTTGTTCATTTTGCGCCACGCGTAAATGTTCGGATTAAGAGCTTGTTGGTTTTCTACTTACGACGACTCAGGAGGAATCGAATATGTTTGGACGATCAAAGGCTGATACTCGATTGAGTATTCTCGCCTGTTTGTTCGTATTGGGACTGATCACAGCGGTGATCTTGGTCCCGTTCAAGTTTGGAACGGAGGCGGCAGGCAAGAAAGGCCTTTTCACCCGCACTTCGACATCGGATGACGGACTGCCCAAAATGTGGGACATCCGTGAAAACAAGACCATTGAAACGGAAGACGCATTGCTGAAATTCCGTCAATCGGTCGGCAAGGACTCAAGCGCCGTTGCTAACGTTCGCGACGATTTTGCTCGCGGCGAAGAAATGTTCAAGCAACGCCACCCGAGCGCAAAGGTCGAGTACAACACCGACATCCGCACACCGGAAGTGATGACGCCCGATATGGCGAAATTCCCTGTCGAGTGGCTCTCAACCCCGTCGGGCACGAAGCGCTCCGAGATCCTTCGCGAATTCGTTCGTGACAATCAAAACCTGATCGGCGTAAATGACCAGCAGATCAACGGCCTCAAAGTAGCGGCTGACTATACTACCCCGGATGGCAACATCGCGTAAGCTCACCTCGAGCAGGAGATCAACGGCATCCCGGTCTTCCGCGGTGAGGTCAAGGCCGGATTTACCAAGAACGGCCAGATCATCCGTGTTATCAACAACCTCGCACCGGGCCTCGACTATGGTTCGCTTTCGACCACGTTTGGCGATCCGGTCCAGGCTGTCCGTAAGGCTGCCGGACACATCAACCACGCGATCGTTCCGGCAGACGTTGCCCGCAACGATGCCGCCTCGAATGACCTCAAGGTCACCTTCGGCGAAGGCGACTGGGCGACCACCGCTGAGAAAATGTATTTTCCGACCGAGCCCGGCGTTGCCGTTCCGGCCTGGAGAATTTTGATCTGGGAACCGGTTCGTGCGTACTACGTTATCGTTGACGCCAACACCAACGTCGTCCTCTGGCACAAGAACATCTCTGATGATCAGACCCAGGCCGCGACCTACCAGGTTTACGGAAACCCCAATGCTTACAATGACATCGCTGACGATCCGGCACCGCTCACACCGGGCCCGAACGATCCCAGCCTTGGAACGCAGGGAGCTATCATTCCGCGTACGACCCGTACGCTGATCGGTAACGAAGGTTCGCTGTCGTTCAACAACAACGGCTGGATCACCGATGGCAACAACACGACGGACGGTAACGCTACCGAAGCCGGTATCGACCGTGACGGCACCAACGGCGTCGACGCCCCGCAGACGGGAGCCCCGAGCCGCGTGTTCGACTCGACATGGAATCCTCCTCCGGGAAATCCGGCACCGGGCGACGACCCGCTGACGGCTCAGGCACAGCGTGGTGCGGTCATTCAGATGTTCTACATCATGAACCGCTATCACGACGAACTTTACAAACGCGGCTTCACGGAGCCGGCACGCAACTTCCAGGCATCGAACTTTGGCCGCGGCGGCGTTGAAGCCGACCGTGTCTCGTCCGAAGGCCAGGATTCATCGGGTACCAACAACGCTAACTTCGCAACGCCGGCAGACGGCGGCCGCGGACGTATGCAGATGTACCTCTGGACCGGTCCGACGCCTGACAAAGACGGAACGACCGACGCCGGTATCGTCATTCACGAAGTCACGCACGGAACCTCGAACCGCCTGCACGGAAACGGCAGCGGCCTCGGCAACCAGGGCGGAATGATGGGCGAAGGCTGGGGTGACTGGTACGCCAGCACGATGATGGCTGAGCCGACCGACCCGATCAACGCGATCTATTCGCTTGGCGGTTACGGAACCCACCTGCTGACGGCGACGTTTACGTCGAATTACTATTATGCAATTCGCCGTTTCCCGACCGCTGTTATCGCATTTACGGGCGGCCCGCAGAACAAGCCGCACAACCCGTTGACCTTTGGTCATATCAATTCAAACTGCGACACGACCCTCGGAACGACCGCAACGGCCGTTTCCAGTGCTTTCCCGCGTAACCCGGCCATCGCCACCTCGGGCAACTGCTCGCAGGTACACAACGCCGGCGAAATTTGGAAGAGCGCACTGTGGGAAGTTCGTGCCCTTATGGTCACGCGTCTTGGTTTCTCGGCCGGTACGACCCGTGTTCTTCAGGTCGTCACGGACGGTATGAAACTCTCGCCGCTTAACCCGATGATGCTCCAGGAGCGTGATGCTATCCTCGCTGCCGCCGCTGCACTTCCTGCGGCTCCGGAAGCAGGTGCTGATGTTGCTGACGTTTGGGAAGGCTTCCGCCGTCGCGGATTCGGCTTCTCGGCGAGCACCCAGTCATCGACCGCCGTCACCGAGGCATTTGACCTTCCGAACGCTGTTCTTACGAGCCCGTTCACGGTCAGCGACTCGACCGGCAACAACAACGGCGTTCCTGAGCCGGGCGAAAACGTCCTGCTGAACATCGCCGTCACCAACAACACCGGCGCGACCGTCAACAATGTTACGGTCAGCGTAAACGGCGGAACCCCGGTCAACTACGGTAATGTCGCTCAGGCAGCCGTTGTTACACAGGCTCATCCGTTTGCAATTCCGGGCAACGCAGCTTGCGGCAGCACTGTTTCGGTTTCGATCGTCGTTGCCAGCTCGATCGGCGCACAGCCGGCGGCCAACCGCAGCTTCGTCCTCGGATCGCCGAATGGCACGGTTCAGAACTTTGACGGTGTGACCGCTCCGGCACTTCCTGCCGGTTGGGCATCGACCAACGAAGGTGCCGGCCCGCCCGCAGTTTGGACGACCTCGGCCTCAGGCCCGAGCAGTGCTCCGAACTCGGCATTCACCAATGATCCGGCGACGATCGGCAGCTCGTATCTCGAGTCACCGGTCACGGCGATCAGCTCGCCCTCAGCCAAGGTCAAATTCAAGAACAAATACATCACCGAATCAACGTTTGATGGTATGGTCCTTGAGATCAAGATCGGTGCCGGTGCCTACACCGACATCGTGACGGCAGGCGGTGCGTTTGTCACCGGCGGTTATAACGGCACGATCTCGACCGCATTCTCGAGCCCGATCGCGGGCCGTCAAGCTTGGACGGGAACATCGGCCGGCGGCTATATCGACACCGAGGCAACTCTGCCACCGGCGGCGAACGGCCAGAACATCCAGCTCCGCTGGAGAATGGCCAGTGACTCGTCAGTTGCTTCGACGGGCGTCAACGTCGACAACGTTGAGATCATCAACGGTTACACCTGTGCCGCGGCCGTGCCGAAGTCACGTGCTGACTTTGACGGCGACGGCAAGACCGACGTCTCGGTATTCCGTCCGAGCGACGGCAACTGGTACATCAATGGATCGACGGCTGGTTTGAGCGTCGTAAATTGGGGCACCAGCACCGACGTCACGATCCCCGGCGACTACGACGGTGACGGTAAGGCTGACGAAGCCGTGTTCCGTGCAAGTGCGGATCCGGCGGCGAATGACTACCTGATCCTGAAGAGCAACGGATTCGTCTTCCAGGGCACCTCGTGGGGTGTTCCGAGTGACGTTCCTGTCTCGGGTGACTATGACGGCGACGGCAAGTCGGACATGGCTGTCTTCCGTCCGTCGAACGGCACCTGGTACGTCCTGAACAGCGGCAACGGTTCAAACACCGTCGCTCCGTTCGGATTGACCGGCGACGTTCCGATGGCGTTTGACCTCGAAGCAGACGGCAAGACCAATCTGGCCGTTTATCGCCCGACCGACAATACTTGGTACATCGCTCGTGCGACGGGTGTCCCGGCACAGAACTTTGATGCTTATCCGTTCGGCCAGACCGGCGACCTTCTGGTTCCGGCTGACTACGACGGTGACAACAAGGATGATGTGGCGGTATTCCGTCCGTCGAACGGAACCTGGTACATCCGTAAGAGCTCGGATGGCACGACCACCTTCACGCCGTTTGGCCAGTCAGGTGACCGTCCTGTCCCGGGTGACTACGATGGCGACGGCAAGGACGACATCGGTGTGTACCGTGCAGGTACCTGGTACGTCAACCGCTCGACCGCCGGATACTTCCAGACCGGCTTCGGCGTAACGACCGACGTTCCTGTTCCGATCCGTTACATTCCGGGCGGAACATCGTCGGGACCGACGGTTGTCAGCTACTCGGGAGCTCCTGTTGCGGTCACCGACAACACCCCGGCCGGCGTCAACATCGTTGTTCCGGTTTCGGGTGTCGGTAACATCAGCGACCTCAACTTCTCGTTTGACGGAACGGCAGGCAGTGCCGATCCGGCATCGACCACGGTTGGCTTTAACCACTCGTGGGTCGGCGACATCATCGTCAAGTTGACGTCGCCGGGCGGCACGACCGTTACGATCTTTGATCGTCCGGGCGTTCCGACGTCGACGGTTGGCTGCAACAACAACAATCTGTTCCAGCTTACACTCAATGACGACGGCGGTCTGCCGGCTGTTGAGACCCAGGGCAGCCCGACATCACCGGGTTGTAACACAGCAAACGCGTTCCCAACCGGCAACTTCTCGCCGAATAACTCAATGATTGCGTTTGACGGACAGAATGCTGATGGTAACTGGACGATAAATGTCAGTGATAATGCGGTGGGCGACACGGGTAGTGTCCGGGCATTCTCGTTGACGTTCAACTCGGGTAACTAGTAGTTTCCCGGCTCGCCTGACGGGCCGGGTACAGGACTAAGGGCTCGGTCAGACATCAGTCTGGCCGGGCCCTTTTTAATTCTCCGCCCGGAAAAGATCCATTGACTTTCGTTTAGGCGGTATCTATCTTTAAAGATATCCGTTTCGTCAAACTATTCGACTATTGCCGGCGTCAAAACATAATTACGTTTACGATCATCGTCCTCGATCTTTAGCCTTATGAAAATGCTGTACTCTGATCTTCGCTTTAAGGTGCTCGCCGTAGTTTTTGCCATTGTCTTGGGTATTTTCGGCCTGGGCACGACCGGCACCAGTGACTCGCTGGTGATGGCATCGGCATCAGGGCCGACGCCCTCGAATACCAACGCTCCGTCGGAGAGCAATTGCACGGCCTGTCACACGTCATTTCCGCTGAACAGCGGCACCGGCGGTGTTGCCATCAACGGACTTCCAGCGAGATGGACGCCCGGCCAGCAGATCAATTTTACCGTCACGACCAGCCAGGACGATGGCGTAATTTATGGCTATCAGATGACTGCACTCGATTCGCAGGGGAAGAGGGCTGGTACGCTGTCCGTGCCGTCGGGCAATCCGCAGCAATCGCAGATCGTGACGGGGATAGTCGGCGGCGAGAGCCGTCAGTACGCTGAACACACGATCGACGGCATCCTGCCGACAGTTTTCGGTTCTAAGACGTGGACGGTGACGTGGACCGCCCCGGCTCAGCCGATCGGCCCTGTGACATTTTATGCCGCCGGCAACGCGTCAAACAGCGACGGGTCGACAGCCGGCGATTATATCTACACCAAGACTGCCGTTAGTTCGTCCGGCGGTTCACCGTTCGATTTTGACGGCGACGGCAAGACCGACATTTCGATATTTCGTCCGGCTCCCGGTGAATGGTGGTATCTCAGGTCGTCAAACGGCGGCAACGGAGCTCTCCAATTCGGAACCTCGACCGACAAGCTTGTTCCCGCCGATTTTACCGGCGACGGCAAGACCGACGTCGCATTTTGGCGGCCGTCGACCGGACAGTGGTTCATCCTTAGGTCCGAGGACCTCTCGTTCTTCGCTTTCCCGTTCGGATCGAATGGCGATATTCCGGCCCCCGGCGATTATGACGGCGACGGCAAGGCGGACGCTGCCGTTTTTCGTCCGGCGACGCAGACATGGTATATCGCCAAGTCAACGGGCGGCACCGATATCGTCGGTTTTGGCGCGGCCGATGACAAGCCGGTGGTAGCCGATTATGACGGCGACCGCAAAGCCGATATTGCGATCTATCGCCCAAATGCCATTGACGGTGCCGAATGGTGGATCAGGCGGAGTTCAAATCTGCAGGTATTCGCGACCAAGTTCGGGTTCTTTGGGGAAAAAGCGTTTCCGGGCGACTATACGGGTGACGGCAAGGCCGATCTGGCATTCTGGCGGCCGTCGAGCGGATATTGGTACATTCTCAGAAGCGAGGATCTGTCATTCTATGCGTTTCCGTTCGGAGCGAACGGCGATGTGCCCGTGGCGGGCGATTACGACGGCGACGGCAAGATAGACGCGGCAGTTTTCCGGCCGGCGAACGCCACATGGTACGCCAATCGGTCGACGGCCGGCGTCCTCATCCAGCAATTTGGCCAAACAGGTGACCTGCCGCTGCCAAACGCCTTCGTACCATAGGGTTCTGACATATTTTTAGACGGCAAAAAGCCCGCCTGGTCCAAATGGACCGGGCGGGCTTTCTTTCTGCGGAGAAAACGAACTGTCGATCGCCTGTTACGGCTTGATCGGCATTGCCGGGTTCGAATCCGGGCGTGCCAGAGTCGGTGCCTGCAGCACGATCGGCTGCGGGGTTTCGACGACCGGGGTCGAGTTCGACGGCGGATTGCCCATCGGCACCGGCTGCAGGATCGGAGCCGGACGTGTCACACCACCGTTGTCGCCGCCATTGCTGATCGACTCGGGCCGTGTGATGCGCGGCGTGATGAAGAAGAGGATCTCATTCGTGTTACGCTGAATTCCCTTTCTCTTGAACAGATTTCCGAGCAGCGGCACGCGTGACAGTCCCGGCGTGCGGTCCTGACTTTCGCGTTCGTCGTCGAACAGTACCCCGCCGACAACGGTCGTTCCGCCATCTGGCACGGTGACCTGTGTCTGCATACTCTGGGTGTTGATCGCCGGATTTGCTCCGCCGACGACGGTTGCCGTCGAGCTGTTTTCGGCGGTCACGTTAAGGATAACGGTCCCGACCTCGGTGATCTGCGGCGTGATGGCCAATCTGAGCGGCACATCGACGTAGGTCGTCGTGGCCACAACGGCACCACCGGCAGCCGTTCCCGGCTGAATCGTCGTGACGGGGATCTTGGTTCCGCTCTTGATCTCAGCAGGACGGTTGTTGAGCGTGGTCACACGCGGCGTGGCGATGACCTTTGCCTGTCCTTTTTGCTCACCGGCCGAGATAAGTGCACTGATCTGTGCCGTACCGAAGATACCGGTCGTCAAGCCGATCGCCGTATTGGCGATCTTTGAGAACATATCGTTGTTGATCGACGGGATCGGAAGGCTCTCAGGCACCGGAAGTGTGGTCGTGGCTCCCGGCAGTGTTCCGCCCGAGGCTCCGCTGCCGCGCTTTCCGATCACGAGGCCGGCAAGCTGAACGCCGATGTCGCGGCTGAAGTTGCGCGAGGCGACGACAATGCGTGCTTCGATCTCAACCTGCGGTTCCGGCTGGTCAAGATATGCGACCAACTGCCGAATGGCGTCGATATTCTGACGGACGTCGGTAATGATCAGGGTGTTGCTGCGGCCATCAACCTCGACGGTGCCGCGACGCGACAGACGCTTTTTGATGATGCCCATGATGCCCTGGTCCGAACCGCCGCCGGCTGATGCTCCACCGCCGCCGCTGCCACCGCTCGCCGCTCCGGAACCGCCGCCGCTCGACGTTCCCGTCGAAAGCTGGCCGGCACTGCCGGAATCGCCGCTCAGCGTGCCCGACGCACGAGCATAATTGAGCCGAAGAAATTCTGTGTAAAGCGGTGAACTGTCAAGCGCGTTGTTGTTGCGGGCCTGGATCAGTTCGCCCTCGGTCGCGAGCGTCTTTGAGTCGGCGACGCGGAGGATGTTTCCATTGACCTGCACGCCCAGCGACTGTGACTGGAGGACCGAATCGAGAGCGATATTCCAGGGAACATCGCTGACCTTTACCGTTACCGGCACCGCCGGGACCGACTTGTCGATGACAAAGTTGATGGCGTACTGGTCGGTAATGTAGCTGAGTATGTCGCGGACATCGGCGTTCACGACGTTGAGGTTGATCGGTTCGCCGCGAAATCCGGGCTCGCCGTACATCTTACCCTGTGACTGCGGCTCGACGCGCTGTGCGAAAGCCGATATTGCCACAACGGTGACTAAGAGCATTGCAATGGCGGCCTGTTTTACCACCGTGCTGATGTTTGATCGAGAATTCATGTTTCCTCCGTTTGCAGTTGAGCGTCCTGAAGACCGGTTCGCCCATTCAATAGAACTGTTTTATGCGGGCCGGCCGAACCTTCGGGCTGTTACGCCGACCCCGAATGCACTACTTTTCGACGTTCTTGGCGACCTTGGTCGGGCGACGCGTGTCCTTTTTGGTCTTGACCTTTTCGGTCTCGGCCGGCTGATTGTTCATCTCGTCAAGAGGCGACATCAGTGACGGCGGACCGACGGGCGTCACACCGCTGACCGGCGGATTTGCAGCCGTCTGGACCGGACGGTCCGAGCTGCCCTGGGCCGGTGCGGTGCCTTCGACCTGTGCCTTCATCGAATATTGCTGAAGCGGCTTGTTTTCGACCGAGGCGACGAACTTGTTCGGGGCGGTCTTGGTCACCTTGCGAAACACAAGGCGGTTCTCTTCGACCGCGACGAGCTGGCCGTCAAAGAACTTTTCGCCGGGATAGATCGTGTAAGAGAGCTTGATCGGCGTTGCTTCAACCATCGCGGCATATCCGCGGGGTGTCTTGAAGATGCCGGTGACAGCCATTTCATTGAGCGTCAAAACGCTCGTTACCTTTGGCAGCGGAGCTCCGCTTGCCGCGGCCGCCTCTCGCTGACGCTTAAAGTACTCAATGCGGGCCTCGATCGACGGCGGGACATAAGCGAACGGCTGTGCCGCCGGCTTGCCTGCCTTGCCGGTCCCGTTGGCCGGGGCCTGCGGTTTCTGCTTCATATAACCGGGCTTGACGAAGGGATCGCGTTGAGCATTCGCCTCGGAAAAGATTCCGGCGATGAGCAGTGATCCGACAACGGCTGTGCCGAAGCTGAGCATACGTAGCGTTTTAGATAGATTGATCATGGCTTTTGTCTCTCTGGGATACTTTTTCCCCTTTAGATCGGTGGGTTATTTACTGACTGGTGCCGGCGGAACTGCGGCCGGAGCGGGAGCCGGTTGGCCCGGGGCCGGAGCCGGTGCTCCCGGTTGTCCGGGTGCGCCCGGTTTGGTGTTGATCGGCTTGCCGTTCAGATCGGTCGGAGCGGCATAATAAGCCGTCAAAAGGAACTGAGCGTGCAGCGTCTTTTCCGAGGTCTGCTTGTCCAATTGGTTCAGCTTAAAATCAGTGATCGACACGATCCTGGGCAGCTTGGCCATACTGTCAAAGAAGGACCGAAGGTTGGTGAAGTTGCTGTCCACCTCGATCTCGACCGGCTTGGCCATGATCGAATCCTGCTGCGTATCATCACGCGGCGAGAAACGCATTACGATCATCCGGCTGCTGTTGGCAGTGTCCTGCAATCCCTGCAAAACGTTGGTGATCTCACGCTGTTCCGGGAGCAACACTTTCAGCTCTTCGTACTCTTCGGCCTTACTGGCGTAGAGGGCACGAAACTCGTTGATACGCTGGGTCGCGACGCGGGCCGTTTCATTCTTGGCCTGCAGTTCGGCGATCTGGTCGTTGAGGGCGGCGATCTCGACGCGGGTCTCGCTGGTGACAAAGTACCAGACGCCCGAGTAGATCATCGCGGCCACGCCAACCAACAGCATCAGCTGGAAGTACCATTGTAGGTTTTTGATTTTCTCTAACATCGTGTTTTCCTTCTTTCTCGTAGGATCGATCGGTGATCGTCAGTTACGTATCGGATCTAGTTTTTGGCGACCTGGACCGGGGCCGGAGCGGCGCCGGGCTGTTGGGCCGAGGCGGTCGTCGGGGTGGTTCCGGGTGCTCCCGGGGCCTTCGACGGCGTGTAAGCACACTTGATCGTGAAGTTTACGATCTGCACCTTGGGGGTCTCGCCTTGAGCGTTGACCGTCTGCGGAGCGTTGTTGTTGGCAACCTCGGCACGGGTCGTTTCAATATTCAGGTTTGAAAAGAGCCCGTTCGAAAATTCGAGGCTGCGGCCGAACTGGGTCACCTGCGATTCGTCGGGCGAGTTGCCCTTAAATGTCAGCTGGTCACCGGTCTGCTCGACGCTTTCAAGATAGAGCCCCGGCACCATCGCGACACGCTCGCGCATCGCGTCCAGCACCGCACTCGGGCCGGCCTGTGACGATCGAAGCTTCTTGATCGCTTCGATCCTGGTGTCGATATTCTGTATCTTGGCCTCGAGTTCCTTTTGCTCGTTCATCACGACCTCGAGTTCGGCAGCGATCTGCTTTTGCTCATCGAGTTTGTGTTGAGCCTCGGTCCGGGCCATCTGTGTACTGATAACATCCCATCCGATGAGTGCCGCGAGCATCACGCCGACGACAAGCGACATCAGGAGCATCCGAGACGAAGGACTGGCGATCTTGCGGTCGACCGCGACCACGGCACTGCCCTGTCTCTCTGTGACTGAATTTAGTAGATTGATCTTGATCATTTCTATTACACTCCCCTGATCGCGAGTCCGACGGCGACGGCCATTTCGGGAACGATCTCGTTCAGATATTCGGGATCAAATTTCTTCGGGTCGACCTTGATGTTGCGGAACGGATCCAGCACCTCTACGGGCAGTTCGAGCCGCTGCGAAAGCTCCTGAGCGAGGCCGGCGAGTTTGGAACCGCCGCCCGAGATCAGGATCTTCTGCACGACGGTCTCGTTGTCCTCGGTGGTCGCACGGTAAAAATCAAATGTCTTCTGGATCTCCATAGCGACGATCTCGGTGACGTTATTCATCAGCGGTTCGATCGCTTTTTCCTCGATGCCGTCGGCAACGTCGTGGACGCCGCGTTTGACGGCCTCGGCCTGCTGGAAGTTGAGCCCGAGGCTCCGCTGCAGCACGTCCGTGAACTGACTGCCGCCGACCGTGATGTCGCGTGTGAAGAGCGAACGGGTTCCTTTGACGATATTTACGTTCATCGTCGAAGCACCGATGTTCAGCAGCGTCACGACGTCCGATTCGGTCGGGTCGTAGTTGGCCTCGTAGCAATTTTGCAGGGCAAATGTGTCAACATCGATCACGACCGGCTGTTTGCCGGCGAGCTGGATCGCCTGTTTGATATTGTCGATGCGCTCGCGTTTGCAGGCGGCGATCAGAACATGTGTCGAGTCCGCGTCGCCCGAAGTCACCTGATAATCGAGGCTCACATCGGCGAGGTCGTACGGGATATGCTCTTCGGCGTGCCAGTCGATCGACTCTTCGAGTTCCTCGCGGCTCATCGGCGGCAAAACGATATTCTTAATGATCACCGAGTGTCCGCTGACGCCGGTCACGACCTGGTTGGACGTGATCTGGTGGTTAGCGCACAGGCTCTGGATAACGTCAGAAACAACGTTCAACTCCATTATCTGACCGTCGATGATCGTGTCGCCGGGTAGATTTTCAAACCCGAGGCCAACCAAACTCAAATTGTTCGCTTTGCCCTCAAGCTCGACCATCTTGATCGAACTCGATCCGATATCTAATCCAGCAACGCTTTTCTTTTTACCGAACAGCATTATTTTTCTTGCTCCTTTTTAGCTTTACGCCAAAATCATTTGAATCTTTAAGTTTTCTGTTTTTGATCCGGGTCGAGGTCTTTGGCATGTTTTGAAGATTGTTGTGCCACCTTCTGAATCAACGCGTGGTCAGGAAAAACATTTGACGGGACGTTTGAATTTGCGGTGCCAAATTCCCTTTTTTTACCGGATCTCTGGCCGCGGTCTGCGGCCGTGGTAGAAAGTCATACAAAGAAAACTTTTTGCATCTGGTGGCGAAGGGTGAGCGGCATATGCCGCCGCTACAAGTTAGAAGTTACAGGAAATTACAAACTGTGTCAACATTTTTTTACGTTGTTTAACGCAAAATGATGAAATAGTGAGCAGAATGACAATGAGGGCAGGTCATTATGACCGATTGGGCTATATAGAAACTGGCCGGCATCGAGCCCGGACTGTGAAAATTATCGTTGATCTGATCGTGACGCTGCCTATCTGAGCATTAGCTGCCAATAGCCGATATCGAACATCCGGTCGAATTTGGCGGCGACATTTCGCAAATGTGCGGCTTTTTCAAAACCGCATTTCTCGTGGAGGTGGACGCAGGCGTCGTTGGGCAGTGATATGGCGGCGATTGCCGATTCGAAATTGCGGGAGCGGACCTCGGCCAGCAGTTGTTCGTAAAGTGCGGTCCCGATGCCCATCCCGTCCTTGCCGGGCCGGACGTATATGGCCGTGTTGACCGAACCGCCGAACGCCTGGCCCTCAAAAAATTTGGCGCCGAACGCGTAGCCGCCCAGATACCCGGCGGAATCGAATACAAGGAACGGATAATCGGCTTCCCAGGCAGTCCGCAGCCTGCGGAGCATCTCGTCGCCGTCAACGGGCTCAAGTTCGAACGTGGCGTGCGATGTCGCGATGTAATGATTGTAGATATAAGCGATCTGGACGGCATCGTCGGCGGTCGCCGGTCGAACGATCATTTTTTGAGCTCCATTTTTGCGATTGATTCGAGATGCACTTCGTCCGGGCCGTCAGCGATGCGTAAGGTGCGGGCGTAGATCCAAAACTGAGCAAGCGGAAAGTCGGGCGAAACTCCGGCGCCGCCGTGAACCTGTATGGCACGGTCGATGACCGTCAGCGCCATCTGCGGCACGGCCGCCTTGATCATCGCGATCTCGCGGCGGGCGGCCTTGTTGCCGGCGGTGTCCATCATCCACGCGGCCTTGAGTACGAGCAGTCGGGCCTGGTCGATGGCGATGCGTGCCTCAGCGATCCACTGCCTGACAACGCCCTGTTCGGCGACCGATTTGCCGAATGCCGTGCGCACCCTGGCACGTTCGCACATCAGCTCTAGCGAACGCTCGGCGATGCCGATCAGCCGCATGCAATGATGCACGCGCCCCGGCCCGAGACGGCCCTGTGCTATCTCAAACCCGCGGCCCTCGCCAAGCAATAGATTTTCTTTCGGAACGCGGACGTCTGTAAATGATATCTCCGAGTGCCCGTAAGGCGCGTCGTCATACCCGAACACATCGACATTCCGCTCGACCTTGACGCCCGCGGCGTCCATCGGGACGAGGATCATCGATTGCCGCAGATGTCTCGGCGCCGACGGATCGGTCTTACCCATAAAGATCGAAAATCGGCATCGAGCATCGCCCGCACCGGTCGACCACCATTTTCGCCCGTTGAGAATATAGTCATCGCCGTCGCGCACGATCGACGCTTCGATATTGGTCGCATCGGACGACGCCACGCCCGGTTCGGTCATCGAAAAACAGGACCGGATCTCGCCGTCGAGCAGCGGCCTGAGCCAGCGTTCCTTTTGCTCGGGCGAGCCGTAGAGATGGAGAACCTCCATATTCCCGGTATCGGGAGCGGAGCAGTTAAAAACCTCGGAAGCCCAGGTCACGCGGCCCATGATCTCAGCCAGCGGTGCGTATTCCAGATTAGAAAGCCCCGATTCTGATGGCAAAAACAAATTCCAGAGGCCCTCGGATCTTGCCTTGGTCTTCAGATCTTCGATCAACGCGGACGGCTGCCAGCGGTCGCCCGTTCTTACCTCATCGGCAAATGTCTTCTCATTCGGATAAATATGTGCATCCATGAATGAGGACAGCCGCATCCGAAGGTCCGACGTCTTGTCTGAATAGTTAAAATCCATAATTTGCGATAGATTATCACAAGTTTCGGAGTAGGACATTTTCACCGGCCACTAGGCGGTTGTAGTTAATTTTTCGACGCGTTAAGATTAGCGGAACGAGAGGACATATACATTTATGAAAAACACGATCAGGTTGGCCCTGGCAACGGCGGCGATGGTAATGGCGTTTGCGGTCGGCTCAATGGCACAGGATTGCCGCGCAAAAACAGTGGCGTTCACTGACGGGGCGGCGACCATACAGGCAAAGACGGGCGGTTGCGTTAAGTTCCGGTTTATGGTCGAGCCCGGACAGCGTGCAAAGGTGACGCTTCGTTCGTCGGACAACAAAGCACGTTTTGACCTGCAGGACGGAGCCGAGGACGAGACCGGCTCGACTTATTACGAAGGCCAAACGAGCTTTGATAAGGTCATCGAGTTTGACGAGTTCACCATCGAGGTATTCGGAACATCCTCCGTCGGATTTACTCTGAACGTGAAGGTCATCGATCAATAGAACTGCCATGCAGGAAACAACGCCGGTCAGGGCGGGCGAAGAGGTAAATACAGAAAAACTGTCGGCATATCTGGCAGCGGATCTCGGGCCCGCTGAGAGTGTCGTCGTTGAGCAATTTCCGGCCGGCAGTTCGAATCTCACCTATCTGGTCCGGCTCGGTGACGCCGAATATGTTCTTCGGCGGCCGCCGTTCGGCAATACGGTCAAAACGGCCCACGACATGGCCCGCGAGTTTAACGTCCTGTCAAAACTGTCGGCCGTTTACCCGCCCGCACCGAGACCGTTGTTGTTTTGCGATGACGAATCGGTCATCGGGTCGGAGTTTTATCTGATGGAGCGGTGCATGGGGCTCGTCATCCGCGGCCGCTCGCCCAAACAGCTGCAGGATTCGCCTGAGCTGCAGCGGGCCGTCTGCCGCAGCTTTATAAAGAACCTCGCTGACCTGCATAGTATCGATCACGAGTCGGCCGGCCTTGGCACATTGGGAAAACCCGAAGGCTATAACCGCCGACAGGTCGAGGGCTGGACGAAACGCTATTTTGCGGCGAAGACCGACGTGTGGCCTGAGCTGGAGTTCGCGATCGATTGGCTGAATGACAACATTCCCGCCGAATCAGGTGCGTCGCTCGTCCACAACGACTACAAATTCGACAACGTGATGCTCGACGCAGACGACCTGACGCGGATCACGGCCGTTCTCGATTGGGAAATGGTAACGATCGGCGACCCCCTGATGGATCTCGGCACAACACTCGGTTACTGGATGTCGCCCGATGTCGGTGACGAACTGCTCAACATGCCGTTCAACCCGCGGGTGCTGATGGAGAACATCTCCCGCCGCGACCTTGTCAAAATGTACGCCGAGGCCTCAGGCCGCGACGTGACGGATATGCTGTTCTATTACGTCTTCGGCTCGTTCAAGATCGCGGTCATCGCGCAGCAGATCTATGCGCGGTACGTCAAGGGATTTACGCGTGACGAGCGATTTGCGTCATTTAACAGATTTGTCGCCGCTTTGGGACGCATCGCCCGAACGGCGCTCGACCGCGGTTCGATCTGAGTTACGCGGCGGCGGATCGAAATGACATATTAAAAGACTTTGAGACTACAGCCTGAATGAGAAAGCTCGTTTTCATCATGATTGGCCTTTTGTGCGGGACGCAGTCTGCGTTGTCACAGGCAGCGTTCGTTCGGGTCAATCAGGCGGGCTATCTGAGCGGCGATACCAAGGCCGCGACCGCCTTTTCAAACGATAAGCTGACGGGGCGATTCACCGTCCGCGATACTCGCGGACGGGCAGCGATGACCGGCCGTCTCGACGCCATTTCATCGACGGGCACGAGCGGTCCGTTCGCATATTATTACCGGCTCGACCTCACCGCTTTGCGGACGCCGGGAACCTACACGATCGAGCTTCCGGGCGGAGCAACTTCGACAGCGTTCAACATCGGGCCGTATCCGCACTATCAGGAAGACCTGCTGTTCTTTATGCGGCAGCAGCGCTGCGGATATAACCCTTTTCTCAACCGTTCGTGTCATCTTAGCGACGGGCGTTCGGTCTATGCACCGTTTGCTGACGGCACATTCGTTGACGCGGTCGGCGGTTGGCACGACGCGGGCGACCAGCTCAAATATCTGATCACTGCCAGCAACGCGACGGCCAGAATGATGCTCGCGTATGAACTCGAACCGGCCAAATTCGGTGATCGTGTCGATGAACTCGGACGCGAGCAGCCGAACGGAGTTCCGGACGTTCTCGACGAGGCGTACTGGGGTCTGGTCTGGATACATAAATTGCACCCGGCGGCCGGCCTGCTGATACATCAGGTCGCCGACGACCGCGACCATCGCGGTTTCAAGCTGCCGGACGAGGACAACGCGGACTATGGCTGGGGCAAGAACAGTTTCCGCCCGGCGTACTTTGCCGACGGCAAACCGCAGGGGCTAGGCAAATGGAAGAGCCGCTCGACGGGCGTAGCCAATATCGCGGGCCGCTCGGCCGCGGCGATGGCGATAGCTTACCGAATTTGGAAGAAAGACTTGAAAAAGACCGCTTTCGCCGACAAGTGCCTAAGTGCCGCCCGTGACCTTTACGCGATGGGAAAGCGGCAGGAAGGGTTTCAGCAGGGCAATTCATTCGGCGCCCCGTATCGGTATAACGAAACGACGTGGGCCGACGATATGGAATACGCCGCCGCCGAACTCTACAAAGCGACGCGTGAGCCCGCCTTTTTGGCCGACGCAAAGCGGTATGCCGCACTTGCCGGGACAACCTCTTGGATGGAGTATCCGGACTCGTCGATGGGCGAACAGATGTCGCGGCATTATGAGATGTATCCGTTCACTAACGTCGGCCATTTCGCGCTCTATCCGCTGGTTGACGCCAGGACAAAACGCGAACTCGCCGGCTATTATCGCAGCGGCATCGAACGGATCGCGGCCCGCGGCCGCCTGGACCCCTATGGTATCGGCGTACCATTCCTCTGGTGCTCGAACAACCTCGTCGTTGCCTTTATCACGCAGGTCTATTTGTACGAACGGATGACCGGCGACAAGCGATTTCACGCGTCGATGCTCGCTCACCGCGATTGGCTGTTTGGACATAACCCTTGGGGGACATCGATGTTCGAAGGGCTGCCCGAGGGCGGCGAATATCCCGAGGACACGCATCTGCCGACGGTTCAGATCCTCAAGAAACAGGTTCGCGGCGGACTGGTCGACGGCCCGATCGCGGCCTCGACGTATAACGGCCTGATCGGCCTGAAACTGACCAAGCCGGACGAATTTGCCGCCTTTCAGCCGCGTGACGTGGTCTATCACGACGACGTCGGCGATTATTCGACCAACGAACCGACGATGGACGGCACCGCGGACGCGATACTTGTCATGGCGATGTTCAGCTCACCCGCCGGTCAGAACCGCCTGCGTGAGCGGGCGGCCAATTTGCCGAATCCGGATCCCCGTTTCACCTACGTCGAACGCGGTATAATTCGCGGCGACCGCACGTCGAAGAAAATGGCACTCGTCTTTACCGGCGACGAATATGCCGAGGGCGGTTCGGCGATCGCGGATGCTCTGCGTAAGCACAGGGTCAAAGCGTCGTTCTTTCTGACCGGCAGATTTTATCGTGCGCCGGAAAATCGCAAGATCATCGAGCGTTTGAAACGCGACGGCCACTATCTCGGCCCGCACTCGGACGAGCATTTGCTTTACGCGGACTGGGCCGACAGAAACCGAACGCTCGTAACGCGGGAGCAGTTCGAACGCGACCTCGACAACAACCTCGCGGCGATGCTCACGTTCGGCATCGGCCGCAAGCATGTACCGTTCTTTCTGCCTCCGTACGAATGGTACAATCGCGAGATCGCCGGGTGGTCATCGGAAATGGGGATGCAGATCGTGAATTTCACGCCCGGCACGCGGTCAAACGCGGACTATACAACCGATGACGATAAAAATTACATCTCAAGCGAGGCGATAATGTCGCGGATCAAAGAACACGAAACGAAAGACGCGGCCGGCTTGAACGGCTTTGTCCTGCTCACGCACATCGGCTCAGGGCCGAAGCGTACGGACAAGTTTCACGATCACGTCGACGAACTCATCGGCTGGCTCAAGACGAAAGGTTACGTTCCCGTCAGATTCGACGAACTGCTAAAGTCACGTTAATATCGCTAAAATTTCACTAAACTGCTTACGGATCAGGTTTAGGCTATTAAAATGGCGGATCGATAAATATGAGCTTATTTTCGTTCAAACTCCGGTTTTCAGTGTCACTCGGAATTGCGTTTTTTATTGTTTTTTCGGCAGCCGCAGCGAGCGGGCAGAGTCCGGTCTACAGGCCATCCTCAACGCCGCCTGTGTACCAGCCGAAAGCGGCTCCGTCGCCGACACCGTCCGCGACGCCGGCAATGAAACCGCCGGTTTACACGTGGGCGACCGCCGAAACGCTCACGTCGGTCTCGCAGGTCACCGATGTAAAGCCGACTGACTTTTGGTACAAGGATCTGCAGGTCCTGATCGAAAAATACAGCATCGCGGGATTGACCGAGGGCAAAAAACTGATGCCCAATCAAACCCTCACGCCCACAGCGTACCGAACGATCAGACAGAGTGCGGTGACACAATTGCGGGCCGTCGCTTCTCGGACAGGGATGCTGAGCAAGCGTTTTGACGAACTATTCCCGACAACCTGCCCTGAACCGAAAGCGGTCGGCGAAGTTATGACGTCGGGCGAGGTGGTCAATTCTCTGAAATGCATATTCGGGCCTTCGACCCTGAAGGCGGTCTACCCGGACAAACCTATTACCCGCGGCTATTTTGTCCAGATATTTGATGACGCCGTTGAGAACGGTATGTCTAAGATCTCGAGCAACAGCTCGATGGGAGCCGTAGCTAAGACCGCCAGCCCGGCCGAGATCAAGAGCCTGATCGAACAAGGACAGCGGTCGATCAATGCAAAGGATTTTGACGGAGCTATAAGGTATTTCAATCAGGTTCTCGACTATGATGCCAACAATGTGGACGCGTACAGATATCGCGGGTTGGCGGCCCTGATGGCTTACGAAAGTGATCCGCGACAGCGTCAAAAACTCTACACCGCGCTGTTCAATTTCGACCATGTCGTAAATCGCAATGCGGCCGCGTCGGACGACTATTATCTCCGCGGAATGACACACGTACGCTTGGGAAGTAAGGACAAAGCGGTCGCAGACTTTCGGTCAGCGCTAAAGATGGCCCCGGATCACCAAGGTGCAAAGGATGAACTGAAAAAGCTCGGCGTCACCCCTTAATGCCGTTGCCCGATCGTTCGTTGACCAATTAGTGAAGAGGTCACTTGCCGCCGGTCCGTTCGCGCCAGCTCTGCGTGGGGCCGCCCTGGTCAACGCGTACCATCGAGATCGCTCCGGGCGACGGGCAGACGAGCGAACAAAGGTTGCACCCGACGCATTCGGCCTCGACCACGTACGGATAGCGCTTCCCGTTCACCTCGCGAAACTCAAAGCTCTGATGAGCTCCGTCCTCGCAGGCGACGTAGCAAAGATTGCATTGTATGCATTTCTCTTCGTTTACGCGGGCCTTAACGTCATAATTCAGATCCAGATTGCCCCAGTCAGTCACCCGATGGACCGACTTTCCGACGACCTCACTCACGGACGCGTACCCTTTTTCGTCGAGGTACGTATTCAATCCGTCAATCATGTCCTCGACGATACGATAGCCGTAATGCATTACGGCCGTGCACACCTGGACCGAGCCCGCACCTAGCAGCATGAACTCGACCGCGTCGCGCCAGGTGTTAATGCCGCCTATGCCTGAGATCGGTATATTGAATTCGGCATCGCGGGCGAGCTCGCTCACCATGTTCAAGGCGATCGGCTTGACGGCCGTCCCACAGTAACCGCCGTGGGCCGCCATACCGTTGACGTTAGGGTAGGGGATGAGCGTGTCGATATCGACGCCCATCACCGAATTGATCGTGTTGATGAGCGACACTGCGTCGGCACCGCCGTTCTGGGCCGCTCGCCCCGGCGGGACGATGTGTGTGACGTTTGGGGTCAGTTTGACGATCACGGGTATCTCGGCGACCTCTTTGACCCACTCGGTCACCATGCAGGTGTACTCGGGCACCTGACCCATCGCGGCCCCCATACCACGCTCAGACATACCGTGCGGACACCCAAAATTGAGCTCAAAACCGTCACAGCCCGTGTCCTGCGTACGCTTGGTAATCTCCTGCCAAGCTTCCTTTTTAGACTCGACCATCAGCGAGGCAATGACGGCGTGGTTCGGGTATTTCCGCTTACAGTCGGCCATCTCTTTGAGGTTGACCTCGAGCGGACGATCGGTGATCAGCTCAATATTATTGAGCCCGATGAGCCGCGTCGGCCCCTGATCGAGGCCGGCCAGCCGCGACGACACGTTGGTGATCGGCTCGCCGAGCGTTTTCCAAACCGCGCCGCCCCAGCCGGCGTCAAAGGCACGTTCGATCATCGAGCCCATATTCGTAGGCGGAGCAGATGCGAGCCAAAACGGATTGGGGGACTTTATTCCTGCGAAGTCAATGCTTAGGTCTGCCATATATTCGAATGCCTTATACTATCAATGCGGCTTAACCGCAGATGACACAGATACCGCGGATAAATTACTAATATATTCGAGCCGATAAAGCCTTTCGGTCATTACCAAATACCACTCGCTTAAATTCGGGCTTTGGGCCAAAATTTAGAACTAGACCGACCTCGAGCTCTGTGGCTTTCAAATAGTTCAGTAGCTGAGCCAAGTGTGCCTGTTCGATAGTTCTGGCCGGCTTTAATTCAGAAAGAACCACTTTATTTAGCAACAGATCGGCGTCATCCGCGTGATCTGCGGTTAAATTACTTATGCCATCCAGAATCCACACTAATATCTGCCATTGCTTAGTGAGGGTTAGGATCGACCGGAGCCTTTGGCGGGTCGCGCAAGATAGCTCCTGCAAATTCGACCTTTTCACCGCTCAACGCTTCGTGTATTCCCATTGCCGCCAATTTGCCCATTTGCGAAGCGTCGACGGCCTCGGCTCCGCCGTTGGCGCAGTCGCCGCCGGCAAATACCTTGGGGTCCGAGGTCTGCATATTCTGGCTTATTGCGACGCGCCCTTTTTCGTCGGTCGCAACGCCAGCGATATCGGCAAAGAACGACACCATCTTTTGCTGCCCGATGGCCTTTATCACCTGATCGCAGGGGATCTCGCTGACGAGGGCGGCCGCATCGGTGACGCGCATCCCGGAAACGCGTTCTGTGCCAAGGATCTCGACCGGTGATGTCTGCCACATGAATTCGATGCCGTCCTTGCGGGCAAGTTCCATCTCGTAATCGTATGCCGGAGCGTCCTTTTCAGTACGGCGATAAACAAGCGTGACCTTGCCTGCCCCTAGACGTTTTGCCTGCGTTACGGCGTCGATGGCCGTGTTGCCTGCTCCGAGAACTATGACATTCTGGCCGAGCGGCACTGATCTCCAGTCGCGGGTCTTGACGCGTTCGATAAAGTGGAGTGCGTCGATCACGCCGTCAAGGTCTTCGCCGGGGATGTTGAGCTTATTGGTCTGGCCCAGCCCGACCGCGAGAAAGATAGCGTCGTGTGCCGAACGCAGCTCGTCAAAGCTCACGTCCGTACCGACCGAAGTACTCAGGCGAAATTCGACGCCGAGTTTTCTGACCTGTTTGACCTCGGCATGCGAGACACTCTTTGGCATCTTGTATTCGGCCATGCCGTATGTATTGAGGCCGCCAGCCTCAGCACGGCGTTCGTAAACGGTGACGCTGTAGCCGAGCCGGGCAAGATATGTCGCACACGACAGGCCCGATGGGCCCGAGCCGACGATGCCGACCGATCTCCCGTTGGGCTCGCCCGCATGAAACAGCTGCTTTTCGGTGGCCATCGCAAAATCGGTCGCAAACCGCTGAAGCCGGCCGATCTCGATCGGTTTTTTGACCAACGTCTTTTCGACGCAGGCACCCTCGCAAAGTACATCGACCGGGCAAACCCGTGCACACGTAGCTCCGATCGGATTCGCGTCAAATATCACACGTGCCGCACCGGTTACGTTGCCGCTGGCGATCTTTTTGATAAATGACGGCACGTCGATGTGCGTCGGACACGCATGCATGCACGGCGCGTCATAGCAATAGAGACATCGGTTCGCCTCGACGGCGGCCTCGGCCAGCGACATCGCCGGATCCAAATCAGCAAAATTGCGCTCGATCTGAGTTATGTCGAGCGGTGTGCAATAGTTTTCTGCCATAAGAAATCAGCCACCGGGTTCATAGAGAGCAATGAGAGATGATCTCAACAAGATCTCAGTGTTCTCTGCGATAAAAACTCCTAATCCGCCACTATCGGGCCATACAGGTCGGGACGGCGGTCGCGGAAAAACTGCCATGTGTTGCGGACCTCGCGGATCTTGTCCATATCGAGATCGGCGACGACGAGTTCGTCCTGGTCACGGGTACCGACGGCGAGCATCTGGCCGCGTGGATCGCAGAAATAGCTCTGGCCGTAAAATTCGCCGATGTTCCACGGTGCCTCGGTGCCGACGCGATTGATGGCACCGACAAAATAGCCGTTCGCCACAGCATGTGCGGGCTGCTCAAGTTTCCAGAGATATTCGCTCAGTCCGGCGACGGTCGCCGACGGGTTAAAGATGATCTCGGCACCATTCAGGCCCAGGCATCTTGCTCCCTCGGGAAAATGCCGGTCATAGCAGATATAGACGCCGATGCGGGCAAATGCCGTGTCGAAACATGGATAGCCGAGATTGCCCGGCCGAAAGTAAAATTTTTCCCAAAAGCCCGGCGCAACGTGCGGAATGTGCGTTTTGCGGTACTTGCCGAGATATTTGCCGTCCGCGTCGATGACGGCGGCGGTGTTGTAATAGATACCCGAGATCTCTTCTTCGTAGATCGGCACGACGATGACCATGCCAAACTGTTTGGCGACGTCCTGCATCAGCTTTACTGTCGGGCCGTCCGGCACGCGTTCAACCGCCTCGTACCAACGCGTGGTCTGTTCGGCACAGAAATACGGCGTTGTAAATATCTCCTGAAAACAGAGCATCTGGACGCCCTGACGGGCCGCTTCCTCGACAAACTTCATCTGATGGTCGATGTTCGCCTTTTTGATCTGTTCGATCGGAGCATCCGCCGGAGCGACGTTATGGGCCTGTATCAGGCCGGCTTTTATGATTCTTGACATTGATCTTCCTCTCGTCTTTTATTTGGGTGCCGCAAATTTCGCGTCGTCGACCGTGTTGTTTTTGACCTCGACGATCTTTCGTGTCCAGGTAATTCCCGGCATCGCAAACCGCGTCGAAGCCGGCAGTTTGACGCCGCCCAGATCCTTGTAATCGCTGTAATCGACCTGATATTGAAACTGTCCGATGACGGTCATCGCCGAGGCGACCCGGCGCACGAGTTGGCCGGTGAGTACGTCAAACACCAACTGCTCGCGCCGATTATCGGCCGTTGTGGCGGTGACCATGTAAACCTCGCGGCCGTCGATGCGGTTCAAGAAGCGAAAATCGAGTTTCGCATAGATCGATCTGATATCCGGGTTCGCAAATAGCTGTGCATCGCGTTTCATCTGCTCGGCCTCAAATGCCTTAAGCTCGATCGCCTCGGTATTACCGAGTTTGAGAGCGTTCTTGCCGTCGAAAAGTTCGGTAACGACGTAGTCGGCATATTTGGTCTCGGAGCGGTATTTCCCACCCTTGAGCCATATCTCCTCGGGCTCAACGGTCTTGCCGTCCGGTTCAACGCGGTTCGCCTTGATGTAGCGTGACTTGACCTTGGCAAGCGCGTCCTTGCCGCCGAGAGCGGTCTCGTATTTTGCAAGTATCTCATCAACGGTCGGCTTGACCGCGGGCTGTTTCGGACGTTCGACCGGCGGCGGCGGCGGCAAAAGGCTGGGGAGAGCGACCGGGCGTTCATGGCCGACGTGACATGTGTTGCATGACACCTCGGGCTTGCCCTCAAAAAATGTCTTGTTGATCTCCCAGGTCATCTTGATCATCTTGCGGGCAATGTCCTTGTGATCGATGCCGTCTTTTTCGAAATCCTTGTCGTTGGAGACGTGGCACATTTTGCAGTCAACGCCGAGGCTCGCCGACATGATGTTCATCACCTGGCCCATCTGGTCGGCGGGCATGTCATTGAGGACCTTGATGTTCTTAAATTTTTGTCCCGCCGTTTCGACCACCGTTTGCGTCTCGCCCGTTGGTGCGAAATACAATGCCGAAAACAGAGCAAATACCACGACAACCAATATCTCAAAATACGTTTTCATACCTATAAATTGACTTTCTAGTTTAGTGCGTTCCCTGAGCAGGCAACAAAGATCCCCGATGACGGAAAGCGCTTGTCCAATCTGGCATTCGAACCAAAGACCACAAATTTTCCGGTACGGGAGATCGCCGGCACGCTGACGCTTGTTTGAACCCCGTCAATCATTTGCGGAACGACCGGAATTGACCTCGATCCTTCCGTCAGATTTCTTACCACGAGGCTTCCGCCCAAACTTGCCGCTTTGGTGCTGAATACAACTGAACTTCCGTCGTATGAGATCGCGATCGGTTCGCCTTGACCAAACGGGCTGTCGCCGTTTCCCGCGATACCATTGGCGGAACTCAAAAGCGTTAACCGTCCGCTGTCAACTTCGGCAAGATAGGCGTCCTGGAATTTGTTCGTATCGATCCCGACCATGTTTGTCGCAGTCGTCGCAAAAGTTACGAATCGTCCGTCGCCCGAGATCATCGGCGAAACAACGCGGCTCGAACTTTCATCGCCTTGATCCTTGTCACCGCCCGCAGCTGTTTTGCTGATGCGTTTCAATTTCGGATTCCCGCTCTGCCAAACATATATGTCCCAAAGATCATTTTTGTCCTCTTTGGTCAAAGGGAAATAATTATGAAAGGCGATGCGGGAACCGTCCGCGGAGATCGAAGGACGTGAACCGCCACCGCCTTTGCCGTCCTTCTCATTCTTGCTGATAAGCGTAACGGCTCCGCTCCGCATATTCCGCAGGAAAACATTGACCGATGAGGTCCCATAATCGTCTGATGTCAGATTGTTGGCAGACGACGAGAACGCGATAAGATTCCCGTCCGCGGAGATCGTTGGTTCAAAACACTCAGAATTTGCTTCAATTCCGCGATTTTCGCTGACGGCGGTAACCGTGTTCGTGTCCGCGTTCCAAACGAAAACATCCCGAACATTATTGGAATCGGGCGTTAGATTGGTCGCGTACGATTCAAACGCCACCGATCTCCCGTCCGCCGAGATCACCGGGTTATGACTGTTTTGATCGCCTTCGACGCCATTCACACCATGGCTGACCAGTCGCGTTTCGCCTGTTTTCCTGTCGCGCCAGACGACTTGGCGAAACTTCCCGCTGCCGCCGCCCAGACCTTTCGTATACGTTACGAACGCAACGTAGCGCCCTTCGTCCGCACCGCTGCCGCCGATGACCGGTGTAAATGCCTCATAAAACGTGCCGATGATCTTATCGTCCGAACTGCGGCTGACAAGATCAAAATTCGTGAAACTGGTCGTTGATGTCGGCGGAATCGGTGTCGGGGTCGGTGTCGGGGTCGGATTTCCGCCCGTCATTGTCTTTCCGCACATGGCCGTGATGTTTATACCATCATTAGCAACAATGCCTTCGCCATTGATCATTCTGCATTGCCGCGGTCCGCTTGTTTGTCTGAAGATATATGCATCGCCGATCGGAAAATTTTGTATAGGGTAGGTTCGATTGATCGTCGCGTAATAGATATTTCCGTATTCGTTTCCAAATACGAAAGTTTCGCCTTGTTCGATACCCGAGACGGTCAATGTTCCGTTCACTCTTGGCGGAAAACCGCAATTGATCCCGATTTGGATGTCAGTATCAGCAACCGTCCCTTGATTGTTATTGCTCCAAAAATTACAGTTTCGCGTCCCTGAGATCTGCGTCACATTATATCTCTGCCCGGTGCTCAATCGACGATTGAAATAAACTCTCCGGTTATTCCAATCAACCGTGATAGTCTCGCTTCCGCCAAGCGAGAACTTAAACTTGTCATTCTTCGACATCAGAGCATTTGAATAAACGATCTGGATCCGATATTGCCCCGCCGCTTGCGAAAAAGCGTTTGAAGCGAACAAGACAAACGTAAAAACGACTAAGCACCTAAAAAAAGTCATATCTCAGGCCTTCTAACTCATCCAGTTGATTCCGGCTTCGGGGTTCCACTTGGTGGTAGTTTTCTTAAGTTTGGTCCAAAATTCGATCGAGCTTTTGCCCGTGATATCGTTTGCGCCAAATCGCGAATCATTCCACCCGCCGAACGAGAACGGTTCACGCGGCACCGGCACGCCGATATTGACGCCGATCATACCGGCACTTGCATGCTCCATGACGTAACGGGCGAGCCCGCCGCTCTGCGTAAAGACGGCGGCGGCGTTGCCGTACGGATTGGCGTTTTCGATCTTGATCGCCTCGTCGAGTGTGCCGGTCCGTATGATCGAGATGACCGGGCCGAAGATCTCTTCGCGGGCGACCGACATTTCCGGCGTCACAAAGTCGATCACCGTCGGGCCGACATACGTTCCGCCCTCTTTGCCCTCGACGACCGCGCCGCGTCCGTCCACGAGTATCTTGGCTCCATCGCGTTCGGCCTGTGTGATATAGCCTTCGATGCGTTCCTTGGCGGCTCGCGAGATGACGGCACCGAGATTTTTGCCCGGGATGATCTTGCGGGCTTCGTCGCAGATCTGTGAAATGATCGGGTCCACATTACCGACCGCCAGCATCGCGGACGCGGCCATACACCGCTGGCCCGCACAGCCGGACATAGACGCGGTGACGTTTGTCGCGGTCATTGACGGGTTGGCGTCAGGCAATACGAAAAGATGATTTTTAGCACCGCCGAGCGCGACACAGCGTTTCAGGTTATGCGTCGATTGCTGATAGACGAGCTTTGCGACCTTGGTCGAACCGACAAAACTGACCGCCTCAATATCCGGATGGGAACAAATGCCCTCGACGATCTCGCGGCCGCCGTTGACGATATTGAAAACACCGTCCGGCAGGCCGGCCTCTTTGAGCAACTCTGCCATACGCAGCACCGACAGCGGGACGAGTTCCGATGGTTTCATCACCATCGTATTGCCGAGCACAAGGGCGTTCGGCATCGACCAATTCGGCACCATCAGCGGAAAATTGAACGGGGCGATCGACGCCACCACTCCGACCGGAAAATGTTCGACGCGGCACTCGACGCCGCGGCTGACCTCCAAAACCTCATTCGAAACAAGCTGCGGCATCGAACACGCAAATTCGGTCAGCTCGATGCTCTTATCGACCTCGGCCTTCGCCTCGTCCCAGGTCTTGCCGTTTTCCTCGGTGATCAGCGCGGTCAACTCGTCGGAGTTTTGCTCAAGCAGCGTGCGATAGCGAAAAAACACCTGCACGCGCTCCTTGATCGGCATCTCGCCCCACGACGGCGCGGCGGCCTTGGCCGACGCGACCGCGGCATCAAGCTCGGCGGCGGATGACATCGGCACCGTCGAAAGCAAATTGCCGTCTATCGGCGAAACAACGTCGAGGTCGCCCGTCGAAACGCTATCGACAAACTCGCCGTTGTAAAAATTTTTAACTCTTTCGTATTTCATAAGAAGAAACTTCATCGCAGAGGCCGCAAAGATCGCGGAGATAAACCTAAATTCTTAAATGCCGGCTTCCTCGTCTTCCTCTGTGTCCCCGGCGGTCGCTGCGTTTAAATCCTGGTGCGGAGGTAAGATCATCATCAACGCCCAATGGACCACGAACGCGACACCAAAACCGACGAACCACCCGTAATCGTAAAGCAAACTGAGACTTGGAATTATCAACCCTATCCACGCAAAAAAGCAACCTAAAAGTGTCGCGACAACGGCCCGCCAATTCCATCCGCCGTAAACGCCGCGGCTGCGGTACAGGCCGCCGAGATCGAGTTCCCTCTTCCTGACTATCCAATAGTCAGCGATGAGCACGCCGGCGATCGACCCCAAACCGCCCGAATAGCCCACGAGCCAGCCGAAAATGTAGCCGCTCGGGTCGGCGAGCAGCTTCCACGGCTGCATCAAAATGCCGATAATGCCGGTGATCAGGCCGCCGGTTCGAAACGAAATGAGCTTTGGAAACGCGTTGGCGAAATCATTTGCCGGCGAGACCACATTCGCGGCGATATTGACCGACAGCGTGGCCACCACGACCGTGAACATCGACACCGCGACGACCACCGGCTGTGAAAACTGCCCGACGAGTTTGACCGGGTCCCACGCGTCGGCCGGGTTCATATGCGGAAAAACGATCAGTGCCGCCGATGTGATCAGCACGCCCATTGCCGCAAAGATCACCATCGTCGTCGGCAATGCGACCACCTGCCCGACGGCCTGCTCACGCTGGCTCTTGCCGAACCGCGTAAAGTCAGGCATGTTTAGGCTCAGCGTCGCCCAGAATCCGATCATCGCCGTCAGCGACGGCACAAAAACGGGCCAAAAATCGCCAAATGTATGAAATTTGCCAGGCTCGTGCAGCAGGAACCCGATACCGCCCGCTTGATACAGTATCCAGCCTAGCAGGATACCGGTCATCACTAGCACGTACGGCGCCGCCCAATTCTCGACTATCCGCAGCAGGTCCATACCCTTGTAGATGATCGCGATATTCATCGCCCAAAAAACCAGAAACGAAAACCACTCGGTCGGGGTATGCCCGCCGATCGCCGGCCCGAGCAATGTCGCCCAACCCGGAATGAACGCCGCAAAGAACGTCTGCAGTGCCTGGCCGCCGATCCACGCCTGAATGCCGAACCAACCGCAGGCCACGAGCGCACGCATCAGTGCCGGCAGATTTGACCCCACGGTTCCGTACGCCGCTCGTGCAAATACCGGAAATGGAATGCCGTACTTCGTTCCGGGATGCGAATTGAGCAGTATTGGCGCCAGCACGATCGTGTTGCCGAGCAGGATCGTCAATAACGCCTGCCACCAGTTCATTCCGGCCGAGATCAGCCCCGACGCCATCATGTATGTCGGTATGCAATGCGCCATCGAGATCCACAGAGCGGCGTAGTTGTACGTCGTCCAGTTGCGCTTATCGACCGGCACCGGAGCAAGATCCTCGTTGTAGAGCGGCGAAGCCTCGATCTCGCTTAGTACATGCGGCTGCAGTTCGACGCGGCCGTCGTCGTGTTGTATCGTGTCCGTCATATCGCTATTTTATCTTCAATAATTTCAGCCATTCGGGCATCGCTTGCAGCTGATCGCCGTGATCCGCACCGGTGTTTCCGGCGTAGCCGCGAATGTGGAAACCTTTCACATCGACCTCGCTCAACTGCTGCATCCCGACGGGGCCGGCCTTGAGCTTTGGTTTCCTCTTGAGCCCAAGAGTTGTGAGCAAGTGATCGACACACTCGGTCGTGCTGGCGTATGTGCCGGGAAAGATCTCCGAGTGCGAGATCATGAATTTCTTATTGCCGGCGACGGCCTCGCGGGCAAACCTGATGTATGAATCGAGATCGTCAGCTTTGATCACGCCGCCGTCGGCCAGGCGTTTCCCCTCGGGCACGTAGCTCGCGTGAATACCGTCGAGGAGCAGAACATTGTCCACCTTTTGGAAATTCACATCATGCCGGAGTATCGCCCTGATCGCCCCATATCCCGCCGAGAATCCGACCAGCGTTATCGAGGACCAGCCTTTTTTCGCTCCCAGTTTACTGCTCGCCTCGTCGATCAACTCCTGAAACATTTCCGCCCGACCGAACGGCTCGCCGTAAACCCGCGAGCCCGATCCGAGGTTGACGGTGATCAATGCGGCTTTCGGAAAGTGCTTTGCGATGTGATACTCCATCAGCCACGAAACGCCGTGAAAGTGGATGATCAGCGGCACGGGTTTGTCAGACGTGACCCTCGGCCCAGCGAAAAGTACTGCACCTTTCAAAGACGCAAGCTCAGTCCGACGTCCGGGAACCTCGACCTTTTCGGTCCGCGGATGCGGCCGCGTGGTATCGGTCATCGGCGAAGGATTCTGCTGAGCTTGCTGGGCTTGGACGCCGCTCGCCACCGCGAGCAGAGCCGCGAGCAGAACCAAAATGACACTATGACTACGGCAAAACCTCATCAACACCTATTCCGGGATCCCGACTCGTTTGACCAATTCCTTGAACCGCGGGTCGTCTCGCACGAAGTCCCAAGTTTTACTGACCTTGAGGTCGAGCATTCCTGCAT
>CAZQGN010000028.1:1642-47149 GCA_964592865.1 uncultured Chloracidobacterium sp. | reverse complement strand
TTTACGCTCTTTCCGCGGCTCCAGAGCCGGGATTTTGCTTCGTACGAGGTGACGCGTTCGTCCTGCAGGATGACGGGGATGTCGAGTGAGAGGGCAAACTTGCGGGCGATGTCGCGGGCGTACGCCGACATTTCGCTTTCGGTGCCGTCGGATTCGAGCGGCAAACCAATCACCAATGCTTTGGCATCAAATTCCGCGACAATGTTTTTGACGGATAAAAGTAAACTTTTCCAATTGGTCCGCGTTATAACTTCCAACGGCCGCGTGGTGATCCTTAGTTCGTCAGACACGGCAATTCCGATCCGTTTCGTGCCCGGATCGATGGCGAGCAGGCGTCCGGCCTCGAGTATCAGTGAAATGTCTGCAATCGGGCCGTTATTAACTGTATCTTTTTCTTGCACGAATAATTTTGATGTCGGATAATTGCTGATCGACGGCGTTTTGTTTTTTTCTCAGAGGTATTATATGTCATTTCGCGGAAAGATCTGGGTTTTGGTGCTCTCCGGGGCAATTGCGATGTACGCGGTCATCGGCGGGCTTCCGATCGTCGGCAGCCTGCTGACGACGCAGGCGCAGCAGCCCGTCAACGATCCCGGTGCGCAGCTGCGCATCGTCGAATCGGTTTTGCAGCATATCCAGAACGACTATGTTGACGAACCCAATATGGAAAAGGTCCGCGTCGGGGCTCTTCGCGGGCTGGCGTCGGGTCTCGACCCGTATTCGTCATATCTGACGCCCGAGCAGGTCAAGGAGTTTCAGGCCGGCGGTTTTGCCGGAAAGGCCGGCATCGGTGCCGAACTTTCGCAGGTCGCGGGCTATGTTTACATTATCTCCGCACCCAAGGGTTCGCCGGCGGACAAGGCCGGGATCAAGTCGGGCGACGTGATCGAGTATATCGACGGCAAGGCAACCCGCGACATTTCGCTCTATGACGCTCGCCAACTATTGGCGGGCGACGCTGGCTCGACCGTCAGCCTCCGCGTACTCCGTTCGGGCGAAAAGCCGCAGACGATCAAGGTCACCCGCGGCACCTTTAAGGCCCCGACGGCCGAATCGCGTATCGAGGGCGGCAAGATCGGCATCATCAAGGTCAACAGTCTCGATAGCGGCGAAGCGGCGGATATTCGTTCGCAGCTGCTGTCGCTGACCAAACAGGGTGCCCAGAAGATCATTCTCGACCTTCGCGGCGTTGCCGGCGGTACGCTTGAAGAGGGCGCCGCTGTCGCGAACCTGTTCATCAAGGACGGTGAACTTGCCAAGGTCGTCGGCCGCGAGGGCAAAGTGACGCGAACCGTGACGGCTGACCCGTCGAAGGCGGCGTTTGACGGCGAAATGGCCGTTCTGACCAGTCTCGGGACCGCCGGTGCGGCCGAGGTCGTCGCTGCCGCCGTCGTCGAGCGCAAGCGCGGCGAGGTGATCGGCGAACGCACGTTCGGCTCGGGCACCGATCAGAAACTGTTTACGATGTCGTCGGGCGGCGGCTATCTGCTGACCGTGGCAAAATGGGCTTCACCGGGCGGAACGCCGTTCTTCGGTGAGGATCGCAATTCGATGGGCGTTAAACCGTCGATCGAGGTCAAACGGCCCGATACGCCGGAACCGCTCGATGTCGAGGACCTCGTCGATCAGCAGAACAAGGACGGTCAGAATCCGCAGGCGACGCCGACACCCACGCCGAAGGCAAAGCCCGCCGTGACCGAGGATATTCAGCTTAAAAAGGCTCTCGAGGTGCTGGGCGAAAAGCCCGCTGCGTCAAAGGCCGTCGGTTGATCACTGATCCAGATGACTAATTTTACGGAAAGGCCGGAATTTCGATTTCGGCTTTTTTGTTTGTTGTCGTATATTTGCATCACTGTTAAAATCGAAACCAAATGAACGACACATCGATCAGCATTCGCCCGTTTCGTGAAGAAGATCTCGGAGAATGGTTTCGCCTGCGGCAGCTGCTGTGGGACGAGACCGATCAGGACGATCATCAGAGCGAGATGATGGACATTCTCGATCATAGCGACAGTCAGTTCGTCGCGGTCGCGGATGACGGCAACGGCCGTCTTGCGGGCTTTCTCGAGGCGAGCATTCGTCCTTTCGTCGAGGATTGCGAAAGCGAAAATGTCGGCTATCTCGAGGGCTGGTATGTCGATGTGCCGTACCGGCGAATGGGTATCGGGTCGCGGCTGGTCGAACTCGCCGAAAAATGGGCCCGTCAAAAGGGCTGTACCGAAATGGCGTCCGACGCCGAGATCGATAATGATTCGAGCATCGCCGCCCACGTCCGGCTCGGTTATGAGGAAACGTCGCGGCTTGTCCACCTTAGAAAGGACCTTGTGTAAAAAGTGATCTCTCTGCGTTCAAAAGTACTATCGGCCGCCGCCTTTGCCCTTTTCGCCGTCTCGGCGGCAGTGGCACAGTCGACCGATCAGGCATTCCCGACGGCGATCCGGGCCAACGAGATCGTCGGTTCGATCAAGGCGAGAGATATCGGCGACGCGCGGCTGACGAGCCACTTTTACGCTTTCAATGGCGATCAGGGCGATATTTTCGTCAATGTCGTTACCAAGAATTTTGACGGCGATATCGACATCTTCACCGCCGATGGGCTTCGGCCGCTGACCAAGATCGTGATATTTGCCGACGCCGCGTCAAATGAGACCGGCCGGATCGTATATCTCAGACGGCCGGAGCGGCTACTGCTCCGCATTCAGGGCCGGACGCCCAACGACGATGCCGCCGCGTATCGGATCAAGTTCGCCGGCAGCTTTGTCGCCGCCAAGGACTCAGGCGAGGATAAAGTCGCCGCTCCGACGATCGCCGGGTCGGACAACGGGGCGGTAAGAGTAAATTCCGTCGGCACGATCATTGAAATGCCGGTCAAATCGGTTCCGGTGGAACCCAAAACGGAAACCGCGGCTGATAAAACGCCGAAAACAAAGCCTCCGGTCGTCGCCGGTGACGCGACAGTGGCGTCCGGCGAACCAAAGGCCGTCGCCAAGAATACGAAGCCGACCGCTGATCCGGCCAAGCCCGCCAAACCTGCGGCAAAACCGCCCGCAAAGCCCGCTGAGGAAAAGAAAAAGGCCGCCGAAACTTCTGTTTCCGGCGACCCGATGGCGGCATTTCGCCTCGTTGTTGTCTTCAAGGACGGCAAAAAGATCGAAAAGCCGATGACCGACGTTATTCGATTTACCGTCGATAACGGTACGTTGACCGTTATCTTCAAAGACGGTTACATCGGCCGGTACGCGATGTCAGGCATCATGCGTGTCGGCATCGAATGATCACGCGTAGCTGTGCAGTCCCTTGAGCAGATAGCTGACCCCTAAGTAAGTAAATATCACCAACAGAAAGCCGATTATCGCAAAATAAGCCGAACTGCGTCCTTTCCAACCACGTGAGATCCGCGTGTGCAGAAATGCGGCATAGGTCAGCCATGCGACCAGGGCACCGGTTTCCTTTGAGTCAAAGCCCCATGGCCGGCCCCACGACTCGTTGGCCCAGATAGCACCCGTGATCAGCAGCATCGCGAGCCCGGCAAATGCCAGACACGCCGTCTTGTACATCAGATTGTCGAGCGACTCGAGGCTCGGCAGCCGCGAGATCAGCCCCTCGGTCCTGAATCCGAAAAGTATCACGAAGATCGTCCCGACCAGGCCGGTCAGCAGGGCCGCGATCTCGACCGGGTTGGTGTTGAGGCTCAGGAACATCTTGTCGCCGGCGTTCGCGACATAGCTCTGGGCCATTTGCTCGTACTGCGACGGCCGCATCTGCGTCAGTTCCTGTGCCGACAACTGCTGAGTCTCAGCGATCGCCATACCCGCGACCAGATATTGTCCGGGCTCGGCGGCAAGCTGGGCCTTGAGTTTGGGCAGGACGTCGGTCGTGGTCTTGATGCCGTTGACGAGCACGCCGATCGCTACGATCTGTGCAACGAGAGCGAGTTTCAGGAATATATGTCCGTATTTACGGGCGGCCTCGTTGTTCTTATAGACGTAAACGATAAATGCCGCGATCGCCGCTATCAGCAGAAAACCGGCGATCGCCAGTGCCGGCCCGGCAAACGGTATTTCGAGCCTGAACGGTGCCGAAAAGGGCTTTTTGCCCGGGGCGTTCTCGACAAATAATCCCGCACGATAGACAAGCTCGGTAAATACCGAGAATTTACTGACCGTCGCGATGACCGAAACGGCGAACAGGCTAGACCATATCGCCATCGCCTCGACCTTGACGCGGTCCTTGAGGAGATAGACGACCGCGACCGCAAAACAGACGAGAGCGATGCCGTAGCTTAGCGACGCGACGCCGACGTGGATCGGGCGCCAATACGAATCGAGCACCGGCGGCAGGTCGATGAACTCGCCTCCGATAAACCTCGCGAGTATCAGGATCAGCGCCGCGAGCGGCAGCGTGAACGCCGTCAATACGCGAAAATTGCTCCGCCGTGCGAAAAGCAGCGTCGTGATGCCTGCACCAAAGGCGAAAGCAAGGCTCAGATCGTAAAGATTGGCGAACGGAATATAGCGAAACAGCCACGGCGTAGCCATATTGCCGCTCTCGCGCATCATCGCGAGTTCGCGGTCATAGGCCGCGACCCAGCGGATCAGCCAGCTCGAGAGGTTAAAAAATACGCCGAGCGAGGCTCCGTAGAGCCCGATCTTTTCGGCCATGGACGACGGCGCGTAAAGGTTGGTCAACTGGAACAGTGCCGCGAGGATGTAGCACGCGAGTGCGATCATCATCAGTGCCGTGTCCGAGATGAACGACGCCCCGACCTGTATCCTGACGCCGAGCATCGCAAATGCTCCGACGATCACCATAATGGCGGGCAGATAGCTGAGTAATCCGTTCTTTTCTTCGAGTCTGTCGAGTTCTTTCATTTGTTTTTACTGCTCGTCCGCGGTGCCGCCGATGCGGTCCGCGATCTTTTTGAATTTATCTTCAAATCCGAATTGGTTCCGGTTTGCTTCACCGGCAAGGACGACCTCAAACTTGCCGTCTGCGGCCGGTGCGATGGCGGCCCAGACGCGTTTATGTGCGAAAAAGAATACAAAGCACAACGCAAAGATCAGCCCGAAACCGCCGAAATACCAGGCGATGAAAGCACCGTGAAACGGATCGTACTTGATCGATAGGATGTGTGCCATCGGCGATTTTTCAAACTCGGTCATTCGCCATTTGTAGCCGGCCTTGGCGGCGTTGATCGGGATGTTGTCAGGCAGCTTTTCCGAAAAGGCAAATACCCTGAGCGAATCCGATCCCGGTGGCGTGACCGTCAGAACGACCGCGGGGTTGTTATATTCGCCGCTCTTGGTGTCGGGCTTGCCGCCCGGGCCCATCGTAAAGTCCGCCAAAAACTGTTCAAACTTGATCTTCGTGCCGTCTCCGAGTTCGGCCGTGCCGTTGCGTTCGAGATCGACCGTTGTCGAGGCTCCGCCGGCGACCGGCGTAAGTTCGAGTTTGACCTTTCGGGCACTGCCGACCGGGATGGTCTGTGCCTGAAAGAAACGGTAACCGCGGTAATTGAGCGGAGCGTTGAGCGCGACGTCGGCCTTCATGACGCCGTATTGCGGATCGTCGATCAGCAGCTGAGTCCGCCAATCCATCGTATTGGTAACGTCGATCGTCCCGCCGGCGTCGATCAGCGTTTGCTGGATGTCGGTGCACTCCATCGAGAAGGGAAGTTTGACGTTAAACTTCTCTTTCTTGTCGAGGTCGAACCGGATCAGCTGGATCTCGTCTGTGCGTTCGCCGGGCACCATCTTGACGTCCGCGTCAAAACCCGTCTGCAGAGCGACGAAATGGCCCAGGAACAGCGTCAGCAACGCCACGTGGACGATGTACGCCCCGATGCGGTTCCATTTGCCGCTTTCGCCAAAGACGGTCGTCACACCGGCCTTTTCCGTTACTGTGGTCTTAAATCCGCTTTCGCGAAGTATCGCCGCGATCTCCGACGAGGCCTCGATCTCCGACGCAGCGTCGATCGTAAATGTCGCGTTTTCCTTACGGGCCAGCAGCCACGGACGGGTTGCGGTCGTTTTGGGTTTGACGATGTAGCTCCACGCCGAAGGGAATCGGTCGATCGACGCGAGCACGATATTTAGCGAAAGAACGAGCAGCAGGACGTTGAAATACCAGGAATGGTAGATGTCAAAGATGCCGAGGGCGCCGAAAACGTACTTTTCGGCCGGCGTCAGCGAGACAAAATATGCGTCAAAGCCCTGCACATTCTGCTGCAGCACCACCATTCCGACTATGGAAAGTGCGACCAGAATGCATAAAAGCACCACACCAAAGCGTACCGAACTGAGAAAATCGAGGATACGATTAACGATCGGCGCAGTTTTCGGCTTAAAAGCCGGTTTAGGCTCAATAGCGTCGTCGACAGCTGACATACTACTTAAAAAGCATAGCCGAGCGAAAAAGGTTTGTCACCCGTCTAATTATTAGTTCCATTTCAGACGGAAAAAATACGTCTTAATGATGTCCAATTTGGACAATTATTTTCTAGACGGTATTCTTAAGCTTTAAGTTTCGGGCAGTATTGATTATTGATGGACACGTTAACGGCTGAGATCGAAGAAATAAAGGGCATTTCGCTGAAGGGCAAAGCGGCGGCGTATTTTGAGTTGACCAAGCCGCGGATAGCCTTTCTGCTGGTGCTGACGTCGGCGGCCGGATTCTACATCGGTACGTCCGGAGCCTTTGACACGGTGCTCTTTGTACACGCGATGGCGGCGATCACGCTGCTGGCGTTCGGCGTCGCGACGCTGAACCAGTGGATCGAGCGAAGCATCGACCCGCTGATGGAGCGGACCAGGACACGGCCGCTGCCGAGCAAACGCGTCACACCGACCGAGGCTCTTGTCTTCGGCATTCTGCAATGTGTCGCGGCCGAGGCGTATCTATACTTTTTTGTAAACGGCCTGACGGCCTTTCTCGGCGTTTTGGTTATCGTCGGATACGTGCTCGTCTATACGCCGCTCAAGACCAAGACCACCGCCTGCACCGCGATCGGTGCGATCCCGGGTGCCTTGCCGCCGCTAATGGGCTTTACGGCGGCCGCCAACGAGATCACGATGGTCGCGTGGGCGCTATTCGCGATGCAGTTCCTGTGGCAGTTCCCGCATTTTTTGGCGATCGCATGGATGTACCGCGACCAGTATCGACAGGCCGGGATCAAGATGCTGCCGGCGGTCGAGCCCGACGGACGAATAACGGTCCGTCAGATCGTGATGTTCACGATCATGCTCGTTCCGGTCAGCCTCGCGCCGTTCTTCTTTGCCACTGACGGCATCATCTATCTGGTCGGCGCCGTTCTGCTCGGCGTTTGGTTCCTGTGGGCGAGCATTCGCACCGCACGGACCAAAACGAACGAGTCCGCCCGCGCGCTTTTGCTTGTTTCGGTGATCTATTTGCCGCTGCTCTTCATCCTGATGGTGGCGGATAAACGTTAGGCTTATGAAACTCGGTACCGCTGAGCCGGTTGCAAACACTGAGGAACTCGAGATCAAGCCCGGAAAGCTGTCCGGCGGCGGCTCGCAAACGCCCGGCGGCCCGGGAGGCTATCGGGGCGGCGGAGGCGGCGGCGACAGATCGCTGCCGGCCAATGACGACGAGGACGCCCAGAATTCCGATCCGTCTGGCCGATACCGGATACTCACGTGGTTTTTGCTGCTGATCGTCCTGATGACCTTTGGCGGGCTGATCGGAGCGTATGTGGTCATCGCGACCAATAATGTCGCGGAATGGGCGCCGTTCACGCTGCCGATACAGGTTTGGATCAGTACGGTGCTTATCGCGGCAAGCAGTGTGACATTCTATGTCGCCGAGCGGTCGATACAGCGCAATATGCAGGAGCGCGGTAAACAGTACCTTTTGGCGACGACGGTGCTCGGCGGCATTTTTATCGCTTCTCAGCTGCTGTCGTGGCTCGAACTGTCGCGACGCGGGTTGTATATGCAGGGCAATCCGTATGTCGGGTTCTTTTACCTTTTGACGGCGGTCCACGCCGTGCACGTGCTCGGCGGCATCACGGCCTTGTCGGCGATACTGCTGCGGTCGTGGTATCCGACCTCGGACGCCGACGTCGTCAAACGCCGTATCTCGCTCGCTCAGGTCGTCGGGTGGTACTGGCACTTTATGGGCCTGCTATGGATTGTACTTTTCGTCCTGCTCGGATTCTGGAAGTAATAAGATGAATCTGCTCGGCATCTTTCCGCACCTTAACGCCTCACTCAACGCGCTGTCAGGATGCTGCCTGATCGCCGGACTGTATTTTATCCGGACGAAACAGATCCCGAAGCACCGCATTGCAATGCTCGCGGCGTGTACGGTCTCGGCGGTCTTTCTGTTGTCTTATCTGACGCACCACGCCCTGCGAACGTACTATTTCGGCCTCGGGCCGACGAAATTTACCGGTGAGGGCATCATCCGCCCGATCTACTTCACGATCCTGACCTCGCATACCATTTTGGCGGCCCTCGTGGCACCGTTCATCCTTTGGACGCTTCATCGGGCTCTCAAGGCTAAATTCGACCTTCACAAGCGTCTCGCCCGCCTTGTTTACCCGGTTTGGCTGTATGTTTCGGTCACCGGAGTGGTGGTTTATCTGCTGCTCTACCAATTTTATCCCGGCCGATAATTTTTTTATATTTTTTCTTGTCAAGCGTTCTGTTTCGGTGATATTATTGTCTTGTTGAAAAGTCGATCACCGAAGCCGCCTTAAGTAAGGCGACGCGGGGGAACCATTGGTGGAGCGAATTTCGCGAAACCGGGGGCGAAGCATCTCGATCATGAGATACGGGGATACTCTTTCGTTCCTAGCCCGACAGCTAACCTCGTAGGTGTGGCAAAGAAGTAACAGCAACAGATTTAGCCGATATGGCAAGATTTTGATGTGCTTCGCGTCCGCTATTCAACACGGAAGCAGACATCCGGTCTTCTCAAAGGGAAAAAGTTCCGTCAAGCGATTGACGGAACTTTTTTTATTGTCAGGTAACGATCTATTTGACCACCGCGACCGGCAGGATCTGGACGTTCATCGCCAGGACCTTGCCGCTCGGGTCAAACTCGACCGTTTGCGGCTTTGCGGGCACCTTCATGGTCACCTTTTCGATACGCTGCCGCAGATCGACCGTCTTTTTCTCAATTCCGGCTGAGGTCTTGACCGCGATGTCGAGCGGCAACCGAAACGCTGCCGGCACGATCGCGTCGGCCTTTTGCGTCTGCGAAACGGTAAGCGTTAGCGTTTTGCTCCGCGTACTGTAAACGGGCCTGACGCTCAGCTTCGGAGCCCCCGAACTATAGATCCACTGGTTAAAGAACCACGCGAGGTCCTGGCCTGAGGCCTCCTCCATAGCGGTTTTGAGGTCAGTCGTGATGACAGGGCCGAACTTGTGACGGTTGAGGTACACATTGACGGCTTTCCAAAATGCCTCGGTCCCGACCTGTTCACGCAGCATATGCAGCACGACGCCGCCCTTGTTATAGGTCACCGAGGCGTTGTCAAAGAGCTTGTCCGGGTCGCCCGCACGAAGATTGTACAAACCGTGGCGGCGCTTGGTAACGGCGTCGTCCGCGAGGAATGTCGCCGCGTCAAAGCGGACCTTTCGCATATAGTCTTCGCGGCCGTTCGCGTTCTCGCGATAGACGGCCTCCATATACGTCGCAAAGCCCTCGTTCAGCCAGAGCTCGGCCCAATTGCGGCACGTGACGAGGTCGCCGAACCACGAGTGTGCCAATTCGTGCGAAACTAGGTCAGTGACGACGTCCTTGCCAAAGTCGAAATCGCCGAAAAATATCTCGGTGTCGGCCATCGTCGTCGCGGTGATGTTCTCCATACCGCCGAATTGAAACGACGCGACGATCGTCTGATCGTACTTGTTGTAAGGGAATTTAACGCCGGTGACCTTTTCGTAGACCGGGATCATCTTTGACGTCTGCGAAAATGCCCTGCGGCCCGTGTCTTCCTTGCCGGGATAGACATAGTATGCGAGCGGCACGGTTCCCGACGTGTCATCGATGCGGGCGTATTTGCCCACAACGAAAGACACGAGGTATGTCGAGTGCTGGACCGGCATTTTGTAATGCCACGTGACCTTACCGTCGGCGGTGTCCTCCTTGCCGAGAAACTCGCCGTTGCCGATGACCGTTTCGCCGGGTTCGACAGTTATGTACTCCTCGGTGGTCGCCTTGTCGCTCGGAAAATCGAATGACGGGAACCAATGGCGTGCCTCTTCGGGTTCGCCCTGTGTCCTGATCTGGTGGGAGGGCAGCACCCGCCGCGGCTCGGTCGCGGCGGTAACAAAAGAGATCCCCGTTTTTGGCGTCGCGGTGTATTTCAGCCGGACGCTGATGGTGTCGGCCGGACTGTAGCTGCGGTCGAGTGTGATCCGCACGCCGCCTGCGATCGGGGCGAACTTGAGGTCAGTGCCCGCCGGTTCGAGCTTTACTGACGAAAACGCCAGGCCGACGGCATCCAGATCAAAGACGGAAAAGCCCTCGGCGAGCGGCTTCAGGACGACGGTCGTGTCGCCTTTGACCGAGCGTGCCGCACGATCGAAAGACACGCGTAAAATGTAATGCTGAGCGTCGAAATTCGACTTGCGGTCGAAAATCGGAAGGTTTGCAGGTTGAGCGATTGCGGCTGCGGCCGCGATAACAGTCAGCGCGGCCGCAAGCGTTAGTGAACGTAGTGTTCTCATTGTAAAGTCCATTCGAGCTTATTTCTTTAAGTACGTCTTGAACCAGTCCATGACGTGCCCGTACCAGAACTCCGAATTTTGCGGCTTGAGGATCCAGTGGCCCTCATCCGGGAAAATAACGAGCTTTGAAGGCACATTCTTGAGCTGGAGCGTTGTGTACAACTGCAGGCTCTGATCGACCGGCACGCGGTAATCGAGTTCGCCGGCGGTCACGAGCGTCGGCGTGGCAAAGTTCTTGGCGAACTTGTGCGGTGACCAACGGTTGTAGTTGACGGGGTTTTCCCACGGCATTCCCTTGAATTCCCAGTTGACGAACCACAATTCTTCGGTCGCGGTCGCCATGCTCTCGAGATTGTAAACACCGGCGTGCGAAACGAACGCCTTGTATTTGAACCGCGGGTCGGTGTTGTGGCCGAGCAGCCAATCGACCATATAACCGCCATAGCTGGCACCGGCGGCACCGATGTTGTTCTTGTCGATAAAGGGCCGCTTGATGACGTCCGCGACGCCGTTCTGAATATCGACGTACGCTTTTCCGCCCCAGTCGCCCGAGATCTCATCGACAAACTTCTGGCCGTAGCCGGTCGATCCTCGCGGATTGGGCATAAAGACAACGTAGCCCTGATTGGCAAAGATCTGCGGGTTCCAGCGATATCCCCAGTTGTCGTTCCACGCGCCCTGCGGGCCGCCGTGGATGAGGACTATCAGCGGATATTTTCGTGTTTCGTCAAAGTTTGCCGGTTTGAGTAAAAATCCGTGAATATTCTGGTTGAGGGCACCTTTCCACTCGACCTCCTCAGGGCGTTTCAGGCCGAAGGGCCGCAGTGTGTCTTCGTTGGCCTTTGTAAGGGCTCTGAGGCCCTTGCCGTCGGTTCCGATGCTCATGATGTCGTTCGGGGCACTCATCGAGCTCCAGGCGAAGACCAGCGTCCTGCCGTCGGGCGTAACGTTGAGGCCGCTCGCAAATCCGACATCGGCGACCTTCTTGACGTGTGTCGCGATCCTGAGCCTGAAGTCAGGCTCGACCGGCACGCTGAATATCGGGGCCTTGCCGCGTTCGCCGGCGGTAAAGTAAACGGTCTTGCTGTCGGCCGAGACGGTCATCTCGTCAACCTGCTGGTCAAATCCGGCGGTAAGTTCGACGATCTGGCCGGTCTGCGGATCGTAACGCATGATGCGCCAGCGGTCCGCCTCAAATGTCGCCCGTTTTTGCGAGCGGAACAACAGGTATTTGCCGTCGGGCGTGTACGTTGGCGAAACGTCATAGCCGTTCATTCCGGCGGTAATATTCTTGGCACCGCCGTCGCTGCCGGCGATCTTTGAGATATAGATGTCGCTGTTGGTGGACATCGCCTCGACGCGGTCAGGATTTCGCAAATAAACGATGCTGCCGCCATCCGGCGAAAAGGTGTAATCGACGCCGCTCGCGGCCGCGTAGGGCGGCGAATCAAAATCGCCCTTTGTCATATCGCGGGCCGGCCCGCCCTTTGCCGGGACGATAAATACGTGCGAACGCTTGCGGTTGCGCCACTCGACCCAGTGTTTGAACAGCAGCCGGTCGGTGACCTTGGCCTGAACCTTGCTCTTTTCGGCCTTTTCGTCCTCGATCCTGTTGCACTCGTCCGAATTACATTCCGGATAGACCTCCGAACCGAACGCGATCCACTGGCCGTCCGGCGACCAGACAGGGCCGCCGGCACCGGTCGAAATATTTGTGATCTTTTCCTTGTCGCCGCCGTCGGGCTTCATCGTCCAGATCTGGCCGCCGCTCATATAGGCGATACGCTTGCCGTCGGGCGACCAACGCGGCCCGCTGCTCGAGGACGAACCGTTGGTCAGCTGCTTCTGGCCGCTGCCGTCGGCCGCCATCACAAAGATCTGGGTCAGCGTACGGTTAGCTTCTTTATTGACCACGCCGATAGTAAAAGCAACGGTCCTGCCGTCCGGCGAAAGCTGCGGATCGGCGACCCGCTTGAGGTTGATAAGGTCGTTTACAGTGAATGTTAATTGGGCATTGGCCGCGAGCGCCAACGCAAAAACGATAGCGACAGAGAGGAATAAGCGTTTCATAAAGTTATCCTGTTTGAAAATAGTCTGGAACACCGTCATTATCGCACAGAATTTTGTAAGTTTGAACGGTTCGGATACTATGAGTCTATGAAATTATTTGTTTTGCTTCTCGCGGCGTTTATTCCGTCCGCCGCGGCCGTTGCACAGGTTGCCGACGCCAAACCGACACCTCAGCTTTATTCTGAACAGACCGTGCGAAATATGCGTGAGATACAGCGGGCGGCCGCCTCGAGCAATTACGCTTACGATCAAACGAGGTACATGTCGTACAACATCGGGCCGAGGCTTTCCGGTTCGCCGCAGGCGGCCCGTGCGGTCGAGTACGTCGCCGATCAGATGCGAAAACTGGGCCTCGACGTTCGCCTGCAAAAGTGCATGGTGCCGCATTGGGTCCGCGGCGAAGAGCGCGGCGAACTGGTCGAATTTGTCGGTATGGCTCCCGGAACGGTCCAGAAGGTCGTTCCTACCGCTCTCGGCGGCAGTGTCGCGACGCCGCCCGGCGGCATTACGGCCGAGGTCGTCGTGGTCGAAAGCTTTGAGGAACTCGCCGCACTCGGCCGCGAAAAGGTCGAGGGCAAGATCGTACTCTTTAATTTCAAATTCGACACCGAGCTTCAGTCGTCGGGTTTTGGCGGTGCGGCCTACGGCCAGGCGGTGCAGTTCCGGTTTGGCGGTGCGATGGCAGCGGCCCGTTTTGGGGCCGTCGCGGCACTCAATCGGTCGGCCGGCGGCTCGCAGAATCGTCTCGCACACACCGGCTCGATGGGCTATACGGACGGCGTTCCCAAAATACCCGGTGCGGCGGTCTCATTCGAGGACGCCGAGACGATCGCCCATTTGGCTAAGGCCGGCAAGGTCAAGCTACATCTGACGCTTACGCCGCAAACTCTGCCTGATGTCGAGAGCTATAACGTGATCGGCGATCTGAAGGGGACTGAAAAGCCGGATGAGGTCGTCATCGTCTCGGGGCATCTCGACTCGTGGGACCTCGGGCAGGGAGCGATCGACGACGCCTCGGGCGTGGCGGTCTCGATGGCGGTCGCTAAACTGCTCGTCGATATGAAGATCCGCCCGAAACGTACCATCCGCGTCATTGCTTGGATGAACGAAGAGAACGGCGGCCGCGGGTCGGCGGCCTATGAGAAAGAAGAATCAGCGAATATCGCCAAGCATTTTGCGGCCGTCGAGGCTGACCTCGGGGCGTCGCATCCGCTCGGTATCCTGTTTACCGGCAAGCCCGAGATACAGGCATTTCTCGCCCCCATCACTCAGGTTCTATTGCCGCAGGGAGCGACCCAAACACAGCTGCAGGCCGGCGGTGTCGGTGCCGACATCGGTCCGCTGACGCGTGCCGGCGTGCCGTCATTCGCACCGTGGTTCAATCAGCAATCGTATTTTAATTATCACCACACGGCGGCCGACACCTTCGACAAGATCGATCCGCGTCAGCTGCGTGAACTTGGCGGTGTGGTCGCCGTGCTGGCATACGGACTCGCCGATCTGCAGCAGCCGCTGCCGAGGTAGGTATATGACGCAGGCCCGGCGGTTTGGAACCTCGGTGCCGAACTGCTAAGCTGAAATTTAACTAACGTAGAAGGGAAGTCACCTAAATTATGAACAGGCCGCCGCCATATTTTCCGCAAAATCAATTGTCGCCGCCCGACGAGAACCGCTACCGCAAATTCAAATTTGTGGTCGCTGCCCTCATATTGCTGCTGATCGGCATCGTCGTCGGAGCCGGCGTCGGCATCTACTACCTGGTGCGTTGGCTCTTTTAGGGCCGGTTAACCGCTGGATTAAAAAAAAGCACGATCTGACATTTGAGTCCGATCGTGCTTTTTGGCGTTTTGAGAAAAGTGCTTACCTGATGCCGGGATTGGGCTTGTTAGCCGTATTTTTCGAGCTGTCGAGAGCGAGCTGTTTGGCCTGCGGCAGCAGTTCGATCGCCTTCAAAAGCTGATCGTCGTACTCGTTAAAGACCTGTCCCGACGTCTGTGAACCGTATGCGGCCGTAACAAGCTCGGTCCTCAGCGTGCGTTCGATGAACTCGCGTTCGCGGTCAAGCTGGGCCGGCGTCACTTTGTATTTGCTGACGGCAAACGTCTTGAACGAATCAAACAACGCCTGTGTCACCGGAAAATCGTTCTTCGTGATGTCATAGCCGAAGGTGATCGGCTTTTCGATCTTGTAGTTTTCAAAACCCTTGACCCGTCCGACGACCAGATCGAGCGCAAAGGCGAAGATCGGGTTCGTCAGCTTTTGCTGGGCACGCGCCCGCTCGAGTTCGATCGTCTCGGGCTTGATCGGCACATCAGGATTGATGCCGCCGCCGCTGTAAACCACGCGGCCGCCGTCTGTCCGGCTTTCGGCACCCGTCGGTTTAGCCGGATCGGCCGTTATGTCGCGAAAGCTGCCGCCCTCGGTGTAATAGTCATAGAGATTGCCGTTAGAATAATCGCGTTGGATCAGGCGCCCGGCGGGTGTCTCGTATTTGGCGATCGTCAGCAGCAGCATCGAACCGTATTCAAGCTGGAACGGGTTTTGAACAAGCCCCTTGCCGAAGGTGTTCTCGCCGACGATCAATGCCCGGTCGTGGTCCTGCAGGGCACCGGCCAGGATCTCGGAGGCCGAGGCCGTGTTGCGGTTGACCAGCACGACGACCGGCGACTTGTCCGGCGACGGATTATCGGCCCGATACTGGTCCGAAACGCCCTCGATGCGGCCTTTTTGCGTAAAGACCGTCTGATCGCGTTTCAAAAAGCTGTTTGCGACGCGATAAGCCTGGCTGACGAGGCCGCCGCCGTTGTCACGAAGGTCGATGACCATCTGCTGCATCCCTTTCGCACGAAGCTCGCGGGTCGCGGCGACGAATTCTGCGTACGTCGTCTGGTTAAACCCGCCGCGCATCGCCAGATAGCCGACGCCCGGACGGATCATGTAATACTCGCCGATCGACGGCTGTGAGACAGCGTCGCGGATGATATCGACCGTTTCGCGTTTGCCGGTCGCGAGGCGTTCGACCACCAATTTGGCGGGCGTTCCGCGGGGACCGCGCAAAAAGCCGCGAACGTCGGCAAACGGCTTGCCGAGCATCGACGTGCCGTTGACCTCGACGATCTTGTCGCCGTATCTCAGGCCGGCACGGTTCGCCGGGGCACCGTCAAAGGTCGCCTTGATGTAGGTCGCGATGACCTTGCCGTCAGCGTCGCTGAGGTCGCCGATCGTCGCCCCGATGCCGTAGTAACGCGAGCTCTGGTCGGTACGAAATTCCTCGTACTCCTTTGCGTCAAAATAGTTTGAGTGCGGGTCGAGCGTGTGCAGCATCGAGTCGATCGACGCCTTCATCACGTCATTGTAATTGAGCTCTTTGGTGCCGCCGTAGTTCCTTTCGATGACCGTCAGGGCCTCGGCGATATCCTTTTCGATATCTTCGACCTTGACGACCTTCTTCGGCGTGTCAGATCTGCGTTCGCCCGGCTTCAGGTTGTCGGCACGGGTCGAGCCGGCCGGCTGCTGCCCAAGGCCGGTCAGAGCTATTGCGAGTATCAGTGTGAATGCGAATATGCCGTTAAATCTTTGGTGCACTAACAAAACCCCCGATCATTGCTTCGCTTATAGAGCGACATTTTGGCTGTCGATAAGAATATCATCCATTTGAGTTGAATGCGATGCTTTGAGTTGCCTGCCATTGGCCCGAACTATTGAAACATACGTTCTTTTTGATCGTAATGTTTTGAGTTAAACTTGCAACTGTCCAAAAGATCATCGGTCAGAGGTTCTCAATATGTCAAAACGCTTTGCCGTCACGCTTTTTCTGGGTCTTTTTCTCGCTGTCGGAGCGGCCGCTCAGACCAAATTGCTTCGCTTTCCCGATATTCAGGGTGAAAGGGTCGTTTTCACATACGGCGGCGATCTTTGGACCGCCTCGGCCTCGGGCGGAACGGCCGTCCGGCTGACATCGCATCCGGGCGTCGAGACCTACGCCAAATTTTCGCCTGACGGCAAGTGGATCGCGTTTACGGCACAGTACGACGGCGACGAACAGGTTTACGTCGTCTCGGCCCAGGGCGGCGAGCCCAAACAGCTGACATTTTACCCGTCGCGAGGCCCGCTTGCTCCGCGTTGGGGTTTTGACAATCAGGTCCACGGCTGGACGAAGGACGGCCGCATCGTGTTCCGCAGCCTTCGCGATTCGTGGTCGACGCCGATCGCCCGTCTCTACACGGTCTCGCCGCAGGGCGGCCCGGCGACCGCGCTTCCGATGCCCGAGGCCGGCTCGGGCGATATGTCGCCGGACGGATCAAAAATGGTCTATTCGCCGCGGTTCCGGGATTTTCGCCCCGAGAAACGCTACGCCGGCGGCCAGGCAAACACGCTTTATATCTACGACCTCGCGACCAACGACGCCAAGAAGATCTCTGATAATCCGCACGCGAGCCGGGACGCGATGTGGATCGGAAATACGATCTATTACAACTCCGATAAGGACGGCAAGTTCAACCTTTACGCCTACGACACGGCCGGCGGCAAGACCGCCCAGGTGACCCGTAACCGCGACTGGGACATTCGCTGGCCGAGTTCGGACAATGTCAGCCGTATCATTTACGAACGCGACGGCGAACTCGAGATATTTGACGTAAATTCCAAAAAAGCGACCCGCCTGAACATCACCGTACCGGACGACGGCGTTAATCGCCGTAAACGCGTGGTCAACGCCGCCAACTACATCAGCTCGTATTCGCTCAGTCCAAAGGGCGAGCGGGCATTGTTCTCGGCCCGCGGTGACATTTTTACCGCACCGATCGAAAAGGGCGGCGTGCGAAATCTGACGCACTCGTCCGACGCCAATGACCGTTCGCCGGCATGGTCGCCCGACGGTAAACAGATCGCCTATATCTCGGATAAGTCGGGCGAAGAAGAGATTTGGCTTGTCGCCCAGGACGGCTCGACCCCGCCGGAACAGATCACCACGGGCGGCAACGCTCAGCGGTATTCGCCGACTTGGTCGTCCGACGGCAAGAAGATCGCCTTCAGCGACAAGGACGGCAAGCTTTGGGTTCTGACACTGGCTACCAAGCAGCTTCAGATGGTCGTCGATGCCCCGATCGGACTGGTTCAGAGTTATGAGTGGTCGCCGAAGGGCAATTTTATCGCGTATTCGATGCAGCCGCGTAGCGGCATCTCATCGGTTTATATTTGGAGTGCTGACGAGAACAAGAGTTATCGCGTAACGCCGGCGATGTTCAGTTCGACCAGTCCGACATGGGACCCGTCGGGCGGCTATCTCTATTTCCTGAGCAATCGCGAGTTTGCCCCGCAGGTGTCGAGTTCCGAGTTTAACTACGCGACGAACCGGATGACGCAGATCTATGCACTCGCCCTCCGTAAGGACACCAAGAACCCGTTTCCGATCGAAAGCGACGAGGTAACGATCGCTGAGGACAAACCGGCCGCAGCGGCTGCACCCACAGCACCGGCGGCCGAGAAGATCGATTTTGAAGGCATTGAATCACGTGCCGCCAAGGCACCCATCGGCGCCGATAATTACGGCGGGCTTTCGGCCAACAAGGGCCATTTGATCTACACGACCCAGCCGGCCTTTTATTACGGCCGCGGTTCCGACGGAGCACCGTCGCTGCGTATCTTTTCGCTCAAGGAACGCAAAGAAACGATCCTCGTGACGCCGGCGGGCGGTTTTGCACTCTCGGAGGACGGCACCAAGATAATGACGTCGTCATTTGGCGGATTTTCGATCCTCGACGCGTCACCGGCCGGAGAACGGTCGAAAAAGTCGGTGTCGGTCAACGGCCTGATAGCCGAGATCGACCCGGTTGCCGAGTGGAACCAAATATTTAACGAGGTTTGGCGCCGTTACCGCGACTGGTTCTACGCGGGCAATATGCACGGCTTTGACTGGATCAGGATCCGCGAGGATTACAAAAAGTGGCTGCCCTACGTCGCCCATCGCTCGGACCTTAACTACATCATTTCCGAAATGTGCGCCGAGCTCACGGTCCAGCACGCGTATATCGACGGCGGCGATTTCAATTTGCCGTCAAGGGTGCGCGTGGCCCTGCCCGGTGCCCGATTTGAGGTCGATAAGGCCGCTAACCGGTACAAGATCAGCAAGATCTTCGGCGGGCAGAATGAAGAGGACATTTACCGCTCACCGCTGACCGAGGTCGGCAGCGACGCCAAGGTGGGAGATTATGTCATCGCCATCAACGGCGAGAACGTGACGGCGGACCGCGACATCTATTCTTACCTTCGCGGCAAGGCCGACTCGGCGGTTTCGATCACGCTCAACACGTCGCCGACTGCACAAGGAGCGCGGACGATAACTTTCCGCCCCGTAACTAACGAGAGCGACCTGATCTATCTTGATTGGATCGAGGGCAACCGCCGCCGCGTCGATCAGATGTCCAACGGACGACTCGGCTATATCCACATACCGGATATGGGAGCGCCGGGCTTGCGTGAATTTATCAAATGGTATTATCCGCAGCTCAACAAAGAGGGAATGGTCGTCGACGTCCGCGCCAACGGCGGCGGCAATGTCTCGCGAATGTTGATCGAACGGCTTCGCCGCAAAGTGCTCGGCATTAACTACCGTCGGGCCGACGAGGAAGGCGGAACTTATCCCGATGGAGCGTTCCTCGGGCCGATGATCGCGATACTTAACGAAAATTCAGCGTCTGACGGCGACATTTTCCCGTATATGTTCCGCGAGGCGGGCCTCGGCCAGCTTGTCGGGAAACGCAGTTGGGGCGGCGTGGTCGGAATCACCAACCGCGGCAACCTGATCGACGGCGGCGTGGTCAACGTGCCCGAATCAGCACTCGCGAATGCTAAGGGCGAGTACATTATCGAGGGCTACGGCGTCGATCCCGATATTGAGGTCGAAAACGACCCTCGGTCCGTTATCGCCGGCGGCGATCCGCAGCTCGAACGCGCGGTCAATGAACTTTTGAAGAAGATCGCGGCCCCAGTTAAACTGCCCAAACGTCCGGCCGATCCGGTCAAGGTGCCGAAGAATTAGGCCGGGGCGACGATGAGTTGTTTGTCGACAGTTTTTGCTCCCATTGATTATGAGAAGTTATCTAATTATCGCTGTGGTTGTTTTGAGTTCGGTGCTTGGAGCAGCCTCCCAAACTCAAGAGAGCACAGCCCCGGTCAAATGGGAGCGTTATCGCATCGGGAAGTTAGAATTATCGGTCCTACTGCCCAAACTGCCGATCCGGATCGACTCGGTGGAGCCGTGTTCGGAACGACTAATTACTGAGTACTGGGCGTACGCGGAAAGTGCGGCCTACATGGTCAAGGTGACATCAAAATGGTCCAGCTACAACGCATATTGTGAGAAGGTCCGAAAATTCAACGGTGATCTTTTCGACGAGGAGATGCGGGCATTTGCAACTGCAAAGGACGTCGTGACGGGGACTGTCAAGATCGGGCAGTATCAGGGAGTGCGTACGTTTTCCTCGCGATTCCGAAGGAAGTACGTCTTTGACGAAGTTTCGAAAGGCCGTTGGATCGAACTGGAGATCGTGTCACGCATTCAGGACACCCACAAAGAGATGCACTTCGTGGCGTCCCTCGACGGGACGGGCAAGGAAAAGGGGCTTAAACTTGACGACGGAGCGGTTGCGACCATCGGCGACCGGATCGATCCGCCTGCGACGGGAAATACCTCAAAACCGGAAGAGTTGACGAAGGTGCCCAACGGACTAGGAAATTGGCAGGGGAGCGGGAAGGCTGACGGCAGTGCCGCGTCCAAGGAATCGCCTGCTGTTTCGGCAACGCCTACAATTCCGCTGGTGATAGTTGCAAAACCCAGTGCCCGATACACAAATTTGGCCAGGCAAGCCAAGGTTCAGGGAACCGTGATCCTTAGAACGACGTTTCTCCCGAACGGAAGTATTGGAGCGGTGAGCGTTGTCAAATCACTGCCGTATGGCCTAACTGAAGAGGCGATCGCGGCTGCTCGTAAATTGGTGTTTTTGCCCGCTCAGATCAACGGTGCTAATGTGGCGGTGACAAAACTGTTGGAGTACACGTTCAGCATTTATTAACCGCTAATTGCTCGTTTACATAGAAGCTCCGTAATTGATGTACCACATGGTGGTATAGTAGTATATGCTATGGCAATCCGAAGTTTTGCCGATTCGGGCTCCAGAGATATTTGTGACGGCCTCAATTCTAAACAGGCTCGTCAGTGCTTGCCGGTTGAATTACACTTTAAGGCTCAGGTCAAGCTTGCCCGTGTTGCGGCGGCCACATCGGTTTCAGACCTGTCGGAATTGCCGGGTAATAGATTTGAACTGTTAAGGGGTGATCGGGCAGGCCAGTTCAGCATTCGCATCAACGATCAATATCGAATTTGCTTTCGGTGGGTCGATAATGAAGCTTATGATGTTGAGATCGTTGATTATCATCGGTAGGGATCAATATGGTGAAAGATAGTATTCATGTGCCAAGGGTTCATCCCGGATTTGTGCTCAAGGATGAACTTGAAGAAGCGGGGATCAGTCAAAGTGCACTAGCTGAGCATATTGGCGTACTCCCAAAGACGATCAATGAGATCTGTCGGGGAAAACGCGGTATCAGTGCCGAAATGGCATGGAAACTGTCGCGGGCACTGGGTGCCAGCCCCAATTTCTGGATGAATTTGCAGAATAATTGGGAATTGAGTGAGGTCAACGCCTCGCGTTTCGAAAACGTTACTAAGATCGCCGCTTGATCAAGATGAGCAAGCTTTTAGAGGTCACCGACCTTCAAACACATTTTCCGACAAAGGGCGGCCTCGTCCGCTCGGTTGACGGCGTGAGCTTTACGATTGGCGAGGGCGAGTTGCTCGGGCTGGTCGGCGAGTCCGGCTGCGGCAAATCGATCACGGCGCTATCGATAATGCGGCTTATTTCGTCCCCGGGCAAGATCGTCGGCGGTTCGATCAAATTCAAGGGCGAGGAACTCACGACCGCCGGGGAAGAACGCCTGCGGGCGATCCGCGGCAACGACATCGCGATGATCTTTCAGGATCCGATGACGTCGCTTAACCCGGTTTTTACGGTCGGCGAACAGATCGCCGAGGCGCTTCGGCTCCATCGTAAGCTCGACAAGAAAGCGGCCTGGCAGGCGGCGATCGACGCCATGCGTGAGGTCGCGATACCGTCGCCCGAGCGGCGTGCCAATGATTATCCGCATCAGCTTTCGGGCGGGATGCGGCAGCGGGTGATGATCGCGATGGCGCTCGCGTGCGACCCCGAACTGCTCATCGCCGACGAACCGACGACCGCACTCGACGTGACCATTCAGGCGCAGATCCTCGAGCTTCTGGACGGGCTTCGGGTCAGCCGAAAGCTTGCGGTTCTCCTGATCACGCACGACCTCGGGGTGGTGGCCGAGGTGGCCGACCGCGTTTGTGTGATGTACACCGGTAAGATCGTCGAAGAGTCTCGCGTCGAAGAGCTTTTTGCCGACCCCAAGCACCCGTACACCCGCGGGCTTTTGCGGTCGGTGCCTAAACTGTCCGAGGCCGGTTCGGCAAAGACCGAGCGTCTCAAGACCATCGACGGCACCGTGCCTTCGCCGACCGATCTGCCGAAGGGCTGTCATTTCGCCCCGCGGTGTGAAGATCGGTTTGACGCGTGCTTTGCCGCACCCGTGCCGCTGATCGAACTGTCGGCCGAAACGAGGGTCCGGTGCCTGCTTTTTGACGAGGCACACAAATTCAAGGCGGTGCGGCAGCGTATTTTGGCCGAATCGGCCTGATCGATCATGGAAATTGCGACACCACAGGTAAGATCACAGCGGCTGGTTGACGTGCGAAAACTCGTCAAGCACTTTCCCGTCGAAAACAGTGACGACGTCGTCCAGGCGGTCGATGACGTCTCGTTTGACATCATCGGCGGCGAGACGCTCGGCCTGGTCGGCGAGTCGGGCTGCGGTAAATCGACGGTCGGCCGCTGCATCCTGCGCCTTCACGAGCCGACAGCCGGTGAGGTGCTCTTTGAGGGCCGGAACATCATCGGCCTGCCGAATAATGAAATGCAGGCGCTCCGGCGCGAGATGCAGATCATCTTTCAGGATCCGTACGCGAGCCTCAATCCGAGGTTGAGCATCCGCTCGATCATTTCCGAACCGCTCAAGATACACGGCATCGGGTCGCGGAGCGAGCAGGACGAACGCGTCGCCGACCTGCTCAAAAAAGTCGGGCTCGACCCCAAATACGCCGACCGCTATCCGCACGAATTTTCCGGCGGCCAGCGGCAGCGTATCGGTATCGCCCGGGCTTTGGCCCTTAATCCAAAGCTCATCATCTGCGATGAGCCGGTGTCGGCACTCGACGTTTCGGTTCAGGCACAGGTCGTCAATCTCCTGCAGGACCTGCAGGACGAGTTCGGATTGACGTACCTTTTCATCTCGCACGGGCTCGCGGTGGTCGAGCACATCTCGGACCGCGTAGCGGTGATGTATCTCGGCAAGATCGTCGAGATCTGTGAGGCCCGCGAATTGTACGAAATGCCGCTGCACCCGTACACCAAGGCCCTGCTGTCGGCGATACCGCTGCCCGACCCGACACAAAAACGCGATCGCATCGTCCTGACCGGCGACGTGCCGACCCCGATAAATCCGCCGTCGGGCTGCCGCTTTCGCACGCGATGCCCGCTCGCTATAGACGATTGTGCGTCAATCACGCCGGAACTCAAGGAGATCACGCCCGGACATTTCGCCGCGTGCATTCGCGTCGACGGCTATTGATCGGCCTATGCAGTCGAAATCTGAAACTCGCGTCGCAAAAGGGTCGTATTCGTAGTTGTCTTATTCAAAATTAGTTCTCTGTTGAGGAAAATATGAATCGTATAGCTGGAATAGTGGTTGCGGCGATCGGCTTTGTCATCGCCGTTTTGAGTATTCTCAAGGTCGTCCCCGGCGTCACATCGGCTGGTGTGATGCTCATCATTCTCGGCGGCCTTATTATCGGGCTCAGCTTTGTTTCCGCTCCCGACCAGGGCGACACCGAGCGGATGTCGACGCCCTGGTCGCTCATCAACATATTTCTGTCGCCGGGCGAGGTGTTTCAGAATCTTCGCCGTCATCCGCGTTGGCTCGTCGCGGCGCTTATCATGACGCTGATGTCGGCGACGTTCACCAATCTTTTCCTTTATCGTCTGACGCCGGAGCGGGTGACCAATTTTGCCATCGACAAAACGCTCGAGATGCCGATGATGAATGACGATGCCCGCAAGCAGGTCGAGTTGGGGCGTCCGGCAGCACTTGCCGATGCCAAAAATCCGGTGATCCGGGCCGGCCAGGCCGTCAGCGGCTTTGCGTGGGCGATCATCGGCTATTCGCTGCTGGCGTCGATCTTTTTGCTTTTCGCTTTGGCGATGGGCGGCAAGATCAACTTTTTCCAGGCGTTCTCGATCGCGGTTTACGCCAATTTTCCGGTCGCGGTGATACGGTTCATTCTCAACACGGTGCTGCTGTTCATCAAGGATCCGACCGATATTCACCCGATCACGGGCCAGTCGTCATTGATCCAGGATAACCTCAGCTTTTTGGTCGTACCGGCCGAACATCCGGTGATCTATACGTTCCTGGCGACGATCAGCATACTCGGTATCTATTGGATCTGGATGAACGCGACCGGCCTCAAGAACGGCGGCGAGCGTGTCACCGGCACGACCGGTTGGGCGGCGTCGCTGACGGTCTACGGATTGCTGATGATGCTGGCGGTCTCGATGGCGGCACTGTTTCCGGGATTTATCGGCTAGGGCCGGCGTGATCAGGTGATCGGCCCGGGCGGCCGATGTAAATAGGAATGACGCGGATATCTAGCCGATAGCCGCGTCATTTTCGTTATGCGATCTCGCTTTTCTATTCGTATCGCAGTGATTCGATCGGGTCGAGCCGTGCGGCCTTCCACGCGGGAAACAGCCCGAAAGCCAGCCCGATGCCCACACTCGCGACAAAACCGGCTATAGGTGCCCACAACGGCACGTATGAGGGCAGGAACAGCCGCACAAGCAGCGTCAGCAGCCATCCGATAAGCAATCCGACGATGCCGCCAAAACCGGTCAGCGTCGCCGCCTCGATCAAAAACTGCAGCAGGATATCGTTTTGCCGGGCGCCGATCGCCTTGCGGATGCCGATCTCGCGGGTGCGTTCGGTCACCGACACGAGCATGATATTCATCACGCCGATGCCGCCGATCATCAAACCGACCGACGAGATAACGACCATCGCGATAAATACGCCGTTAGTGATCGCGGCGAACTGATCGATGATACTCGCGGCCGTTTCCATCGAAAAATTGTTCTTTTCGCCGTATTTCACCTGCCGCCTGATGCGGAGAATGTCCTGGACCTCGTCCTTGGCTTTTTCGAGCTGGCCGTCCTTGGCGATGGCGAGGATAAAGAGGTCGTCGGCGTTGGGCTTGAGCTTGAGGGCAGCACCCATCGGCATATAGATGACGTTCGACTGGTCGTTATTACCGCCGCCGCCGCCGAAAAGCTGCTCGCGCTTTTGCAGCAGGCCGATGATCCTGAATTCGGAACCGCCGATCTCGATAGTTTCGCCGATCGGCGACGAGTTAGGGAAGTAAGCGTCGCGGACCGAATCGCCGACCACACAGACGTTGGTCTTGGTGTCGTTCTCGGCGTTGGAGAACCAGCGGCCGTCGACCAGCACCTCGCCCGGAGCCTTTTCAGCGTCGGGCAGCGTGCCCTGCAGCTGGACCGATGATGACGTCTTGCCGTTCTTGCCGGTGACGTTGATCTTCTGGCCGAAAAAGTTGTTCGTGATGTTCAGGTACGGCACCGCCGCGTTGATCGAACGAAGATTGGAGATCGCGGCCGCGTCCTCCATCGTCAGCGGCTTGCGCATACGCTCTTCGCGGGTCGGCGAGCTTGTGCGGATGCCTATATCCATCTTGTAGAGAAATATCGACGTCGTGCCGAAAGATTCGACCTGCTTTTCGACCGCTACCTTGATGCCGCTGATGAGCGACGAGATCAGCATCACGGTAATGACGCCGATGACCACGCCGATGATCGTCAGAAACGAGCGCAGCTTATTGCTCCGCAGCGTGTCGAACGCCATCTTAAAATTCTCGTAAAATGAACTAGTTACGACAACCATTGGATCAATCCGCCCTCAATGCCTCGATCGGGTCGAGGCGTGCCGCCTTCCACGCCGGATATAGCCCCGCCAACGCCCCGACGACACCCGAGAACGCGATGGCAAAGAAAGCCGCCAGCAGCGATATCTTGGTCGGGAAAAAGACCGCCGTAATGATAAAGCCGGCGATCTCGGCGATGATCAGCCCGATAATGCCGCCGAGTGCCGACAGCGTGGCCGATTCGAGCAGAAATTGCCGCAAAATGTCCGATTGCCGTGCCCCGAGGCTCTTGCGGATGCCGATCTCACGCGTCCGCTCGGTGACGGCGACGAGCATGATGTTCATAATGACGATGCCGCCGACAAGCAGGGCGATCGACGGCACGGCCAGGATCACGGTACCGATCGGTTTGGTCACGCCGCCGATGAGATTGGTGATCGCGTCGGGCGTCAGGATGCCGAAAGTGTCTTTCTCGCCAAAGGGTATCTTGCGTTTGATGCGCATCAGCATCCGGACCTCTTCGACCGCGTCGGCGACCTTTTTTTCGTCCTTCGAGGTCACGACAAAGTACGGTGCCCGCTGCCGCGTCAGCCCGCCGAATGCCGAGCCGAACGTCTTGATCGGCAGCGTAATAAAATTGTCCTGCGGCTGGCCGAAGACCGTCCCTTTTGCCGTCTGGACGCCGATGATGCGGTACGGAATGCCCTGGATCGTCAGTTCGCGACCGATCGCTGATTCGCGCGGATAGAGCTTTTTGGCGACGTCCGCACCGACATAGGCGACGCGGGCCGCGTTGTTATTTTCGGGCTCAGAGAAAAAACGCCCCTCGGCGATGTCGAGCTTATCGATCTGGGCCGTTATCGGTTCGGCACCGCTGATCTGAACGCTCGAAAGCGTTTCGCCGCCGCCCTTGACCTCGCGGCTCATGCCGCCGGCCTTGGCACCGATCAGGCCGACCAGTTGAGCACGCTCGCGGATGAAGGCCATCTCGTCAAAGGTCAGTTCCTTGTTCCGCCGCTGGGCTGCCGCGATGGTGTCGGTGTCCTTAAAATCCTCAAAACTGAACCGCCGGACGGTGAACGAATTTGAACCGATACCGGCGAGCTTTTCGTCCACGTATGCACTGAAACCCTGCAGCAGCGACAGCACGATCATAAACGCCGTCACGCCGATGATCATCCCCAACAGCGTCAGGAACGACCTCAGCTTGTGCGCGAGGATCTGGTCAAATGCGAGTTTGATGGTCTCAGAAAAATTCATCAGCCTTCTAGCTTAACTAAGTCAAGCGATTGTTACGAGTTAACCGGGCGAAAAGTTTCGTACAGCGGGCGAACTTATTCGAACCTGAGAGCCTCGATGGGGTCGAGTTTTGAGGCCTTCCAGGCAGGGAATACGCCGAAGATGACGCCGACGCCGGCCGAGGCTGCGAGCCCGAGCAGGATCGCCCACAACGGGATGTACGCAGGCAGCGGCGAATAGGCGTTGATGATCACACTGACGACCTCGCCGATCGCCACCCCGAAAGCACCGCCTATCGCTGTAAGCACGACCGCCTCGATCAGGAACTGTACCAGGATGCTCGCCCTCGTTGCACCGACCGCCTTTCGAATGCCGATCTCTTTCGTTCGCTCGGTGACCGAGACGAGCATGATATTCATCACACCGATGCCGCCGATCATCAGAGCGACGGCCGAGACCGCGGTCAATACAAGGTATGTCGCACCCGTAAGCTGATTATAGATATCGAGCAGAGCATCCTGCGACGACATCCCGAAATTGTCCTTTTCGCCCGGTTTTACGCCCCGCCGCGTCCTGAGTATGTCGCGGGCATCGTCCATCGTCTGTTTAACGTCGGCACGCGTTCGCGGCCTGATCACCATCACAAAAACGCTCTGCGGCTGTTCGAGTCGCGGGTATAATTTCCGGGCCGTCGAGAGCGGTATGAAAGCGATATTATCCCGCGATTGGCCGAAAAATGACCCGAGCAGGCTCATCACACCGACCACGCGGAATGGATTACCGTCGATCCTGACCTCGGCACCGATCGGGTCCTCGCCATTGTCAAACAGTGCTTTTACGAGGTCCTGGCCCAGGACAACGACGTTTGTCCGCTCGGCCATATCGACATCGAGGATAAAGCGGCCGTAGCCGATATACTGCGAGTGAGTAAACTCGTAATACGGTGTGGCTCCGATCAGGATCGGTGTGTCGGACTGTTTTTCCTTGTAGCGGATCGTAACGGCGAGTTCGCGTTGGATCGGCGATACGCCGACAGCCGTCGGCACACCAGCCCGAAGGGCGTCGGCGTCGTCGATGGTCAATTCCTTTCGCTGACGCTCTTCCTGGCCGGGCGGCTTGCCGAAGCTCGCGTCAAACTTGGCGACAAAGATGGTATTGGATCCGAGCGATTCGATCTGTTCCGCAAACGCTTTGTTTAGCCCCTGTATGATCGAGACCATCGCAAGTATCGTGATAACGCCGACCGCGACGCCGAGTATTGTCAGAGCCGAGCGGAGTTTGTTTTCCCGCAGGGTGTCGAGGGCCATTACGGCCGATTCGCGTATCGAGTCGATCCTCATCTCTTAATCGTTTCGCATCGCCTCTATCGGGTCTAGCTTCGCGGCTTTCAGGGCTGGATACGACCCGCTTATGATGCCGACCACGGCCGACACTCCGACGCCCATGATCGCCGAACTTGCACGGATCGACACCGGAAAACCCATCACCAGCGACAGCAGGAATGCCAGCCCGTAACCGGCGATGACCCCGAGTGTGCCGCCGAGCACGGTCACGGCGACGGCCTCGATCAGAAATTGCAGCATAATGTCGCGGCGGCGGGCACCGACGGCCTTGCGGAGGCCGATCTCACGCGTACGTTCGGTCACCGAGACGAGCATGATGTTCATCACGACGATGCCGCCGACCACCAATGAAACGGCGGCGACGGCAAGCGTCGCGGCGTAAATTCCTGAGGTCGCACTGCCGTAGATCGAGAGAAAAGCATCCTGCGATTCGACGGAAACGCCATCGTCGTCGTCACCGAATGCCTTGCCGCGGCGGTTGCGCATGATGGATCGGACCTCGTCCTTGGCGGCCTCAAAATCGATGGCATCGGCGACCTGCACGTGGACGGTTATCGAGTTTCGGGCACCAAACATCCGCTGGCCGGCCTCGAACGGGAAATAAACGAAATTATCTCTCGAAAAGCCGAGCACCTTTCCGAACGGCGTCGCGACGCCAAGCACGGTGAAGGGGATTCCGTTGACGCGCAACTCCTCGCCGACGACCGCATCCGGCGATCTGCCGTCAAAAAGGTTGTCGAGCAGGTCCGTGCCGATAACGCACACCGAGCGTCCGCTGACGCCTTCCTGATCGGTCCAGCGGCGGCCTGATTGGATGGTCACATTTTCGATGTCAAACATCGTCGGCGTCAGCCCGCGGAGCGAAACACCCTCCGATTTATTGTTGGCAAATTTTACGAGCCCCATGCCGTTTAGCGACATTCCCACACGGTCACAGGTGCGGCAGAGCCGCTTGATAGCGTCGGCGTCTTCGGTCGTAACGTCGCGGCGGCGGTTGAATTTGATCAGGTCCTCGCGTGAGGTTATGACTAGCGGACGCTTGGACACGCTAAAGGCGGTCGAGCCCTGTGATGAAAATGCGGTCGAGACGGTCGTGTCGAGTCCGCTGATGATAGTTACCACTGCAATGACCGACGTCACACCCACGATCACGCCAAGCAGCGTCAAAAGTGTACGCAGCTTATTGGCACGCAAACTGAGCAATGCCAGTTTGAATGATTCCTTTAGCAGAAGGATCGTCCCGTAAAATCTCACGATGCCTCAATTATAACCCACATTCGGCAGGGAACTATGCCGTTTGCGTGATCATTCGGCTTTAGAGATCAGCGTCCGATACAGCGATACGAGATGCGAGAACAGCACTATCGGAACGACGATGGTCGGCAGATAAACGTATGGAAAATATAGAACGGCACGGTTCGGCTGGTCGATATTGAGCTGTTGGATCGCGGAGGGTATCGACAGAGCGGCGATCGAGACGACGTTCGCGAGCAGAATGAGCCCGACGATGTTAAATGCGACCAGCATGCCATTTCGCGTCTGTCCGCCGCGAAACGCCAGCCACGCGACGATCGGTGCGGCGATCCCGGACAAAATATCGAAATTTGCTCCCTCGAACGTCATCATCCGCGGTATCTGGCCGGCAACGCTCAGCCATAGCAGGACGAGCTCGACCGGAACGCGGACGATATGCACCATCGTGAGCATCCGCAGCGGCAGACGCTCGACAAATGTTTGCCGAAACACGGTCAGGTACAGGACGATCAGCAGCAGAGCGGGAAGTACGCCAAAGAGCACGAGCCGCGGCGGCACCGACGTAAATTCTTCGTAAAAGCCCGAAATTGAAAGTGCCGCCTGGAAAAAGATCCAAAGCGGCAGGATAAAGACCAATATTCGTGACGGTGTCCGGTGAAGCCCGGCCTTGCGGGTCGCCCGCAGGAGAAATCCGATCGCCGTAAAGGTCGTCAAAATAAAGACGATCGATACATATGGCGGAACGGTCTCCATTATTTGATGCGTTCGTCCTTTTCGATCAGGCCGTCGCGGATCGTGATGACGCGATGGGCGCGTTCGGCGATGTCGTGCTCGTGCGTGACGAGGATGATGGTGTTGCCCTCGGCGTGGAGCTTTTCAAACAGCGCCATGATCTCGTAACTTGTTTTGGTGTCGAGAGCACCGGTCGGCTCGTCCGCGAGCAGGATCGACGGGTGATTGACCAGAGCCCGGGCGATCGCCACACGCTGTCGCTGTCCGCCCGACAGTTCGTTCGGCCGGTGCAGCATACGGTCGCCGAGTTCGACGGCCGTCAGCGAAGCCTCAGCCTTGGCGTGCCTTTCGGCGGCGCTCATGCCGGCGTAGATGAGCGGCAGTTCTACATTGTGCAGTGCCGTCGCCCTCGCCAGCAGGTTGAACGTCTGAAATACGAACCCGACCTCTTTATTGCGGATGCGGGCAAGCTCGTCGTCGGTCATGTCCGATACGAGATGGCCGTTGATCCAGTATTCGCCCTTCGTCGGGGAATCGAGACAGCCGATCAGGTTCATCAATGTCGATTTACCCGAACCTGACGGCCCGATGATCGCGAGATATTCGTTGCGTTTTACTTCGAACGACACTCCCTGCAATGCGTGCAGTTCCTCGGTGCCCATCTGGTACGTTTTCCAGATGTTGCGCATCGAGATGATCGAGTCGGACGGGTGATCCGTACCGGCGCCGTTGCCATTTTCGTTTCCGTTCTTTTGAGCCATAATTCCTCCGTCGGAAACTACTTGGCGGCTTCGCCTTCTTTCTTGGTCTGCCGTTTAACGACGGTGCCTTCTTTTAGGGTATTTAAGATCCTGCTTGGCCCGGTTATTACCTCGTCGCCCGCGTTGAGCCCGCTCGTGATCTCGCGGTCCGATTCGCCGACGATGCCGGTCGTCACTTCGACAAATTTGGCCTTATTGCCGTCAAGGACGTAAACGCCGGTGATGGCCTTCGGCTTGTCGGCAGGCTGCGGAGCGTCGCCCTGGACCGTCGGTGACGGCGAACCCTCGGGCTTCTTTTCGATGACGGCCTGCAGCGGCACGGTGATGACGTTGCTCACGGTTTTGGTCGTGATCGTCGCGGTCGCGCTCATTCCAGGGCGAAGGCCGGCCCGCATATCTTCAGGCAGATCTACCAGCTTGATGACGACACGAAACTCTTTTGCTTCCTGGACGTTGATGTTGACCGAAAGTCCGCCGCTGGTCTGCGATTTACCGACCGCGAGCGGCGTTTTCTGCATCACTTCGCCGGTGATCTCTTTATCGCCGAAAGCGTCGACCTTGACCTTTGCCTTTTGTCCGACTTCGACCTTGTCGATCTCGGTCTCATCGACCTTGACCTCGACGTTGATCTGCGACATATCGGCGATCGTCAAAAGGGCAGTTGTCGAGAGTCCCGCAACGGCAAAAGTACCGACCTTTGAAGGGATCTCAGCGATCACGCCGTTGATCGGGGCGACCTGAAGCGTTTTGTCACGCTGGCTCTTACTGCCGCGTAATGTCGCCGCCTGCTGATTGGCACGCGACTGGCTGCTCTGAACGCTGATCGACGCGGTATCGACGGCACGCTTGGCGTCACGTACCGCGACGGCCTGCTGATTGCGGCGGGCGATGGTCTCGTTGACGCTCAATTTAGCCGACTCAAGGCGTGCCTTGGCGGTGCGGAGAGCGACCTGGGCGGTCTCAAGCGAATCCTTTTTAAGGTCGTACTCTTGCCGTGAGATGACGCCCGACTCCAAAAGCTGTGCGTTGCGGTTGAGTTCACGCTGGGCGGTATTTACATCGACCTGTGCCCGGTCAACGTCCGTTTGCGACGTGACAACATTCTGCCGGGCGGTCGTAACGGCCGCTTCCGAAGCGTTGAGGCCCTGCTGGGCCTGCGAATACTGATTCTGAGCAGCGGTCACCTGTGTCTGCGAAACACGAACCTCGTCCTGTGCGGTCTGAAACGCCGCGACCTGAGCGTCGGTGCTCGAATTCAGCTGGTTGGGGTCGAGTTTGACGAGCGGCTGTCCTTTTGTGACGGTGTCGCCTTCCTTGACATAGATCTCCTGGATGCGGCCCTGGACCTCACTGGTCAGGTTCATGAACTGGATCGGCCGGATCTCGCCTGATGACGTGACGGTTGACCGCAGTTCTTTTTTCGTCTCAAGTTTAACGACCGTCACCTCGGGCGTGTCGGTGCGCGTGGCCAGAACGCTGCCCACGATGATGATCGCTAATAAAGCGATCGCCGATACGCCGATGATGATCTTCTTTTTGCGGCTCAATGCCATAATCTACTCTTACCCTCGCAACTGGTTACTATTATTTCCGACCTAACGGATAAAAATGAAATGCTATTTGGTTCAGCAATCAGGTATTACGACCATATTTTGCGTCAAGTTTCAAAAAAGTGAGCGGCCTCAGCGGCCATCTCCCGGTGCCCGGAACCTTATTTTATTTGTTGACGTAATCTCGCCGTAGATTTACGATTTACGAACATTAAATTACACGCTAATATGTCATTAGTCGAATAAGGCGGTTAGCGTAACGGTTGCGACAATGATCAAGTGCCATAATTGTGGAAAAGAAAGTGCGGCGGGATCGCGGTTTTGCGATGAATGCGGAACGATGCTCGCCGCTGCTCCCGGGGCGGTCGAGGCAGCACCGTCAGCGCCGCTTTACAGGCCGCCAATGACGACGGACGCTCCGCCGGCGCGTGCCGTCAGCGTAACGTCGATCGGTATTCCGCCGGTCCATGCCGACATCCAGTCGGTCGAGCCGCTGCCGCCGTCCACGCCGTCGGGTCCGGCCGGCACAATGAACGCCAAACTCGTGATCGAGCGGGGCGATTCGCCCGGCGTTGAGTTCAAGATCACCGGCACCGAGGCCGTCATCGGCCGCTGGGACGCCGACAACGGCGTATTTCCCGATGTTGACCTCGACGTCCACGACGGCGAGGCAAAGGTTTCGCGGCGGCATGCACGTATCAAATTCGTTGACGGCAAGTATCTGATCGAGGACCTTGGCTCGACCAACGGTACTTATGTTAACCGCGGTCGCCGATTGCTGCCCGGTAACGCACAGGCTCTGGTTGACGGCGACGAAGTTATCGTCGGGAAAACGTTTATGCGTTTTCATATTATCGGTTGATTCTCGTTGGTAAATTTTCCAAATGTCGATCTGTCAGGAATGCGGCTCGGAAGTCGCTGAACAAGATTTGTTTTGTCCGTACTGCGGCATCTCGCTGCGGCCTGTAGCCGTGCCCGCCGGCGACGACGCCGCGATGGAAAGCACGATAGTTATGAAGGCTCCCATGCCCGAGATACTGTCGGATATTCTCCCTCCGGCCGACGATGCGGCGGAGCCCGAACCTGAGCCCGCAGTTGAGATCGTGGACGAGACCCCGTCAGTCCAACCGGATCTTGCCGCGGATGAGGAAAGCGAAGCTGCCGTTGCCGCAGTTGACGAGATCACCGAAAGCACCGACATCGAGGCTCCTGCGGCCGATGAATTGCCGCCGCCGCCCGCCCCGACAGAGGATGCCGGCGAAGATAGCTCCGAAGAAATTTACGCCGAGACCGCTACTCCGGAAGCATTAGTGATCGAAGAGATCGCCGCGGAACCTGACGCTATCGCCGAAGCTCCGGCCGAGATCGACGAGCCCGCCGCGGTTGAACCCGAAGCACTGGTTATCGAAGAGATCTCTGCGGAGCCTGCTCCGGCAACCGAAGCGCCCGTCGAAACCGCTGAACCGGCTGTCGATGAACCTGCGGCCGACGCGATCTCTGACGAAGAACCGGTACAGGCCGCCGAAGCCGAGATGTCCGAAACGATATCCGAGCCGGAACCGCCCGCCCAAGAGACGTCGGACGAGATTCCGGATGCGATGCCGGAATTGGCGCCGGAACCGGAAACTCCGAAATATCCGTTTTCGCTTGTCGAATCGGATGTCGTGATCCAAACCGATGTCGAGTCGGTCGACGAGCCGGTATCGCACGAGCCTGCCGAGCCTGTCGAACCGGAAAGCGAAAGCACCGACCGCGGCATAATGCTTGAAGAAGCGGATGTCGTGATGTCCGCCCCGATCGCGGCCCCCGTCGAGGCGCCGAAACAGCCTGATACCTCGTCAGGCGAGATCGCTGCCGAAAATAAAAGTTCATTCACGAGCCCCAATCTCGAAGGCGGTACCGACGGTAAACGCTCGGGCCTCAAGCCCCTCAGCGAGGGAACGCTCCTCAACGGCCGCTACAAGATCGTCAAAAAGATCGGCGGCGGCGGCATGGGCGCCGTTTATCTCGCGGTCGATCAAAACCTCGGCGGCACTCAGCGTGCGGTCAAGGAGATGGTCCAGTCGCACATCGAGGAAGAGCAGCAGGCAAAGGCGATCGAGGATTTCAAACGCGAGTCGATGATCCTCTCGACGCTCGACCACCCGTCGATCCCGACCATCTACGATTACTTTTACGACGAGTCCGAGAGCCGCTTTTACCTCGTCATGAAGTATATTTCCGGCGGCGACCTCGCCGGACGTCTGCGGGCAGCACCCGAGGGCCGAATTGACGAGCGGACCGTGACGGAATGGGCCGTCCAGGTCATCGATGTGCTCCATTATCTGCACTCGCTGCCGACGACCATCGTTTATCGCGACCTCAAGCCGTCAAACGTCATGATCGACGGCAACACGGGCCGTATCATGCTGATCGACTTCGGAATTGCGCGTTCGATCAACCAGACCCAGGAAAAGGGCGTCACCGCTGTCGGTACGATGGGTTACGCTCCGCCTGAGCTTTTCAGCGGGCAGGTCGAACCGCGTTCGGACATCTACAGCCTCGGTTCGACGATGTTCCATCTTCTGACCGGTGCCGATCCGCAGAATAATCCGCTGCTGATCTTTGATTTTCAGAAAAATCCGCGTCCGCGGCAGATCAATCCGCGTTTGTCCGACCAGATCGAACGCATTCTGATGCGGGCGGTCGAATACAACGCCGACGCTCGATTTTCGAGTGCTCTCGAGATGAAACTCGCCCTGCAGCAGCATCTCGACGACCTCAGTGCAGGCCGCGTGAGCTATGGCATCACCGAGGCACCGGCGGCGATCAGCCTGGCCAATCAGAACGTTTTTTGCGGATTCTGCGGCCAGCGGATCGTCGCGACCGACCTTTTCTGTGCGTTTTGCGGTTCCAAGCAGCCGCTCGCCCAGCACGGCGTTCATTCCGAGATCTACAGTTCGCGTTCATCGGCGACCGCACGGCTCGTTATCGAGGGCACCAGCCAACTCGAAATGCCCGCGTATCTGCTTGACAAGAGCGAGAATCTGATCGGCCGCCGCGACCCGACGTCGAACATATTTCCCGAGGTCGATCTGTCAAAATTTGACCCGCAGACCAAGATCTCGCGGCGCCACGCCCGTGTCTGGCGGGACGGCAGCTCGTTCCTGATCGAGGACCTCGGTTCGTCGAACGGCACGATCCTGCTCTCGACGGTCAGCGACACGCTCAGGCTCCCGCCGCATCAGGCACATCCGCTCGCTAACGGCGACCGCATTCGTGTCGGCGATACGACATTGCACTTCATGATCAGCTAGACAATAATCGACCAATATGACGACAGAGGCATCCGATACGATCCAACCTGTTTCAGGCAGCGGTGAGACCATCGTTGCGTTTTCCGCCGAGGAACTGCAAGCTCCGTTCATGCTCCGCGTGGGTGCGTTGCTGATCGACTACATGGCGTTGATGATCGTGCCGGTACTTGGCCTTTTGTCCAACAAGCTGTTCGGCGATATGAATATCGCGACCGAGCGGACATTGTGGTTCCTGTCCGTTCTGCTGTTCCTGTTCAATATCGTCGTGCTACCGGCGTTTACGGGCCGCAGCTTCGGCAAGATGCTCACCGGGCTGCGTGTCGTCAACCGTGACGGCAGCATCCCGAAACATCGTACGATCATCTTTCGGCAAACGGTCGGGCTGCTGTTGACGGCCCTGACCTTCGGTTTTGGTTTCCTGCTCAGTATTTTCGGCAAGAGCGGCCGCACGCTGCACGATGTCGTTTCGGGCACGGTCGTCGTTCACGGCAAGCGGCGGGTAGTTTAGGGTAATAAAATGGCGCATCTTCTGATCTCAAACGCGGGAATGGCGGACCTCAACGTGCCGCTCAACCGTCTTCGTACGACGATCGGGCGTTCGGCCCGCAGCGACGTCTGTATCCCTGACGCGTTTGCGTCGCGCCTGCACGCCGAGGTCCGCAAGGAGGGCGACGCCTTTTGGCTGCACGACCTCGGGTCGGCCAACGGCACGCGCTACAACGGCAATCTGGTCAGCGGACCGACGGCACTGGCCGACGGCGGCGTCGTTCAGATCGGCGAGACGACCATCGTTTTTCACGGCGACAAGGTGAGTACGCCGTATATCAGTGCGACACTGATCGGCGATTCGACATCGACGCTCGACCCGGCCAAGACCATCGCGCTGACGGGTAAACGCAATCCGACGACCGAGTTTCTCGATTCGACGATGACGACGCGCACCGACCTGCTCGGGCTTATCAGCAAGGTCGGCGTCGCCCTTCTGTCATCGACCGGGCTCGACGAAACGCTCAATCAGGTCGCATCGCTGGTATTTGACGCCGTGCCGGCCGAGCGTGTCGTGATCATGCTTCGCGACGAAAAGGCCGACGACGGAATGCACATCCGCGTCGCCCGCGAACGCGGTAAGGAAGTGCCGGCCGAAGAGATCCGCATCAGCCGCAGCATAATGAACGAGGTCGTCGAGAACGGTAAATCCGTGCTCACATCGGACGCTCAGCAGGATCCGCGTTTTGCCAGCCAGACCATCGTGCTGCAGGGGATCCGCTCGGTGCTTGCCGTGCCGCTTTGTGTGGACGAAAGACATGTTTTCGGCATCATTTATGCCGATTCGCCGACCTACGCGACCAATTTTAACGAGGAGCACCTCGACATTCTGACCACGCTCGCGTCCGTCGCGTCGATCCGCGTCGAAAACGCCAGCCTGCTCGACGAGCGTCTCAACCGCGAGCGTATGGAGCGTGAGCTCGAGCTTGCGACCGAGATCCAGCAGCGTTTTCAGCCCTCCGGCCCGCCGCATGTCGAGGGTTATGAGTTTCAGGGCATTTCGTTTTCGTGCTACGAGATCGGCGGCGACTATTACGATTTTATCGAGCGACACGACGGCAAGATGCTCGTCGCTCTCGGCGATGTCTCCGGCAAGGGAACGGCCGCGGCACTGCTGATGTCGAGCCTGCACGCCGCGATACACGCCCAGGTCGCGGCCAAGACCTCGCTCGACGAAACGGTCGTTTCGATCAATAAATACCTGGCTGAGAATACGCCGGCCAACCGATTTATCACGCTCTTTATCGCTGAGCTCGATGCCGCGACCGGCGAGATCACGTTTATCAATGCCGGGCACAATCCGCCGCTCATCGCGCGTGCCGACGGTTCGCTCGAACTGCTCCAGTCCGGCGGCCTGCCGCTCGGGCTGATGGGCTTTGCCGAGTACCAATCGAGCACCGCACGGCTCGGCCACGGCGACGTCCTTTTCATCTATTCCGACGGCGTTTCCGAGGCGAATAACGTCAACGAGGACGAATTCGGCATGGAACGCCTCAAACAGGTCATCAGCACCAACGTCGGCCGCTCGGCCTCGGGCATTCGCGACCGCGTCGAGAGCGCGTTGTCCGATTTTACCGGCACGGCAGCCCCGAACGACGATATTACGCTCGTTATCGTCAAGCGAAATTGACCCGAAAGCACTACGTTAAAACTTGTTGACCATACTGCGGGGATTAAGTTAAAATCTTAATTGGCGTTTCCCATACGCCGTTCCCCGCAGATGCCCCGAAACGCCAAAAAACTCAGCCTCATATATTTCGTCATTGCCACGCTCTTGGTCGTCGGCATGGTTCCGCTCGTCCTGACGGGCTGGTTATTGTCGAATAAGAGCGGCCAGGAACTGCGTTCGGCCGAAAATCGCTATCAGATACAGCTCGTCCAGGAAAAGGCCCGTCAGATCGAGGCTTTCGGCAAACGTAACGCCGACCTTGTCTCGGGTATCGCCGGCGGCATCGAACTGTCGGGTAATTCGGCGGTATTCTCGTCACCCGCGACCGAATCAAAGCTCGGATCGATGCTGAGCACGAGCCCCGAGGTTCTGGCTATTTACGTCAAACCCGACGGCGCCGATTCGCTGTCCGTATTTCGGGCGAACGGGCTGACCCGCGACGACGTCGAGCAGATCGCCGCCGAGGCTTCGGCGGGAGCGTCCGTCGGTAAGGTCAGCATCGGCGACCGTCGGACGATCGGTTCATCAGGCGAGATGGTAATGACATTTTCGACCGTCGCGGCGGTTCCGGGCGGCACTGAGGCCCGCATCGTGGCGATCACGTCGCTCCGCGACATCGCACGATTAACCGTCGGCTTTAGCTCGGTCAAGGAACAGGACCTCTGGCGAAGCGGCCTGCCGATCATTTTTGTCGTGGACGAGGACGGCCGTGCCGTATTTCACCCCGACGCCTCGCTTCAGGCTTCGCGGCGTCCGCTCAATGACCTCAAGATCGTAAAGGACTGGCGCGAATCCGGCACCCAGGTGCAGTCGGCTCTCGTGCCGTTCAACGCCGAGTTTGAAAAATCTTCGCATGACATGATCGGTGCCTATTCGACGGCGAGGATGACGCCGGACCGCATGCTCGGCGTGATCACGATGCAGGACGAAAAAACGGCTCTCGCGTCGGTCGGCGAAATGCGTATGCAGACGTGGCTGATCAGCCTCGCGTTCGCGGTGTTTGCACTGATCGCCGGTCTTGTACTCGCCCGCCTCGTCACGGCTCCGCTGCTCAAGCTCGCCGCGGCCGCCAAGAGCATCGCCGCCGGCGACTATTCGACCCGCGTTGACAGCCGCAATATTACCGAGATCGGCACGCTCGGCGACACGTTTAACCTGATGTCGGGCAAGATCGAGGACCAGATCGCCAATCTCGCCAAGGCCGCGGCAGAGAACCGTGAACTCTTCGTCGGTACGGTCAAGGCACTCGCCGCCGCGATCGACGGCAAGGACAAATACACACGCGGCCATTCCGAAAGGGTCGCCCGTATTTCCGTCGCGATGGGCAAACGCCTCGGGATGGACGAGCAGGAGCTCGACACGCTCAGGATGAGCGCTCTGCTCCACGATATCGGCAAGATCGCCATCGACGACGCCATTCTCAAAAAGCCCGCCGCTCTCACCGAGGACGAGTACGAGATAATGAAGACCCATCCGCAACGCGGCTACAAGATCATGTCGCAGATACCGGCGATGAAGGACTTTTTGCCGGGAATGTATATGCACCACGAGATGGTCAACGGCATGGGTTATCCGCAGGGCCTTTCGGGCGACGAGATACCGATGCAGGCAAAGATCATTTCCGTCGCCGACACCTTTGACGCGATGACGATCGACCGGCCGTATTCTAAGGGCATGGACCTGCCGTCGGCACTCGAACGCCTGCGGACCTTTATCGGCACGCGGTATGACGAGCGGGTCGTCGAGGCACTTGTCGATGCCTGCAACGCCGGCGAGGTAGCCAACGGCATCGTCCGGCAAATGGCCGCGATCCGCGAGGCCGAACGCGAAGAGGCCGAGCCCGCCAAACTCGTTGCGTAAGCGGCCGCGTGAGGCCGCCGATCAAAATGAATACCGAACAACTATCAGAAAAATGGCAGGTCGAGTCCAACGGACAGGTAATCGACACCAATTTTGCCGAGATCACGTCGTGGATCGAGGATGAGACGCTGCTGCGTATGGACCGCGTACGCAAGGGCAACCTTCGCTGGATCGAGGCGGGCCGCGTGCCCGCGTTAATGGCGGTCTTTAACGCAAAAGAGAACGGCCAGCCCGCACCGCCGGTGATCTCGACCACCAAGATGGAGCCGACGCGGCTCGCGTCGCAAAATTCGCCCACAAAGAATCTCGCTCCGGCATCGTTGCCCGCCGAGCGCGTGTGCGCGGTTCATGCAGATGCTCTAGCCGATTTTGTTTGCGATACATGTCAGAGCGAGTTTTGCCGGGCGTGCCCGAATTCATACGGCGGCACGGTCAAAATTTGCCCGTTCTGCGGTGCGATGTGCAAGCCCATCGCCGTCACTCCGGCTAATCCGCCCGTTGGTAGCTATTCTGCCGCATACGCGGCGCCGGCCGGTTCGTTCGGCTTTGGCGATTTTGCCAACGCTCTCGCACATCCGCTCAAATTCAAGGCAAGCCTGATCATCGGGGCACTGATGTACATGGTCTTCTCGATCGGCCAGTCGTCGATGATGTTTGGCGGAATGGTGCTGATGGGTTCGGCTCTGTTCTGCTTTCTGTTGGCAAATATGCTGACGGTCGGTATCCTGACCAACACGGTCGAAAATTTCACGCAGGGCAAACTCGACGCGAATTTCATGCCCTCGTTCGATGATTTCGACATCTGGGACGATGTCGTTCATCCGTTTTTCCTGAGCATCGGGGTTTATCTCGTGTCGTTTGGGCCGCTCATCGCGATCGGCATCATTTCGGTCTTTATGGTGATGAACACCGCCAAGGCCGAGTTGAACGCCGTGCAGAATAGTGCCGCGAGCAGTGCGGCCCCGCAGATCGCCTACGCAGCGAACGCCGCCAAGCAGAGCGAACGCGTCCGCGAGATCCTGCAAAAGAACGCCGACGAGCAAAAACAGCGTGTCGCCGCCATGGACGATCCGACGGCCGACCCGGGCACGCTGGCCGAACGCACCGCACCGCTTGCCGCCGATGAGATGACCGAAGCCGATTTTGAAGAGCTGCAGCGGTCGATCGGCCAGCATCGCAAGGCACAGCTCGAATCTACCATCGGCAAAACGCCCGAGACGCTCGCCGCCGAACGGGCACAGTTCATCAAGACGATCATCGGCTATGGTGCGATGTTTCTGATACTCGGCGGCATCGCCCTGATCTGGGGCCTGTTCTATTTTCCGGCGGCGTGTGCCGTCGCGGGTTACACGCGGTCGTTCATGGCGACGGTCAATCCGCTCGTGGGGATCGATACGATACGCCGGCTCGGTTCATCGTACGTTCTGATCCTCGTAATGGGCCTTTTGCTCGTTATCGCCTCGTCGATCGTTGGGGGCATCCTGTCGGTGATCTTCGCGCCGTTTGACCTGCCGTCGCTGGGCAATCTGCCGGCAAAGGCTCTCGCCAGCCTTTTCGGATTTTATGTGTCGGTCGTCTTTTCGTGCGTCATCGGCTACGCCCTTTATAAGGCCGCCGACCGTCTCAACCTCGCCCGATAGGCCGATCGATCAAATCGCGGTGATTCAAAAAGGTGCGGGCCACGCAGGCTCGCACTTTTTTTTTCGTTTTGCTGCCTGTTCGGGCGTCTTTTTGCGGCCGTGTTGTCCGCCGTTCGATATTTTCCTATACTCAATAGTTTGCTGACGTTGTATCTGCCGCGGCTGTGGGCGGGCAACTGACGTTAACGGTAGAAAGGGAATTTTATGTCGTTTTTTTGGCGTAGGAAAAAAGAAGACACCTTTTCGAGCTCGGTCCTCGGGCTCGACAAGTCGGTCGAGGAACTCAAGGCTCAGGAAGAAGCGGTCGAACGCGAGATCGGCGTGCGGTTTACCAAGGCGATCGCCAAGACCCGCGATTCGATCAATAACCGGCTCGACACCATCTTTGAGGGCCGCAAGCAGATCGACGAACAGCTGCTCGACGAACTCGAGGAGATGTTGATCTCGACCGACATCGGTGTCGCGACGACGATGCAGGTCCTCGACGCGATCCGCAAGGGCGTTTCGCGGCAGGAGATCGGCGACCTCGACGCGCTCAAAAAAGCGATGAAGCAGGAACTGCTCGGCATCCTTCGGCACTCGGCCGAAAGCGGCGTCGCCGACGAACGCACGGTCGATGTTTCGATCAAACCCTACGTCCTGATGGTCGTCGGCGTCAACGGCGTCGGCAAAACGACCACCATCGGCAAACTCGCCCAGCGGATCAAGGACGAGGGCAATGACGTGCTCATATGCGCGGCCGACACCTTTCGTGCGGCGGCCAGCGACCAGCTTGAGATCTGGGCCGATCGTGCCGGCGTGCAGATCGTCCAGCAAAAACAGGGAACCGACCCGGCGGCGGTACTGTTTGACGCGCTCGCGGCGGCCAAGGCCCGCAATTCCGACGTTCTGATCGTCGACACCGCGGGCCGTCTGCATAACAAGGCACATCTGATGGCCGAGCTCGAGAAGATGAAGCGCATTTCCGGCCGCGAGGTCACGGGTGCACCGCACGAGACGCTGCTCGTCATCGACGCCGTCACCGGCCAGAACGGCCTCGAGCAGGCTCGCCAGTTTACCAAGGTCGCCGACGTCACCGGTATCGTCCTGACCAAGCTCGACGGCACCGCGAAGGGCGGTATCGCCGTCGCGATCGCCAAGGACCTCAATCTACCGATCCGTTATGTCGGCATCGGCGAACAGGTCAACGACCTTATGGTCTTTGACCCGGAAAGCTACGTCAACGGACTTTTTAACTAACCAAAATGAAGCGAAACACAATCATCGGCATCGTCGCGGCAACGCTGCTCCTTCTCGCGGTCAATACCGCCATGGCGTGCTCCTGCGTCGTGCCTGACCGCAATAAGAGCGTCAAACAGCTCGTGACCGAGGCGAAAGGCTCGTCCGTCGCGGTCTTTGTCGGCAAGGTCGTCGACATTCGCTACTCCGATGAGAAGATGGATGATCAACCGTTGCGGATGTTCGCCAAATTTGAGGTCACCGGCCAGTGGAAAGGCTCGGTGCCGCAGATAGTCGAGGTTTCGACCGCCAATATCTGCTGCATCTGCGGCGTCAGTTTTCAAAAGGGCGAGACGTACATCGTTTACGCCAACGGAACCGCCGCCGAGCTTTCGGCGAACAGTTGTTCGCGGACGTCGATGATCACCGGCAAGAGCCCGGACGAAAAATACCTCGGCAAACGGCGCCTGCCGAATAAATACCCGCGAGCGTAAATTCTGTGACCGAAACAGCGGACATTACATATCTCAGGCGTGCACTCGAACTCGCCGCCGCCGGACGCGGGCTCGTCAGCCCCAATCCGCTTGTCGGATGCGTCATCGTGACGGCTGACGGCAATATCGTCGGCGAGGGCACGTACACGCTTGACGGCGTCGTCCACGCCGAGGCGATCGCCCTTGAGCAGGCCGGAGAGCTTGCCCGCGGCGGTACGGCTTATGTTTCGCTCGAACCGCACGACCATCACAGCAAGACGCCGCCGTGTACCGAGGCATTGATCGATGCCGGCATCCGCCGCGTCGTGTGCCCGATCGAGGATCCGAATCCGCTCGTTTCCGGCCGCGGTTTCGAACATTTGCGTTCAGCCGGCGTCGAGGTCGCTGTCGGCCTGCTTGCTGAAGAAGGCGCGCGGCTCAACGAGAAATTTGTCGCCTGGCACCGGCTGCGGCGGCCCTTTGTCCATCTCAAACTCGCGATGTCGCTCGACGGCCGGATCTCGGTCGACTCCAGCGTTTCGACGGCACTTTCCGGCGATATTGCCCGCTCTCGGGTGCAGGAACTGCGTCACGAGCACGACGCCATCCTCGTCGGGGGCAATACGGCCGCTGTCGATGACCCGAGCCTGACCGACCGCAGCGGCAAGCCGCGAAGACGGCCGTTGGCACGCGTCGTCCTCGACAACCGTCTGCGTTTGCCGCTCGACTCAAGACTCGCACGGACGACGGCCGAGGCTCCGACCATCGTTTTCACCAACAGCCGCGACCGTGAAAAGGCCGAAATGCTACGCTCTCAGGGCGTGGATGTGGTTGAAACGGAGATGGGCGGCCGCGACCTTGCCGCGGTGCTCGAGGAACTACGTAAACGCGAAATTCAGAGTGTTTTGGTCGAGGGCGGGACCGAGGTCGCCGGGGCGTTCGTTGACGCGAGGCTGGTGGACAAGATCACTTTTATCGCCGCACCGCTCATTATCGGCGGCCGCGAAGCTCCGACTGCGATCGGCGGTATGGGAGCCGAATCGATCGCCGCCGCACTTAAACTCACGGACGTCGAGGTCACCGCACTCGGCAGCGACCTCGAGATCACATCCTACGTTACGGCAGCATAAAGCCGAGATCGGTCTGCGAGAAATTGCTCAGATTCGGGAAAACGTAACCCATATCACCCTGTTCGAGCCCGAACCACTTTGCCAGCGTCGCCGCGTACTGTTCGACGCCGGTCGTCGGTATCCAGCGTCCGCGGGCGGTACCGCCCATGTCGGCATCGTCCGGGCCGTTCTGTACGAGCGTCGGGAAGGGCGTTCCGTTGGTCGTGTTCATTCCGTAAAAATCACCGCCGATGACGCTGTCGCCGATGACCAGCGAATGATTGGCCCACGCGTGGTCGCTGCCGACATTGACGCCCGAACCCGCCGGGTTGAACGTCCTGCCAAAATCCGACAGCGTGAACTGCGTCACCTTGCTGCCGAGCGACTGAGCGGTCATTTCGTCATAAAAGGCACGGCATGCCTGACTGAGCTGTGTGAAAAGTCCGGTCTGTGCGTTGAGCTGGCCGCTGTGCGTGTCAAAACCGTCGAGCGTGCAGAAAAATATCTGCCGGTTCATGCTCAGTGCCGTGCGGTTCTTGATCAGCCGGGCGATCTGCTTGAGCTGGTTTCCGATATTGGTATTCGGGAATGCGACGGTGACGTCGGTGCTGTTGTTGAGCGAACCGGCGATGACGAGGGCCTCACGATGGATGGCGTTCGACGCTGCTTCGAGTTCGTTTCCGGACGCCAGGCCGAATCCGCCATTCAGCGCGGCGTATCTTGCATTGGCCGCGGCCGTTCCGGTGGTGCCTGTGAGAGCCAGGATGCTGCTCAGCGGCGTCGGTGCGGGGCCGATCGCGAGCGGCATCATTTGTTCGCCGATCGTGAACATACGCTCGCCGGCGATCGAATTTACGGTCGGGACCAGCCTGCCGGGGTTGTTCGAGGCCGACATCTTGTCCGACATTCGCCCGCCCCAGCCCGACA
>CAZQGN010000028.1:0-1542 GCA_964592865.1 uncultured Chloracidobacterium sp. | reverse complement strand
CCGGGGTTGTTCGAGGCCGACATCTTGTCCGACATTCGCCCGCCCCAGCCCGACATGGTCACCTCGCCGGCGTTGGCGTTCATCTGCTGATTGGACTGGTCGGTGTGTGAGAACAACTGCCGCGGACGCGGTACGGTCCCGCTCTGATACTCGGCACGCGTCATCGGCCGCACGAGCGTGCCGACGTTGGTCAAAGCCGCCATCTTGCCCGTCGCCCACAGCGGATGCAGGCCCGGATTGATGCCGCCGGTCACCGTTCCCATCGCCGGATGCATACCGTACGTCAGGCCGCCGATCCGCGGCACCGTGATGGGCAGCAAATTTGCCTGCGGCAGTGCCAGGCCCTGTGCTCCGCGTGCCGCACTGTATGCCGCGTAATTGCTGACATTGGCGTCGTTGTGGTTCGGCACGATCAGGTTATTACCGTCGTTGCCGCCGAGCAGAAAGATGCATACCAGGGCACGGTAATCGGCCGGCACCGCGTCGTTCTTGGGCTGTTTGACGCTCCGCTGGGCAAGCGCCGACATTCCGTTAAAATAGCCGGACTGCGTCGCCAGTGCCGTCATACTGAGGGCCGCGGCCGATCTGCACAAAAAATCTCTGCGTGATTCTTTCATATTTTTATTTCTGCACCTGATATTGTGACGAAGCCGCGATCAGATAAACGGCGGTTTTGACCCTCAGGGTCGGGTCGGTCGGGGCGACCGCCTGGACCGCCGACAAGATCAGTGAACGGTGTGCCGGCGTCATCGTGCCGTGCATCATTTTGGTATTAAGTGCATCGACAAGCTGTCCGCCGGTCGGGTCGCCCTGGGCGATCGGCAGCATCTCGGAATAATCGAGCGATGTGCCGCGTAGTGCGTCCGTCGCGTTGGCGGTCAGCCCTTCAAACCCGAGCACGTACAGGAAATTGGTCCGCTTGACGGCCGTGCCGCTGTTGAGCAGCTCAAATTCCGGGGCGTTGATCGTCGTTCCCGGTATCGTGTGGTCGGGCAAAAAGTAGTTGAAAACCGTCGGTGAATAGAACGGGTTCTGGCCCATCGCCGCGACATACGAACTGACGCCGCCGTCCGAGGGGTCGATGCCGTTATAGGCCTTGGCCGGAAAGAGCCGTCCGAGATTGGTGACGATCTGCACCGGTTCACGCAGCTTGCCGTAACGCGGTGCGGTCTTGATGTCGCCGCGTGCCTCGGGGTCGAGCAGTATCGCCCTGATCACGGCCTTCATATCGCCGCGGACGCCCGATCCGTTATTGTTGAACGCCGCCGCGACGCGGCTGACGTATGCCGGCGAAGGGTCGCTCGTGACCATGTGCTGGATGAGCAGTTTGCCGATAAAAGGGCCGACATTCGGGTGGCCGAAGATGTTATTGAGCGCGTCTTTCAGCGAGCGGTTGGCGTACGCCAGTATCGCCGCGTCGGTCGTACAGTCGGTACACGCCTCGATCGACGTGACCGGGGCTCCCGGATACGACATCAGCGTCTTTGCCCCGAGGTCGTGATTGGCCGGGATCAGCACCATCGGGTCCTTGTAATTGACGAT
>CAZQGN010000027.1:0-51479 GCA_964592865.1 uncultured Chloracidobacterium sp. | reverse complement strand
GTGTCCATCTGTGGTTTCAATTCTTTGTGTTAAAATCCGAATTCAATATGAACCAAGTATTCGAAAAGGACATTTTACAGGGCAAGGTCGCGTTTGTAACGGGCGGCGGCACAGGGATCACCGGCGGCGTTGCACGCGCATTTGCCGAACACGGTGCCAAGCTCGCGATCACCAGCCGCAAGATCGAAAACCTCGAGGCGATGAAAAAGGTCGTCGAAGACAATGGCGGCGAGTGCTTTTGCATTGCCGCCGATGTCCGCGATTACGAGGCGGTCGAGCGGGCCATCGCCGCGACGGTCGAACATTACGGCAAGATCGACATCGTCGTCAATGGAGCGGCCGGCAACTTTCTATGCGCCGCCGGCGAGTTGTCCGCCAATGGATTTGGGACCGTGGTCGATATCGACACTAAGGGAACATTCAATGTCTGCCGGGCGGCATTTGAGGAATTAAAAAGGTCGAAGGGGCAGATCTTGAACATCTCGGCCACGCTTCATTATCTGGCGACCCCGATGCAGATCCACGTGTCCGCCGCGAAGGCCGGCGTCGACGCCATTACCCGCAATCTCTCGGCCGAGTGGGGTCGTTACGGCATCCGCGTCAACGGCATTGCCCCGGGCCCGATCGAGGACACCGAGGGAATGAAAAGGCTTTTGCCCGAGGCTCTCAAGGAAAAGATAACCCGCAAGATACCGCTCGGCCGATTCGGCCGGATCGCCGATATCGAGAATTCAGCCCTTTTCCTGACGTCGGACGCCGCCAGTTATATCAACGGCGTAACGCTGGTCGTCGACGGCGGACAGTGGCTGATGGGAACAAGCCTCGGCTAATTGGACCGCGTGCGGATCGGTGCAGGCGGCGGTGCGGTCGGGCCATCAGCCGGGATCGTTTCCTCGGAGATCGCCTTTTTATCATCGAGGATCGCTCTGAGCACCATCATTTTGGCCAAAACGCGGATCTCGGTCCGGTCGAACCGATTTGTGAGTGCACGCGTTCGGGCAAAGTCGGCCTTTACGAGGGCGTTGATCGTGCCGTTGGCGATACCGAGTTCCTTGGTCAATCCCGAGATCATCGATCCGCCAAAGGCACCGACCTGAACCTCGCCGTCATCGATCAATTCGTCGGCAGTGTCGATAAACTCGGCGACCTTAACGAATGCGGAAAGCGTTTCATTTGCCCGTGAGATAACGTCGTCAAGCAGTGGAAAGGCCTTGTCCGGGTCCGCCTCGGCAAAACCACTGGCAAGCATCCAGCTGAATAGGAAATCACGATAGTTTTTCGGCTGCGGATTGACCAGACGCTCGGCGTCGCGCATTATCTCGGCGGCCAACGCCTTATCGCCGGCACGCGCGACCTGTGCCGCAAGCAGACTGAGGGCGGTCAGTTTTCGTTCCTTGCCGGGCGTTTGCGAGATTATCTTTCGCGCCTCGGCGACTATCTTGGCACGTTCGTCATCCGGCAGCGGCTTGTCTGTCATACCCATGACCTTGTCCATTGCCTCTTTCTCGGCCTTTGCGCGCATTTCGCGGGACTCGTTTTCCGGGTCGCCAGTATTTGAATTTGTGTCGGTTCCGCTGCCGAAACCGATCCCGCGCCCGTCCGTGTTGGATGCGGCATTGGCCGGGGTTGAAATAACGGCCTTACGCTCGGGAAATTTAGCCCGGATCTGTGCAGCCCGCGACGGAGAGAACTTTCCGATCTGATCGGCCCAGGCTTCGGGCGATGCGTCTTCGTTAGTATTTTCGAGCACCATCTGGCCGAATAGATCGGCAATATCGCGCAGGTCGTTCTGAGAATATATCGCCTTTTTGCCGCCGGCCTTTTTTGACGCCTCGAGATTTTCGGCGCCGAAGCTCAGCAGCGACGAGTATAGATAACCGCTTTTGATCTTTGAGCGGTCGGACTTGATCTTGCTCAATATTGCCACTCCAAAATCGATACCCTTTTCGGTGTCCTTTGCGTAGATCTTTCTTAGCAGATCGATATGCTGGTACTCAAAACCGTCTTTGAGCGAATCGATCGCGAATTTTGAAGCTTTCGCCGTATTTGATGCGGCGATCTGAGTAATGAGCTGAAATTCGAAATACTTGTCGCTCGACTCCATCTGCTTACGCCTTTCCGGATCGGTTATCAGGTTGAGGCTGTCGGCAAAGAACCCATACGCGAGGTCTGGTTCGTGTTCCGCCAGGCTCATCGCGATCTGCTGCCTGACCGCCATCGCGACCCTGAACTTGCGTTCGACCGGCGATCTGCTGCCGCCGGTCAGAAAGCCGCCTGTTGCGTCTTCGTCGACCGATGTCGCGTCCGGCGAATTAAGCAAACGGTCGTAATCGGTCAAAAGCTGGCGAAAGTCGCCGATCACGGCTGCATACATCGCCCGGGCTTCTTTGTCATCGCGAAACCACATCAGTGAGGCAAGTTCCGCGTTAAAGCTGATGCGGTTCTCGATCGACCGCATATTGCCCACATCGGCGGAGGTCTCGCGCAAAAACTCAAGCGTTTCGGCGGCAAACTTGTCGGCGGCCTCTTTCTTTTTGGATTCAGACGGCGTTTGGGCGCTGAAGCCGTGCGGGAGAGTGAGCAAAAGGACGGCAACTATTAGTGTTTTTAACATTTTTTGGGCATCTCCGGTTAGACTTGATTATGATAGAGTGATTAATCTTGTTAGTAAACAAAAAGAACGAGCGAAGATCTTTTTGTTGCATTCTGACTGCTATGCTGCTGGTGATCGACAACTACGACTCGTTTACCTACAATCTCGTCCAGTATTTGGGCGAAATGGGGACGGAAATGCGTATCGTCCGCAACGACGAAATGACTGTCGACGCGATCGAGAGCGAGATTTGCCCCGACCGCATCTTGTTATCGCCCGGCCCGGGAACGCCCGATACGGCCGGGATCACCCTTGAGGCCATAGGCAGGTTTGCGGGACGGATCCCGATATTCGGAGTTTGTCTTGGCCATCAGGCGATCGGGCAGCATTTTGGCGGAAAGGTGAAGCGGGCTCCAGAGCCGGTGCACGGAAAGCCGGTCGAGATACTGCACGACGGCAAGACCATTTTCAAAGATGTGCCTGATGGGTTCGCAGCCGGGCGGTATCATTCGCTGATAGTTGACCGTGAGAGTTTGCCGGATCTTCTGGAGGTGTCAGCTGAGTCGCCTGATGGATTGATCATGGGTTTGCGGCATCGTGAATGGACGATCGAGGGTGTCCAGTTTCACCCCGAATCGATCCTTACCGAGCACGGCCGGACGCTTTTGCGCAATTTCCTTGAACTCTGAGGTATCATTCCGATCGTACGGTCATTGATCAAAATGGAAGCAAAAAGGACAGATTGGCTGAGATCCGCATCCACGGCAGCCACTAATAAAAAGGCCGACACGGCGCTCTTTCCTTTTCTGGCCAGGCTGATACGCGGCGAGGACCTTTCGGTCGCGAACGCCGCTGCCTTTTTCACCGCACTCACCGATACTGCTGCCGATCAGGCCCAGATAGCGGGAGCGTTGACCGCATTGACGGTAAAAGGCGAAACTCACGAGGAACTCGCCGGAATGGCGGACGTGATGCGTAAACGTGCGGTGCAGTTGAACACGTCCAAGAAGAATGTTGTCGACATTACGGGCACAGGATCGTCGGCGGCAAAGACATTTAACATATCGACGGCGGCGGCGCTTGTCGCGTCCGGGGCCGGCTTGACGATCGCAAAACAGAGCAACAAAGCTGGGATCAGCAGTTCGGGAAGCGCGGACGTACTGGGCGAACTTGGCGTCAAGGTCGCAGCTGAGCCCTCCGCGGCTGAAAAGACGTTGAACGGCGTTGGACTGTGCTTTCTGTTCGCCCCAAAGTTCCATCCCGCATTGGCGCGTGTCGGTGCGGTCAGAAGCAGCCTTGGCATTCGGACGTGCCTTAATCTGCTCGGTTTAATGGCAAATCCGGTCAAACTGGATCGCCATCTGATCGGGGTTTGGCACCGTTCGCTCGTCGAACCGATGGCCGCGGCATTGTCGATGCTCAAGGCGGAAAAAGCCTGGGTCGTTTATGGCAGTGACGGACTCGACGAGATCACCGTGACGGGGCAGACTCTCGTTTGCGAGGCGGTTGGCGGCAAAACACGCAGCTTTGTGATCCAGCCTAAGGACTTTGGCTTAAAACCCGGGAAGATCGATCACCTGAAAACCGGATCCGCGAAAGAGAGTGCCGCGATCGTTCGCGAAATTCTTGCCAGCAAACGTCGTGATGAGGCTAGATCGCTGGTCGTTATGAATGCGGCCGCTGCCCTGGTGATCGGCGGCGTTGCGGCCGACACGATGCAGGCGGCACGCATGGCGGAGCAGAGCATCGACAGCGGCCAGGCACAAAATAAACTCGACCGTATGATCCAAACCTCCGGCAAGAAATGAACTGCCACTGACCGCTTGCTGAATGCCTCGCCTTTGCTACATCATTTAATCGTTATGCCGCTTGGATGGATCTACGGGAAAATCGCCGACCTTAGAAATGCACGGTTCGACAGCGGCAGGCTCGCCTCCCGTGAGCTAGGAGCCAGGACCATCAGCATCGGCAATATTACAACCGGCGGTACCGGAAAGACCCCTTTGGTCATTTTGACCTGCCAGATGCTTGCCGCCCGCGGCAAACGCGTTTGCGTGTTGACTCGAGGTTACGGCCGCAAGGATGCCGGAACCCGTGTTGTCGTTTCAAACGGCAAGCGGCTTTTGGCTGATCCGATAACTGCCGGTGACGAACCGGTCGAGATCGCCACGCGACTTCTCGGAAAAGCGGTTGTCGTTGCAGATGCTGATCGTGTCGCGGCCGCCGAATGGGCAAAAGGCGAATTTGGCGTCACGACATTCGTGCTGGATGACGGCTTTCAGCACCGGCACGCAAAGCGTGATGTTGACATCGTCTGCATCGACGCCCTCGAACCGTTTGGCCGCGGCAAGATGCTCCCGTTCGGTCGACTGCGGGAACCGCTGCCCAATCTTAAACGAGCGGATGCTGTCGTAATTACACGAGCCAATCTCGTCAACGACGTCGAAGCCATCAAGGCCGAGATCAGAAAATACAATTCTGATTGCCGAATTTTCACTGCCGGTACTCGTACCGCGGATGTCCGGCTTTTGGGGAAATTTATCGACCCGGACGGGTCGTTCGATACAGACGTAGATTTTCGTCGACTGGCACACGCGACAGCGTTCGCGTTTTGCGGTATCGGCAATCCAAATGCCTTTTTTGAACAGCTTAAAAAGGAAAATTACCAGTTAGCGGGTACTCACAGCTTAGCCGACCATCACAGCTACGATCAGAACGATGCCGACAAGATCAACAGCCTTGCCCAAGCGGCCGGTTCAGGCTTCTTGCTGACAACGCCAAAGGACGCCGTAAAACTAGCGGGCCTGAACTTTTCTTTGCCGTGTTTTGTATTGATCAGCGATGTAGTCCTCGACGACCGTGAATCATTCGCCGCGATGCTCTAACGCTTTTTCGTCGGCGGTTCTTTTTTGTCGCCCCAATAAAACGCGCGGACGGTCAGGATGTACACTGCCAGACAGATCGCCAACAGTACAAAAAAGAAGATCACCAGCCACGCAATGTATGACATTTTAGACGTTTTCCTCCGCCAGGGCGTTTTCGTCATCAATGAATCCGGAGATCAAACCGCGGCGGCCTTGGTGTTCGAGAATATGACGATAGAACACCGTTAGAAGCGCGACGATCGGTATCGACAAAAATACACCCGGAATGCCCGCAACCTGTTCACCTGCCAGAACAGATAGGATTATTGCCAGCGGATGCAGGTGGATACCGCCTCGGACAATGCGCGGATAGGTGACGTAGTCATGGATTATGCGGAGAATTATCAGGAAAATCGCCGAATACAATGCCTTCCACGGATCGTCTGATGCAGCCGCCGTAAGTATCACGATCAGCCCGATAGATGCCGGCCCGAGCAACGGGACAAATTCGAATATGCCGGCCAAAATTCCGAGCAAAAGAGCATATTTCAATCCCAGAAGATAAAATCCGGACGTACAGATGAGACCGATCAAAAAGCACGAGATCAGTTGCGCACGTGTATACGCGGCGAGCGTCGTATTGAAGTCCTGCATTACCATTTCGGCACGGAAACGCCACCTGCCGGCAGGAAAGGCTCGAAGCACGCCGAGCCGAAGCAGATTTACATCTTTCAGAAAAAAGAACGCAAGGATCGGGATCAAAAGCAGCCACGGCACAAAGGTCGCCGATGATAAAACAAAGCTTCCCAGGGTCAGGGTAATATCCTCACCGATCGATGTCACCTTTTCGTTGATCTTGGCTTGTACCTCATCAGGTATTTTCAGACGGTCAAATCGCTGATTGAGCTGATTGGCCTGCTGCTGTATCGCCCGTGTGTATGTTGGCAGATTAGTGCCAAATTCTTTGCCCTGCTCGATAACGCGCGGGGCGACGTTTGAAATCGCGACTCCGACCCCTGTAAATACGACCACATAGGCGATAACGATCGCTATCGAACGCGGCATCAGACGTTCGAGCGATGCGACCTTGAAAGGTTTGCGGATCAGCTTAACGATCGGGTCGATCAGATATGCAAAAAATACTGACAGGACCACAAGGAAGAACAGATATGTCAGAGACGAGATCACGCTCTGGACGTATCCCGCGACACCCACAAGTACCAGCGTTACAAAAACCACTCGCGCGATCGAAAGGATCGACGGCGACGACGGATCAAGCACGACACGGTGGACATCAACGCCCTTTTCGGTCGGGCGCAGAAAGCTCGGCTTCAGGTCTTCTTGCGGGTTCTCCTTTTCAGACATAAGTTCAAATCATCGAATGGGCAGTTCGTTATTTTACAGGTTCAGTAGTGATAACGGCATCGGGCTTTGAAAAGTTCTCGATATCAAATCTATCACGAAGTGGCGCGTACTTTTCCACCAAAAGCGGAAAATTAGAACCAACTACCACCGCCTTTCCGCCGTCTGAACTCACACGACGGTTGGCCTGATCGGTCTGCTGACGGATCAGCGAGCGGTCGTCGGCGTCCATTACGGCACGGTCTCGCCGCCTCAGAACCAAAATTATTGAGAAATCGGCCGTCCGCATATCGGCGATGTCCTTTTCAAGAGTAGTGACCGATGGCGCGGAGTTTATAGGCGGCGGCGTTTCCTTGCCCGACCGCAAAATGGTTTCATTTGCTCCGCACGCTGACGCAGAAACCAACGCCGACGCGATCAGCGTCAGCGACAAAATTCGGGATCTGAGAGCATTTATGTGCACAATTGTCATCCTGATTCCGGCCGGTCATAAGAGTTTTAACACAAAAGCCTTGCCGGCCGCGACATCAAGCCCATCAAAACTTCGGAACCCCGGCCGTGTTCCGTTAAAGTCATGGGAGATCGGCCGGCAAAGTTTGTGCTCTGATCTGACAGGAAAGTTTGAACGAAATTCCGGCTGATGATACATTTCACCGTCATCCAATAGGCAACAACTATGAAAGCAACGATCGTCGGTCTCATGTTTGTGTGTCTTCTCACAATTGCTTCGAGAGCTCAGTCATACAACAACTACAAGAAGGAATATCTCCTCGTGTCGCAGACCGGCGCGGTCATAGAGTCTCGCCGAACGCACAGGATGGTTTTGTGTGATTCGCAGCCGTCCGGCCTTTATGTCAGAAAGGCCGAGCAGTTGTCGATCGTTGTCGGCGCACTCGATCCGGCCTACACACTTTCGTCGATGATCGGCTTTAAGCCGATGTGGGGAGATCGAAACAATTCTCAGGAGGTTCGACTTAAAACCGGCACTAATACGGTCACCGCTTCACAGGCCGGAATTTTATCGTTCATTTTTGTAAAAAGCTCAGGCTATGACACCAGGCCGACGACGGTAAAAGTAAATGTTACGGGCGGCAAGGCCTTTCCATTGTTTCACGTCGGAAGGTCGAATCTCGCGAATTGGCAAAATGATCTCAGGATCATGACAGACGCTCCTTTCGTCCAGCTGATATCAGACAAGGCGTTGGTAACCATACCGTTCAAGGATTATTTGCGTTCTCCGATGCGAGATATCGCCGCTTCGTTCAGGACCATTCACCAGGTGATCGACCTCGAGGACGAACTTGCGGGTTTTGACAATAGCTCACTCGAAAACACCCGCACCCGAAACCGCCTGCACTATCTGGTAGACCTCTATTCGACGCCCAAGGAGGCCGAAGACTATTACATGTACGCCACCGATCACATGATCGGGATGAAACGCGACAATTTTACCGACTTGACCGAAAAGCTGGCTACCGAATGGGGCATTTGGCATGAGACCGGACACACGCACCAGCAGCCGGATTGGCTTTGGGGCTCGATCACTGAGATCAGCGTAAATTTGTTTTCGCTCTATGTGCAGGAGAAGTTTGGACAACCCTCGCGGCTCGGGACCAAGGAGGGCGGTGAAACGCTGACGACATTCAACAAAGCCCGCAAGTATCTGTCACAGCAAAATAGAGATTATCTCGCAGAAAACGAAGACGACTACAACGAGTTATTTTCAAAGCTGGTGATGTTTCACCAGCTCAAGTCCGTTTACGGATGGGATGTGTTCAAAAAGCTCCACCAGAGTTTCAGGAAACAGCCTAGACAAGATGATGAGGATTTGTCGGACGAAGAAAAAGCGAACAGTTTCATTCTTGCCATGTGCACCATTACAAGAAACGACCTGACACCATTTTTCAGGAAATGGGGACTGTCAACGAACGCGGCCACCGCCAGGATCATTCGGGACCTGAGATTACCTCTTCCCGCGACCGACCCTTCGACCATCTTCAAATAGGCTGAAATTAGCGATCGCGGAAGCCGGTCGGCTAATTGTCTAATTCGTCGTCGACATTTGCCTTTTTGTTTTTGGCGTCGTTCCTCTCCATTTCGTCGAGGATCTTTTCTTCGTCCGGCGTTGCCGGAGGTTCGTCTGCCGCGGGATCGTACGGTTCGCCCTTGACGTCACGGATCTTTAGCAAACGAGCTTCGTCATCCTCGTAGATGATCTCGGCCCAACCGCTGTCCAGAGCCTTGGCGATCATCTCCGTATTTTCTTTAGCGTCGGCAAATATATATTTGGCCCCAAATCGTTCACGGATGACAGGAGCCGGATCGTCGATCTTGCCCTCCGTCAGATCCTTGAGCAACTTATACAATTCAGGATTCTGCGAATACAAATAATTCGGGTCCAGGCCGTAAACGTAGCGATGCTTTGTGTTAAAAAAGAAGAGCTTTGGGAAATCATCCCACGTGCAGTTAAAGATCAACTCGCTCTTAGGGATATTATCGGCACCGGTCTCGTCGAGGCCCGTGGCCCATTCCATAGACCTTCGATACTTGTCATTCGGCTCATTGCTCGAGATGTTGTCGATCATCCCGGGTTCATCAAAACCGAATTTGTGCAGGCCGATCAGGTTGTAAACCCAGAAGACGCATAAAGCGATACCGATGATCCAAACCGCTGACGCCCGTGCTGCCTGCATCCACGCTTGTTTCTCTGTCGGCTTGTCAACATCGAGGTACGGATCCAGCTCGCGCTGAAACTCATCCGGAAGTTCGACAGCCTTTGGCGCCGTGAACGCATTCCAGGCAAAAGCCGCAAAGAGTATGGCGAAAGGCGGAAAGTATTCGGCGAACCGCTTTGACCGGAACTGAGCCGCAAGCAGGATCGATGTAAATGCCAGAAAGAAAGCCGCTTTCTCGGGCAGTTTCCCGTTCTTCGGAACAAACAGGACGTATCCGAGGAACATCGCGATCAGTGCGATCGGAAAGTTCATCATCAACTCTTTGCCGTCGTACGGGTACCACTCGCCGCCTACCGCAACGGCAAAATCACTGCCGACCTTGAACTTGGTAATAAAATGCTCAAAAAACAGCCCAAGATTGTCTGGAAAATAGGGATTGATAACGTTGCCGAGTATCATTCCGGCGGTCGTAAAGGCGAGCGGCCGCCATTCGAACCGGCGTTCATTGACCGCGATGATCACCGTCCAGATAATCGCCGCGAACCACAAAAGCGGGAACAGGCTGTATGTCCAGACAAACGCAAACATCAGCGGCAGCAGCCAGATGTATTTGCGTTGGAACAACAAATGGATCCCGAGCACCGTGATGATAATGGTCAGCGGCGGGGCCTTGCCCATATTCATCCGGTAGTAAAACGCGTTGGCACATGTCAGCAAGGCCGCGAGCCAAATGAGCTGATGCTTGATCCCGTAACGATAGATCAGCCAATAGACCGAAAAAACGGCAAAAGTAGCGTAAAAGACGGTCGCCACCTTGGCCGCCATCACCGGCTCGAAGAACCAGAGGAACGGGATCTGGAGCAAATGGAACAAGAAGTGATGATCGGCGTAATCCTGCGGGTTAAGTACCGTCAGCGGCAGCCACTCGAACGTTGGCAGCCATTTTCCGTGCTTGAAGTTCTCCCACAGCAGCGACGACCATCTGATGTGGTAATAACCGTCCCAGTCACCGCAGCAAATAGCGTCGGTCCTCGACTGAAGGAACGTCAGGACCATCAGGATCGCGCAAAACCCGAAGATCAGATAAATGATCCGGACCGCCGACTCAGATTCAAGAAATTCGTTCCAAGTCTGCTTTTTCGGGGTCGGGTCAGTAGGTGTTTCGATCGAATTTTCGTCCATTTTAGAATCGTGTCAACCTCAAAATATTACACGAGCACGATGCAAAATAAAACGCGCAGCTTAGTTGAACTTACTTGATCAATACTCGAGTCCCTTTTTTACCGATGCATATTGGAGAAGCACTCTTCGCCATTTCGTCGATCATTGTCTGCGGCGATCGCGGATTCAATTCTGATACCGTGCAAATAATTTTCTTTGCAAACAACCAAAAGTGGCTTATAATTCGGGAAATTTCTAAAACTTGAGGTGGAATGCGTAGAGTTATGCTTACCAGATGCTGGATCTTACTCATTTTTGCGGTGATGGTCTGTCTGCCAAGTTGGGCTACCGCACAAACGTCGTCATTTACCTATCAGGGAAAACTAACTGACTCAAACATCAACGCCACTGGAGCATATGATCTCCTTTTCAAATTGTTTGACCAGCCGACGGGCGGGTCACAGATAGGGTCGAATTTCACCGCCGACGACGTTAATGTGGCTTCCGGAGTGTTCTCCGTCACGCTCGATTTCGGGACCGCAGCCTTCACAAACGGTTCCGCCAGATACTTACAGATCGAGGTCCGCCCCGGAGCGAGCAGCGGAGCCTACACGGTTCTCGTTCCGAGACAGCTTATTACGAGTGCACCTCATGCTATAAAGTCGCTTAATGCCGATACGGCAACGACGGCACTCACGGCTCAGACCTCACCAAACATGGCTCTTTTGGGCTCGCTACGCTGGGACCTGTTGCGAACACCGGCGACATTTACCGTTGGAACAAACCCGATCGCCTGCGCGTCGGACGGAGCGAATATTTGGGTCGTAAACAACGGATCCGGAAACGTCACGAAACTTCGTGCCAGTGACGGTGCAAATTTGGGTACCTTCAACGTCCGAAACAGTCCGAAAGCGGCCGCGTTCGACGGAACACACATTTGGGTGACAAACGGCGGCAACTCTAATGTGACAAAGTTGAGGGCGAGTGACGGCGTAAGTCTGGGAAACTTCTCAGTAGGCACTTCACCGGCGGGCCTGGCATTTGACGGAACCAATATATGGGTGGCGAATACCTCCGACGGATCGATCACCAAACTGCGTACGAGCGACGCTGCCGACCTCGGGAGTTTTCCCGCGGGAACTCAGCCGATCGGTGTAGCGTTTGACGGAACCTATATTTGGGTCTCTTCTTATGCGGATCAACGAGTTAACATTATTAGACTTATTGACGGCGCGACCATTAGCACGGTCAATATTGGCAATTCCATTCGTGACGTTGCCTTTGACGGTAACAATATTTGGGTTCTCAATGAAACGCTCAATCGGGTAGTGAAAGTACGAGCAAGCGATGGCGCCATTTTGACGAATGTCGGTGTGGGAAGTACGCCCAGTGGAATTGCGTTCGACGGATCACATATTTGGGTGTCAAACTCGATCAGCAATACTGTGACGAAGATATTTGCACATGATGGCTCTATTGTCGGCACCTACAATGTCGGCAACAGTCCGCGCGGTGTATGTTTTGACGGAGCAAATATTTGGGTCACAAATTTCAATAGCAATACGGTGAGCAAAATAACGACGTTCAAGTAGCTCGGAGTAATTACGCCAAATGAAAACAACAGAATTTAGGTCTAAAATTGCGGGCAGTATTGCACTGCTTTTCACGATCGCGCTATTTGCCGGATCGTCGTCAGCACAGTCCGGCGGACAATTTTCGATCACGCAATCGGTCATTGCGGGCGGCGGCACAGGACCATCCTCCGGCGGCAATTTCGAAGTGAACGGTACGGCTGGACAGCCCGCGGCCGGCGGCAGTTATACTGGCCTGCCCTATTCCTTCAGAAGCGGATTTTGGCAGATGGACCTTGCCCCTTCGGCTTCGCTGGTTTCCGTAGCCGGGCGTATCAAGACCACTGACGGCCGCGGCATCCGTAATGCCATAGTCACACTTTCACGAAGCGGCGAGCAGATTCGCGTTGCCCGAAGCGGTAGTTTTGGCTATTTTCAAATAGACGACGTTGAGGTCGGGCAGACGTATATTATTACGGTTGGAAGCAAGCTCTACACATTTGCGCCTCAAGTGATCGTCTTGACTGATTCGATAGGCGACATTGAATTGGTCGCGATCCCTTGATTGACGGCGATCCTCTCACTTTATTTTGCCTTCAACCGCGTTGTTCGTAGAGGTGCCTTTTGGGGCACCTCTTTTTGCATTGTCGACTCATCGTAAGCTCGTTTGGTATCATCATAGATTCGATATGTACCCAAAAGGCAATCTTTACATACCGGCGTCACACGGCCGCCTCGAAGCGATAGTCAAGGAGCCTCATGGAACAAGACGCGGGATCGGTGTTGTCTGCCATCCGCACCCGTTGGGCGGCGGCACAATGCATAACAAGGTCGTTTTCCGGGCTGCGACCGGGCTGCTGGACGCGGGACTTTTAACGGTCAAATTCAATTTTCGCGGTGTCGGCGGCTCAAGCGGCGTCCATAATGAGATCGTGGGCGGCCGCGAAGACGTGGCGGACGTGCTGAGATACGTCGAAACCGAATATCCCGAAGATACGATAACGCTTGCCGGATTTTCCTTCGGCTCGCGGACAGGACTCGAGGCCGCGATCGACGACCCGAAGGTCAAACGGCTGATCTCGATCGGCACGCCGGTTGATAAATATGACGACTACGACTTTTTGATCGGCCTGCAGAAACCGATCCTTTTTGTTCACGGCGACAGCGACGAATTTGGGTCGATCGAAACGCTCAAACCGCTGATCGATAAGATCGCCGCCACAGCCGACACGGAACTCGTCGTTTTTGACAACTGCGGCCATTTTTTTGACGATCATCTCAACGAGTTGCTCGAGGCGGTTCGGATCTGGACGGAGAAAAAGCTGTCCGGGGAATAGCTTGGAATATGGCGCAATAAGCGGTGAACCGTCGAAACGCAGCTACGCCGTGTTTTGAAGGACCAAGTAGCAAGATAATAATCTTATGGAAACAGAAACTAATCGCGACGCGGCGATCCGGCTGACGATGATGCCGCGGGACACAAACGCCCACGGCACGGTTTTCGGCGGCGTGATCTTGAGCTACATTGACGTCGCCGGCGGCGTTGAGGCGGTTCGTCATACCAAGCACAATCGCTTTGTGACGGTCGCGATGAAAGAGGTGATATTTCACGAACCCGTTTTCATCGGTGATCTGGTGAGCTTTTATGCTGAAACCCTGCGGGTCGGCAATACGTCGATCACGATCCATGTCGTGGTCGAGGCAGAACGCTTTGGCACGCCCGGCGTGATCGCCAAGGTCACTGAGGCCGAGCTGACCTTTGTCGCCGTTAACGAAGCCCGCGAAAAGGTCAGGATCGGAGGATAACGATGCCAACCTGGAAGCTGGAGGTCGAATACGAAGGAACGCGGTATCGCGGTTGGCAAATGCAGCATAACGCCAAGTCGGTCCAGGGCGAAATGATGGACGTATCGCGGCAATTGTTCGCCTCACGGGTCGACCTATACGGAGCCGGACGAACGGACGCCGGCGTTCACGCATTGAGCCAGATCGTGCACCTTAAGGTGCGCGAACTGTCGGTTAACCTGACGCCGCGGCAGATCCAGTTCGGCTTTAATGATCTGCTTCCGCACGACATCAACATCGTCAAGGTTACGAACGCCCCCGACGATTTTCATGCCAGACATGACGCCATAGGGCGGTTCTACCTTTATCAGATATCGACGCGCCGAACAGCATTCGGCAAAAATCTGGTTTGGTGGATCAAGGACGATCTCGACGCGGAAGCGATGCGCCATGCGGCCGGAATGCTCGTCGGGCGTCATGATTTCCGCTCGTTTTGTGAAACCGAGGAGGGCAAGAAACAATCGACGCTGGTCGAGGTCAGTCACGCCGATGTATTTACCGACGGCGACCTGATCTGCTTTCGGATCGGGGCGAGCCATTTCCTATGGAAAATGGTCCGGCGGATCGTCGGGATGCTAGTCGAGGTCGGCCGCGGTAACACGACATATGACGCGTTTGAACGCCTGCTTCGTTTCGAGTCCAATGTCCCGGCTCAGTTTACCGCTCCGCCGTCAGGGCTCTTCCTCGAAAAGGTCCTTTATCGCGGAGACGGCCCGCCGAAAGAACGCAAAGGGGCGTTCACGATAGGTTAACCCGCTGGTGCTTGCTTTCGGTTACACGTTATGACAAATTAAATCTATACGGATTTGTAAGGTTTAACACAAGGGAGAGATCATTAATGCCACATATTATTGCCGAAACGGCAACCGGGACGATTTCGTTTGAAACTGAGGCGGGCAAAAAGCTCGTGCTCGCGCTTGAGGACAATGGTGTCGATATTTTGCACCGCTGCGGCGGCAATGCCAGATGCACGACCTGCCGCGTCGAGGTGACCGCCGGCGACGCCGGCGAAATGGGAGCCGATGAGCAAGCCATCCTTTCGACCAAGGAGGGCCTGAGCGAAAATACCAGGTTGTCCTGCCAGATCAGAGTAAACGGCGATATGGAAGTCAAGGTGGTCAATCAGGCGAGTGTTGCCGGCATCGATGCCGGAACGCGTCCGCAGGACTAACAATTTTGAGTTCCGTCTGCGTTCGGCACATCCCTAATTGGCGGTGAAACGACGGGAAACGGAATTCCGATAACGGGAGAAAAAACAATGGGTTTGAACACAACTTACACAGCAAGAACTTTTGACCTCAGCGACCTTAACGGCATTTCCAACGAGACGCTGGCGATGCACTTCAAGCTCTACGAGGGCTACGTAACGAACACGAACGTCCTCAACCAGCGTATCGCCGATCTCATTGGCGACGGTCAACTCGACCCGACCCAATCCGCGGCTTTCAGCGAACTGAAGCGCCGGTTTGGTTTCGAGTACAACGGCATGGTTCTGCACGAATACTATTTCGACAACATGCAGAAACAGGGCACGGGCGATCCTTTTTCAAATTCCGCCTTCGTTGGTGCCGCCGAGGCCAGCTTTGGCAGTTATGAAACCTGGAAGGCCGATTTTGTAAATACCGGCAAAATGCGCGGCGTGGGCTGGGCAGCGGTCTATCAGGACCCGTCAAACGGTGCCATATCGAATCACTGGATCAACCTTCACGAAACCGGAAATGTCGCCGGGTATAAGCCGATCCTGATCATGGACGTCTGGGAACATGCTTTCATCAAGGATTACGCTCCGGTTGACCGTCCGAAGTACATCGAGGCGTTTTTCTCGAACATCAACTGGACGACCGTCAACGCGCGACTCGGCTAAACGGACGCTAACGTCACCGAAACCACAGATAAGCACGCGGACCGTACTGGTAGAAGCTATCGGTTTCCAGCTTTGTTAATCTGTGGTTTCATTGCATTTTATGATCGACGAAGAAGTTATTGTACAAAGGTTTCTTAACCGAAAAGGCCGCGAGAGGCTCAAAAAGCCGGAATGGCTGAAGATCAAGCTGGGCGACCCGAAGAATCAGAACGCCGTTCTCGAACTGATCGACGGCCTTAATCTTCACACTGTCTGCCAGGAAGCCAAATGCCCCAACCTCTTTGAGTGCTGGACCGACAAGACCGCGACGTTTATGCTCGGCGGCGACACGTGTACGCGGCATTGCGGATTCTGTGCAGTCAATAAGGGCAAGCCGATGGATCTCGACCCGATGGAACCGACCCATGTAGCCGAGGCTGTCAAGCATCTCGGGCTCGCTCATGCGGTCATCACTTCGGTGAACCGCGACGACCTTCCGGACGGCGGTTCGATGCACTGGGCCGAAACTATCACAAAGGTGCGTGAACTCAGCCCTGACTGTAAGGTCGAGGTCCTGATCCCTGATTTTAACGGCGATGAAGCGGCTCTGAACAACGTTTTGGCGGCCAGGCCAAACGTGCTCAACCACAACACGGAAACGATCGCCCGGCTCTACCGCCGCGTCCGTCCGGACGCCAAATACCCTCAAACACTCGAGTTGCTCGAGCGGTCGGCACACTTCCGCGATACGCAGTTTCCTGAGATGAAGACCAAAAGCGGCATCATGGCCGGCCTGGGCGAGGAGTTCGAAGAGGTTGTCGACCTTATGAAAGACCTTCGCAGAGTCTCGTGCGACATCATGACGATCGGCCAATACCTGCAGCCGTACGAAAAGCGATTGCCGGTCGAGCGATACGTCACACCGGAGGAGTTTGCCGAATGGAAACGTATCGGGCTTGACCTCGGCTTTAAGCACGTTGAGTCGTCGCCTTTGACTCGGAGTTCGTATCATGCAAGAGAGCAAGCAGAATAGGATCAAAAAGTTATGAATGAGACAGAAAAACAACATGCGATCGAGGTCTTGAACAAGATACTTGAGTTGGAATTGGCGGGTGTTGTGCGTTACACGCACTACGCACTAATGGTATTTGGCTATAACCGGATTCCTATCGTGTCTTGGTTGCAAGGCAACGGCGATGAGAGCCTTGCTCATGCGCGTAAAGCGGGCGAGTTTGTGACCATGCTCGGCGGGCATCCGAGCTTAAAGATCGGGCCATTGCTAGAAACTGAAAAGCACGACATTGGGGACATCCTGCGTGAAAGCTTAGAGCAAGAAAGCACAACGCTGGCCGCATATTACGAGCTGATGAGACTAACCGAAGGCAAATCCGTTGCTTTGGAGGAATATGCGCGGGAAATGATCCTGCTCGAGGAAATGCACCTTGATGAGGTCAACAAGATGCTGCGTAAACCCGGGGAAATTGAGCCGTTCAAGGAATAGGCTGGCATTCGTGAAAGTACTTGAAACCGAGCGTCTGACCGTACGGGAGCTAAGCGCAGCTACCGATGCGGGTTTTATTTGCGCTCTGCTAAATTCACCCAAATTTCTGAAATACATCGGTGACCGCGGCGTGCGCAGCCCCGAAGCCGCGGCTGAGTTCATCGAAACGCGGTATCGCCAAAGCTATCGCGACCACGGATTCGGGCTCTACACGGTCGAGCTGCTTCCTGATGGCCCCCAGATCGGGATCTGCGGGTTCGTACGGCGGGACACTCTGCCGGAACCGGACATTGGATTTGCGTACTTGCCGGAGTTCGAAGGAAAAGGCTTCGGATTTGAAGCTGCGTCGGCAATGATGGAATATGGCCGCACCAAACTAGGAATGCGGCGCATACTGGCGATCACGTCACCGGAAAATGACGCTTCGGGCGGCCTGCTCATCAAACTCGGGTTTTCTTTCGACCGAATGCTTGTGTCCGGGACCGAAACGCTGAAATTGTATTACTCGGAACCCGCGGCTTGAACTTTGTTCCGCAAAAATTCGTTCTTTCATGCGTCTGTAGATATCGGTGACTCGTTTGCCGTTTATTTTTTTGGAGGCTATCAATGGACAGTTTCAAACACGCCGTCCCGACTTCCGGTAACGGGCAAAAGACCCACCAGCAATGCTGGCTTGCGTCATTCGGGATGCTGTACAAGTACTACAAGCTCAACGCAAATTCGATCGAAGAAAAGCTGAGTGCCGCCGGGATCGACGTCGCAACCGCCAAATCGGACGGTATGCTCGACACCGATTACAAGACCGCGGCGACGGCACTCGGACTTACCGCACTCTCGGTTCCACCGTTCAAGGAAACAAGCTTTTTCGATTTTGACGTTTCGTCAGGCGCATATAAGTTCCTCGACGAGTTAAAGAAAGGCCCGCTTTGGGTCTCACGATACATCAAACCGGGGTTGTATCACGCGATCGTCGCCACAGGCTACAACGACGACGGCAAAGGATACATTATTTTCAATAATCCATATCCGGGGCCGACCAATGCGATCGAGGACACGTCGGTACCGGCGACGCTGTTCGTCCGCGACCTTACCAACGCAAAAGGTTCCGTCATGGCATACCGTTAGGCGTCGGCTTAAGATTAGCCGCAAAATGAAATAGAATGCAGAGTTTGAGGTATCAGACTCTGCATTCTTTTTTATGAAATACGGACTCATCGCCGGCAATGGACAGTTCCCCTTTCTCGTGATCGAAGGCGCTCGCCGTCAGGGGGCCGAACTCTCTGTCGTCGCGATCAACGAGGAAACGGATACGCGGATCGATCGCGAAGCGTCGGACGTCCGCTGGGTCGGGATCGGCCAACTTGGCAAAATGATCTCCTTTTTCAAAGATCGCGGCGTTGAGCGTGTGATGATGGCCGGCCAGGTGAAGCACGTACAGATATTTTCCGGGGCGATGCCGGATATGCGGATGGTAAAAATGCTCTGGAATCTGCCGCGCCGCAATACCGACTCACTCATCGGGGGCATTGCCGCGGAACTTGCCAAGGACGGGATCGAGTTGATCGACTCGACGTTCTTTGTCGGTGACCATCTCGCCGCTGACGGCGTAATGACCAAACGGCGGCCAAGCGATCTCGAACTCGAAAATATTGAATACGGCCTGCAGATAGCCCGCGAGATCGCACGTCTCGACCTCGGTCAGACGATCGTCGTCCGCGGCAAAGCCTGCGTCGCCGTCGAGGCGATGGAGGGCACCGACGCGGCGATCAAGCGTGCCGGCGAACTTGCCAACGGCAAACTGACCGTGGTCAAGGTCGCTAAACCGCATCAGGACATGCGTTTCGACGTGCCAGTCGTCGGTATTTCGACAATCGAGACGATGATCGCGGCGGGTGCGACGTGCCTTTCGATCTCGGCCGGAAAAACGCTGATCTTTGACCGCCAGGTCATGCTCGCCCTCGCCGACCGACACAACATATGCGTGATCGGGTCGCCGATTGAAACCTTTTCGGATAATGAAGCGTAAATAGCGCCATTGTTCGTACCAAATCCAGGAGAAATAATGAGAAGAAATCTATTTGCGTTTTTACTGCTCTCGGCATTCGTTTTTCAGAGCTCCGCTCTGGCTCAAACGGCGGTCAAGATCACGCCGGCCGAAAAAAAGGCTGCTGAAGGCGTTACTGCCGCACAGTTAAAGGACTATCTCTATTTTGTCGCTTCAGACGAAATGGAAGGCCGCGATACGCCCTCGCGGGGCCTCGATACCACCGCTAAATTCATCGGGATGAATCTATCGCGATGGGGATTCAAACCGGCCGGCGATAACGGCACATTCTATCAAAAGATCGCCCTTAAAAAGGACGCCATCGATTCGGCAGGAACGTCGGTTGAGGTCGGCGGACAGAAGTTCTCGTACGGCGACGACATCGTTCGCGTATCGGGCAATTCGACCGCCGCGATGTCGGCCCCGATCGTTTATGCGGGCGACGGATGGATGATCAAGTCCAAAGGCCTCGACCCGTACAAGAATATCGACGTCAAGGGCAAGCTGATCGCTGTTTACAGTGACGGGCCGTCGTCGGGACGAAATATCGTCGCTCTCCCCCAGGGAGTCACACAGGCTGATCTGACCGGTGAGCGCGGCAAGGACTGGGCCGATGTAACCACTTACGCCCGTGCGAACGGTGCGGCGGGTGTCCTCGTTTTGCCGTCAAAATTCCTATCGGACAATTGGGGAATGGTCAGCCAGATGTTTGGCCGCAGCCGCATGGTGGTCGAAAAGCTCGCTCCGGCTGTTCCGGCTCAGGCCGCGGGTGCTCCGTCAGTGTTTATCGCTTCCCAGAAGCTTGCGGCGGCGATCTTTGCCGGCGAAGCCAACAACCCGATGACCGGTTCGAAGACCTCGTTTGACCTGAGCGCTGACAAAAAATTCAATTTCACGATCGCGACCAAGACCGAAACTGCTTGGACGCAAAACGTCGTCGCCCTTTGGGAGGGCAGCGACCCGACGCTCAAGAGCGAAATGGTTGCGATCGGTGCCCACTATGACCACGTCGGGATCAACCCGAACGCACCGGGACCGGACAAGATCTTTAACGGTGCTGACGATGACGGTTCGGGAACGGTCGCGGTCCTCTCGATCGCCGAGGCGTTGGCAAAATCGCCGAAGCGTCCCAAGCGCTCGATCCTCTTCGTTTGGCATTGCGGCGAAGAAAAGGGCCTGTGGGGCAGCGACTATTTCAACAAATTCCCGACCGTCGACATTAAGAAGGTCGTCGCTCAGCTAAATATCGATATGATCGGCCGCAGCCGAAAGGCCGATGACACCAATCCGAAAAACAAGGAACTGTCGGGCGAAAATACGATCTACGTCATCGGTGCCGATATGATGAGTTCGACCCTCGGGTCTGTCGTCAAGGGCACAAATGCCGGCTACCTGAATATGACCTATGATTTTCGTTATGATGATCCGAAAGATCCCAACCGGTTCTTCTTCCGCTCGGACCATTTCAATTATGCCGTCAATGGCATTCCGATCGCGTTCTGGTTTGACGGTGTCCACGAGGACTATCACCAGGCCGGCGACCACGCCGACAAGATCGACTATGTCAGAATGGAAAAGATCACTCGAACGATCTTCCTGACGATGTGGGAATTGGGTGAACTGAAAGATCGGCCGAAGGTCGATAAGCAGTTGCCGGCTGAATTGACACAGCGTTGATCGATCTAGGATAGAAATGCCCCGAGGCCGTTTCAAATCGATGAACGGCTCCGGGGCATTTTTCCATTTGTGCGGCTATTGACCGGCAGCGATCAGCGTTTCGGCCCGTCTAACGAACTCGTCGATCGTCGCCTCTTTAAGCTCCCCGTAGGTTCGTTTGGGCCGCTCAGCCTTGCGTGTGCCATCTGTCGTAACCGCTTCCCTGGCCGGAGCGGACGCCGTTGAGAAAGAATGCCGCTAAGCGATGGCCGCCTGAATTCGGCTTTGAAGCCGTTCCCGGCGATATGTTCCGTTATTTTTTGCTCGACAGCAGCAATCGGTAGGCCTCGGATCTGTTCAAGCCAAGTTCTTTGGCGGCTTTTTTGAGCGCGGCCCGATTGTCCAATCCCTCGGATTCGAGGGTCGCGACGCGCTCGGCAATAGTCGATAAAGGCCGGTCGACGACCGCATCGCTCATTCGGTCGATAACAAGAACGATCTCACCGCGCGTCGCGCTGTCCGCAAATTCCGCTGCCAATTCGGAGAGGCTTCCGCGGCTGAATGATTCGTGAAGTTTTGTGATCTCACGGGCGACGACCGCCCGCCGGTCGCCGAGTATCTCGAGGCAGTCGGCAAGAGAACGGGCGATGCGATGAGGCGTTTCGTACAGAACGAGCGTTGCGGGTATGGCTCGTATCTCCTCGAGTCGTTTCCGGCGGTCGCCGCTCTTCGACGGCAGAAATCCGCCGAAAAAGATCGAATCTGTCGGCAGGCCCGAGGCAACAGCAGCAGCAGCGAAGGCAACGCACCCCGGGACCGGCACGACCGGGATCCCGGCCGCAATAGCAAGTTCGACGATCCTGAAACTTGGGTCAGCTATGCCCGGAGTTCCGGCGTCAGAAACGACCGCTACCGAAGTGCCTGATCTAAGATCTTCGATCAGGCTGACCGCCCGCTCCGATTCGTTATGCTCATGATAACTCACGAGTTTGCCCGATATCTCAAAATGGTTCAGTAATTTGCGGGTATGCCGTGTATCCTCGCACGCGATCACGCCGACCGAACGCAGCGTATCGAGTGCCCGCAGAGTCGTATCCCGGAGATTGCCGATCGGCGTCGCAACGAGGTAAAGAGTTCCCGGCATAGGGTGAATATAGCGAAGTTGTGCTGAAAAATAAAAAAGCCCGGGCCCTTTCAGGCCCGGAACTTCAGGTAGAGTGAAAATGATCTGCTTAGAAGGGCAGTCGGATCGGCATACGGTCACGCCAGTTGCCATTGTTGTTTCCGCGGTTGTTGCGGTTGTTTCGGTTGTAGCGGCCGCGGTTGTTATAGTAATTGAAACCGTAGGTGTTCGCAATGATCTGAAGGTCATTGCTGATCTCATTCCACTGGTTCTGCAGGGCACTGTTGCCGCGCGAACGATACATTTCCTGCTCGATCCGCGAACCGATGTCCACTACCCGACGAGCTTCGTCCGCATTATTGTCCAGATTGCGGCCCCGGCCATATTTGTCCTCCAGGCGATCCGCCGCTCTCGCGAACTCATCGGCAAGATCCTCGATATTGCTATTGCGTCCATTGCCATAACCGCCATATCCGCCGTAGCCACCGTAACCGCCATATCCGCCGCCGCCGTAGCGTCCGCTCTGATCGGTCAGACGTTCAAAGTTCTTTGCGCGGATCTTAAGGTTCTGCACAGTTGAACGGATATTGCCGTAGTAGTTATTGTTACCATAACCGCCATTGCCATAACCGCCGTTTCCGTAGCCGCCGCGGTTGTAGTCGTCGTCGCGATCACGCCATTGAGCCGAAGCGATGGCCGGTAAACCCAGAACCAATAACGAAAATGCTGCGACAGCCAAATATGTTTTAATACGAGTCATTGTTTTTTCCCCTTATCGTTTTCTATGGCAATGTGTTGGCCATTGCTCGATATGGCTAAGGGCAAAAGGCGTGCCAAACTTCGGCGGGCGAGGGCAGATCGACTGCAAGTCCATCATTTGCAACAATTACACGGCTACGGTCACTGCCACACCAGATCTCTGCGACGGTTGCGGCCCGGCCGATGTCGCAAATGGTCAGTTTGGTGACGCATTACGTATCAGTGCCCTGCGGTTGGTATTTAACGCGCCGGCCAGGCCGCGGCCTGACAAGAAAAAGCCGGTCGAACTAATGCTCGTCCGGCTTTAACTTCGTGTTTAGGCTCCCCGCCGAGATCACGGTTCCGGCCCGATCTCAATTCCGGTCACATCTTCGGTGACGGTGATCAGACGCGGCCGGAACACCAATCCTTTGGCCCGTACATCGATCGTGTATGTTTCGCCGACGGCGACGTCGTCAAATCTGAATCTGCCGAAACCATTGGTCAAAACCGATCTGCGAGCTCCGGCAGCTCCGCTGAGCACTACGGTCGCCCGCGAGAGTCCGGCACCGTTGGCCCGTGTTACGGTGCCTTCGATCGTTGCTCCGGCCGACGTTGGGACCAGGAGTGAGACATTTGCGGCGGTAAACGCCGTCGCCAGTGTCGAGGCGGAACCATCGACGACCTCGCTGACTACCGGATCGCTTGTAAAGCTGATATTGGTCGTTGGCGGATGCACGGGAGCCACATCAAACGCAATATACAGCAAACGACGTGAACCGGCCGCAAATGGCGACGTCGGAGCCCGATCAATAGCGATCCCCAATTTTCCGGCGGCGGCTTGGGAATCGTTTATCGTGAGCGTTGCCCCCGCAGCGTCCGGCCCGAGTTCGATCGACGACGGCGAGCTAAGCACCGCCGGGTCGAAGTTTAGCGCGAATCCGGCTGCCACCTCATCGCCCTGGGCCTCAAGGTCAACTGCGACTATTACCTTGTTGCCCGCCCGATACAGGCTGACCGGTTTGATCTCACGCGGAAGCAGGCTGGAGCTTCGCCCCAAAACAGTCTTCGGTGAAAACGCCAGAATCTCATTTGGGCCTAGTGCATCGGGGACTGGATCCAGTCCGCTCGCGAATCGTCGGGCCTGGATCACGTCGGCTATGGTCAATGCGCCGTTGCCGCCGTCATTCCGCGGCGCGGTATCGGCCCGCTGCAGCTCATTGTACTGAAAGTTGCCATCGAGTGCGGCGACAAACCGACGAACCTGAGTGATGTCGTCAGCGGTCAAGCTGCCGTCGCTGCCATTTGGTCGTGGAGCTACGTCGCCCTCAGTATCGCCGCCGAGCACTTTGATCACCGCGTCGGGTTGCGCAGGGGCCAACTCGACATTGCCGGCGTTGTCACGGCCCAAGGAATAGAAGCGATAGGATTTGCCCCAATTCCCCACGAACGTAGTGTTCGTCGTCGCTCCCGAGTTCAAGAACGGAGTGTAAGTGCCGCCATCTTCGGAGGAATAGAGTGTTGTGCTGGCAAAGCCTGATCCGTCATTATCGTCGATGGTCGTCCAATTGATCGGGATCTCCGGAACGGATGATGTCGGAGACAAAGTCGCGACCTGACTCGTAGGTATCACACTATCGAGCAGATTCGAGGTCGCGTTTGTCACGATCGGCTCATTCTGATCAAAGGTGATAGTTGCTGAATTGCTGATCATTGTTCGATTCGGGAAATTGGACCGAGCTTCGACCGTGAAGATCACATAACCCTCGCCGTCCTTGTTCGCGTTATTTGGCGGCAGGATGCCCGCGAATGGATCGAGCGGAGCTTCGCCCGTATTCGGATCGATCGCCTGAATATTCCAGAAGACACGGTTGTTGACCAGATCGACTCCGGCCAGGATATCTGCCTGCAGATTGCCCAGATCTTCACCGAGTTGGACACGGCTCTGATAATAAGATTGGCCGTCCGGAATAACGTAACGGTTTTGTTTGAAACCGATCTCCTTCAGCCTGACCGTTCTGAGATCAAGCGGCGGCGGCAGCTCGTCAGTAATTCGGACCAGCTGCGCAGGTGCAGTCGCACTCGAGAGGTTCTCAAAGTTGATCCGATATTCGAGTGGTTGCCCGACAGGCACGAATTTTTCACCTCCATAGCCTTCAGGCCCGATCTTCTCGTTCGGGTCGATGGATATCGGGAATGAAGTGAAATGCTCCTCGGGTGGTGGGGGAAGGCAATCGTAGTATGCGGTGACGCAATTTAGCCAATCCATAAAGCCCTTGAAGCACGTCAGGGCGATCGACACTATTTTCAGCCAAGGGATGACCTGGCCGGCACATTCGGTGCCGACCCCTCCGAGTGTCGAGGCTATCAGGTTTGATACGGTCCCCAACTTATTCCATGCGTCGCCGGGACCGCCATTCAGCCAAACACCCATGACTGTATCAACGGCCGTAACGACGCCGCCAAATACCGCACCGATACATCCGCTGGGCAAAAATTCTTGCAAAGCCGCAAACAATAGTCCAACGACAAATGTCCGCATGCAATTCTTGAGATTCTCGTTACATTGCTCTTCTGTGCCGTTGCCTAAAAGAGCAGCCTTACGGTTAAGGAGGTTTGTCTGATCGGATCGCGACATTTCGTACCAATCCGTCATCGGCGGGAATGCGGCGGCCTTAATACTGAAGCCTGAAAACCCAAACGGAAGTACGACGTCAATGTTGACGGTCACTGTGCGTCTGCTGCCCAAAACAGGAGTAAATAGCGGAATGATCCGGATGCCGTCAGCCTCATAATGGGCGGGCAGCTGCGACGGTATCGCGTCGGGCTGCATATACTCGCGCATATCTCCGACGTGATTGCTCATGTCGAGTTGATACGCGAATCTACTCGGCATCGCGATCATTATGGGAACGAGATACTGATCATTTAGGCCATCATTCGATACGGAGATCGAGTAGCGAACACGTCCGCCTCTGCTAGCGTTAGGTCCTTTTATTGAGACGCGCGGCTCTGACGCGCCGCCGCCGCTTATGACCTTAAATCCGTTAGGCAGGGTTGCCGTCTGATTATCCGGATTGCGAACAACTATGTCGTAGTCGCCCGCAGGCTTGCCTTTAAGATCAAAGATCGCGGCAACCGACGATGTGAAAACCGTTGTTCGCAACGGCGTTATCTCAGTTCCGCCCGAACCGACGAGTTTCAATGTTGCTCCCGCCTGGAATTTTGCACCTTCGACGATCATCGAAGCATATCCGGCATTTCCAGCTTCTTCGGGGGACACTGATCGGACCGAGAACGGCAGGATCTTGGCCTGGACCGTAATGTTCTGATCTGGTACCGTAACGCGGTTCTTTGCGGCGGCCTTTTTCGGTTCCTTATCGAAATTACCTGCAAAGCTCTCGGGTATCAGGTCCGTTCGGACCATCGAATAATATTTGCCTTCCTGCGTCTGGGAAATGACGTTCTCCTGATCGCCTTCGCCGGGACGGCTGCTCTGAAAATCGTAATCCGCTCTGCTGACGACCGTTCCAAAATTGGTCAGAGCCTCATTCGATCGCGACGGAGTGTCGGTGTCGAGCGAGAAAAGAAGCGTTTCGGCGGGCTCGGTCACATACTTGAAGAAAAGCGATGCTACGTTGCCGAGTGTGGTATTGAAAGGCGTATTGAGCTGCAGCTCAGTGATCGTGACCGTAGTCGTATTGACCGAGGTCGAGACATTGTTGGCTTCATTGCTTTCGCGAATGCGGTTCTGCGCATCGGTGCGAACGATGACATAGTAGGTTCCTTCTTCGACCGGAGGCAAAGCTCCGCTCCAGGACCCCGTATATGTTCCACCGCCGGCAGGAACGCTTGTCGTCTGGCTATTAAAGTCTCGAACGCCGACGAGTTGGTCACTCGCATCCCAGAACTGGTCACGCGAAAGGTAGAACGTGTCACGCCACTGGCCCTCTACCGGATTCACGCCGGTATTCTGCACCGTCCAGCTGAACGACGCGACGCCCCCGACATTCACCGATGCGGGCGGCGTGATATTTGTGATATTCAGTTCTGCCGGCGGCGGGACTGTCAGGTTTATCGCGACCGGTGCACTCGTGTTATTTACATTATTGCTCTCGACGACACCGTTATTCTTGTCTGTAACTACAAAGATCGTGTAGGTTCCGGTCAGTCCGACCGGTACAAAGAATGAAGCGGTGCCTACATAATTCGCTCCGCCCGCCAAAGCACCGGTGCGAGTGCGATATCCGAGTGTTGTGTCGGTCGGATCTAATATCGAATCCCGCGATAGGATGACGTAGTCGGTCCAGCTGGATGCGAGCGTAGGCGAAGTGCCCACATTTGTCACCGTCCAAGAAAAATCTCGATACGTTCCGGAATATTGCGGTGCAGACATGGAAACTGAACCGACGGTCAGATCCACTGCGGGAGCCGTGAAGGTTATCGCGGCGGATGCCCGAACGTTGTTCGATTCAAAACCGGAGTTTGTGGTGCCTTCGTAGATGTTTCGGCCGGTATCGGCCGCGACGAGAATGTAGTAAGTTCCGGGGGCGACATTGCCTATCGATACGTTCGACTGTTGAAGATATGTCTGTCCGTAGCCGAGGATCACGTTATTCAATGCGCTGCCAATGGCGATATCGCCGCTGCTCAGGCTCGTGTCCGACGAAAGATAGACAGTGTCTCGGAAAGTCGATGAATTGGGCGGCATTGGCTGATTAGCATTGCGCCCGATCCATGACACGTTGAATGTATCGCCAACGGTCGCCGACGTCGGAGCCGTGACAGAATCGATCACGAGATCAGGTAGGTTGTTCTGAACAGTGAAGTTAGCCGACTGGGCCGAATTGTTGCTTTCGGAGGAGCCGCATTCCGGGACATTGCTGGTTCCATCGGTGACGACCGAAAGGTAATAGTCGCCCTGCATATACGCGGGCAATCCGACGGATCGGGTCTCAGTGTAGCTGCCTCCGGCGGCTAGGCCGCCTGTTCGTTCGAACGAGCCGATCAATACAGAACCAACGCCCGGCGTAAGTGAATTCAAATAGACGCGGTCAAACCAACGTAACACCGTAGAGCTACCTGTGTTCGTGACGGTCCAGCTTACGGGGACGGTTCCACCCGGCGTCGTGATCGGCGGTACTGTAAAGTTTGTTATCTGAAGATCCGGCGGGACCGTTGAAAGCGTAATTTGCTTAGCCGGGCTCGCATTGTTTGCCTCGGCATCAAACCCGGGATCGAATTCGAATTGTCGCCCATTGTGATCGGCGACGGCAAACAAATAATACGTGCCGTTCGGCAAACAGTAAGGCGTAGCAACGTTTAAAGTAACGGGATGCTCAGCTCCGGGTGGGAACGGATCTTGATCATAATACGTCCCGAGCAGCGTGTCAGTTGATGCCTCGAATGTTGCATCTGTCGACAAATAGACCGCGTGATACAAGAATGCGTTCGCGCCAAATGCACCCTGATTGCGCACCGTGAACTCGACAGAGAATAGACCTCCGCTGTCGACCGTCGCCGGTGCCGTTGGTTGATTCGGAATAACGAGATCCGGCGGCGTTACGAGAATGTTCATCGGAGCGCCGGGCTCGGCAATATCGCGTCCGGTATTGTTGTTTTCGCCGGTATATTCATACACGGTGTTTTGATAATCAGTAACGACAAAGACGTACCAGAGGCCTTCGAGATCTGATGGCAGGTATGCAAGTTGATATGTTGGCGGGTTCTGAGTTCCAACTCGATTTTGCGAGGTGTGCGTGGCCGCATTTCCTGCAGTCGGCCCATATAACTCATCACTTGTGAAGATCAGCCTGTCTTGGCTTGTGTTAAGTGTGGTATCTCGAGACAGATAGATCCTATCCTTTCGTGCGATCGCGTCGTCGGTGCCGATATTTCGGATCGTGTAGCTGATCGATATTGGTTGTCCGGCGAATACTTCGTCGGGCGCCTGAACCGTCTCGACCGTTAGGTCCGGCAACGGCGGAACGTTTACCGCAACGGCGCGCGAAAGCAGATTGTTCGATGTGTTGGTCTCGTTTACCGCTGAATTCGAGTTCGTACGGACATGGAAATAATAAGCTCCGCTGATGCCGCGGGGGATCTTGACGGTTGCCGTCGCCGTGTAGCTTTCGCCCGGGTTGAGCGCGGTTATGCTGGACGGCTCAGCGAGTTTGGTGGCTCCGCTTGTGCTTGTCGGGCTTGTACCGATGTAAACCGCATCTTTCCATTGTGGAGCGTTCGTCGGGCCGGTGCCGTTGTTCGTCACTGTCCATTGGACCTGGATAGTCTGGTCAAAAAATACGGTTGGCGGCGCCGTTATATTCGTTACGACCAGATCGGGCCTGAGGGCTTTTCTGACGTAGATCGGCTGAACGCGGACGTTGTTTCCTTCATTTACACCTTCATTTACAAGGTTCGACTGGTCCGTCTGGATGAGCAGGTAATAGGTACCGGAAGCCGTAATATTTGCATAGGGAATCGTAATATTCTGGACACGATTCGCAGTCGCTCCTGCCGGAAGTCCGCCGCTTAGTGTGAAGCTGTCGAGCGTAGTATCGCCGCCGACTGTTTGGTCGGTCGACAGGTAAACACGATCGACCAGATTTGCGGTCGTCGCCTTGTTGCCGGTATTTGCTGTCGTCCATGAAAGCGAGAACGCTGTATCGGTATCAACGTCTGCAGGAACGCTCGATGCCGTGACCTGCATATCCGGCACACGATATTCAAATTGCGTTCCCTGGAAAGTAATGTTGTTATTTTCGCCCACCGTCACTCCCTCAGTGACCGTGTTACCTGAATCTACTTTTACGTAGAAGAATGCAGGCCCGTCATTTCTGACCGGAAGCGTCGGTATAGTTACGTTGCGCGATTGCGGACTCGTGCCGCCGGCTATGATCGATGTCGATACATTGAACGAGAGCAACTGTGCGTCATCACTGTTTCCCGCTACATTATCTTCGGAGAAAAATATCTGCGTGGCAAATGTAGTAGTTGTCGCAACCTCGCCCGAATTGCGAATATTGAACGTCAATCCATATTGGGTCCCAGTCTCGACCAAAGTCGGCACCGCTAGGTTTTCAATGACCAGATCGGGCAAACGATATTGGAACTGTGTCGCTTGAAAAGTATTATTGTTGGTCTCACCTGTCGTCGTTCCTTCCGGTATTAAATTGCCTGAGTCAACCTTTACATAATAGAAAGCCGGGCCGCTATTTCTCGCCGGAAGTGGAGGAATAGATACGGAACGAGACTGCGGGCTTACTCCGCCGGCGGCGATCGATGTCGTTATATTGAACGAGAGAAGCTGAGCATCGTCAGCATTTCCGGCGACATTGTCTTCAGAGAAAAATATCTGTGTTGAAAAAGAGCCCGATGTCGCGACGACGCCTGCATTGCGGATGTTAAACGTGAGTGAGTAGGCAGTGCCTGGCTCAACCTGTGCCGGCACGACGAGGTTCTCGACAACCAGATCAGGCGTGTTTACCTGTATCGGCCAAGCTATTTGATTATTAGCCGTTTGGCCGCCTTCATTTAGCGAATTCGCAGGATTGGTCGCAAAAATCAGGAAGTACGACCCGGATGCCGGAATGACGTTTGCGGGAATCGTCGCCGTGCTGTTCTGTGTCTGTGAGGCACCAGCCGCGAGAACGCTGCCGCTTAGCGTTCGGAGCAAAGTGTCGTCTGCGCTCAGCGAACTGTCCGTTGAAAAATAGACAGAATTGCTATAGCTCCCTGAACCCGACGTTGTCACCGGGCCGATATTTTGGACGGTCCAGCTAACAGCATTAGACGTTCCTGGAGTGGTTGTGGTCGGGGCCGTGAAAGATACTGCCAAAAGGTCGGGCCGAGCCGGATGAAGTGAAATACTATGTTGAGCCTGAGCAAACGTTGGTAGATTTCGGGTCGCAACGATCCCAGCTGTAATGTAGGAAGTTTGGGCCGCAGATGTAATAGGGAAATCAACGGTCTGCTGGCCTTCCGGAATTACCACGCTTGCCGGGACCGTTATTGCTCCAACCATTCCGAGTGCGCTCAAGGTCACAGTTGTTCCGCCCGCCGGAGCCGGTGCGTTCAGGTAAAGTGTTCCCGTCGTGGACGACCCCGAGGACAACGGATGCGGCGAATTGATACGCATCGAGAGCGGCTCCTGTGCAGCCGTCGGTGTGCCCCAATGCAATCCATTGACACCTTCGAAAATGCCGGAGAGATCGATCTGCTCTTCGATGCCGGTTGCCAGTTCATACGAACGAACGCCCAGGCCTCGAATTTCGTAATCCGGGATCTCCTCATATTCTCCGATCGGGTAGGCGATCTTCGTACCATCAGGCGACCAGACGGGCTCACCAAAAAAGCCTGACGGCGTGTGGTCGGCGATAGTAGCTCCGGTCGCGGCGTCAATGATCCTGAGCTTACGGACCGCGGTGGCCGGATTGCCTGACCCCTCGACATAGTAAACGGCTATCTTGGTGCCATCGGGCGAATATTGGGGAGAGATAGGTGTAACATCATCGTTTGACGCATAGACCATCGTGCAGCCGCCGCTGCCGTCTGTCGGAACACGGAAAATAGCATAAACCTCGAGATCCGAATCCCATTGAACATAGATCAAGTGGTTTCCGTCCGGCGAATAGTCAGGTGAGTGCGGGCCATAAATACCGGGGATCAGCTCTTGGCCGGGACGCCGCCGGACGGTGTTTCGCATTCCTGACGATGTGCATTCTGAGATGTCAACGTTAGTTTCGACACCGCTTCCATACACTTCAACCGTTTTCAAATTGTCGCCGTTGTCCAGAAAAGCGATCTTTGTACCGTCGGGCGAGAAGGTCGGATTCATCGGTCCGAGAAATGCTCCGGTAAAGATGCGGCGCTGATCCGAACCATCGGCGTTCATCACATAGATCGAGCGATAATCGTGACGAATGTAGTAGTCGGAATTTGGCGGAGCGTCGCGAAGACTTATGAATACGACTTTTTTGCCGTCGTCCGACCACTGCGGTTCGAGGTCGTCGATGGTCGATAGTGCGGTTGGCGTTCCGGTCGGCTGAAGTACTTGGATCTTATCTACTCTCGAGCCACTCGTGTAAACACTGCCATCGCCCTGGCCGACGATGATGCGGTCGCCGCTGCTGCCATAAGCGTTGTCGACCGATGAGCCTCGGGTGTCGCCGCTCTTGGCGATACTGCTGCGAGCAATGGGCAATGATACTCTCGACGCCAGCCTGGCAACGCCCTCAAGCAGCGAGGCACTTGCGGTCCGCTCAAGCGCGGTGCCGGCAAACGCCGACGTGATCACCAATGCCAACACCAGGAGCAGAAATCGAACCGTTCGAATACGACCAAAAGCCATCATTTACCCTCACTTTTCTAACCGGATTGTTCCCTTGTAGAAAAATGCGAGAAATGACGGCTTTTGCCGACAATCTTTTTTTAATTTTTGATCAGTTTACGCTGCGATCCGCGCTCCCACTATTTTCCCACGGCCTTTTCAGCGCAGATCCGGCCGCCGCTGGCGACCTTTCCCGATAGCGAATCGAGCTTATCGACAGAACCGATGATCCGTGTCCGGAGGTCATCGAGCGTGATCGAAGGTTCGGCCGCGACGACCAGGGCCGCGATACCCGAGACATAGGGCGTGGCCATCGACGTGCCCGATGCTTCGCGGTAGCCTTCGCCAAGCCACGTCGAGAGAATATCCTTGCCCGGTGCGGCAACGTGGACCGTCTCTACCCCGTAGTTTGAGAAAGACGCCAGTTTGTCGTTGCGGTCGAGCGCGGCCACGCTGATGACGTTTGGCAATTTATAGTTTGAGGGATAGTGCGGGCGGCTGTCGTTGTCGCTGCCGTCATTGCCGGCCGCCGCGACGAACAAAATTCCGGCTTCACCTGCCGCCTTTATCGTATCTTCGAGAGCTTTTGATCGCTGCGTCGAGCCCCAGCTGGCGCTGATGACCCGTATGTTAACGCCCTTTTTCTTTCGGTCGATAGCATAATTGATAGCTTCGATCGCATCGTCGGTATTGCCGAAACCGCCACGCCCGAGAAACTTGAGCGGCATGATCTTTACCTTCCAGTTAATGCCCGTAATGCCCTCGCCGTTATTTCCCTCGGCACCGATTATGCCCGCACAATGCGTCCCGTGGCCATTATCATCCATCGGGTCGGCGGTCTGATCGGTCCCGTTAAATCCGTTGAGGTCGTTATATGTGCCGAGTTCGTCGTCGGTATAGGCAGGAATGTTTGACGGCCGGATCCACATATTCTCACGCAGGTCGATGTGCGTGTAGTCGACACCGGTGTCAAGGACAGCGATGACCACGTCAGAGTTGCCGCGGGTCTTGTCCCAGGCCTGAAGAGCCCCCAGATCAGCCCTCGCCTTTCCGCCGTCCTGTCCCGAATTATTAAGTGCCCACTGGTCGCCGAACAATGGATCGTTCGGCGTTGCGGCCGACCCAACGCGTTCGACCAGATCCATGCGCTTGGGTGCCAATGCCGGGTCGTCGAGGTTTATACGATAATTGGGTTCGGCATATTCGACATTTTCGAGAGCGGCGTATTCTGAGGCGACCTTCTCCGGGCTTGCGTCTTCGAGGTCGTTTATCTCGACGAGGCCGCTGACCGCCTCGATCTCGTCCGTCACCACGTCGTGCCTGGACGAAGCAATAGCCCGGATCGCGTCAAGGCCGGTCCCGGGTTTGAATCGCACCAAAACCTCAGGCGTTCCGGCGAGTCCCCGCGTCTTTCCGTTTGCGGCGGGATCGACACGCTCAGATCGAGCGGGCGAAGACTTCAGAGCCGATTTCCAGCGTTCGATCTGCCCGACCACGGCCGCCAGCGTCACCAAAACAACGGCCAAACCAATATGGATCCAAAAATTGCCTCGATTCATAGTACTACTCCAAACCGCTAACTAATCTATGACGTAATTTCGCCCGTGATAGTTGTGCAGACGTAACTGATATTTATCAGCCCTGTATTCATATCGATGGCCGTGCGTCTCGAGCACGATCTGCCAGCCGCTCGAGATCATCTGCGCCGACATCTCACCGTCGACCGGTGCACCAAGAGCCATGTCCGGAAAGTCCCTTTCCGAAACGCTCTTTTCAGCGATCTCCGTCACCGAGAGATTGAGACGTTTTGCAAGGTCTTGCCTGGCCCGTGATACTGCTGCACTCTGTGTAAAACTCATATTTTAACGATATTGAATATCCTGAACCCTCTACGCTCCCAAGTCAATGAAAGTTCGGCCTCAGTTTTGTTGACGCAGCTTTCGAATGGTCAAGTTTCGTGTGATCTCGACTATCGCGGGCACGATGTATGTTGCACACGCAAATCCGAGTATCAAACCCGTCACAAATCGTGTGAGATGGGTATTTTCCCAGATCCCGAATATCGTCAGCGACCAGTCGATGCCTGCCGGCACAAGCGAGAGAAAGAGCCAGACACGCGCGAGCGGTTCGACATCGTCGATCGGGCGCCAAAGCGGATACGCCAGAAACCCGGCGACCAGGCCGAAATAGACGCCAAAGCAACGAGAGCACACACCAAACTGTTCACCGGCGACGAAAAACGAGCGTTCCGGCATTTGGTGACAAATGAACGAGTAAAAGTGGTAAAGCGGCCCGGAAAGGGATGTCTGCCCAAACGATTTGAGGATCGGGGCGGCGACGATAGCGGCAGCCCAAACGACAACGACCGCAAGCCCGACCAGCCAGACGCGTGTCGCCTGTCGCCGCAGCCGATCATAGATCTCGACCGGAATATAATTTTGGGCGGCTTCGCTCATACTCCTGGCAACACGACCATCGTCAAAAACGAGATCTCGGGAAACGGAGGCGGTCAGATCACCATCCTCCGTTTCCCGATCCACCGAACTTACAGATGCAGATCAGAATCTAATGACGGCGTCCGGCCCGCCTTCGACGTGAACGGTGTCGACAAAGCGGATACTCTTTGAGTCGGTGGTCATAACGACCGAATGGGTACGTTTGCCGGCTCCAAAGAACCTTACGCCTCGGAGCAGTGCACCATCTGTAACGCCGGTCGCGGCAAAAATGATCTTCTTGCCCGGTGCGAGGTCATTGGTATCATAGATCTTGTTCGGATCCGATATGCCCATTTCGCTGAGCCGTTTCATCACTTCTTCTTCAGCCGGGACCTTCGACTTGTCTACGCCCAGCCGATCCGGGTCCCACACGAGCTTTGCTTGTATCTCGCCATTGAGGCATTTCATCGCGGCTGCCGTGATGACGCCCTCGGGAGCTCCGCCGATACCCATCAAAGCGTGGATATTCGTTCCGGCGACGGCCGCCGAGATACCGGCAGAGAGGTCACCGTCCGAGATCAGGCGAATGCGGGCTCCCGCCTCGCGAACCGCATTGACGAGAGCCTTGTGACGGCCGCGATCGAGGCAGATCACCGTCAGGTCGTCAACGTCACGTCCGAGACGACGGGCTATATTCTTGAGATTTTCTTCGACCGGAGCGTCGATATCAACCGCCCCGCGGCACGACGGGCCGACGACGATCTTATCCATATAGATATCCGGTGCATTGAGCAGGCCGCCGCGTTCCGCCGCCGCCAGAACGGCGATTGCGTTATTGGCCCCGAGCGCACAAAGATTTGTGCCCTCAAGCGGATCGACCGCAATGTCAACTTCCGGAAACTCGGCGCGCGCTTCGTCGGAGAAACTGCCGCCGCCGACCTCTTCGCCGATGTAGAGCATCGGCGCCTCGTCCCGCTCGCCTTCGCCGATCACGATCCGGCCGCGCATCGGCACCGTGTCCATTACTTCGCGCATCGCCTCGACGGCGACGTGGTCGGAATGCTTGCGGTCGCCCTGTCCCATGGTCTTGGCAGATTCGATCGCGGCCGCCTCGGTAACCCGTAGGAAATCCAACGCTAATTCACGTTCAGCTTTGTGGTTTTTCATCAGTATTTTATGGTAAATGTCGTCTAAAATATGTTCTGCTAATGAAGGCATTCTACCACTTGTGCGGCTTCATTTGACAAGTTGTCATTAGGGTATTAGCTTTTTAGATTGGTTTTCATTGTTTCTTAGGAGTTTTAGTAAAAAATGACCTATATCGTTACCGAACCTTGTGTCCAGTGTAAATACAGTGATTGTGCCGCTGTCTGCCCGGTTGAGGCGTTTCACGAGCTGCCGGATCGCCTGTTGATCAACCCCGACACGTGCATCGATTGCGATGCGTGCTTGCCCGAATGCCCCGTCGAGGCGATCTACTCGGATATGTCCGTTCCGGAAGAATATATGGAGTGGCTTGAGATCAACAAAGAAGCCGAAAATTACCCGATCATCAGCGTCAAGCAGCCGGCTCTATATGGTCCCGGATGTAAGGGACAGCCGGAATAAGTATCGGATCCAACTAGTTTGCGAGGCGGGCATTTGCCCGCCTTTTTCAGTTTCCCGCTAATAATCAGGCTGCTATTAATGCTGTCAGAAGCACTCCGCTTTTCCGCAGATAATCCGAAAACTACACACGGTTTTGGGACTTTGACAACAAAAAAAGTGTTGCAAAACGGAATACAAGAATGTTTAAGTGTATAGTATCACGGTAGTTTTTCGTGGCATTCCGGCGCAAATGTCTATGTTCGACAACGTGAATAATCAACCCCGAAAGCGAAATCCCCGCGAAGTGGATTGGCGAATGAAGGTCCTTGTTCTCTTCGGCACGCGGCCCGAGGTGATCAAGCTCGCGCCCGTGATCCATGAACTCCGCAAACGATTTTTTCAGACCGTTGTCGTGTCCTCCAGCCAGCATAAGCAGCTTCTGACGCCATTTCTCGAGGCACTCGAGGTCGACGTTGATTTTGACCTCAGCGTAATGAAGCGAAATCAATCGCCCACCGAGGTCTGTTCAAGGATTTTAGCGAAGCTGGATAAGGTTCTCGAGGCCGAGCGTCCCGATCTGATCCTCGTTCAGGGTGATACGACGACTACCCTTGCCGGAGCTCTTGCCGGCTTTTACCGACGGATCCCGGTCGGGCATATCGAGGCAGGGCTTAGGTCCGGAAACCTGATGAGCCCTTATCCCGAGGAAATGAACCGGCGTGTCGTTTCGCAGATCGCCACGTTCCATTTTGCAGCAACTGAAAAAAATCGCCGCAATTTGCTGGCCGAGGACGTCCCGAGCGACAAGATATTCGTTACCGGAAATCCGGTGGTCGACTCGCTCCGCTCGATGCTCAAAAAGGTCTCGCCGAGCCCGAAGATAAGTCAGTTGCTGAAGTCGACCGAGGGTAAAAAACGCGTGCTCTTGACGACGCACCGCCGCGAGAGCTTCGGAACGGTGATGACGGCCAATCTTAAGGTTCTGCGGGCTTTTGTCGAAAAGCGGCCCGACGTCTGCCTGTTCTTTCCCGTCCATCCGAATCCTAACGTCAAGAACATTGCGAAAGAGATACTCGGCAAACGCGAGCGCATTCATTTGCTTGACCCGCTTGATTATGCCGATTTTCTGGCGATCATGCAGTCCGCCTGGTTGATAGTTTCCGACTCGGGCGGTGTTCAGGAGGAAGCCCCGAGTCTCGGCAAACCGCTGCTCGTGATGCGCGAAAATACGGAACGTCCCGAAGCGATACGGGCCGGCGTCTCCAAACTGATCGGTAACAACCCGGGAGCACTGAAAAAGCTTCTTGAGGAAAATTACTCGGTCGAGACCTGGATCCGATCGGTAAAGGAGGTTTCCAACCCCTTCGGCGACGGACGATCAGCCGCCAGGATAGTCAGAATTATCGAAGAAAAACTCGCCTCAAAAAATATTGCCGCAAAAGCGAACCAATTAGTACTTTTCTAAGTAGTAATGCCGACGAACGACACTGACAACAAGCATTTGCTCACCGTAATGGTCGAGGACTATTTCCACGTCGGCGCATTTGGCAATCTTATCCAACAACGCAATTGGGCAAATTTCGTCCCCAGATACGAGCAAAATACCCGTAAGGCGCTCGACCTGCTGGACCAATATGACACGCGGGCGACGTTCTTCGTTCTCGGATGGATCGCAGAACAAAGCCCTGACCTGGTGCGCGAGATCGTCGCCCGCGGGCACGAGGTCGCCAGTCGTGGTTATTATCACCGGAGCCTGGAAAATCTATCCATTGAGGAATTCAGGGACGACCTTCGCCGTACCAATGAAGCAATTGAAAATGCCTCGGGCCAAAAGGTCATCGGATACAGGGCGGCCGAAAAGCTCCCATTCGAAAGACACGACTGGGTCTTGGACGTGCTGGCCGAAGAGGGTTTTGCTTACGATTCTTCGTTTTTGCCGCGACGCGGCGATGCCGCCGACAGGCAGGTCGCTCATCGCTATGAGCACGGTGATTCGGCCATTTGGGAGTTTCCATACTCGACCCGCGACCTCGGAATTGGGCTGCTGCCTATCTCGGGCGGCAACTATTTTCGCCAGATACCATATACTCTGATGCGGCGTGCCGTCAGGGATTGGCACAAACGGTCTGATGCTCCGTTCATTTCGTATTTTCACGTTTGGGAACTGGATCCTGAACAGCCGCGTATCTCCGCCGCCTCACGATACAGCCGGATCAGGCATTATCGAAACCTGGATAAGATGGAGTGGATACTCCATGAAAATCTCGCTTTGTACAAATGTATCGGCATCGCCGACCATTTGGGCCTGAGCCGCGAAACACATGTTTCCGTCGAACCGGTCGCCCGACACGCAGATCCGTTGACGGTGAACGCAGCGTCGGCCGCCGACCTCACGCCGGTGTCGATCGTGATCCCGTGCTATAACGAACAGGAGTCTCTGCCGTATCTGGCCAAAACTCTCGCGTCTGTCGAGGCCGGACTCAATGAGATCGGCTATACGTCGCAACTGATCTTCGTCGATGACAAGAGTCAGGACGACACACTGACCGTCATCCACTCACTGTTCGGCGGTTCTAATGGGCTTCAGGTCATCGAGCACGAAGTAAATAAGGGCGTCGCCGGCGGCATTGTGACCGGAATTCGTGCCGCCCGGACAGAGATAGTTTGTTCGATCGATTGTGACTGTACATTCGACCCTCACGAACTCGTCAATATGATCCCGATGCTCGAGGACGGTGTTGACCTGGTCCAGGCGTCGCCCTATCACAAGGATGGCGGCGTACAGAATGTGCCCGGTTGGCGATTGCTGCTGTCCAAGGGTGCGTCCGTTCTCTTCAGAAGGGTCCTGCATACTAAGATCGCTTCTTACACGGCATGCTTTCGCGTAATGCGGCGCAGTTCGATGATCGATATCGAACCTGAGGAAATGGGTTTTCACGGTGTACCTGAGATGCTCGGGTTACTCGACCTCAAGGGAGGTAAGATCGTCGAATACCCGACGGTGCTTGCCGTCCGCCTTTTCGGAGCTTCAAAAATGAAGACCCTGAAGACCATCGCCGGCACAGTAAAACTTCTTTCCCGGCTGGCAACGATGCGCGTGTTCGGGAAAACAGCCCCTATTCGACCTTCTACTTCAAGTGAGAGGCTTTTGCCGGCCTCGAAGGACTGATCTAAGTCAGAAGTTAGAGTGCCAAAGCCTCTTTAAGCTATCATTGGACTAGATCGCAGCTATGCCCGCCATTTTTGGCAGGGCAGGCTTCTGACCATTTACCTTCGCGGCCGGTCGTATTCATATGACACAAAATATTGCCATTGTCGGAACGGGATTTCTCGGGATGACGCTTGCGATGCGGCTGGCGGACGCCGGTGCAAAGGTAACGCTTTACGAATCGGCTGCCGAGATCGGCGGCCTGGCATCCGTTTGGGAGATAAATAATATTATCTGGGATAAGCATTACCACGTGGTGCTGGCCTCCGATAAATACACGCGCGACCTTTTCGTCGAATTGGGACTCGCCGACGACTTTCGCTGGGTCGAGACAAAAACGGGCTTTTATACCGACGGCGAACTGCTGTCGATGTCGGATACGGTTGAATTTCTTAAATTTCCGCCATTAGACATTATCAGCAAGCTCCGCCTCGGCGCGACCATTTTTTACGCCTCGCGGGTAAAGGACTGGAAACGCCTCGAAAAGATCACGGTCGAAGAATGGCTGACCAAGCTGTCGGGGAAAAAGACGTTTGAAAAGATATGGAAACCGCTGCTGAAAGCAAAGCTCGGCGAAGCGTATAAGGAAACGGCGGCGTCATTTATCTGGGCGACGATCCAGCGAATGTACTCGGCCCGGCGTTCCGGTATGAAGCGTGAGATGTTCGGGTATATCAAGGGCGGCTACGCTCGCGTGCTCGAACGATTTGGCGAGGTCCTAGTCGAAAAAGGTGTCGAGATCAGGCTCAATTCGCGCGTTCGCCAGATCGAAAAACTCGATAGCGGCAAGATCAAGGTCTCGATCGCCGCCTCACGCCGCGGCAATGACACCAAGCCGCAGGTTGTCCGCCAGCGGACAAAGTACGCCAACTTTCAGGCGAACGCTGTCGTTGCACCCGGTTTCTCCGGTGCTTTCCTGTCCGAACCCAAAACGGATGTCGGGACGGTCGTCCAGTTCCCCGATCCGGGTACCGAATCGTATTTTGACAAGGTGATACTCACATGCCCGTCCAATACTGCGGCGAAAATGCTGACCCAGGCCGACCCTGCCGAACGCCGAATGCTCGAGAGCATCCGCTATCAGGGAATAGTCTGCGCGTCGGTCATGATGAAGTGCTCGCTGTCTGATTTTTACGTGACCAATATTACCGATGACACGCCGTTTACGGGCATTATCGAAATGACGGCGATCGTCGACAAGCGTGAATTTGAACGAAACGCCCTGGTCTATTTGCCCAGGTACATTGCCCCGGACGACGAACTTTTTGATAAGTCCGACGACGAGATCGAACGGCTATTTCTGGACGGACTCGAGAAAATGTACCCCAAATTCAGGCGCAAGGACGTCGTCGCGTTCAAGATCTCGCGTGTCCGGCAGGTTTTCCCCGTTCCGGTCGTGCGATACTCCGAGGGCCTTGCCGATAAACGCTCGACAGTTGACGGAGTGTATGTCGTCAATTCGTCCCACATCGTCAACGGTACGCTGAATATTAACGAGACCGTCCAGTTAGCAGAGAATTTTTTCGCTGAGGAATTTGGCGGCAAGAATGCCGCGCTCTAAGGACACAGGCGATTTTAGATATGAAACCGATCGCGAGCGTTTCGCTCGACCTCGACAATCAATGGTCGTACATGAAAACGCACGGCGACGCGGGCTGGGAAACGTTTCCGTCGTACCTCGACCTTGTGGCCCCACGGATCCTCGAGTTTCTTGACGATCGCGGGTTGAACATCACGTTCTTTGTCGTCGGACAGGACGCCGCACTCGAAAAGAATCGCGATGCCATATCATCGATCGCCGCTGCCGGGCACGAGATCGCTAATCACAGCTTCAATCACGAACCGTGGCTGCACCTTTATACGCGTGACGAACTCGTTACCGAGTTTGAGCGGACCGAAGATGCGCTGGAGCGTTTGACCGGAACCAGGCCGAGAGGGTTTCGCGGCCCCGGCTTCAGCCTTTCGCCGGCCGTCCTCGACGTGCTCGGTGACCGCGGGTATGAGTACGATTGCTCGACTCTGCCGACCTACATCGCTCCGCTCGCCAGGGCTTTCTATATGTTGCGTGCTCCGGATGTCAGTCCTGAAGAACGCGAAAAGCTCAAAAAGCTGTTCGGTAAATTCTCCGACGGTTTTCGCAGCCTGCGGCCCCATTATGTCGACGCCGGCGGAAAACAGATCGTCGAGATACCGGTAACGACATTTCCTGTGGTCAAGACGCCGATCCACGCCAGCTATCTGATGTACTTGATGACGTTTTCACCGGCCCTTGCGAGGTTGTACTGGCGAATGTCCGTCACCGCGTGCAAACTCACCGGTGTGCAGCCGTCGCTGCTGCTGCATCCGCTTGATTTTCTGTCAGGTGACGATGTCAGCGAGATGAAGTTCTTTCCGGCGATGAACGTGCCGGCGACCCGAAAGATCGAATTTTTAGATTTTGCCCTCGGCCTAATGGCGGATGATTTCGAGATCGTGACCATGCGCCGGCACGCCGACAGTTTTCGCGCGGCATCATTTCAGGGAAACAATGGCGTTCAGGCTGAACGCGCCTGAGTTCGCTGTCGAATATGAAGCCGGAACTTACGCAAAGATCACAGACGATCATCGTGGCGGTGCTGATGGCGATCCATCTGGCGATCGCCGTCCCCTTTGCGTATTACCTGAATATCTGGGTCGATGAAGCGTCGACTTTATACGCCACGCAGAACGGCCTGGCGGTCGCGATCCAAACCGCCGCAGCCGAGCAAAAGCAAGCCCCATTGTACTTTTGGATAATGAGCGTCTGGCGAGTGGCGGACGGGTCGATCTTTTTCGCGCGGTTGTTTTCGACGATCTGCAGCCTCGGGGCGATCGCTGTCGTTGCGAGTATCGCCCGGCGCTTTCTGAGTCCTAAGCAAGCACTGCTTCTTACAGCCTTTTTTGCACTTCACCCGTATCTGATCTGGGCCAGTGCCGAAATTCGGGTCTATTCGGCAGTAATATTGCTGTCGGCGGTTCTGATCCGTTTGTTTTTGGATGCATTTCCGCTATCTGGTTCGGATGAACAACGGCCAAGTGTTTGGTCCAAAATATGGCTCCTGGCGGCAATTATCGTCGCACTTTACACAAATTTTTATCTCGGTTTCGTTATCGCCGGCCTTTTCGGCTCGCTGATCGTGGCAAAGCGTTGGCGCGACGCACGGGATCTCGCAATTCTGTTGATGATCGCCGGAGTGGCGTTCATTCCGATGGTTTTCATGATAAAGGCCGTCTTTTTGGCAAAGGCGGCCGGATATCAGGAGGAGCATTCGCTCATCGTCCCTTTCAAGGAGATCTGGTACCACACACTGACATTTGTTTTGCCAGCCGAGATCTTCCCGTCCGAACCGGTCTCGGAATTTGCATACTGGCGAACCTGGATTGTTCGGATCGTGTTTGCGGCGTTCGCGATACTGGCCGTCTTTCGGCGAAGGCAGATCACCCAAGAAACGCTAGTATTCGGGTCGAACACCCTGGCGATCATGGCCTTTTTGGTGATCGCGTACTTCCTGATCGGACACGAGTATCTGGCGATCCGCCACCTCGCTCCGCTCTTCGTCCCGCTGATCGTATTCGGCGCGTTGCTCGCCCGCGATCTTTTTCGGGGCCTCTTTCAAAACCGGGCGATGGTCCCGACGATCGTGTTCAGTCTGGCGGTCATTTCCTCTTTCACATACGGGACGCTGAATATCTACCCGGCATTTACCAAACGCGGAGACTGGGCACGTGTAGGCGAATTCATTCGATCTAACGAAACGCCGGGTCAGCCGATAATCGTTTTCATCACATTCGAGTCGCTGGCGCTCAGATACCATTACGCCGGCGTCAACCGGATCTTGCCTGCCGAGCGATTTTTCGTCTATGGGCCCGAAGCCAAGTACGGCAGTGCCGACAGCCTGAAGAACGAGATCGATTACGTTATTTCGACCATTCCGCCCGAAGCCGACAGGATCTGGCTTGCGGTCGGCGAAAAGTGCATTGCGACCGAGGCCTGCATCCCGTTGCAAAAGTATATCGATGCAAATTACACTATTGAGATAGAAAAGGACTTTTACCTTGAAAGAGTTTACCTGCTGAAAAGGAAATCGCGATGATAGTTACGACCGACCCCAAACGAACAGATAAGCCGCCGGCACGATGCTCCGAATGCGATCGCGAAGCCACGCACTATAACACGTTCATTTCCCCCACCAATGTCGAGTCCGTCATTTGCTGGCAATGTCTCGCCCGCGAAGAGAAGGGTTTTTTTGCAAAGCGTAATTTCAGCCGTCACGGACGCCGCGGCATTGTCCCGAGATAGCGATGGCCGTCCATAAGATCACCGAATATCCCGAAGACGTATTGGCCAAGGTAGGCAAACCGGTAACGGCTTTTGACGCCGATCTGGCCGAGTTGTGCGCCGATATGTTCGAGACAATGTACGATGCCGAAGGCGTCGGGCTCGCGGCGCCGCAGATCGGGCTCAACCTGCGGCTGTTCGTAATGGATTGTGACGATATCAAACTGATAGCGGCCAACCCCGAGATAATTCATACCGAAGGCGAGCAATCAGGCCCTGAGGGCTGTCTTTCGGTCGGCAAGGTGCCTGCGGTCGTGGTCCGCCCTCTTAAGGCCCGTCTGCGGGCTCAGAACGAAAACGGCGAATGGTTCGAACGCGACGCCGAGGGCTACGCCGCCCGTGCGTTTATGCACGAGACAGACCACTGTAACGGCAAGCTCTTCATCGATCACCTGCCGAAGATGCGCCGCGACATGGTCGTAAAGCGATTCAAAAAAGAAAAGACCTGGAAATGACCTAAACGCGGGTAAAGAGCGAACGGTAAACCGGCAGTTCCTTATCCTCGACCGCCTTTTCCCGCTCGGTCCTTACAGGAAATGGATTTTCGCTGATCTCGATCTCACCGAGGCGTTTGTCGGCACGGAAAAGTTCGAACATCTCCTCAGCCAGAAACTCAATATCCGTCTGAACAAAAATACGGCCGCCGACGGCGAGCTTGTTGACCACGGCCGCAACCAGCTCCGCGTTCACCATTCGGCGTTTGGCGTGGCGTTTCTTGAACCACGGATCAGGAAACTGTATCGTCACGGCCCGTAAAGCCCCGTCAGGAATTTTGGCGATCAACCGATCAATCCAAAGCATGGCGTTACAGAAAGCGTAATGGAGATTGACGAGCCCCGCGTCTTCGGCGAGTCGGTTCGCCTCATCGACCAGCGGCTCGCGTATCTCGACGCCCAAATAGTTCCATGCCGGATCGACCTCAGCCATTTTTAGCAAAAATCGGCCGCGGGCGCATCCGATATCCAGCAGCAGCGGCCTTGTCGGATCGGCGAATACGGCTGAAATGTCGATCGGCTCGGGCTCTTGTCGATAGTACGGGCTCAGGGGATTGACGTGTTGGTGAACTCTGACGCGGGCCATAACTAAACAATGCGAAGAATTAGCAGAACACTGAAAAGACAGGTCGCCAGATAAATACCGAGTGCCGCGACGCCGATCGTCTGTGTCGCCGAACCGGCGACACGCGGATCGATGTACTCGTCCGACGGAATCTGCAAAAGCCCGTAAACGGCGCCGGTAATGAGGCCGCCGATGTGGCCAAAATTATCGATCGACTGGTACAACACCAGGCCGAAGACCAGAATGAATCCGATATTGACCAGTAGATTGCGTCTGAATTCGGCGGTGATGAAAGCTCGTCGGCGAAATGCGTAAACCACCAGATAGCCGATCAACCCGACGATCCCGCCTGAGGCTCCGACCGATATCCCGTCGGGAACGAACAGAAGGCTCAGCAGCCCGCCGCCGACCGCTGATAATAAAAAGGCGATCGCAAGATGGGCCCGATTAGCCAGGATCTCGAATATTTTGCCGAAGCTGTAAAAGGCGTAGCAGTTCATAACTACATGCGGCACACTTCCGTGCGTAGCCGCACCGGTCAATATCCGCCAGTATTCGTGACCCTGAAGGAACGCGGGTTTCACAAATCCCGCGCTCAATATCGATGGCTCGAGACCCGTTGCAAATTGGGTAATAGCCACGACCGCGATCGCTCCGACCAGGACGTAGGTGTAAACCGGCGGATCTGAGAACACCGCGGGAGCTTGGGCTGTTTCATTCTCCCGCGGCTCATCGTCCGGCTGATAGGTAAATGACATCTATTAAAACTACATTGCCAGGCCGCCGTCGGCTTGGATGACCTGGCCTGTGATATAAGCGGCGGACGGCGAGAGCAGAAAGCATGCGATCTCAGCGACCTCGCGGACGTTGCCAAGACGCCCAAGCGGTATCATCGCCAGGATCTTTTCGCGATATTCGGCATTCATTTCCGAGGCCATTTCGGTCTCGACCAGGCCCAGAGCCAGTGCGTTGACCGTTATCTTGCGGCTGGCAACTTCCTTGGCGGTCGCCTTTGTGAGGCCGATCATCCCGGCCTTTGACGCGGAGTAGTTTGACTGGCCGAGCATGCCGACCACGCCGGAGATCGATGAGATATTCAGGATCGACGCGCCATTTTCGTTTCTCATCATCGGGCGCATCACTGCCTTGGAAAAATTCCAGGCGCCTTTGAGATTTGTATCGATGACGGAATCCCAATCTTCTTCTTTCATCCGCAGGATCAGTTGGTCGCGGGTGATACCGGCGTTATTTACCAGAAGATCGACGGAGCCGAATTCGGCTGTGACCTGTTTTACAAACTCGGCGGCGGCTTCGGTGTTTGCCACATCGCACTGGGCGGCGTAGGCCTGTACTCCAAGCGCCTCGACCTCGGCCTTCAGGCGTTCGGCCTCGTCCGCACTTTTCGAATAGTTAAATGCGACGTTTGCCCCGCGGCGTGCCAGTTCGAGCACTATTTCCTTACCGATACCTCGTGTACCGCCCGTCACGATCGCCGATCGTCCTTCAAATTGTTTTTCGCTCAATTTACTTTGTCTCCGTTCGTATTGGTTTGATTTTAGTTTTAGCATGACGATACGTCAAAAGACGATCCCGTAGTGTTGGACTGACATCGGGTTTTTGACTATCATTCGTCTACATATGTTCACCTCGCCAAAGGCCGTTTTCTTTATCTTTCTTATCTTTGTTTTTGCTTCGCTCGCTTCGCTTTCTGCCGCGGGACAAGAGAGATCGACGCTGATCATCAACGCGGAGATCATCGACGGCAGCGGCAAACCAGCGTTTCGCGGCGATATCAGGATCAAGGGCGATCGGATCGTCAAGATCGGCAAGATCAAGCGCACGGCAAATGACGACGTGATCGACGCCGGCGGGTTTGTCATCGCTCCCGGATTTATTGATATTCACAACCACTCAGAGTCCGGCCTTTTGAAAGAGGGCACCGCCGCCAATCAGGTTTCGCAGGGCATTACCACCCTATTCGTCGGGCCCGATGGCGGGTCGCCGTATCCGATCGACGACTATTTTCAGAAGCTTAGCGGTAAGGTCGCGGTTAATGTCGGAGCCTTTATCGGACACGCCTCGGTCCGCGAAGAGGTGATGAAGAACGATTACACTCGCAAGGCCACTGAGGACGAGATCAAGCGGATGGCCGAACTTGTCGAAGCCAGTATGCGTCAGGGAGCGTTTGGACTATCGTCGGGGCTCGAATACGACGTTGGATTTTCTGCCTCGACCGAGGAAATGGTCGCCCTCGCACGCGCGGCGGCAAAGCACCGCGGCATCTATATGACCCATATGCGCGATGAGGAAGAAGGTATGCTCGAAGCCCTCCGCGAATCGATCCGCATCGGCCGCGAAGCCAAGCTGCCGGTCCAGATATCTCATATAAAAATGGGCAATCGCAACGTCTGGGGCAAATCGGCCGAGGCCATCGCGATAGTCGAAGAGGCTCGGCGGTCGGGATTTGACGTCACTGCCGACGCGTACCCTTACACGGCGTGGGCATCAACGATCACCGTCCTCGTGCCCTCACGCAGGCACGACGACCGCTCCGAGGTCGAACGCGGTTTGAGCAACGTCGGCGGAGCGGACAAGGTCCTTGTTACCAGTTGTTCGGCACACCGCGATTACGAAGGCAAAACGCTCGAACAGATCGCCGCGTCAAAAAATACCTCGCCTGTCGATATTTACATCCAGATCGTCAAGGATGGCGGAGCCGGCGTCGTCTGCAACTCGATGAACGAGGCGGACGTCAAGGCGTTCTATCAACAGCCTTGGGTCATGGTCTCGAGCGACGGCGGCATCGGCAGCCGGCACCCGCGTGGGACCGGCACATTTACTCGTGTGCTCGGCAGATTTGTCCGGGAAAGCAAGTGGTTCAGCATCGAGGAGGCCGTCCGAAAAATGTCCGCCATGCCCGCGGCACGCCTGCGTCTGAAAGATCGCGGACTGATCAAAAAAGGGATGAAAGCGGATCTGGTCATATTTGACGCAAAAACGGTCATCGACAAAGCAACCTTTGCCGAGCCGCAAACCTTCTCGGAGGGCATCAGGTCGGTCTTCGTCAACGGCGTCCGCGTATTGTCAGACGGAAAAATAACTGGAGTCACGCCCGGTTCGATCCTGCGGCGAAACTAGCCGGCAAGCGCGTTCCGCTGGATCTCGAAGAGACGGTTAACGCCGATCTCGGCGAGTATCAGCATCTCGTCCATCTGTTCGCGCGAGAACGGTTCCTTTTCAGCGGTGCCCTGAAGTTCGATGAACTTACCGCTGCCGGTGCAGACGACGTTCATATCGACATCGGCGGTCGAATCTTCCTGATATGCCAGGTCGAGCACCGATGTGCCTTCGATGATCCCGACGCTGACCGCCGCGACCTCACTGAGTATGGGATTTGTCCTGATCACGCCGGTCTTGACCAGCTTGCGGCAGGCCAGGGCGAGCGCCACATACGCACCGGTGATCGAAGCGCAGCGTGTGCCGCCGTCGGCCTGGATCACGTCGCAATCCAAAAATATCTGGCGTTCGCCGAGCAGTTTGGTATCAACCACAGCGCGCAGGCTGCGGCCGATCAGCCGCTGTATCTCCTGCGTGCGGCCTGACGGACCGTTTTTGGTCTCACGCTGCGTACGCGTGTTGGTCGCCCGCGGCAGCATGGCGTATTCGGCGGTCACCCAGCCGAGCCCTTTGTTTCGCATGAACATCGGCACGCGGTCCTCGACCGAGGCCGTGCAGATCACCTTGGTCCCGCCGACCTCGATCAACGCCGACCCCTCGGCATACGGCGAAATGTTCGGGGTGATCTTGGTGTTGCGTATCTGGTCGTGGGTTCGATTGTCTAGTCTGGAATATGTCATTGTTTTTCTACCGCCGCTGACGTGCATCACGCATATCGACGAATAGGTTAGATGTCCGCTAAATTGTCTGCACCGTAAACCTCGATCGCTTCGAGTTTTGACGGTTTGGCCCCGAGGAACCGCTCGGCCACACGGCCAAATCTGTCGGCGGCGTCCGTGACGTAAAAATGATCGAGGTCATCGCACAGCGATCGTTTGCCAACGTGTACGTTCGGATTCCCGAGTCCCTTGTCTCGTAAAAGTTGGGCCACCTCATCGGCGGTCGCCTCACCGGAATCGACAAGCTTAACATTTTCGCCGACGGTCTGTTGGATCACGTCACGCAATATCGGGTAATGGGTGCAGCCGAGGACGAGTGCGTCCGGTGCGAATTCCTTCATCGATCTGAGATATTTGGCCGCGATCGAATAGGTTTCGGGCTCGTTGACCCAATTCTCTTCGGCCAGCGGCACAAATAGCGGACATCCTGCCTGGAGCACCTCGGCGGAGTCGGACGCCCGGCGGATCGCCTCGAAATATGCGTTGCTCGCGACCGTCGCCTCGGTAGCGATTACGCCGATCTTGGCATGCGGATCGCCTTTGGTCAGTTCGACGGCCTTACGCCCGCCGGGGCCTATCACGCCCACAACGTCGAGCCCGATGCGTTCGCGTATCTTCGGCAGGGCAAGTGCGGACGCGGTGTTACATGCAACGACCAGCATCTTGATGCCGCGGCTCGCCAAGAATTGCGAATTTTCGATAGCGTAGCGTTCGACAGTGGCCAGCGATTTTGTGCCGTAAGGCACACGGGCGGTGTCGCCCAGATAAATGAAATGCTCGTTGGGCAGGCGGTCGTGAAGCGCCCGATAAACAGTCAGGCCGCCCACGCCGGAGTCGAATATGCCTATCGGAAGTTGATTTGTCGAAATGGAACTCATCGTTAAACGGCCGAATTATAGAGGATACTCCTCAGCCGGCATAAAATCCAAAACGAACGGCAAGGCGGATAGACCCAAGCTACTTTCGGGCCATTTTGAAGATCAGATAACCCACCACAAGTGCCAATATCACGGCAATTATTTGCAGCCGCGGGTCGCGGGCGTAATCGAGCACCAGATCGACCGGGCCGGAAACCTCTTCGGTTGGGACGCTCCCCGACGATCTGCCCGGGCCGGCCTCAAGTTTTGCCCGAGCATTCTTGAGTACACGCGTAACGCGTTCGTTCGCCTCGGTCGTGACAACCCTTCGCGTCATTCCGCTGAAGAGTCCGTCGAGGGCGTCTGACCGCGAACGATCGGTAAATATCAGGTAACCGGCACCGGTGTCTGCCATTCGCAGAAATACGGCAAAAGAAAGGGACGAATCGACATATCGACTGGCGAAGATCTGTTTGGCGGCGATAAATATCTGTTCCGGGCCTGCCGCCGGGCGTTTGAATGCGGCCCTATGTGTCAGCGCGATCATCGGATTCAGCCCAAAATCGACCATTGTCCAGCTTAGGTCGTTTTCGACACCGTCCAGCTTCGTGGCGGGAAATTTCTTTAGATATTCGTAAAAGTCGGGGGCAAACTGCCGGACGATCTGCGATCCCTCGAGCAGCGAACGGTGATTTTCGGCAAGCTTTACAGGCTCTCGCCGATTTGCGTATTCGCCGAGCGCACTATCGCCCCTGGCCGCGTAATCGTTCGCGTAACCCGCCAGCATTTGCCGCATCAGGTCGGTCGCTCGTTCGCGATGATCGGCGGCGTTCCAATCGACTTCCGCCTGAAGGCGGCGGATCATCTCCGCCGACATATTCAGATCGCATTTGCCGACCACGCATTTTTGCATCTCTTGGAAATCGCGGTCCTCATTTTTCAGGTCTTTTAGGTCAGCGGCGACCGGCGGCGAACTGAACTTACCGCCGCCCTTGAACGACGAGTCCTTACGCTGCGACAGGCTCTCGGCAAACGCGGACAGGCCCAATTCGCCCGTAATGTTCACGCGAACTATGCCGAACACCGCGATCTCCTGCTTGTCCGCGACCGGCAGCATCTTGATCACGATCTCGCCCTTATCCAGGATCTCGAGGTCCTGATCGGCGAACGCCGCTTTATCCGTCAGGAATTTGCGAAATTCCGGGGCCGAGGTCTGAGCCATGACCGGCACGGCCGCAAACAGGGCGCATACGGCGACCGCAAGGAGCATCGCGAAACGCGCTGTACATCGTGCAATGGCCATATCCGCCATCATTATACGATGTTTCTAACGGCGCGCGAATGCCCATTTTCCGAGCGTTCGCTTTATATTGAATGTTAAGAAATTGAGTGGTGGAGGCGGCGGGAATCGAACCCGCATCCAAAGGTTGCGACCAGTGAAATCTACACGTTTAGTCGTGTTCACTTAAATTTCGCTATCCGAGAGCAGATGAACCGACAAGACCTCTCGAACAGCTAACCCGGCTAAATTTAAGCCGCATCCGCAGGTGGTGGACGCGCCCGAGCCTGAACTGAGTTATGCCACGTCTCGTCGCATCAGGCGGACTTCGAGGGTGACATTGCTGTAGCTAAAGTTAATTAGGCAGCAAGAGCTAATTCTTGATTAGCATTTGTTTCGCATCAAGTTTTTTTAACGAGCTAACCTGTGCAAAGCCCGACGTGCATTCAAAGATCTATACAAGCCCCTGTCGAAGCCTGTCGCCCCCACGAGGAAGG
>CAZQGN010000026.1:0-54956 GCA_964592865.1 uncultured Chloracidobacterium sp. | reverse complement strand
GACGCCGGCTGGCTCGGCCGCAAGAGCGGAAAGGGATTTTACGATTATCAGTGATCGGGCAGCTTGAGTGTGTGAAACGGCCGGGTGATCTTACCGCAGATGACGCGGATGGCGCAGATCAAGGGATTTAAGTTAAAAATGTTCTTGATCTGCAATATCTGCGTCATCTGCGGTTAATAACGCAAATCTCTCCCTCGACATAATGTACGTCATGAGCCTAAACAATTTGGTTATCTTTGCCGTATTCACTTAGCTTTTTTGGACAATAAGATCTTTATGCGAAAACACATCATTTCGATCACGTTGGCGATGCTTGTGCTTGCTGTTAGCGGTGTCGCTCAGGTCAAGGTCGCGCCGCTGCCGATCTCGCAATTCACTTTGGCAAACGGCCTAAATGTCGTCACGGTGCAGGATAATACGAGCCCGACGGTCGCGATCCACATGTGGTATAACGTCGGCGGCAAGAACGATCCGCAGGGCAAATCGGGATTTGCGCATATGTTCGAGCATATGATGTTCAAATCGACCAAGAACATGCCCAACGAAAAGATGGACCGCCTCACTGAGGACGTCGGGGGCTTTAACAACGCGTCGACGTGGGATGATTTTACGAATTACTACGAGGTCGTCCCGTCAAACTATCTCGAAACGCTGCTCTGGGCCGAGAGCGACCGTATGGTCAACCTGAACGTCGATGACGCTAACTTCAGATCGGAACGCGATGTCGTCAAAGAGGAATATCGTCAAAGCGTCCTGGCTCAGCCTTACGGACAATTCTTTGAGTACATAAATAGTCTTTCGTACACCCAACACCCGTACAAGCGCGGAGTCATCGGCGATCTCGACCAGCTGAACGCCGCCACGCCTGCCGACGCCAAATCGTTTTACGATCTATACTATCGGCCCGATAACGCGTATCTGATAGTTGTCGGCGATTTTCAACAGTCACAGCTTGTCGGTTGGGTGAATAAGTATTTTGGCCGGATAAAGCAGCCCGGCACCGCGATCCCGCGAGTAACTGTCAAGGAACCGGCCCGGACGAAGGAGATGCGGTTTCAAAAGACAGCGCCGAACGTGCCTTTTCCGGCCGTCGCGATCACATATCTTGGCCCGCCGTCGAATGCCCCAGATATCGCGGCGTTGAGAGTGGCGGACAAGATATTGAGCGGCGGCGAAAGCTCGCGTTTGTACCAATCGCTAGTTTACAAGCAGCAGATCGCACAGGAAGCGTCATTCAATCTCGACAACAAGGTCGACGGCGGACTGCTTTATTTTCTTGCGATCGCCAGCGAAGGCAAAACCGCTGCCGAGCTTGAAAAGTCGCTGTTAGCGGAGCTCAAGCTCATCCAGACACGCGGCGTAACGCCTAAAGAACTCACAAAAGCAAAGAATCAACTTATCGCTGACGCCGTCGAGGGCCTTGAGGACAATGACGGCAAGGCCATTGCGATCGAACGAAGTATCGCCTATCAGGGCGATCCGAAAGCAGTGAATACGATCGTTTCCCAACTTCAAGCGGTCACCGCCGCGGACGTTCAACGCGTGATGAAAAAATACTTTACGGACTCAAATCGTGTCGTGATCTATTACTCAGCCGACGGAGGTGCAAAATGATCAAAAGACTGTCTGAACTTTTAACTTTACTCATTTTGATCGCGTCCTCCAACGTGTTGTTGTCGGCACAGGAAACTCCGCCGTTACCGTCCGAGCCGCGATCAGTATCGATCCCGGCAGTTAAGGAGGCGAAGCTGCCGAACGGTCTTACCGTCGTCGTGGTTGAACGCCGCGCATCTCCGCTCGTTTCGGTGAGAATGACCTTCAATTCCGGCGTGACTTCGGAAGATATTGAGACTGCCGGGCTCGTTAAGATGACGACTAATCTGCTCACAAAGGGAACCACGACCCGCTCGGCGTCAAAAATTGCTAATGATATCGAATTTCTCGGCGCTGATTTTTCGACCGCCGTTGCTTTAGATTCATCAAGCATTACGCTTAACGTCACCTCGGACAAGGTCGGTCAAGCGATGCCAATTTTCGCCGATGTTATTCGACGAGCTTCGTTTCCGGCAAGTGAGATCAAGTTGGCTAAATCGCAGGCGATCGACGAACTGGCCTACAACCTCAAGCAGCCGAGTTTCCTGGCAAACTATGTGGCCACGGTCTACAGCTTTAACGGCAATCCCTCGAGCGGCACGCCCGAAAGCCTTAAAGCTATGAAGCGGGCCGACATTCTTGATTTTTACAAGAACAGCATCGACCCCGATGGTGCGACATTGCTCTTCGTTGGGGATATTTCGCCTGCTCAGGCGTTGAACCTTGCACGAACGCATTTCGGCACGTGGAAGAGTGCCGTTCGTCCTGTTAACGGAGACAGGATCGAGATCACGGAATCGGCCGCATCGGTCCAAAAGAGAAAGGAGTCTGACCGTGAGCAGCCGCTGGCAAAACGGATCCTCGTTATCGATCTGCCTGGTTCCGGCCAAGCGGCGGTTTCATTCGCAAAACAGCTTCCGTTCGCGGGCCGCGTAAATTGGGCAGGAAAGAGTGCTGAGGTTAGCAAGGAATTTTTCCCCGGCGTCGTAATGAATTCACTGTTGGGCGGCGGCTATTCCTCACGTTTGAATCAGGAGATCCGAATTAAACGGGGGCTCAGCTATGGTGCCGGCAGCTCGATCACATGGCGGGCATATGACGCCCGGTTTTCAACTCGCACCCAGACCAAGAATGAATCGGCCCCCGAGGTTGCCGATCTGGTTCTAACCGAGTTGCGACGGCTTGGTTCGTCGGAAGCCGTTTCATCTGAGATCGCTCCCAGACAGGCGGCACTGATCGGTGATTTTGGACGCAGCCTTGAAACCAATTCAAGTTTGATCAACGGCCTGTCTGACCTTTATGACGTCTGGCTTAGTCCGGATGAACTTGGCTCGTACATTTCAAATGTTCAGTCGGTGTCCTCCGCCCAGATCCGTGATTTTGCCGCCCAGCATCTGAATGGCGGCGACATAATCATCGTTGGCGACTACGCTAAATTCAAGGATGATCTGGCCAAACGATTTTCCGGGATGGAAATAAACGTCGTGAAGGCCGACGAGCTCGACCTCGACAAAAAAGGGCTGCGAAAATAAATTAGCGGAATTTATCTCCCACATAATACCCGTAACGCACGAAAACTGATAGATTATCGCTTACGAGTTTCGTGCCCTCGGATCGTTTACCGGGCACCTGTCTCTTATGCATAGTAATCTGCGTTCATTTATCGATTCGCTTCGTAAAGAGAACGAGATCATCGAGGTCTCGGCTGCCGTCGACCCTTTTCTTGAGATCGCTGAGATACACAGGCGGGTCATTGAACAAGGCGGAAAAGCTCTACTATTTTCCAATATCAAAGGTTCGGATTTCCCCGTAGTCACCAACCTGTTTGGCACAAATAAGAGGATCGATCTCGCGTTTGGCAAAAAGCCGCTTGAATTTGTAAAACGCGCGGTCCATGCTGCCGAAGAACTCTTGCCGCCAAAACTCGGAAGACTTTGGGAGTATCGCGACCTCGCATTATCTGCCGCCCGACTCGGGACAAGGTCAATTCGAAACGCTTCTGTTCTCGAATCGAGACAATCCACCGTAGATCTTGAGAAACTACCGCTGCTGCAGCTTTGGCATGAGGACGGCGGACATTTTGTCACACTGCCGCTCGTTTATACCGAAAGCCCCGTTGACGGCAAGCACAATCTCGGCATGTACCGGATCCAACGGTACGACAAGACCACGACCGGTATCCACTGGCAGATCGGAAAGGGCGGCGGCTTTCATTATTTTGAGGCGGAGCAGCAAAACAAACCACTTCCGGTGACCATATTTCTCGGAGGTGCTCCGGCCATGATATTGTCGGCCATCGCGCCGCTTCCGGAAGGCTTACCCGAACTAATGCTGGCGTCGCTGCTTGCCGACGGCAAGATCGGCACAACCCCAAATCCGCTCGGAGCCGACCGCCATCGTTTGATCGCCGAAGCCGAATTTGCGATTTGCGGCTCCGTCGCACCACGTGAGCGGCGCCCCGAGGGCCCTTTTGGCGACCACTACGGTTATTACTCATTAACCCATGATTATCCGGTCTTTCGCGCCGACGCGGTCTTTCACCGCAAGGACGCGATCTATCCGGCGACGGTGGTCGGGAAGCCGAGACAAGAGGATTTCTTTATCGGTGATTATCTGCAGGAATTGCTTTCACCGCTATTCCCGCTGGTCATGCCGGCGGTCCGCGACCTTTGGAGTTACGGTGAAACCGGATTCCACTCGCTTGCTGCCGCCGTTGTTCGCGAACGATACGGCCGCGAGGCGATGTCGGCCGGGTTTCGGATCCTCGGCGAAGGGCAATTGACGCTGACCAAATTCCTTTTGCTGACGGATCAGCCGCAGGATCTGCGTGACTTCAAGTCGCTTTTCGAGCATATCCTGGCTCGTGTCGAATGGCACCGCGATCTCCACATATTTAGCCAAACGGCGTTTGATACGCTTGATTATGCCAGCGGAAAGGTCAATTTTGGAAGTAAGGCCATGCTCATCGGCACCGGCGACGCCAAGCGGGACCTCATTCGCGAGTTTAATGGCGAACTGCCTCAAGGTATTACCGCGGCCGAGCCATTCTGCGGGGGTTGTCTCGTTGTGCAGGGTGACCGGTACGAAAACGATAAGGAACTAGCGGATCGCGTAGCTAAGTCCGGCAAGTTCGACGACTGGCAGATGGTGATCGTTCACGACAGCATTGAGTTTGCACGGTCGACCGATAAATTCCTCTGGGCGACATGGACCCGTTTTGACCCCGCGTCGGACATATACGCTAAAGAGGCGACGATGCAGCGGAACCATATCGGCTATCAGGGGCCGATCGTTATCGATGCCCGTATGAAGCCCTGGTACCCTTCCGTGGTCGAACCTCGGGAGGACGTTATAAAACTGGTCGACGAACGATGGGGCGAGTACTTCGGCTAGTTAATATTTGTTCTTTGCCACAAAATGGAAAGGCGGTCCGTTAAAATCTTATACGTCTGCACCGCGTTTCTCGCGGCCGGATTGGCCATGCTCGGGTACTCCTATTTCATCGAGCCGACGCGGCTTGTGATCAACAATTCAGAACTGGCAATAAAGGACTGGAACACCGTGTTCGACGGATTGCGGATCGTTGCGATCTCCGACATACACGGCGGATCAAATGGCGGGGACGAAGCGAAGATAAGACAGATCGTGTCTGCGGCTAACGGCCTCGAGCCGGACATTATCGCTCTACTCGGCGACTATATCTCGGAGGGGAGCGGAACTGACAGCCTTGGCCGCCCGACACTCCGAATGGAACCGGATAAAATTGCCGAGTGCCTGTCGGGGCTTCGTGCAAAATATGGAGTGTTCGTCGTTATGGGCAACCACGACGACGCGTATGACTCGCAGGTCATCAAGGCCGCGTTGAGCCGCACCGGCTACAAGATCCTCGACGGGGAAGTCGCGGTGATCGAACGCAACGGGAAACGCCTGCGAATACTCGGCATGCGTGATCATCTGTCGATCGGGATCTGGAAGGTGTATTCCGATGCGAACAAGGCCTTGCTCGCCTCCACCGAAGGTACCGGTGACGTTCTTTTGCTTCAGCACAGTCCGGATATCGCCCCGGTCATAACCGGCGACCTGGCGATCTCTAAGGATCTCAAGTTGATGCTTGCCGGGCATACACACGGCGGCCAGGTATGGCTGCCCATTCTCGGCCGCCCGGTGGTCCCGTCCAGCTATGGCCAGCGATTGGCCCAGGGCCACGTCGTCGACAGCGGCCTGGATATCTTTGTCACGACCGGCACCGGTACAAGCGTGCTGCCTTTCCGATTTATGGTGCCGCCTGAGATCTCACTCCTGACCGTTCGGTCAAGGTGATCATTACGCACCCTCGAACGCGGTGCTTTCAAATTGCGGTTCTTTCGCCTCAATGCATCGCCCGTTTATTTATTTTTGCGCAGCATTCCACGCACCCTTTCAAAGTTTCCGTCATTCGGTGCCGGCGTCAGGCTCAATATCCTGCACATTAGGTTATACACGTCCACATTTGGGAACGCCTCGACGATCTTGTGCTTTTTGAATGCCTTACCATGCCCGACAAACATCGCCCGCATAGATTCGAGTTCATTGTCGTATCCGTGGGCACCTGAGGGTTTGTTGAAAGTTGGGCGCTTCTTCGCATCCGCAAGTCGTTGACGGCTGGTCAGAATTGCTCCTTCGTCCGCGGAACAAATGATCGGAGCAACCCGCGGACCGTCTTTATAATGGAGACGCTCAGGTATGTCCTCCTTCCGCCAGCATTTGGCGTTGGTGATGCCTTTCAGTTTCTCGGCAATGATCTCCTTTTGCCCTTCCTTCGGGAAGATCTGCACGATCTCGCCGGTCCAAAGGATGTTCTGCGCGAGCGCCAGGTCAAAATACTCATCGAGTATCGCCGTTCTCGACTTGTCGACCGCAGCCATACCATGATCGCTGAAAAAGATCAGATTTACCTTACCGTAGATCTTCCGTTTCTTTAGCCCATCAACCAGCCGAGTGATGACCTTGTCGACGGCCAGCACTGAATCACGCGTCTCGGGGGCATCCGGCGAGAAATCATGGCCGGCACTGTCCACGTCACTGAAATACATCGTGAACATCGTCGGCCGCTTATCGACCGGCAGATCGAGCCACCCAAGTACGTTGTCGACGCGTTTGTCATTGGGGTATGTGTGTTCGTACGGTGTCCAATATGTTGAGTAGATTCCGTCGATCTTCGCCTCGGTTCCCGGAAAGAACATCGCCGCCGCCTTTTGTCCTTGTTTTTCGGCCGTCACCCAGATCGGTTGTCCGAGCCACCATCGGCCGTTCTGAACCTCCTCGCGTTTGCCCATCGAAAAGGCAACGCCGAAGTCCAGAATATTATTCTCGACTATTCCGTGATGGGCAGGATAGAGTCCGGTCGCGACCGTGTAATGATTGGGGAACGTCTTGCTCGGAAACGACGGCGTCATCCACTTTGCCCGCACACCTTCTTTAGCGATCTTGCTCAGCGTCGGCGGAGAAAACTTCTCAAAATAATCGGCACGAAATCCGTCGATCGCGATGAGTATTACTGTGGGCTTTAAGTCTTTGATCGGCTTTTGGGCAGGTACAAAAGCCGCAAAAGACAGAACGACGACGAGAAGGAAAAACGACTTTAGACCAGATCTCTTGGTATCCATAAGCGAATCAAAAGTAGATATATCTCCGAATGTCGTTTATTATAGTGTGGTTTCGGACTATTACAAATTCATCTCAGGAGACATTTTACATGCCCAGATATCTCTCGCTCTCACCGTTGATGCCCGTCATATTATCCGCTGCCTTGATCGGTATTGGTTGCGGAATGGGCGCCAAGCCCACGACAAATGAAGGCAGCAAACCGGCAGCGAATGCATCAACACCGGCTTCGACTCCGGCACCGACTGCCTCGCCGGCCGCCGCCAAGGTAAATATCGCCGGCGAGTATGATGCGACCGGGACAAACCCGGATGGCGGGGCACCCTATAAGGCGGGACTTGTCGTTACGCCCCGCGATGACGTGTATCAGTTTTCCTGGCTTTCCGGCAGCAGCAAATACGACGGTGTCGGCGTAATGACTGACAATACGGTTGCCGTATCCTACACAAGCGGCAGCGACGGTAAGGGTTGCGGTGTCGTCCTTTACAAGATAGGTGCCGACGGCACTCTTGACGGTGTTTCCGGTTACTGGGGCAACAACGTCGCCGAAAAAGAGAAGGCAGTTCGTGATCGCGGAACGGACCTTGAGGGCCGTTATGAAATCTCAGGTACCAATACCGGCGGAAAGTCATACAAAGGCGAACTAAACATCAAAAGAGACGGTGAGGGCTATGTATTTGAATGGAATGCCGGGTCATTGCTCACCGGATATGGAATACGTACGGGTGATAAAGTCGCCGTCGGCTTTGGCGGCAAGCAATGTACGTTTGTAGCCTATGACGTAAAACCGGACGGCACGCTCGACGGGAAATGGGGCGGTCAATCAGCCAGATCATTCGGCACGGAGATCGCCAAGAAGAAATAGCCAGCCGCTTTTCCGGGCTCTTGCCGGCGTGTATATCATCTAACACTCATGACGCAATTAAGGATACTCCTTGCTGTCGCCCTTTCCGCGCTTGCGTGCGTCGCGTGCGAGACCGGCCCGGATCTGTCCAACGTGAACAAAGCTCCCACTCCGGACAAGTCTGCCCCGCCGCCTGAGCAGGAGATCTCCGGCGTTTACGATATCGAGGGAGCTAATGAGAATAGCGGAGGCCAGTTCTCCGGTTCGCTCACGGTTGAAAATTCGGGCACCGGATATCGTTTCAAGTGGCAGACATCAAAGGGTAACTTTGCCGGATTTGGCGTCCAGATGGGTGATGCCGTTGCTGTGACATACGCCAGACCCTCCGAGGGTAAAGATTGCGGTGTCGCCCTTTATATGGTCAAGCCTGACGGGATAATGGAAGGCCGGATAGTCAACTGGGGCGAGACAAATTTCGGCAGCGAACGAGCGTCCCGTGTCGATGGCAGCAATTTCGACGGTAAATATAAGGTCACCGGCACACGCAGTTATGGGAAACAGTACGAGGGTACTATCGACGTAACCCGTAACGGCAGCGGTTATCAATTTGACTGGGATACAGGCGTTCGTTCGACCGGATTCGGTATTTGGAGGGGCGACCGTGCAGCTATCGGATTCGGCGGTTGGCCGTGCTCATTTATGCTCTATAAGGTCGAGCCCGGCGGTAAACTTGAGGGCCGCTGGGGCAGCCAACGCACCGTTGCGTTTGGAACGGAATCAGCAAAACCACGAAAGTAGTCGATCCCAGAGATCGTAGTGGGTGAACGAACACTCCCGGCCAATTCGTTCATGGCCGCTTTGTTAATACGAACGACTGCCCGTTAAATCGACGTTCTTTGTCGATCGACTCATTTGGCAGCGTCATTTCATGATCCGCCCACGTCTCGTGTTCGGCGGGCATAGTCACCTCGAGAACCTCTGCCCCGCCTTCGGCAAATAACACTCGATGCCGGATCTCCGGCGGCTGGACCACGCAATCACCCGCTTCAAGCCAAAACGGTGGTCCCTGATCTTCATAAACGACCTCGATCCGCCCTTTAAGGCAGTAGATCATCTGAAATTCGATCTTGTGATAGTGCACATAATCCGCCACCGGTCCGTCCGCGAGCAAACGGATGTTTGAGGCGATTACCTTCCCGCCGACACGATCCGGGATCAGGTCGCGATATTCCATACCGGCACGGCCCGCGATCCATTTCGGGTCTTCCTCAGTATTTCGAAAAGGTGCCGACGTTTCCTTGACCGGCCGGTTATCGGCTTTTAAATTTACTCTCGCCCGTTCACGGGACATTATCGCTTCGCGCGGGTTGTCGGCCGGAAAGATCATATCAAGACGCCAGCCGTGCGCCTGATATTCGGCGATCGCGGCCTCCAGATCCCCGACAATTACGTTTTCGCTACTCAATTATTTTCCTGTAAAGACCCACTGGCGGGAATTTTCCACTTTCCCAATCCAACATCGCCTGTTTTGCCTCGTCCATTGTGTCGGCAATAAAGTTCCAATAGATCACGGTAGGATCCGGCAGCGGCTCGCCGCCCAGTATTACGAATCTCGCTTCGCTTTTCGCGACAATTTCGATCGTTTCACCGGACGAGAGGCTGGCGAGATCGAACCTTTCGATGTCGTAGCCGATATTAACGGCACCTTCGCAGACGTAGATGCAAAGCTCATGGGTCGGATCTACATCGATCGTGATATTCGCGCCGATATTCGCCGAAACATCGAGGTAGAACAACTCTTGAAAGGTCGGAATAGGCGACCTTTGCCCAAAAGCCTCGCCCGCGATTACCTTGACCGTCGCGTTGTCGAGCTTAATAACCGGAATATCGGCGGCAGGGAAATGATCGAACGCCGGCGGCGTCTTGCGATGTGCATGGGGCAGGCCGACCCATATCTGCAGACCGTGCATTCGGCGTTGGGTCGCAGAAACCTGCTCAGAATGAGTGATCCCGCGGCCTGCCGTCATCCAATTTATATCGCCGGCCGAGATCACACATTCATTATCGAGCGAATCACGGTGCAAGGCTTCGCCCTCGAACAAATATGTCACCGTCTGCAACCCGATATGCGGGTGCGGTGGCACGTCAAACATCTCCGGCGTGACATTGTTTTCGTCAAAATGGTCGAGAAAAACAAAACCGCCGACCCTACGCAGCTCACGACGCGGCAAAGCCCGCCGAACTACGAACTCGCCCGGCAATGTCGTTTCCGCCGCAGGAATGATCTTGGTCACGGAGCGTTTCATACGTCTTTAACCACTATCTCCGATTTGATCGAATTGGCGATGTAACACTGCTCGTGAGCATTGTGATGAAGTTCGGCGAGTTGTTCGCTTGAAGGCCCGTCGCCGATCCATACGATCCTCGGGTCAAGCACGATCCTGGCAAGCCACTGCCTACCGTCCTCGAGAGACGCCATCTCGCCAACGGCGTTGTCGATGTATGACGCGATGTTGAATCCCGCCTTCGCCGCCAGATAGAGAAACGTCAGCATATGACAGGATGCCGCCGACGCGACCAACGCTTCTTCCGGATCGACCGCTGCCTCCACCGAATACCTCGGCACAACATGCGGCGAACTCGACGCCGGAACCGTCACATCGTCGTCAAACTCCCACAAATGCCCACGCGTATATCGCTGCTTCGTAAAAGTCTCCAGCGAGTCGGATTTCCAGATTATTTTTGCTGTGTATTTGGACATTTTAGCGAAAAAACGAAACGAAGGCGTATCCGATTCCAAAAACACCCATTATTACAAGAACAACGCCTCCTACCAACGCTTTAACCCGTGCAAAGCCAGGAGGACCGTCGAGAAATTCTTCGAAGAAGGAGCGATCACGTTTTGCATCTTCTTCTGCGGTTGGCAAGTCCCTTCCGTGATCAAAGAGCCAAAGCCCCGTTGAAATCAACACGCATGACATAATTAGGACAAGAATTGTCATCAGTGTTAGGGCTTCAACCTATACAACATCCTCGGGAATGGGATCGTTTCGCGGACGTGTTCGATGCCGGCCATCCAGGCGGTGCAGCGTTCTATTCCCATTCCGAATCCGGCGTGGGGAACTGAACCGTATCTTCGCAGATCGAGGTACCTCTCGAACGTCGCCTGATCGAGGCCGTGGTGTTTTAGCTGTTCTTCGAGATACGTCAAGGATGCGGCACGTTCGCCGCCGCCGATGATCTCGCCGTAGCCTTCGGGAGCGAGCAGGTCGATGCCGAGTGCACATTCCGGACGTTCCGGATCGACCTCAAAGTAGAACCCTTTGATAGCGGCGGGGAAATGATGGACAAATACCGGCTTGCCATGCTGATTCGAGAGATACGTCTCGTCCGGAGCTCCAAAGTCGCCGCCCCATTCAAAGTTATTCTCAAGCTCTCCCTTGGCATGTCCCTCTTGCAGCATCTTCACGGCATCATCGTAATGCAGCCGCGGGAACGGCGAATTTATCGCCTCGAGCACCGTAGTGTCACGTTCAAGTGTTTTCAGCTCTTCCTGGCGGTCATTGAGGACGCGTTCGACGACCTTCAGGATCATCGCTTCGCCGAGGTCCATCATATCGATATAGCTCGCGTAAGCGACCTCTGGCTCGACCATCCAAAACTCAGTCAGGTGCCGACGCGTTTTCGATTTCTCAGCCCGAAAGGTGGGGCCAAACGCGTATGATTTGCCAAAGGCCGCCGCCGTCGCTTCGTTATAAAGCTGGCCGGACTGGGTTAAATAGGCCTTATCATCGCCAAAGTAATCGACCTCGAACAATGTCGTTGTGCCTTCGCACGCAGCCGGCGTAAATATCGGCGTATCTGCGAGCGTGAAACCATTATCGTCAAAAAAGTCGCGAACGGCCTTGATGACGGTATGCCTGATCTTGAGAACCGCATGCTGCTTTTTCGAGCGTATCCACAGATGGCGATTGTCCATCAGAAACTCGGTGCCGTGTTCCTTGGGCGTGATCGGATAATCGTGAACGTTCTGGAGCACCTCGATGCCCGTCACATCGAGCTCGACGCCGAGGCTCGAACGCGAATCTTCCTTGACGGTCCCGGTGACGATGATCGACGATTCCTGCCCGATCGAATCGGCCAATTCGTACAAAGCCTCGTCATTTGGCCGGAAAACAACGCCTTGGACAATGCCCGTGCCGTCCCTGAGCTGCAGAAACACGAGCTTTCCACTCGAACGCTTGTTATAGAGCCAGCCCTTGATCGTGACCGTCTCGCCGATGTGGCCTTTCAATTGGTTAATGTAAGTTTGCTTCATACAATGTTTAATTCTCAATTCTAAATGCAATGCGACAAAACAACAAAAAGGCCGCGCGATGCTCGCACATCCCGCAGCCATATATCCGCACATTTATGAATTTAAACTACTTGTTGATCGTTACCCGCCCCTCACAGATTGATATCCCTGAACGCCTTCAAACGTGAGATATATTCTCGAAACCAGGCGTAGCGTTCGCCGAGGTAATCGCGGCGTTTGGCGTCGATGCCGACGGCGTCGATCCGCAGGTTTTGACATAGGTATAGTGAACGCGGCAAGTGATAATCCTGGGTGACGATGACGGCGCGGTCGATAGCAAAGATCTCGCGGGCACGCCGGCATGATTCAAAGGTCCTGAGGCCAAGTTCATCGATGATCAACGCGTCGGCGGGAACGCCCATCGACAGGGCCTGGGCTTTCATCGCTTCGGGCTCAAGGCCGCCGCCGCTTAGCAGCAGCTTTGTCACCTTACCGGCCTTGTAAAACTCAACACCGGTCAGCGTACGGTCGTAAAGCGTGTTTGAGGGCTCTCCGTCGCCGTCCACGCGTGCGCCGAGGACTATCGCCGTCTCATATCCCGCAGGCACGTCCTCAACGGTGTTGTATATCCTCCCGGCGGCGTACGACACTACGCGAAGATTTATTGCGATGATCGTGATCAGCCCGACAACGCCGCCGATCAATAAAATAATGACGAGGAGTTTCACATCACAAAGCATAGCACCTACACGTACAGGGAAAGGAATATGACCGCAGTCGGGCGCAGTCGAACGCAGTATTTATGTACCGAGATCTCATGCTGTCCGACATTTATTTACCGATTCTGATGGGCGGCAACGGCGGCCAATTATTCTTTTGGCTGTCAATAATATACATTCAAGTCTATGGATGGTTCGGCGACTAAAAAGAAAAAGAAAAAGGTCAATTACTCTTCGGCGTGGGCCGAGGCTCGAAAGATAATTTGGGATGCCCGCTGGCGGCTGGCTCTGGGCGGCGTTTTGCTGCTGATATCGCGGCTCGCGAGCATGGTGCTGCCCGCCTCGACCAAATATCTCGGCGACGAGGTATTTGCAAAGCAAAATTACAGCCTGCTGAAATGGATCGCTCTCGTGATAGGCGTTTCGGCACTGGTGCAGGGAATTACCGGATTTGCTCTGTCCCAAATCCTCGGTGTGGCGGCCCAGCGGGCGATCACCGAGATGCGTAAACGTGTGCAGACGCACATCGAGCGGCTGCCGATATCGTATTTTGACTCGACACAGACCGGCCAGCTCATCTCGCGAATAATGAATGATGCCGACGGCATCCGGAATCTCGTCGGAACCGGTATCGGCCAGCTCGTCGGCAGTTTTGTGACCGCAGGCGTGTCGATCGGCGTGCTGTTTTGGCTCAACTGGCGTATGACCTCGGCGACGATGGTCGTGCTTATTATGTTCGGCACGGCGTTGTTCTACGCGTTCAAGATCCTGCGTCCGATCTTTCGCGAACGCGGTGAGATCACCGCCGAAGTCACCGGGCGGCTTGGCGAGTCTCTCGGCGGCATTAGGATAGTCAAGGCATATACCGCCGAAAAACGCGAAGAACTGTCGTTCGCCCGCGGAGCTCATAAACTGTTTCGAAATATCGCCAAAAGCGTGACCGGCGTTTCCGCGATCGGTTCATTTTCATCGGTACTCATCGGCGCCGTAGCGGTGGTGATGATCATTTTCGGCGGATCGGCGGTACAGGCCGGCACAATGACGCTCGGCGATTTTTTGATGTACATCGCGTTCACGTTCCTGTTGGCGATGCCTGTATTTGAACTGACTGCTGTCGGAACGCAGATCACCGAGGCCCTTGCCGGCCTCGACCGCATCCGCGAGGTCCTTGCCGAAACGACCGAGGACGAAACCGACGCTGCAAAAGAACCTCTGCCGGATGTGAAGGGCACCATCGATTTTGAGAACGTCAATTTCGAATACGAAAGCGGTGTACCCGTGCTGAGGAACGTCTCATTTCACGCTGCGGCCGGCACAACAACCGCTCTGGTCGGCTCTTCGGGTTCGGGAAAGTCGACGATATTGTCGTTAGTGCTGAACTTTATCAAGCCGAAACCATCGTCTTCTTCGGCTACACCGTCCGATGTGCGGGGAATCTCTGCTTCCACGAAAGATGGCCTTCATGATCTAAGCGGCTATGCCGCCAACGGTGCGGAAGACGGCGGCGTAGCCGCAGGAAAAGATCTACCGAGTGCCGGAGAAGCAGAGCTTCTCCGCACCTCGAGTGGCAAGGCCGCAGGAGATAGCGGCAGGATCCTAATTGACGGCAAGGATCTGAACGAGGTTAAGCTCCGGGACTATCGGCGGCATCTTGGCGTTGTCCTGCAGGACAACTTTCTCTTTGACGGAACGGTGCTCGACAACATTCGCTTCTCAAATCCGGAAGCGAGCTTTGAGACCATCAAAGAGATGTGCCGGATCGCAAATGCCGACGAATTTATCGAGAAATTTCCGAATGGCTATGACACCATTGTCGGCGAACGCGGCGTAAAGCTTTCGGGCGGCCAACGGCAAAGGATCGCGATCGCCAGGGCATTGCTCGCTGACCCGAGGATCTTGATCCTCGACGAGGCAACATCCTCGCTCGACTCAGAAAGCGAAGCTCTCATTCAGGAGGGCCTCAACAACCTGCGCAAGGGCCGCACGACCTTTGTCATCGCCCATCGGCTGTCGACGATCCGCTCGGCCGACCAGATCCTGGTGGTTGAGAATGGTGAGATCGTCGAACGCGGCACTCACGAAGAGCTCGTCGCGATAGACGGACGCTATCGACAGCTATATGATAAGCAGTACCGATTTGAACAGAATTTGTTTGTGAACCCGGGCGAGGATTTTACCGGCACTGCGGCTGAAAACCTCGCAAAGACCAAACTCTAAGGAGACGATAACGATGGCAGATCTTCAAAACTATAAGAATCACACGCGGTGGTATCCGTTATTTCACTTTGTGCTGATGCCGCTGCTGGCGCTGAACTTTCTCTCGCATCTCGTCCGGCTATTTATGGCCGCTCCGGAAAGCGGACGCAAAACACTCGCATTCTGGGTGCTGTTGAGTTTGGTCTTGATCCTGATCGCACTGACCTCGCGGTTGATGGCGTTAAAGGCCCAGGATCGCGTTATTCGGCTTGAGGAACGCCTAAGATATCGCGAACTGCTGTCACCGGAGCTTGCAAAGCAGGCATCCGATCTGCCTGTCAACCAGATCATTGCAATGCGGTTCGCATCGGACGGAGAACTGTCGGAATTGGTGTCAAAGGTTGTCGGCGGCGAACTCAAAACCAGCAAAGAGATCAAGATGGCGATCAAAGACTGGCGGGCCGACCATCACCGTGTATGACCTTTAGCGGTCGCGGCCGTTTTTCTCTTCGCGTGCCAATTCGGCCTCGATCAGTGTTCGAAGATGTGGGAAACGGTCGACATTTCCGATCGCTCGATCAACGATCCGAAACATCGGCCGGATAAATGGAATAAAGTACGTCTTGCCGCGAACCGCTGACTGATAGGAAAATGTTCCGACCGCCTTAAGGCACCGCTGGATCGTCTGCAGCCTAAACTCATAGGCGAAATCATCTTCGTCGATCTTCGGCATCCCGAGGGTTCGTCTGACATCGAGGAAGTAGCGTCTGCGGTCGGCGAGCCACTCCGGCGACGGCGGTTCTGTAATACGGTCAAGCAAAAGCGACACGAGGTCGTACGCCGGCGACCCGATCCGCGCGTCTTGATGATCGATGATCCGCATTTTACCCGTTGAGTCCAGCATCAGGTTCGCGGCGTGAAAATCCCGGTGGCAAAGCACGACGGCGCAATCCTCAAGATCGCCGGCAAGTTCTTCAAATTCAGCCGTTACCGCGTCATTGACGCTTTCGCTCAACGGCATTGCCAGATATGTTTCAAAATAGTGGGTCTTGAAGAAATTCAACTCCCAAAGCAGTTTTTCCTTATCAAACTTTAGCTGCGACGCGATCGAACCCATTTCGAAGGCCATCGACGTCGCCGTTTGAATGCGGGCTATGAGCGATATCGCTTCATTAAGCAGCCGCTGGGAGCGTTCCTTTGGGGCCTCGAGCAAAACATCACGCAAGACGGTGTCGCCGAGATCTTCCTGTACTATCACACCCATCGGACCGTCAAGATCATAGATCTCAGCTACCGGCAGATGAGCAGCAAGAAAGAGTTTTGTCGCGTCGATAAAGGTCTGTTCGGCCGGTACGAAAGATTCAGGATAGACGCACGCCACGGCGGACCTGCCGTTCCACTCGATCCGATAATATTCGCGGGTAGACGCGTCGGCAGTAAGCGCCGTAAACTCGGACGGCTCTCCGCGATCCTCTAGGAAACTCTTTAGTCTGGTAACGTATTCAGACATCAAACTTAGTTGCGAACTATCAATTTAATGGAACGATGTAATTCTCACCCTGGACGTAGCCTTTCATCGCCTTTTCCGGTATTTCGGTGCAGTTTCTGACCATGTCCGCCCGAACGATCGCGGCATTTTCAAAATGCTCGCCGGGTTCGATCGTCACCCCGTCAGCGATGATCGTTCGATAAAGGGTCGCTCCGTCACCGATCGTGACGTCATCCCATAGTACCGAATCCTTGAGGCTGGCCGCACCCGCCAGAACGCAATTGCGCCCAAAATGAACATCGCCGCTGCCCATCATCGAAAGCGAGATGTCCAGGTAACGCGGGATCGTCGACAGTTCGAACCAGTTGGCGTCGGTAATATAAGCGCCGATCTTTTCGCCCTTCGCCAGTGCCGGGTTATAAAATGTCGGGACAATGTCCGAATAGACCCCCCGCGGAATATAGTCAAATACCCTCGGCTCGAGAATGTGAATGCCGGTAAACATCAGCGGCGTTACGATGTCGTGCTCAACGTCCTTGAGCTCCTCACCGGACACCGGAGTTGCAAAATCACCGAATCCCTTTACAAGGCCATCTTCGGTCTCGACGATCGTGAACCGCTCGCGCTTGGTATTCGGCTTCAGGACCATCGTCGCGATCGCACCGGAACGCTTATGAGATTCTATTGCGTCGGCGATGTCGATATCGCTTATTATCTTGCCGTTAACGATCACAAAGGTGCCGTCCTCGAGATACTGTCTGGCATTGTCGAGGGCTCCGGCAGTGCCGAGGATCTTAGGCAGTTCGCGGGTGTATTCGATATGTACGCCGAACTGTTCACCATTGCCGAGGGCGTCGATCACCGAATCAGGCTGATGGTGCAGATTGACGACAAATTCGGTGATCCCAAACTTTGCGACATATTCTGCGACATACCCGACCAACGGCTTGCCCAAAAATGGGATCGCGGGCTTAGTACGATCTATCGTTAATGGAAAAAGCCGCGTGCCGAAACCCGCCGCAAGGATCATCGCCTTCATAATTCTCTCGTCCAGGCCAATGCTACATTTTAGCGAATCCGCTAGATAAGTCGAGTCTGACCTCAATAAAAGAAAAGGAGCCGGCGATCGGTCACCGGCTCCAGTCTGTCTTAACCCAATTGGTTATTAGTGTGAATTAAAGTTCGCCACCGGATAATCGCCGGTCGCTCCCCATTCAAAGCGTCCAAGGCCCGCCGTGCTTCCCAACGTGTAGAAGAAATTCTGCGTCGGATCGCCATTAGGTCTCCAGATGGCAACGTCGGTCTTACCGTCGCCGTCATAGTCACCCTGTACGACATAATCGGTCGCCGACGTTCCAAACACTGCGTACGGAGCCGCACTGACAACACCTGTCGAACTCGGAACGACGAACCAATTGATATTACCTGAGATTCCTCGAACCACTGCAATATCGGTCTTGCCGTCGCCGTCATAGTCGCCGGGAACGATCAGGTCAGTCGGAGTACCAAAATTGACGGTATCGGTAGTGCCGGTCGCATATCGACGCCAGAATCGTGCCTGGCCGCCGCCGTCGTTTCGCTGAATGACAAAATCATTCTTACCGTCGCCGTCGTAATCGCCCGGAGCAGGGAAGTCGCCGGTCGTTCCCCACGGAACAAAGGTTACAGGGCCTGCCTGCGTGGTGCGATAAAACCAGGTGCTCTGATCGCCGGGATTGACACCATTGCGGAATACGGCGACATCGGCCTTACCGTCGCCGCTGTAATCACCGACTACCGAAGGATCGTCGCCGGTCTGGCCAAACAATTCCACTCTTAGGGTGTTGGTCTGGCTCTGGAATATGTAAAACGCCGCAACCGTCGCTGCACCGGGACGCCACACAGCGATGTCGGTCTTATTGTCGCCGTCGTAATCTTCAGGTACGAAGAAATCTGACGCCAGTCCCCAAACAAAGAAGTTCCAGCAGCCGGGCTCTGTTTGTCCATTTGTACAGGCAAACCAAGTTACCTGGCCGGTCGGGCCGCCGCCGGTGTTGCGGACCACTGAATAGTCGGTCTTGCCGTCGCCATTGTAGTCGACCGGCGCATTGGCCGGAATTGCGGGTGCACCGGTAAGCGTAAGGCTAGCCGCGGAAATTGCGCCGGTGTCAGCCGAACAACCATCAGTCACGCGGAGCGTCCATGCTCCGTTCGAGGTCGGGATCGCCGCGAACGGCGTATTCAACACAGTCGGCGTCGGCGGATTGGTTGCGCCTGCACCGCCGCTCGGCGTCGTGCGATAGGTGCCGGACGGTATCGGTGTGGCTGCTGCCGCCGTCCACCAATTCGCCCCGACGGCGGCATCGTTAAATGTATATGGCCCCGCAAGATCTGAACCAGAACCAAACGCGGTGGCGGTCGTTGCTCCGGTCCGACCAAAAAGCGTATGTGAAGCGCCGTTCGGAGCAATGAGGACCGCAATGATATCGCCGGCAAAAGTGTGAACCGGCCCGCCAAAGGTCATCGCGACCGACACATTGGTCGGAGGTCCGGGAATGCCCGTAACGTTGAACGCTACGTCACGCGGAGCACCGGGCGTCGGGCAAGTGGCGCCTCCGTCCGGTATCGGTCCGAGATTTGTTCCCGGAAATGTGGTCTGAGCGGCGGAGAAAGTTCCACCATACAGCAAAACCCCGCAGGTCAACGCCAAAACCAATACTGAGTAGAAAGCGGTCTTACCGCCTCCTGTTATTCGCCTCGTGAAATTCATATGTATTTTCCCCACCTTTGGATCAACTTCCTATCGTCAAACAACACTGAAACTGCTCGACCTTAAATTGAACTAAGTAATGCATCTGAAGTCTAAACTGTACGCAAGTGATGTCTGCAAAAGTACTTTGAATCCGTGCAATTGTCAAGGATTGTATGGATCGCGGGTTAAGATTCGGCCACGACAAGTCGACTTCTTGCCAAATTTAACCCATTTCCCCGAACCTTTGATAAGGTTGATCTTTCGCTGTCAGGTGTTGCCCCGATAATCGCCCAAACCGTTTGACCCGACTTATTCATCTGGTCTAATGTTTACGGCAACGTTCTTAACCAACACATATAGAATCAATGACGCAAAGTACTATCGAAAAAAATGATCGCCGCGAGATCTTCGGCTGGCTGACGTACGACTGGGCAAATTCCGCGTTTTTCACGACGGTAGTCACTGTCCTCGCGGGGCCCTACATTACCGCGCTTGCCCAAAACGATGTCGGAAAATCCGGCGTTGTCCTGAGTCTCGGACCGGCCGGATCGATCACCGCAGACAACTTATTCACATCGACGTTGGGAGTGTCGATCTTCTTGCAAGTATTCCTTCTGCCGCTTCTTGGGTCGATCGCCGACTTTACGCCCTTAAAGAAGAAGATGATGGCGGTGTTTTGCTACGTCGGCGTGCTATCGAGTTCGTTGTTGTTTTTTATTAACGGCAATTCATATCTTTGGGGCTGCCTCTTCCTTCTGATCGCGAATATCTGCTTTGCGGCGTCGAACGTCTTTTACAACTCATTCCTCGTAGACATTACTACCGAGGACAGGCGAGACAGCACTTCGAGCTACGGATATGCGGCCGGATATCTTGGCGGGCTAATAATGCTGATGCTCAACTTGGCCCTGATCAATTTCGGGTCTTCGTTTGGTATCGATCAGGGCCTGGCGGTCAGGATCTCGATGCTGGCGGCATCGCTCTGGTGGGGAGTTTTCGCCGCCGTCACATTTTACCTGGTCCGATCACGTACACCCGAAAGGATCGAGACCGGCAGACGATTGATCTCGGTCGGATTTATCGAGATCTGGCGGACTATGAAGGAACTCGCCGGCCTTAAGTATACAATGCTGTTTCTGATCGGGTATCTCCTCTACAATGACGGCATCCAAACCGTGATCCTCAATTCATCGATATTCCTTTCACAGGAGTTGTTTGTTTCAAAGGGGCAGCCGTCGGATCCGACATTTCTCCTCGGGATATTCTTTGTAGCCCAGGTATTCGCGTTGATCGGAGCGCTTGTATTCGAGAGGATCGCACGGGTCATCGGTGCCAAACGAACGATCATTACCTGTCTTGCCATCTGGTCAGCGATCGTCATCTATGCTTACGGATTTCTGCAAAATGCTCTGCATGCCTGGATCATGGCAGTCTTCATCGGTCTTGTACTTGGCAGTACTCAGGCACTTTCTCGCTCGCTGTTCTCGCAGATGATACCAAAGTCGCGTGAATCTTCGTTCTTCGGACTATATGAGATATCAGAAAAGGGAACCTCGTGGATCGGAAACGCCGTATTCGCAATTGTGGTCGGGTCGACCGGCTCGTACCGGCAAGCGATCCTCGCCCTTGTTGTCTTCTTTGTCGCCGGATCGCTGATATTGCTCTTTACTAACACGGCAAAGGCGATCCACGCGGCGGGAAATCTAACACCCGAAGAAGCATCCAAGTTGAGCAAATAGCTGTCGACGACAACTGCAAAATGGAAAAGGCCGGGGCATATTGCCCCGGCCTTTTTTTTGGTCCGACATTGCCGGATCAAACTAGTGTGTGTTGAAGTTGGGAACCGGGTAGTCGCCGTTGGCTCCGATCGCGAACGTCGTAACCGTATTCGATGTGGTTCCGAGCGTCCAGAAGGCCGAAGCGTTGGCAGATGCCGATGCACGCCAAACGCCGACGTCGGTCTTGCCGTCGCCGTCCCAATCGCCTTGACACGCGAAGTCCGTCGCCGAAGCTCCGAAAGTACGATAGTTGATCGCCGCGTTCGAGCTGTTCAACCATGCCCACTGGAGCGATCCGGAAACGCCGCGAACCGTAGCAATATCCGTCTTGCCGTCGCCGTCATAATCACCAGGGACGATGACGTCGGTTGGGGTTCCGAAGATAACAACAGGCTGAGCAACAAACGCGTCTGACAATCGCCAGAAACCGGCCTGGCCACCACCGGCATTTCGCTGGATCATGAAATCGGCCTTTCCGTTTCCGTCATAATCACCCGGAGCCGGGAAATCGCCATTCTGTCCCCAGGGAACAAATGTCACAGGGCCATTAGCCGTAGTACGGAAATACCAGGTGCTCTGAGCACCAGCCGAAGCTCCGGCACGATAGACAGCGATATCATCCTTTCCGTCACCGTTGTAATCAGCGACCACAGTCGGGTCGTCGCCGGTCTGGCCGAATGCTTCCTGGCGGAGCGTCGAGGTTGCACTATTCAGGATGTAGAACGTAGCAACCGTTGCTGCACCTGGACGCCATACGCTGATGTCATCCTTGCCGTCGCCGTCATAGTCGCCAGACACGAAGAAGTCCGTTGAGAGCCCCCATGCCGATGCAGCCGTCGGAGCAGCCGAACCGTTCAGATTCCAGAACCAGGTGACCTGACCGCCGGATCCACCGCCCGTATTGCGAACAACAACGAAATCGGTCTTGCTGTCGCCGTTAAAATCGACCGGAGCGTCCGTAGCAGGTGCTGCTGCCGGAACATATTCGAACGTATCGATACCGATGAAGTTCGAGTTGTCGCCGGTCGGTCCACCCAATTCAACAAAATATCTGAACGCGACCCGACCGCTGGTCGGACCGGCAAGGCCCGAGATCGTGATCGTAAACTGCGTCCATGTTTCAGGGTATGCACCGCCGGTGTCGTACACCGGGTTGATATCCAGAAGCAATGTCGTGAAATCGCCTACCGCGATACTTCCCGTGCCGACATTGGTGCTTGCACCATTCGTCGACAAGCGTACCTGCATACGATCCGGGAACGGGTTCGCGGTCGTTGTGCGGGTGTAGAACTTGATCTGGTCGCCATTCGAAAAAGTACGGTTCGGCGTGAGCAGCCAGTTGCTGATGGTGTTCGTTCCGGTCGTGTTGTTGAAATTTGCACCGATGTACGAGTTGGTCGCACCGGAGTGTGACGTGAAGACCGTCGTGTTCCCCTGGAACCAGGTCGTCGTACCAACCGGGACGCTGTTGTTCTGCGCCCACCAATTCGGGATCGGGGCTGACCCCGTTCCGCCGGTAGGTGCGACAACAGTGTCAAACCCCTCGGTGAAAGCCTGTGCATTTGCGATAGCGGCACCGGCTCCTAAGATTATCGCCAAAGCCAACATCGACGAAAACGTTCTAAAGAACGATCCGGTTGACTTGAAATCACTGATCTTTTGCATAATTCGTATGAGTCTCCCCTGATTTGATCAAGACGGTATGACGTCTAGTTATCCCGAACAAAATTGTAATTGTTGATCTAAACATCGAAACTTTACTTCAGAAACCGCCCGCTGTCAAGACATTCGGCTTTTTCGTCGAGCAAACATCGATGTTTCGTAATACGCTAAAACGCCGAATGCGCTTCGATTTTCGAAAAAATCGCTGCCGATAGCGTTCCGGTCCTCATGATCAGATTTCGACACTCGTTAATTTGAAAATCACTCTTAAGACGGATAAATTTGTGTAGAGGGCGAATAAATGTCGAATAATTCAAACGAAAGGATAATTACGATCTTCGGCGGATCGAAATGTACCGAAGACTCTGCTGAATACCAAGAGGCCATGGCCCTTGGGGCAAAACTTGCGGAGGCCGGTTACACCATCTGCACCGGCGGATATTTGGGGATCATGGAAGCCGCCTCCCGCGGAGCCCGTGAGAAAGGCGGGCGCGTGCTCGGGATCGTTATGAATCAGTTCAAATCGGAACCGAACCGCTTCCTGACGGATAAGGTCGCAACTGACCATTTCTATGACCGGCTTCAAAATCTGATCATGCGATCCGCGGGCTTTGTCGCATTTCGGGGCGGAATGGGAACTGTCACCGAGATCTCTTTGGTTTGGAACAAGCTCCAGACAAAGGTCATCGGCACAAGGCCGCTCGTACTGCTTGGCGACTGTTGGCGTCCGGTAGTCGAAGCCTGGCAATCTTCTCTTGTAGTGAGCGACGCGGACGTTTCAATTCTTGACTTCGCTGCGAACGCGAGTGAGGCTTTCAACATCATTGATAGCAAAGTAAAAGGAGTAACAGTATGAATTGCCCGAAGTGCACGATGGAAGTTCGCGACGATGCGAAGTTTTGCGGTTCCTGCGGTTTTACGATCCAGCAGGCAGCCGTTCCCGCGAATGAACCCGTAAGCCAGCCTCAAGTTCCGCCGCCACCGGCCGCCGGCACCGCGTTCAACTTTGACACCGATGGCCGCGGACAAGGCAGGGGATATACCTGGGCGATCGAGCATCAGGGAGCTTTTGCTTTGGCGGTCGTTAGTCTTCAGGCAGGACAATCGATCTCGGCGGAGGCCGGGGCAATGGTCTCAATGTCCGGCAATGTGGAGCTAATGTCCGAAATGAAGGGCGGCGTTTTTGGTGCCTTGAAACGAGCCGTCGGCGGCGAATCTGCGTTCGTTTCGACATTTACCGCCGGCGGCGGCCCCGGCGAGGTTACGCTCGCGCCCGGAGCTCCCGGCGACATTGCCGGTCTTGAGATGCGCGGACAGACCTTCTGCGTTCAGTCGAGCTCATATTTGGCGGGTGACGTATCGCTACAGGTCGATACAAAGATGGGAGGGGCCAAGTCATTCTTCGGGGGCGAAGGGCTGTTCTTGCTTCAAGTCTCGGGGACCGGATTGTTGCTTGTGTCATCTTTCGGGGCGATCCACCGTAAGACGCTTCGGCCGGGCGAACAATATGTCGTCGACACTGGACATCTCGTCGCCTGGGAAGGCCATATGCAATACAATCTCAGAAAGGCTGCTAAGAGCGGCCTGCTCAGGAGCTTTCTAAGCGGAGAGGGCATGGTCGCCGAATTTAACGGACCCGGTGAGATCCTCATCCAAACGCGCAACCTCGCCGCGTTTGCAGGTTTATTGAAACCGTTCTTTCCCAGCCAGGGCGGCAGCGGCGGCGGATTCAGCTTTGGGAACTGATCCTTAAATTCGATTCAGCGTCGTACGCTTGAGGGCCTTTAATAGTTGGACGTTAACAGCACATCTTTGACTCCACAGCCTACCGATACGACTATCGAGCTATCGGCGACCGCCGTTTCACGCGGCATCGCGGCGGGGCGAGCCGTTTGCCTTTTCGGCTCAAAGCGTCAGTATTTTTTGACCCGTATTTCAGACTCATCCGTCGACGACGAGATCGCCAGGTTTCGCGAAGCGGTCGCGGTCGCCAAACAGCAACTCGATAAGCTCATTAACGATAACGACTCGGCCGCACGCAGTTCGGCGGGCATCTTTGACGCTCATCTCCTGATGCTCGAGCACTCGCCATTGACCGCTGATGTCGAGAATTTTATCCGCGAACGACTCGTCAGTGCTGAATGGGCACTACGCCAGATCGCCGAAGATTTTGCCGATGAACAATCGTCAATATCGGACGCGAATCTCCGCGACCGTATCGCTGATTTTGAAGACGTATGTGAACGGGTCTTGAGCGCGATCGACGGCCGCAGCAGCGAACTACCTTCGATCCCGCCGGACTCGGTCGTAGTTGCGTCGATCATACGGCCCTCCACATTGATCGAACTCAGCCGGCAGCGTCCGGTCGCGATCGTGACTGAACACGGTGGTTGGACGTCGCACTCTTTCATAATGGCCCGGGAATTGAAGATCCCTGCCGTCACCGGAGTTCGTTCGGCTCTTCGATTGATCCGTGACGACACTCCGTTATTAGTTGACGGCTATTCTGGAAAATTGATCATCAATCCGTCGGCGGACGCGATCGCTCGCTCAACCGTGTTCCACAATTCGGCCCCGAGTACCGACTCAGCTTTGCCGCCCGGCACAACGACGGTTGATGGCCGCGAGATAGTACTCCGCTCAAATGTCGACCGCGTGGACGCCGATCGAACTTATTTCGAGAAGGGAACGAAAGGGATCGGGCTGCTGAGGTCCGAATACCTTTTCCCCAATATTGCCGGGGGACTTCCATCGGAAGAACTCCAATTCGACGCCTACGACCGGATTGCCCGATCCGTCGGTTCAGACGGCGTGCGGATACGTACATTCGATCTGCACGTCGACCAGATCACCTATTCCGCGGGTGACCGCGAGACCAATCCCGCCCTCGGACTTCGTGCAATTAGGCTGAGTTTTGCCGACGAAAGGCGGTTCCGCGAACAACTGCGGGCCATTCTTCGATCAAATTCCCGCGGAAACGTCAGCATCGTCTTGCCCATGGTCTCCGGCGTCGCTGACATCATCAGAACCCGCCAAATTATTGATGATGAACGACGTATTCTGGCCGAACGCGGCATTATCCTCCCGGACCTGCCGCTCGGGGCGATGATCGAGGTCCCGGCGGCGGTAATGACGATCGACAGCATCGTCAAACACGTTGATTTTCTCTGCCTCGGGACAAACGACCTTGTTCAATATCTGCTTGCCGCCGACCGTGATAACGAGGCAGTCGCCGGCAATTATCAGACACTTCATCCGTCGGTTATCCGATCGATCTCGACCGTGATCCGCTCGGCTGACACTTCCGGCGTTGCTTCGGTCGTGTGCGGCGAAATGGCGGGTTCGCCGTTCTACCTGCCTCTGCTTATCGGGCTTGGGGCAAGGGAATTCAGCATGAACCCCAATTCGCTGCCCGCGGTCCGTGCGGTGATCAACGGGATATCTTTTGACGAAGCCTCGGAATTAGCTCGAAATGCCGCGGCATTTGAGACCGCTGACGAGATCGAAAACTATCTTCGCGAGTTTTACTCTGCCAACTGGCCGCATGTGTACCCTCAGAGTCCGGTCGCGACTGCGTCCACGTAGATATTCACTTTCTGCAATAAGAAAATAGAATTAAACATTGTTTGAACATTTATTCGGGCATAGGCCGGAACATGCCCCTTCCGGCGCCTATTTTGAGACGAATGATGTTCAGCAGAAAAATTGTTATAAGTCTGGCGATCGGGTTGGCCGCATCGGTATTCCCGGCGCAGGCCGCCTTTTCCCAGATAATGGCATTGAACATGGACAACGACCCCGTCGCCGGAATGAACAAATCGAGAGTTGAGGCTTCGGCCGCCGCCGGTTCGATGTCGATGCATCCGTCAAATTTGTACCACATCGGCCCGTACGATCAGATCAAGATATCGCTGCTAAACGCGAATTTCGCACCGCGGATACTGCGGGTTAATGGCAGCGGTTGCATCAACTATCCATTGGCGGGCGAAAATATCTGTCTTTCGGGACTCACGCCGTCGGATGCCGGAAATCTGTTGGGCAGTTCTATCAAGCTATTCGACAAAACGGTCGTCAGCGTCGAAGTACTGGATTTCGCGAGTCACGCCATCATTGTTGCCGGCCTGCTCGAACAGCCCGGCGAACAGCAGATCGCTCGTGACGCCGTACCGTTTTTCGTCGTTCGGGCCGGGCTCGTACTTAGTCCGAATGCGGCATCGGTCCGCGTCATTCGAAACGCCTCGCAAATAGCTGAGGATTTTCGTTTGAACGACCCGAAACTGGCTGCGACATATATTTATCCGGGCGATACGGTGGAGTTTTACTGATCAATGGATCACGAATATTGAATTCTTGTTAAAAGAATAGAATTGTTCAACATTTTTTGTTATACTCCGATAGCCTTATTTCGGAGCACGCCGGGCAATCGCGGGTGCGTAAAGCACACGAGGAAAGTCCGAACACCAAAGGGCAGCGAGCCGGATAACGTCCGGGCATTTGCCAATGGCAGATGACGACAAGTGCAACAGAGAACAGACCAGCCCTCAAAAAGGGTGATGGGTGAAACGGTGAGGTAAGAGCTCACCGGCGTCGATGGTAACATTGGCGGCCAGGTAAACTCCTCGTGGTGCAAGATCAAATAGGGAAACGCAGAATGTAAGCGGCCCGCTTACTGTCCGAACCGAAAGGTTAGGCGGCGTTTCCGGGTAGATCGCTTGAGCCTGACGGTAACGTCAGGCCTAGATGAATGATTGCCGTCCGCTGCAAAGCGGATACAAAATTCGGCTTACAGGCGTGCTTCGAACTATCAGGCACTCTCAAATCAATTGGTCCTAAATGGAGGGATTTTGCTGCTATGGCAAATCGCAAAGGAGTTTTTATCGGGGCGTACGTGCCCAATGAATTAAAAGAATCGCTTCGCCGCCGTGCGGCTGCCGAGCACCGAACACTCTCACAAGAGATCACCCGTATTTTGGTCGAGGCGGTTCATGGTAAAGGCCTGCCGGCCGGAAGCGTCGACAGGCGAAACGCCAACGCAGTGCCGCGCCGCCGTGCGACCGATCCGCCTATCCGCCGACGTGCAGAAGATCTGCCTTATTTGGCGGACGACGGCAAGAAATAGGATTTACACCTAATCATTTAATGCATCGCCTGTCGATCGATGGGCGATGCATTTTTCTGTTTCCCTCGGCCGTTTGATAAGATAGAAACCAATGAATAGTAAGGTAATAGCGGCAGCTATATTGGGAACTATTGCGGGGGCGATTGGCGGATTTATGCTGGCAAATTCGCTCAATCGGTCTGAAGTGAACGCACTCCGCGCACTTGCCGAAGATCGGCCGGCCGCATCTCAGAATGCGAACAGGCCCGATGATTCGATGAACATAAACATCGATGAGATAAAGGCAAAGCTCGCCGAGGCTGACGCAAATCCAACTAATTTCGGATTTCAAAAGAGCCTCGGCATTGCACTCTACCGTTACGGTACGCTCAAGCGTGATGCGGCAATCGTTGACGAGGCCGTCAGGCTGCTCCAAAGGGCAAATGGGATCGATGCCAAGGATTACGACGTTATCGTCGCTCTTGGGAACTCCTATTTTGATCTCGGTTATTTTCGAAAGGAGTCGGCAAACCTCAAAAAGTCCCGCGAATTTTACAAACTCGCGCTCGATCAACGGCCTAAGGACGCCGATGTTATCGCCGATGTCGCACTTTCCTATTTTTTGGATGAACCGGCTGACCTTTCACGATCGGTTGAGGAGTTTCAAAAGGCTCTTCAGGCAAATCCGAAACATGAACGGGCTCTGACGTATTTGACGCAGACCTATATGCGGCAGGGAAATTTCGACGAGGCCGGCAAGGTGCTCGAAAAACTCAAAGCGGCAAATCCGAAGAACGAGTCGATCGAGGAACTCTCGCGGCTGATCGCCGCCAAAGAGGTTCCGCCAATCAAATGAGAGAATTTGTCGTGATCTTGCTGGTCATCCTGATATTACTCGGGCTGACGGCATATAAATACCGACGGCAGATCGCAATGGTGATCGGCTTCGGCAAGATGCTGCGTGAAGCTCGGGCTAACATTAAGCAGGCCTCAACGCCGCGACAGATCGATCCGGAGCCGTCCGAACTCGTTTCATGCACGCGTTGCGGAACGTGGGTGCCGCAGGACAGGGCAATTAGGTTCGACGCCAGGACCTATTTCTGTTCGCAGGACTGCGTCCGGAGTGCGATGTCCGCCGCCTGACCTTCAGGGCACCAACATCTAAAATCATCTCTACATCGCCTCAGCTTATCACGTCGAGTCTTCCTTAATTCCAGAAAAAGAATGCGGATCCGGCTGCAACGGTCATACCGCCAAACGATCATGCCCATGAAAAATGCGATCGTTGATAACCGTAGAAAGGACCCTATGTCCTGCATTGGTGAAAATAAATGCGATCCTACGAATCAGAAGTAGCATCAGAGGTGCCAATGGCATCCATTAGTAATAGTTAATGCCTTTGAGAATCCCGAGGAAAGAGAGTACTATCGCTTATCCTCAAAAATTAAAGATAAAAGAGCCGACTCCGCAGCACCATCTCGGCTAAAGCCCGAAGACTATAAAAACCAAGGAGATACTCTGTGAGAAAACTGAAGAAATCCAACTTTGTGCTGATCGCCATTATGGCTGTCAGTCTGTTTGCAACTGCTTGCGTCGACAACAAAAAGATCGAAGAGGCGAACAAGCTCGTCGATTCGGCAAACAAGAAAGCGAACGATGCCAAACCGATGCTGACGAAGGCCGGAGAGGCGTTTACCAAGGCCAACGACGGCATGGACGATTATGACGAGACGAAGACGAAAAATGAGGCCGCGTTGAAAGCGTCGATGGGCGATTACGACAAGGTCATCGAACTTTACAAAGGTTCGTCGGCCGATTTTACGGGCGCCGCCAAATTGAGCGATGATTCGGATTTCAAATCGTACTACGAGGCGAGTGCCAAAGAAATGGATAACCTCGCAGCGATGGCCACTCAAAGCAAGAGCCTCGTTCAGGCCTTTATCGAGAGCAAGTCCATTGAGGAATACAGCAAAAAGCTCGACGAGATCAAAGGCAAAATAGATGCTCTTAGAAAAGAAGGCGACGAACTCACAGCGAAAGCCAAAAAGCTCGAAGAAGCCGTAAAGTCAAAGAGTAAGTAGGGTCCGATACAAAACATCTCCCACACAATAATCCTATGAAACTGCTGTTTATACTCGTCACTATCATAGCCATCGCTCACCTCGGGATAAGAGCCCAGGAATTTAACAACGTTACGAAAGAGTACACCTTCGTTTCACAGACCGAGGCAAAAACCGAAACCGTGCGAACCCATCGGCGGGTGCTTTGCGATTATCAGCCGTCGGGGCTTTGGGTACGTCGCGGCGAGAGATTTTCGGTCGCGGTCAGCGGTCTCGAGGCGCAATATAAACTTTCGTCAATGATCGGCTTCAAGCCGATGTGGGCGAAGACGAACAGCACTCAGGAGAATGAACTTCGAGAGGGTACGAACACAATTACCGCAGCGAACGACGGCATTCTCTCGTTCATATTCGTCAAGCGAAACGGCTACGATACCGAACCAACGACCGTCGATGTCAAAGTGAACGGCGGCAAGGCGATTCCATTTTACGTTTCAGGAGTTACTGAAGACGCAGACTGGGAAAAAGCGATCGCTCGAATGGAAGACACCTATGTTCAGCTTGTTTCAGACCGCGTTCTCATTACGCTGCCGTCCCGAGATTACAAGCGGTTTCCGATCGAAGATGTCGAAGCAATGTTCGAAACCGTCCATAGAATGATCGACTTAGACGATCAACTTGCCGGTTTTGACGATTCGGCGCCTGAGAATATGCGGACCCGTAACCGCATCAATTACCTGGTCGATGTTTACACGCCTCGGCCCGAATCGGATAAGTACTACGCCTATGCCGGCGAATACTTTATCGGAATGAAACGCGACAATTTTACGGCTCTGACGCGTGATCTCGGCACGGAATGGGGCTACTGGCACGAGACAGGACACACCTATCAGCAACGAAGCTGGACGTTCAGCTCGATCGTCGAGATACAGGTGAATATGTTCTCGCTCTACGTGCAGGAGAAGTTCGGACTACCGTCGAAGCTCAACGAAAAGGAGTACGGCAATCCGGTTTCATCCTTCGAAATGGCACGCCGCTACATCGCCAATCCGAACAAGAACTACATGGTCATCAACTCGGCTGAGTACGGCGAGTTTTTCACCAAGCTAGTGATGTTTCATCAACTGAAATCAGTTTACGGTTGGCAAGCATTTACGCGTCTACAAAAAGAATTCCGCAAAAAGCCATTGGGGAATTACACGGACGCAGAGAAGGCGGCTCAGTTCGTCTACATGATGTGTTTCGTCACCCGAAACGATCTCGTGCCGTTCTTCAAAAAATGGGGACTGAACATTGACGCGGCGACCGCACAAAGGATCGCAGCCATGCGTCTGCCGCTGCCCAAGACCGATCCATCGACGATCTTTAAGTAGGTAGAAAGGAGAATAATGGAAATGCGAATTACCTTCAAAAACATTGCCAACCATTCAAAGCTTGCTGTTGCAACTATGTTGATGGGCCTATTGCTCGGCTCTCAGGTATTTGCTCAGATCGATCGCGTCAAACCGCTTTACGCCGGGGCGGCGACGGCATTTATGCAAAAGCTAGTCGGTCTGCTCTCAAAGGATATTAAGGATGAAGACTTAGAATCCGATATCCTGGATAAATGGCAGGAACGGGTAGATAGCGGGGAGATTTTCGGTAAAACAGAGTACCAAATAGCTGTATTGTTCTGGGGCGATGTGAAGTCGGTTGTCCAAGACACCAATATTTCGAATTCTGTTTGGGCGACCTGGATGTCGGGAGCAAAACCGACTACTTCAAGGTGGCCTGCAAGATTCAAGATCGAAGACGATGGATATTCGGGCTCGGTACTCGCCATTGGCTATACCGAAAGCGAACAGTACGACTGCCGACCCATACCATGCGCTTTCGGTAGGGTCTGCAACCCGGGCGCGATGACTTGTAAAGGACGCTTGGCCGGTTTTCGGCATAGGGCGTATCAGAGCCGAGGCTTTGATTGGCTCTTTCAGCCAGCCGGCGAAGGGTATTACTACATCTTTCAAGGAGAATCAGAAAGAGCGATCGTCGCGGGTGACTATGCTGACAACAACATTTATTTTCAGGTGCCGAATGGGCGAGACAATGCCAAATGGAAACTCGTGCCATTGGGGAACAACCGGTTTTATATCACCGACAAAAAGCACGGACGTTCGCTCGTAGCCGGTAACAATCCGGACGGAAACATCTATCACCAAGTTCCGGATGGACGCCGAAATGCGGTCTGGAAGATCACCTATCTACAAGGTGAGTCGAACATCCCGTCCGAGATCAAAACGAATTAGAGTTCCGATCGAGTATGAAAAAGTATTTATACATTCCTTTCCTAATGCTCGCAGTCGCATTCACCGCAAATGCACAGGCTGTTCTGAACGCACAGCAGCTAGGGAATCTAGTTGTCGGACTGAAAGGTGCATTGAAAGAAAACCTCGCGCCTGTTGCGAACGGCCAGGCGAGTTTCAACGCGATCGTTCACCGCTGGGACGCGCGTCGCGATCTGGCAGGGAAGACTAAGAGCCAAGTCATTGATCTGCTATACGAAGACGTAAAAATGGTCGTCACAAATTCCGGAATCCGCTATCAGATCTCGCAGGTTTTTTCGCTTTATCACAGAATGCCGGACAGCCAGTTTTCGGCGAAGACGAGTATCCGAGATGCTCGCGACGGCCAGGTTTACGGCATTGCGAAGGTCGGGAATCTGACTTGGATGAAGGAGAACATTCGTTTCGACGTGCCCGACGAATCGTATTGTTTTGATGATGACGAGAACGCCTGTGCCGATCTTGGGATGCTCTACACCTACGCAGGTGCATGGAAAGCCTGTCCTGCGGGCTGGCGTTTGCCGTCCGACAACGATTGGATGGACCTCGAACGTGCTCTCGGAATGACGCAGAGCCAATTGATGGTCGACGGCTACGGCAAACCTCGCGGCACAGTTAGTAACCTCCTCAAGGTCGGCGGCAATTCAGGATTGAATTTCAAGATCTCAGGATTTGCTACGATCAGCGACGGCGAAGCCACCTATGACGGAATCACCGACGACCGTCCGCGTTCATACTTTTGGACCGCCACTTGGCGAGACGCCAACGGTACACGCAACGCCGTTCGCCGCAGCATCGAAGCCAAGAATGGCTCGATCTTTCGTTTCACAAATCCGGTCGCAGGCTACGCCGTGTCGGTCCGGTGTGTACAATGATCGACATGATCAGGGCACGAACGTCGTAAGATACCAGCGGATCAGCTGTTCGCCGAACAGCATCGAGACGATCGACCCGATGCCGAGGAATATTCCGAACGGGATCTGCGTTTGCAGGTCCTTATCTTTTTGCCGCGACACAAGTGCGACACCGGCGATCGCACCGGTAAATGCGCCAATAAATATAGTGAGCAGCGTTAACCGCCACCCCAGCAACGCACCGATCCCCAATAGCAGCTTTACATCACCGAGGCCCATCGCATCAACACCGCGGAGTGCCTTCCAGATAGCTCCGACGGCCCACAGCGAACCTCCGCCGATCAGCGCCCCGAGCCCGGCTCCGGCCAACGAGATCGCCCAACCGGGATATCCGGCAAGCCACGAGATCGGGCCATAAGCGGTGTCGGAAAAGTAATTGCCGGTAAATGCGATGGGGAATGCGACGCGGATGATCAGGGCGATCACAAACATCGGGTACGTGATCACGTTCGGGAGTATCATGTGATCGGCGTCGATAAAGACGAGTGCCGTCATCGTCGCCGCAAATGCGAGAGCGACCGGCAGATATGGCGTAAAACCGATCTGCCAATAGACAGCCGCAAACAAGCAAGCGGTCAGCAATTCAACCGCCGGATATCGCCATGATATCGGCTCCTTGCAATTGCTGCATTTTCCGCCGAGCATCAGCCAGCCGAGGATCGGGACGTTGTGGTAAAACTTGATCGCCGAGTTACATTTAGGGCACGCCGAGCCCGTTAGGAGCGATTTTTCGTTCGGCACGCGGTAAATTACGACATTCAGGAAACTCCCGATACACGCTCCCAGAATGAATACAAAGAGGTATCCGGCCCACTCCGGAATACCGAGGACCGCCTCAAGCGAAGCTAGAAATGTTATCTGCATTGTTGTTTGCAAGGGACGGGCCGGATCATCTGCCGTCTGGATAATAATAATGCGTTCGGCCGAAAAAGTGAAGATTGAACCGTGTCGGGCGGGCCGGAACCCGGCAATTTCGCCCGCCAATCGGCAAATCGGCAAAAGTTACGGAAAAGCGGCGCATTTTCCTAGCAAAGAAATGTAACTTCACTTATGATTGGGATATTGCGACTAGCTCGTTAAATATCTCTACAAAAAGGAACTAACCGATTGGAACCGACTAACGTTAACGATCCTGAATATTTTCACAAGGTTGTCGATTGCCAGTACGCCTGCCCGGCCCACACGCCGGTGCCGGAATACATCAGGCTGATCGCCGAGGGCCGGTACACTGAGGCGTACATGATCAACTGGGATTCCAACGTGTTTCCCGGCGTACTTGGCCGTACGTGTGACCGTCCGTGCGAACCGGCCTGCCGACGCGGCCGCATCGAACAGGAACCGGTCGCGATCTGCCGGCTTAAACGGGTCGCGGCGGATAATCGCGACGATGTCATCCCGTTTATGCCGCAGGGCCCGTTTCCGGCCAACGGCAAAAAGGTCGCCCTGATCGGCGGTGGTCCGGCCAGCTTGACGGTCGCCCGCGATCTCGCTCCTTTGGGTTACGAAGTTCATCTATTTGATGAGCAAAAGCTCGGCGGCGGGTTTATGCGTTCGCAGATTCCTGCGTTCCGGTTGCCGGAAAAGGTTCTGAATGACGAGGTCGATTATGTTCTCAGGCTCGGGATCCATACGCATTTTCAACATTACGTTTCGAGCTTAAAGGAGACGCTGGCCAAGGATTACGACGCGGTCTTTGTCGGAACCGGTGCTCCCCGCGGCCGCGACCTGCCCGATCTGCCCGGACGGCAGGAAGGTGCGGCGAATATTCACATCGGCATCAACTGGCTCGGCTCGGTCGCGTTTGAACACACGCACTCGATCGGCAAACGCGTGATCGTGCTCGGCGGCGGCAACACCGCGATGGACTGCTGCCGCACGGCCCGCCGTCTCGGCGGCGAGGACGTCAAGGTTATCGTCCGTTCGCCATTTGCGTCGATGAAGGCCAGCCCTTGGGAAAAAGAAGACGCGATGCACGAGGACATCCCGATCATCGACAATCACGTACCCAAATCCTTTGTGATCGACGACGGCAAGCTCGCGGGCATGACGTTTGAAAAGGTCGAGGCCGTCTATGACGAGAACGGCAAGCGCTCGCTGGTGCCGACGGGCGAGCCCGACGTTTTCTATCCGGCTGATGACGTTCTGATCGCGGTCGGCCAGGAGAATTCGTTCCCGTGGATCGAACGTGACCTCGGGGTTGAGTTCGACAAATGGGAAATGCCCGTCGTTGACCGCAAGACGTTCCAATCAACGCATCCGAAGGTCTTCTTCGGCGGCGACGCGGCATTTGGGCCTGAGAACGTCATAACCGCCGTCGCTCACGGCCATCAAGCGGCGATCTCGATCGACCTGTTCTGCAAGGGCGAGGACCTCCACAAACGCCCCGACCCGTTCGTCAATCTTGTTTCGCAGAAGATGGGCATTCACGAATGGGCGTACGACAGCGAGGTGGCCAATGATCCGCGGTATGTCGTGCCGCAGGCTCCGAAGGAGCTTACGCTGAAAGACCGAAAGCGCGAGGTCGAGCTCGGTTTTGATGCTCTCGCGGGCTATAAAGAGGCCGAACGCTGCCTCAACTGCGACGTTCAGACCGTTTTCAATGCTCCGAAGTGCATCGAGTGCGACGCCTGCGTCGATATCTGCCCGACAAGCTGCATAACCTTTACGGCGAACGCTCCTGAAGAGGAGCTTCGCAAGATGACCAAGGTCCCGGCCCTCAATCTGAAACAGGACCTTTACGTATCGGAGCCGGTTCCGCAGACCGGCCGCATTATGGCAAAGGACGAAGACGTCTGCCTCCACTGCGGCCTCTGTGCCGAACGCTGCCCCACCGCCGCCTGGGACATGCAGGCCTTCTGGTACAACGTCACCAAAGCCGGCGAAGTGAAGTATGGTCCGACTGTGGTTGGTAATCTCGTCCAAATTCAAAGGAATGGAAATGGTGCGGTCTAGTTCGACGTCGAGTGAAGTATGGGTGCGATGGTCGCTGGTTTAGCTGAGATGGACAAATTCAAGCGTATTTCTCTAAACATTGCCGGACTGCTGGTTCTAGCCTTCTGCTTTACGTTCGGCGGGGAGAGGTGTCACGCGCAAAAGATCGTGGTGCCAGCGAGGGCTGAGGGCGCCTATTGGTTAGTGAGGCCCAAGCCTTGGTTTACGAGACTACTTTCGCTCTCTACGAATAATCGGACCCTTCCCAAAGACGATCACGACGAATCGCTGCCGACGCTTCCTGGCTACTTCCATCGAACGAAAGAGGGGTTACCCTTTACCCGATACCCGTTCATCTCGATCGTTGTTCGAAAAGGCCGAGCGACGTTTACAACGAAGGTTATTAAGGGTCAACGGTTTGTATTTAGCGGTCGATGGGGCACTGAGTTCGACGAATCATCCAATATCGAGAACGTGCCCTACTTGAGAGGAATATTATTAACGTATCGGAAGGGAAAGATAGTGAAAAGAGAGCGTGTTTACTTTAGCCACGCTGTGAACGCATGAGCTAAGGTCTTGAAATCGCCCACGAAGCACTAAAAGTCCTCACGAAGGGCAAAGAGTTCGATACGAACCATTATGACCCGCTCACGAAGCCCGATTACTGCCTCACGAAGCGGTCGGAGTTGGTCGCGAAATGGCACTGCTGCAGGTCGCGTAGCGACAGGTGAATTTAGCCGTGGGTTGAAACCCACGGCTAAAGTCAATTGACCGCCACGCGGTCGTAAGACAACACCGAGAAATTATACGGGCGGGTCGAAATTATCGATTCTTTCGGATAACCATTATGAAACCCGAAAACCTATACGCGACTCCATTCGCAAACGTCTACCCGCACTACGTCAAGAAGGCCGAGACGACGCGGCGAATTGGTGAAGAACTCTACGAATTATTCCGGAGCCCGGTGGGCTATATCAAATCGTGATCAGAACCAGGAGATGCAGCGACCGGGTTCCTGGCGGAGCTGATATCTTATTGCGCGGTTCAACGATGAATACTCCCGAATTCTTGACACGGTCGGGAAAAAGCCGTGTAATGACAGGAAATCTTTGATCATCAATGTCGTCAAGAGGTACGCGAAGTACGGCGATAAATTTCGAGTATTGCTTGATCGTATGAAAAGAACAGCAACGGTATTCGCTCTTGTACTCTCTTCCATCGTCCTTGCCCTGATACAGTCCGGTGACCGCGTCTCGGCCGCTGCTGGGGCGTATGATACGACATTTAACGGCGTCGGTTATCGCGCCGTCCCGCCGGGCCGCAGCGATGATCGAGGTTATGCGATCGCTGTCCAGTCAGATGGGAAGATCGTCGTTGCAGGTTATGCCAGCGTTAGTTCGTTAACCGATATCGATTTTGCGGTTGCCCGATACAACACGGATGGCTCGCTCGATACGACCTTCAACGGCTCGGGCAAGGTCACGACGCCGGTACTTGCCGGGATCGATCAGGCAAATGCGGTCGCCATTCAGTCTGACGGAAAGATCGTTGTTGGGGGGCAGGCAAGCAACGGCTCGAATAATGACTTTGCGGTCGTTCGCTATAACTCTAACGGTTCGCTTGATACGACATTCAACGGCACCGGAAAGGTTACGACCGCCGTTCGTACCGGTAATGACGTTGCCTACGCCGTCGCGGTTCAGTCGGACGGCAAGATCGTCGCAGCGGGTTATTCGACGAACGCCTCGAACACCCGATTTGCCCTTGTTCGTTACAACACCAACGGCACGCTGGACACATCGTTCGACACCGATGGCCTCGTTACCACGCAAGTTTTCTCGACGTATGACATTGGCAAGGCTCTCGCGATCCAGACCGATGGGAAATTGGTCGCTGCCGGCTATTCCGACACCGGATCGGATCAAGACTTTGCGGTTGTAAGATATAACACGGACGGATCTTTGGATACGACGTTCGACACCGATGGCAAGGTTACAACAGGGATACTGGTCGGCGACCAGGCAAACGCAGTTGCGATACAGGGTGATGGGAAAATAGTTGCAGCCGGTTATGCAAATAACGGTACATTCAACCAGTTTGCCATTGCACGTTACACGACTGCCGGTGCTCTGGATACTTCGTTTAACACTGATGGGCTCCAGACGACGGAAATCAATTCCGTTGACGACATTGCTTATTCAGTCGCCATTCAGGCATCAAACGGCCGAATCATCCTTGCGGGGCAATCGTACGACGGTTCAAAGTTCAATTACGCTCTTGTGAGATACAGACCGAACGGTAACCTAGACACAAATTATGATGTCGACGGCATGGTAACGACCTCAATTACCGCGGACGATAACATCGCCTATGGAATATGCATCCAGTCCGATGGCAAGTCGGTTGTCGCGGGTTATGTTTTTGGGAATGATCCTGACTTTGCACTCGCCAGATACAACACCGACGGCTCACTGGACACCACCTTAAATACGACCGGAAAGGTGACGACCGACGTCGGCAGCCGAAGCAATCAGTACAACGCCGTCGCCCGGCAATCCGACGGCAAGATAGTTGCCGCGGGTTTTGCCTCGAATGCACAAAATAACGATTTTGCTCTTACGAGGGTCAACTCAGACGGAACTCTCGACACGACATTTAATGGCACGGGCAAGGTTACTACTCCTATACTGGCAAGCGACGACTCAGCCAACGCCGTCGCGATCCAGCCCGACGGCAAGATCGTTGCGGCCGGCACGGCCCTTACCGGATCTAATACCGATTATGCCATCGCGCGCTATAACACTGACGGCTCACTTGACACTACCTTTAACGGGACCGGCAAAGTGGTGTTGTCAATCTTTCCCGGAGACGATGTCGCAACCGCCGTTGCGATACAGTCGGACAACAAGATAGTAGTAGTTGGTTACAGTGTCGGCGGCGGGCAGACTAACTACAATATCGTCCGTTACAATACAAACGGAACCCTTGACACGAGTTTCAGCGCTGATGGCATTTTCACTGTCGGCATCAGCGCCGCCAACGACTATGCTCGTGCGGTCACATTGCAGACCGATGGAAAGATAGTCGTTGCCGGCAGCGCCTATAACGGGACTAATAACGATTTTGCCGTTGTGCGCATCAATACAAATGGAACGCTGGACACGACGTTTCACGGCACCGGTTTTCTTACATTTTCGATGCTGTCGGGTAACGATGTGGCCTATTCGGTCGCAATGCAGTCCGACGGAAAGATCATCCTCGCCGGCAGTGCCAATAATGGATCAAATGACGATTTTGCCGTGGCACGAGTGACCGACGACGGCTATCTCGATATCTCTTGGAACATCACCGGAAAGGTTACGACCGCCATGCTTGCCGGCAATGATGTCGCCTACGCTGTCGCCGTACAGCCGGACGGCAAGATCGTTGCAGCGGGATTCGCAGCCAATGGCTCACAGTCTGATCTTGCTATGGCGCGTTTTACTTCGACCGGAGCACTCGACACCACCTTTAATTACGTCGATTCTCCTCTCGGAACCGGCAAGTTGACCCTCGATGTCTCAGGCGGACGTCCAGATGATGCACGGGCATTGACGATCGATCCCTCGAGCCGATTTATTCTTGCGGGCCGCATTGGCGGGTACGGCGGTTTACTTCGATTGGAAGGCGATCTGTCGCCGACCGCAGCCTCTGTTTCGGTTGCGGGAAGGGTCACAACAGATGACGGCCTGGGGCTCCGCAACGCTGTTATCACGGTGACCGATCAGTCAGGGGTCGCTATTACGACACGTTCTTCGACATTTGGCTATTTTCGGTTCGATTCGCTAATGGCAGGGCAAACTTACGTTGTGACCGTCGGGTCAAAGCGTTATCTGTTCCAGCCGCAGATAATTTCGCCGACAGAGGACCTGGTCAACCTCGACTTTACGGCCGCGTCACAACTACGGGCAAGAGATAGGACTTTCGCAACGACCGACTCGATCCTAAAAGTCGACCGCTAGAAAATAGCGATTATTCATGCGCGGCAAGAGTTAACCGCGCTTATAAACACGAATTTGGAGAACATATGGCAAAGGTTACAGGCATTGGCGGTGTATTTTTTAAGAGTGCGGGCAAGGGCTCGGAGCTTGGCAATTGGTACGCACAAAATCTCGGCATCAAGCTCGAACCGTGGGGCGGAGCGATCATCAACTGGACCGATGACGAACAAAAGGACGGCGGGTTGACGGTATGGAACGCCGCGAACCACGACACAAAATGGTTCAGCCCGAGCGAGTCGTCCTTTATGATCAACTACCGCGTTGATAATATGGATGAGATGCTCGAGCAGCTCAGAGCAAATGGCGTCGAGATCATCCAGGGCCCCGAATCGCATGAGAACGGCAAGTTCGCCTGGATAATGGATCCTGACGGAAATAAGGTAGAATTATGGGAGCCAATGCTCTGGGACGAAAAGAACAAGGAATGAAGATCAACGATTTTGTAGTCAGATTTGCTAACGTGAACGGCACCGGCTCAGCCTCGGCCAACGCGTTGTTTACAAAGGCCGTATTCCGAATGGGCGTACCGGTGACGCCAAAGAACATTTTTCCGTCAAACATTCAGGGACTGCCGACATGGTACGACGTGCGTGTCAGCGAAAAGGGCTACCTCGGGCGTCGTCACGGCGTCGATCTGATGGTCGCGGTCAATCCGCAGAGCATGAAGAACGATTACCGCGAGGTGTTGCCGGGCGGATACTTTCTGTACGACAGCACCAAACCACTGCCGCCGGGCTATGATCGCGAAGATATTACGCATCTGGGCATACCGTTGATGGCTCTCTGCAATGCGGAGTACACAGACGCGCGACAGCGCCAGCTTTTCAAGAATATTGTCTATATCGGAGCGCTGTCGGCCCTGTGCGACATCGAGTTTTCGGTACTTGAAGGATTGATCGGCGATCAGTTCAAAGGCAAGGAAAAGTTGATCGATCCGAACATCAAGGCACTGAATATCGGCGTCGATTACGTCAAGGAGAATTTTGACTATCCGCTCGATATTCGTGTCGAACGCCGCGATCTGCTCGGCGACAAGATACTCTTTAGCGGCAACTCGGCCTGCGGCCTCGGCGCGGTCTATGCCGGAGCCACAGTTGCGGCATGGTACCCGATCACGCCTTCGACCTCGGTCGTCGACGCTTTTGCGAAATACGCCGCAAAATTCCGCGTTGACCCGGAAACGGGCAAGAATAATTACGCAATCGTCCAGGCCGAGGACGAACTCGCAGCCATCGGCATGGTCATGGGTGCATGCTGGAACGGTGCACGATCATTCACGGCCACCAGCGGTCCCGGTGTCAGTTTGATGAACGAATTCCTCGGCCTTGGATACTTTGCCGAGGTACCGACCGTATTGATAGATGTGCAGCGGACCGGCCCGTCGACCGGAATGCCGACGAGGACACAGCAGTCTGATCTATTGCTCGCCGCTTATGCTTCCCACGGCGACACCAAACACCCTTTGCTGCTGCCGTCGACCCCGAAAGAGTGTTTTGAAATGACGGCCGACGCGTTTGACCTTACGGAACGCTTGCAGACGCCCGTGATCGTGATGACCGACCTTGATCTAGGTATGAACGACCACGTTACTGACCCGTTGGTGTGGGACGATGCGCGCAAGTATGATCGCGGCAAAGTGTTAAATGCTGATCAGCTCGAAGCGATTCACGGCGGCGGCGGCTCGCCGTTGGCTGAAATGTTTGGTGGCAAATGGGGGCGGTATCTCGACGTGGACGGGGACGGCATTCCGTACCGAACGATAGGCGGCACGCATCCGACGCGAGGAGCCTTCGTCACCCGCGGCTCGTCCCGCGACGAATATGGCGTATATACTGAGGACGGCGATGCATACAGGCGAAATGTCGACCGGCTCGCGAAAAAATGGGACACCGCAAAGGAACTGGTGCCGCAGCCCCATTTCTATCAGGGTACGAATCGCTCAAAGGACGGCGTTATTTTCTTTGGGACATCGATCTTTTCGGCAGAAGAGGCGATCGATCTGTTTGCGGAAGAAGGTATCGTATTAGACGCGATGCGGCCCCGTGCCTTTCCGTTCGGCAAGGCGTTTTGTGATTTTGTCGATTCGCATGACCGGTTATTCGTCATCGAACAGAACCGCGATGCCCAGTTCAAAAGCCTGATGACGATCGAACTCGGCATTGACCCGTCAAGATTGATCTCAGTACTCAATTACGACGGCACCCCGATCACGGCGGATGATATCGTCAACCAGATCAAAACCAGAATATGACCTATATACGACCTACATTTCGACACCCGGCATTGCCGAAGAACGATCTCGGCTACACCGTCGATTATTACGAAGGCAGTTTGAGCACACTGTGCGCGGGCTGCGGGCATGATTCGATCAGTGCGGCGATCGCACAGGCTTGTTTTGAGACCAATATCGAACCGCATCGCGTCGCAAAACTCTCAGGCATAGGCTGTTCGTCAAAAACGCCGGCGTATTTCCTCAGCAATTCGCACGGGTTCAATTCGGTTCACGGGCGTATGCCGTCGGTTGCGACCGGTGCCAATCTCGCCAATCGCGACCTTATCTACTTTGGCGTCTCTGGTGACGGCGACACCGCGTCGATCGGTATGGGCCAGTTCGTCCACGTCGTTCGGCGAAACCTGAACATGGTCTATCTGGTGATGAACAACGGCTGTTACGGCCTTACCAAGGGTCAGGATTCCGCGACCGCAGACGCCGGATCCAAGAGCAAAGCCGGCAGTGTCAACCTTTTTGAGGCGATCGATCTTGCCAGCCTCGCAGTCGAACTCGGGGCGACGTTCGTTGCACAGAGCTTTTCGGGCGATAAATCGCAGCTTGTCCCGCTGATCCAGGCCGCCATGAGCCATCCGGGATTCGCGTTCATAAACGTCATTTCACCGTGCGTGACCTTTAATAACAATCCCGGTTCGACTAAATCATACGACTACGTACGCGAACATATGGAGGCGACCGCAACCGTCGATTTTGTGCCTCATCAGACCACGATCACCGCGAGTTATGAGGAGGGAACTGTCGAGGCCGTGCCACTGCATGACGGTTCGGTGATCAGCCTGCACAAACTCGAAAAGGATTGGAATCCGCTAGACCGTATCTCGGCGATAAATGCCGTTCAAACCGCCCGGGCAAAGGGTGAGATCCTGACCGGCCTGCTCTACGTCGATCCGGACACGTCGGATCTTCACGATATGATCCGCACGGCCGACCGACCGCTGAACAAACTTACTGAGGCCGATCTGTGTCCGGGTTCGGAAGCGCTTAGAAATCTAAACGCCGCTTTGCGGTAGGCCGTGGAGCTTTATTTCCGCAGAAACGCGAGATATTCGTTTTGATCACGAGTGAGGCCGGCAAAGGTTGCGACAGTCTCGTCACTAGCCGTTACGATGGCATATAACGGTAATGCGACGGTTCCGAAGCGTTGTTCCTGCATTCGTTGAAATCCCTGATATGGCTCTCCCTCGCCATCGGTATAGAGTCTGACGCGGACGAATTTTTCAAGTTCCTTTCTTACCTCCGCCTTGGTGAACATATTGGCTTCCATCCACCGGCAGTTGGTACAGGTGTAGCCCGTATAGTCGACAAAGATCCTTTTGTTTTCGGACTTCGCGCGGGCGATCGCGGCCTCATAGTCGTTGGTTATCCAGGTAAGTTCACCGTTCTTAGCGGTTTGGCCGGCATCTGCGGCCGCCGACTCCTTTGCCGGCGGCAGAAATGATTCGATCTCGCCGAGCCGTGCCCCGAACAACCCGGTCAGCAAATAGAATGTGAGCGTCGTAAACGCCAATGCATTGAGGGCACCAAATAGTCCGATGTGCTTTCTTTCCGAATCGTGTGCGAAGCGGAAAACGCCCAAAAGATACAGGGCGATAAGGACCGAGCATGCGATCCAACCGGCTATAACGACCTCGCGGGTAAACACATTCCAGCCCCAGACGAGATCAACATTTGAAAGGAATTTCAACGCGGCCCCGATCTCAAGAAAGCCCATCACGACCTTCACTGAATTCATCCACGTACCGGAACGCGGCAAACGGTGCATAAGCCGCGGGGCGACGGCCAAAACGAAGAACGGCAAGGCAAAGACTGTCGAGAACGCCAGCATTCCCGCGACGGGGTAAAACAACTCACCGTTTGCCGCCGCGACCAAGATCGTTCCGACAAGCGGCGCCGTGCAGGTAAATGACGTAAGTGAGAACGTCAGGCCCATCAGCAAAAGCCCGATGTACTTACCGGATTCCTTCGACCGGGTTACTCCGTCGAGTTTTGTCAAGATCCCCGACGGAACGCCGAGGTTGTAAGCCCCGAGCAAGCTGAACGCAAACGCGAGAAATATCCCGGTGATCAGGAGATTGATGTACGGGTTCGAAGCGAATCGATTCAAACCGGCGGCGCCAAATACCAATGCCAGGGCGACCCCGAGACCCGTAAAGGTCAGTATTATTCCGAGAGCGTAGATCAGCGCATCACGGATCGAACCGTAATGCGTGTCCGAACCGTGTTTGGTGAAATACGATACCGTGATCGGGATCATCGGAAAGACGCATGGCGTTAGCAGCGAGAGGGCCCCGAACGTGATCGCCAGCCAAATAAATCCCCAAAACGAACCGTTTGCGATATTAGACGCCGCCGGCGTCGCGGCGGGCGAAGGATTGACAATCGCCGGTGATGGCGACGTTGCTGCTGAAGTCGACGCCGCGACGGCCTTGCCGCCTGTAACAGTGACGCCGGCCGCGAGCTTTACCGTCTTTGGCGGCAGACAAAGCGTGTCGTTGCAGACCTGGTATTTAACACTCAGCCTCAGATCCTGTCGGCCGTCAGGAGCGTCAGATGTAACGGTAAAAGGCACCGTGAACGCCGCCTCACCCGAATAGGCCTCCGTATTAATGCCGAAATTTGGATCGAACGCGATCTTCGGCTTGGGCCCCGCGATCTTGCCGGCCTGAAAATACGCGTCGTCGATCGTTATCTTTGTCGGTATCGGCCCACCTGATCCCTGGGTCAGTGAGTACATCTTCCACGGCGACTCGATGGTTGCGGTTATCTTCGCCGTTCCGCTGCCGCCGGCAGCGATGCTCTCAGGTGCGACCGACGCGGTGAATTTGACCGGATCCTGAGCTAGTACGGCGACTGCACAAAAACCCAGAAACAAAATTGCCAGCATTGATCTGCTGACAGTTCGCGGTATCATTCTACGCAGTTGAGTTTCGCCGTATTTGCTCATTCGAGTTAAATATTACCGCGAAATGGTAAATTTTTCCGCTTCCGCACGGCAAAATGCCTCGCGGTACCGATAAATAGTGGTCAACCGCAGTGGCAGTTGCGATCGACTGTTATAAGATACTGTTCGTCATTCCAAATTTGTGAGGTAAGGTTCATTGAGCGAAAGATCGGGTATATCGAGGCGTGAAATGCTGCGAAATGCGGCATTGGGAAGTATCGGGCTGGGTTTGATGGGCGGCAGTGTATCAGCAGCAGACGGCGAGTCGCTGCTTGAACAGTTGATCGCCGGTCCTGCACCCGCCAATAAGACAATGGCCGGCGTGCCGTTTGAAAAACGTGAGACAGTTCGTGTCGCGATCGTCGGCACCGGTCTCCGCGGCACCAGCGTGCTCTCAGAATTTCTGCATTTGCCGAACGTCCGCGTGACGGCTCTTTGTGATGTTGTGCAGTCAAAGGTCGATCGAGCCCGAGCAATGGTAGAAAAGGCCGAACAACCGACGCCCGCGACATTCGTAAAGGGTGATCGCGGATACGAAGAGCTAGTAAAACGGGACGATATCGATTTTGTTTACATCGCGACGCCGTGGGAATGGCATACCGAACAGGCACTCGCGGCGATGAACGCCGGGAGGCATACAGGCACAGAAGTTCCGTCGGCATACACCCTCGAAGATTGCTGGAAACTGGTCGATACATCCGAACGCACCCGCCGGCATTGCATGCTGATGGAGAATTGCTGTTACGACTACGATGAGCTGCTCATTCTGAACATGGTCAGAGCCGGAATGCTGGGCGACATTGTCCACGGTGAGGGAGCGTATAACCATGACCTGCGCGAGATACTCTTTGAGACCCGCGACGAAGGGCTCTGGCGGCGGCGGCATCACACACTCCGGGACAGCAATCTTTACCCGACTCATGGCCTCGGACCGGTCGCAAACTATATGGACATCAATCGCGGCGATAAATTTGAATACATGGTCGCAATGAACTCTGCGAGTCTGGGTCTACAGCAGTATCGAAAAGACCACCTGAAGGCCGATGACCCGCGCCAAAAAGAGGTTTACAAAACCGGCGACTACAGCACGAATTTGATAAAAACCAATAAAGGCAGAACCATTCTGGTGCAGCACAACGTATCTACGCCGAGGCCATACGACCGCATAAATTTGATCCAGGGCACGAAGGGCATTTTTCGTGACTATCCGTCCCGCATCTTCATCGACGGCCAGGAAGGGGGACACAAATGGCAGCCTATTGACGCGTTCAAAGAGAAATTTGAACACGACCTTTGGAAAAAGGAAGGCGAAGCCGCGCGCAAACTCGGCGGTCACGGCGGTATGGACTATATTATGTGCTATCGCCTTGCTGAATGTATGACGAAGGGTATCGCTCCGGATATCGATGTATATGACGCCGCCGCCTGGTCGGCACCGGGGCCGTTGAGTGAGATATCGAATGCAAAGGGTTCAATCCCGGTAAAATTCCCTGACTTTACGCGAGGGAACTGGCAGAAACAGAGGCTTTCGATACCATAGGCAAAAAGATCGGTCTTCTAATTAGAGGGTGTGTCCCGGCCTGGTCTGGCTTGGTCACGCCCTTTTTCTTGTCGATCTCACATCGGGCAAAATTTCGCACTTTACCGTCGATTTTTTCATAGTCTCTGCGTTCGCCCCACCCCTACTACCGCAATAAAACCAATATTATCGAGCATTTGCGGAAGTTCCTTAAAGTCGTTTCTGAAACGGCCGATTTGGCACGTGTCTTGCTGAACGAAGGATTATTGGCGGAACCGGCTTTCATTCAAGAGGAAGATCATCGATATGAACCGTTTTGAGATCGTTGCACGAGAGGATTACTCGGACGTGACCTTTATGCTCGAGGTTCTCCACCCAATGATGGCCCGGGCTGCCAACCCCGGCCAGTTTGTGATAGTAATGTCCCATGCCGAAGGCGAACGCATCCCCCTGACGATCGCCGACTTTGACCGTGACAAAGGCACTATCACCCTCGTTATTCAGGCTGTCGGAAAGTCCACGATGGAGATGCAGGCGACTTGTCATGTGGGCGGGGCCCTATATGGGCTGGCGGGGCCGATGGGAATTCCCAGTCACCTCAGTGACGCTCGCAAGGCTGTATGCGTTGGCGGCGGCCTCGGTGTCGCCCCGGTATTTCCGCAAGCACGTGCGTTCAAGCAAAACGGTGCTTACGTTATCGGCGTTCTCGGTTTTCGTAATAAGGACCTCATATTTTGGGAAGACAAGTTCCGATCGATCTGCGATGAACTCATCATTTGCACCGACGACGGATCGGCCGGGATCAAGGGATTCGTCACCGACGGGATCGATCTCGCCCTCAAGCACCACCAGGACATCGACGAAGTGATCGCTATCGGCCCGCCGGTGATGATGAAAGCCAGTGCCGACGCGACTCGTGCCGCCGGTATCAGGACGATGGTAAGCCTTAATCCGATAATGGTCGATGGAACCGGGATGTGCGGCGGTTGTCGTGTGAAGGTCGGCGAGGAAGTGCGGTTCGCGTGCGTCGACGGGCCTGATTTCGACGGACACGCCGTTGACTTTGACGATCTCATGGTCAGGCTAAGGCGTTACAAGGAAGAAGAACGCGTGGCTACTGAACGTTGGTCAGAATCATGCCGAATGCGTGCAACGGCTGTTGAACCCATCGAAATGCCTGACATAGGTTAACGCAGTGATACAAAGCGGAGTAGAACAATAATGGCGAAGAAACGAACTGTTCGAAGCATCCCGCAGGAAAGGACACCGGTACGCGAACTGGATCCACTGGAGCGTTCCGCAAACTTCGAAGAGGTGAACTGCGGATACACCGAAACCGAGGCGGTTCTCGAGTCACAAAGATGCCTCTTTTGTCCCGATCCAAAGTGCATCGCCGGTTGTCCGGTCAGTATCAATATTCCCGGATTCATTGAGCGCATCGGCGAACGGGATTTTCGCGGTGCATATGACATCATTACGGGAACCAATCTTTTGCCGGCGGTCTGCGGCAGAGTCTGCCCACAGGAAAATCAATGCGAAGGCGTCTGTGTTGTCGGCGAAAATCTCGTACCGGTTGCGATTGGCCGAATGGAGCGTTTCGTTGGCGACCTTGCGATCTCAAATAATTGGGTAAATATCCCCTATATCGATCCGGCCAGATTCCGAATCGGTATAGTCGGTTCGGGCCCCGCCGGAATGGCATGCGCCGCCGACATGGCAAAGGCCGGCTGTGACGTTACGGTTTACGAGGCTTTTCATGAGGCCGGCGGCGTCCTGAGATATGGCATTCCGGAATTCCGCTTGCCAAATTCGGTTGTCGATGCCGAGATCGAAAAGCTGGAGATGCTCGGCGTCAAGTTCGAATGCAACACACTTGTGGGACGGCTTTTCACTATCCGGCAGATGCTGACCGAACTCGGTTTCGACGCAGTATTTATCGGCACCGGTGCCGGTTATCCGACGATGCTCGGCATTCCGGGTGATTCATTGAACGGCGTCCTTTCGGCGAACGAACTGTTAACCCGCTGCAACCTGATGCGGGCGAGGGATTTTCCGAATGTCGATACGCCTTTGCCGCTCGGCAAACATGTTGTGGTGGTCGGTGCCGGCAATACGGCGATGGACGCTCTCAGGGTGAGCAAACGGCTCGGTGCGGCGTCGGTCACCTGCCTGTACCGACGATCAAAGGCCGAGGCACCCGCCCGAGCCGAAGAAGTTCACCATGCTGAGCAGGAAGGCATCGAATTTCACTGGTTATCCGCTCCGGTCGAGATCCTCGACGACGGCAACGGGTCTGTTTGCGCGATCCGATGCATAAAGATGGAACTTGGCGAACCGGACGCTTCCGGGCGACGACGCCCGATGCCTATCGGCGGCAGTGAATTTGAGATCGAGACCGATCAGGTTGTATTTGCGATCGGAACCAACGCCAATCCAATAATCGGTCAAACGTCCGATCTTAAGCTCAATAAGCACGGATATATCGACACTGACGCCGATATGATGACCTCGATGGCCGGCGTATTTGCCGGCGGCGACATAGTGACTGGAGCCGCGACCGTGATCGAGGCGATGGGGGCGGGAAGAAAGGCAGCCCGCGGCATGAAAACATTTCTCGGTATCCGCGATGTCGGGCCGATAAGTTCGGGACCGGCCCGATTCGGCATCAACGCCCGTGAACAAAATTACAGACGAGTGAGGACGATGTGAAAATGACATCTAACAACGGCATCAATGCAGCCGCCTCGAATCGAAACGGCGACAAACCGCGACGGCCGCGGACCCGCATCAACGAGCATATAGTCGAGATAATCAGCGATTCAGGTGAAGGTGCGCAGAAGTGCGGACAATCATTTGGTTCGATCGTCGCTCGCACCGGCATCGGAGTTTGGACAGTTGAGATAATCCCGGCAGAGATCCGTCCGCCGGCTCGCAGCGTCGCGGGCGCCAGCGGCAACCGGATAAGGATCGGCACCAAGCGAATGACGAACGGCGGCAACGAGACCGACCTTGTCGTTGCATTCAACGAACAGGTGCTGCTCGGCCGGGTCCGCTCAAAGGAGCTGAAGCCCGGCTGCACCATTCTGCTTGAGTCAATGTGGCGTGATAATCCCGACCCTGCTGTCTCACGTTCGTATGTTGACACCTATGAACATCTCGTCGCCGCGGGATATCGCGTTTACGAGATACCGATGGAGGCTGAGTGCCTTAAACATGTTTCCGATGCCCGAAAGGGCAAAAATATGTTCGCTCTCGGCATGCTATGCAGTATTTTCGGACTCGATCTGCAAACCGGCCGCGACCAGATCGCGATGACCTTTAGCAAGAAATCTGCACAGGTCATCCAAAAGAACATTGCTCTTCTCGAAGACGGCTTCGCGTGGGCCTACGAGAATCTGGATCTCAAATACGAGATACCCGCCGAAAAGTCCTCAGTGCCGCAGATCGTGGTCAATGGCAATACGGCTCTCGCTTTGGGCGTGCTCGCGTCCGGAATGGAGATCTGTGCCATGTACCCGATCACGCCGGCGACGTCGGCGTCACATTACCTGAGCGATGCTTTTGAAAAGGTCGGCGGCATCGTGCATCAGGCCGAAGATGAGATCGCGGCGTGTGCCTTCGCGATCGGTGCGTCGTATGCTGGCAAATGCACGGTCACGATCACATCAGGACCCGGATATTCATTGAAACAGGAGGCGATCGGCCTCGCGGTTATGGGAGAGATACCGCTCGTTGTGGTCAACGTCATGCGTGGAGGCCCGAGCACGGGTCAGCCCACGAAGACCGAGCAGGGCGACCTGATGACGACCATCTTCGGCAGCCACGGTGACGCACCGAAGGTGGTAATTGCTCCAAGTACTATCGAAGAGTGCTTTTACTCCGTGATCACCGCCCGCAAGATCGCCGAAACATTCAATATGGTCGTCGTGATCCTGTCCGACGCCAATCTGGCGACATCGCAGCAACCCTTCACCCGGCCGGATTTCGATGCATCGTGGCTGGCGCCTCCGATCGACCAAAGCGCTATTCCCGCAGGTGCAAAACCGTATGACTGGGACGATCGTACAGGACTAGCCCGGCGATTTATTCCCGGCCAACCCGGAGGTATGCATACTCTCACCGGGCTTGCTCACGATGAGAATAGTCACGTCGCATATGACCCCGAGATCAATCAGAAGGGAATGCGGGCGCGAAGCCTAAAGCTGGCGACACTGCAAAAGACGCTGGTTCCGCCGACCGTCTTTGGTCCCCCGACCGGTGACCTCCTGGTCATTGGCTGGGGCAGTTCCCGGGGAGCGATCGAAGAGGCCGTCGAGTCACTGAGGCTGGATGGAAAAGAGGTTTCATCGCTCAGTCTGACATTCATCCAACCGCTCCAGCCGGGTATCAAGGAGATACTTAGCGGTTTCAAGAAAGTCATTACTATCGAAAACAACTGGAGCGATGATCCGGGCGACGAGATGATCGACGAAAACAACCGGCGGTACTCGGCACTTGCGATGCTGCTCCGGTCAAGGTTTCTGGTGGATATAGACTGCTGGAGTGAATGCCGCGGCACGCCGCTCAGACCAAATACCGTCCGACGCGTGATAATGGAGAAACTGGGATGATGGAAATGACTCACACTATCAGCTCAAATGATTGTCTGATGCAGTTGTTCGAGGAACGGCGAGAGATCGAGGACTATCAAAAAGGGGTACCGCGTTGGTGTACCGGTTGCGGTGACAACGCCATTCTCACCGCTGTCCAGCGTCTCTGCCGTGATGAGGGCCTCTTGCCGGAGAAAACTGTCTTTGTCTCCGGCATCGGCTGTTCGAGCCGTCTCCCGCATTACATGAATACCTACGGTTTTCACGGCATTCACGGCCGGGCGTTGCCGGTGGCTGAGGGTGTTAAAATGGCCCGCCCTGATCTGACTGTTTTCGTTAACACGGGCGACGGTGACTGCTGCAGCATCGGAGCAGCCCATTGGATCCACGCCGTTCGCTACAACATGGACCTGACCATGATGCTCCACGACAATCAGATCTATGGATTGACGAAAATGCAGGCCTCACCGACATCGCCGATCGGCACCAAAAGTAATACGACTCCTCGCGGCAGTTACCTAGAAGCGCTAAATCCGCTGACCGTAACGCTTGGGATTTCGAACGTCTCTTTTGTCGCTCAGGTCGTCGACTGGATACCCGAAGTGCTTTATCAGGTGATCGCGGCGGCTTACCGACACAAGGGCTTCTCATTCGTACGCATTATTCAGCGATGTCCGGAGTGGATGCCGAAACTCATGGATCCGTGGCTGCACGACCCTGATCGGGTATTGCTTCTTCATCACGAAGACGGGATCGAAATAAGTTCGTCGCTGGCACGGACGTATACGCGTATGGAAGAACACGATCCGCGAAACATGAACCGGGCCCGCGAGATCGCTTCGGAGTATGATCCGATCCCGGTAGGGATCCTGTACCGGAACCCCGATGTGGCGTGCTACGAGGACCTGCGGCACGATCCGCGGCTACGTACCAACTCAATGGTGCAGTCGGGTATCGAGGCCGAATTTGACAAATTCACGGTCTGGCCTGAAACCGACGGACTGACGAGGTAAGCAAATGCAGGGAAAACTTCAAATTCAACTTGCCTTTCATTTGACCGGAACCGTTAACGGAGGCGGATTGCAACGGATCCCGTACGGTATGATCCCCGCTCTGTTTGCCCGCATATCGGATCTGGCAGAACTGCGGTACGATCTGCCGCTGGTGCTGAATACAGTCGGAACGCCGGAACGGTCACTCCTGTCCTTGTCGCATATGGTCGACGAGGCTGTCAACAGGTTGGCGGATATGCAGGAATGCGATCGGATCGCCCGGCATGGCTACCGGATCGAACGAGAGATCCGCCGGTCGCTCGCAAACGCCGGGACGTCCACGCTCAGTGATCTTTGGAAAAGTGCGGCCGAGACGCTGTCGGGCGGCAGCGACAGCACGATCCTGGATTCAGCCCGGATCCTCGAATCAGAGTTTTTTGCCGCCGGTTCGGTGATAGACCTCGATCGTGACACTCCTTCCTCGGTTGTTCACCATATTTGGAAAGCGTTGAATGATCAGCGAACCGCATCTTTTCGGGAAAGGGTCGAACGCCTGCTTCACAAACTACATAATATTCTTGACGCCGAAGCCATCGGATCAGCGATCGGACGGTCGCCCGAGCGGCTGCGGGCATCTGTCGGATCAACATTTGATAGAGCGTTCAATTTCGAGGCTTTGTCAAATATTCTGACCGCTGCCAAGCCCGATGCGGCTATATCAGATCGCCGTAGAGATCGGATCCGGTCGCTGATCGACGTTATCGAAAGACAGCGTTTTTATCCGAGGCTCGACGATACCGGCGATTCGTATGAATTTGTCTTCGAACGCCCGTCGGATGCATTGAGGGCATATAACGAACGCTATCCCGCGACAGTTGAACTAGCGAAAGCTCTCGCCATCGCCGAACTTGAGGCGGCGGGCGAGTATCGCGAGAGTTTACACGACCCGATATTCGAGTTCTTTGGCTCCAACGGTTTAACCTCGACCGATCTCGCACAACTTCCGTCGTACCTGATCTGTACCGACGCCGGATCGCTGGATCCGGCAGAAACGTCGAAGATATTCGAAATTTTGGCGGTCGGATTACCATTCAAGATACTTGTCAGAACCGACGACGTGCTTGAACCGTCCGAACTTGCCGAAGGACACCTTTCGTTGGGCCTTCGTGCCCGACAGCTTGTTGATACGGCGATCGGCCTGACCGACGTATTCGTATTCCAGGCCGCGGCATCATCGATCTTCCATTGCCGTTCGAAACTGATCGGCGGACTTTCGTTCGCCGGGCCCGCACTCTTTAGTATTTTCTCAGGCCACACAAGTTCAAATGTCGATATTCCTCCATATCTGACAGCCGCAGCGGCAACCGAATCGAGAGTCTTTCCGAGTTTGTTCTATGATCCTGACGGCGGTGCAGACCGGGCGTCGCGACTGACTATCGAGAGCAATCCGCAGCCTGATGTCGATTGGCCCGCATATTCAATAGACTATGAGGACGGATCGATCCGGGCCCATAGATTCGATACCGCGTTCACTCCGGTCGATCTGATGGTGATGGATCAGCGGTTTAGTTCACACTTCGCGTTGGTTCCGGACGAGGATTGGATCGATGAAATGATCACTGTTAGCGACGCCCTGGCCGCCGACCTGTCTCCGGGCAATGAGAAAGTGCCTTACGTCGATCTTATCGATAATGAGGGCGTTCTGCACCGGGCGATTGTCGATGCGAGGGCTATCAACGAGGCTCGCCGGTGCCTGCGTATATGGCGAAGCCTTCAGGATCTCGGGCGTCCTACCGGTCCGAGCGCTGAATGGCTGACAGATATCAACGGAATGATTGACTCAGACCGGACCGCGGGGGCCGCTATATCGCAATCTTCCAACGGAGTCTCGGCCGCCGAAGATCGGCCCGCAGTTGAACCAAAGAGCATTTCAGTTGTGGACGGCGAACCGTATATTGAGTCCGCTCGCTGTACAAGCTGCAACGAATGCACTCACATAAACGCAAAGATGTTTGCCTATGATGATAATAAACAGGCATACATTGCCGATCCCGATGCAGGCACTTTTCGTCAATTGGTCGAGGCCGCTGAGGGCTGTCAGGTTTCGATAATCCACCCCGGCGTGCCTCGAAACCCCAAAGAGCCCGGACTTGATGATCTGATAGTAAGGGCGGCAGCGTTCAACTAGTACACGTGCCAAACGAGGAATAAAGAAAGGCGGCCATTGCTGGCCGCCTTTCGATTTGAACCTAATTTTGGAGGCGGCGATCGGAATCGAACCGATGAATAAAGGTTTTGCAGACCTCTGC
>CAZQGN010000025.1:3878-56111 GCA_964592865.1 uncultured Chloracidobacterium sp. | reverse complement strand
ACCGTATTGACGTTGACGCCCGAGAATCCGAGCGACGGACTTGCGGCGAGATTGCCGACCGTGTCCTGAGCAACGACAAAATACTGGATCGTATCACCGGTTGCGACCGTTCCGCCGCCCACCAATGAATTGTCGATCACACAGTTGTAGCTGCCGTTCTGCGGTGTACCGCTTGCGAGCGAACAGGCACTCGATGCGTACACGGCATCCGTCGATTTCTTAAAGTAAACACGCGGTGAATTGCCGCCGCCGGCTACGCCCGTTCCGTCGGTGATGTTTACCGACAGGGTACGGTTTGCCGTCGATGTTGTGTTCGACAGATTCGTATAAGTAATGATCGGAGCGGCACCGTCAAGGTACACGCCGTCAAACTCGTCGGCACCGAGATCCGGAGCAATAGCACCGCCATTGGTCGAGCCTGCCGGTCCCGGACGCGTCTGCCCGTCGATATCGGTCGTGATACCGGCGATAGCAACGCCGCCCGATTCGAGCGAGGTCGGAGTCACGCCCATGTTGACGTGCAGATCGCCCGCCGCAGCATTGACAAAATTGACCGTAATTCCCGAATAACTCAGGCCGTCACCGCCCGACGCGGCCTTCCAACCAGCGAAGGTCTGGTCCGTTGTCCAGAATCCGATCGTCGCGGGATTGGCATTCAGTACGTTGTTATTGACGGTGGTCCAACCGGTCGCCGTCGACGAGGTGCCGCCGATGTGGTTGGCGATCGCATAGTGCTTGCCAGTACCGCCGGAGCGCGTATTGACAAATACGTTGTTGCGAACGTCGACAACCGGATTTTTGTTGGTCGTCGTGAGATCGCCGCGGTGGAAACCGGCACTCGGTGCCGCACCTGACGCAACGGTTCCCTCGATATTGACCGTGTTGAAATAGACCTGATCCAGCGGATCCGGTGTCGAGCCGTGGTTACCCCAAATACCGAAGATGTACGAGTTGGTAGCCTGTCCCGCACCGAGCGAGATCATATTGTTAACGACTGTGGTCGAGGTCGTACCCGAGCGGATAATGATGCCCGCGATGACATTCGGCAACGTCGTCGACGTCGTCGTGCTGGCGTTGCTCAAACCCCAGATGCGGTTATTCGAGATAACCGAATTTGTACCTGAAGCATGGACGATACCCGCAACGACAGTTCCAACCGCACCAGCATTCACATTCGAAATATTCGAGATGGTATTGCCGGAAATGGTGGTGTTGACGCCCGCCAGGAACTGAATTCCCTGAGCCGAAGTGTTTGCACTCGACTGGCCGGAAACTGCACCGCTCGTGATCAAATTGGTGATCGTATTGTTGTTGATCGTACCGGTCGCGGTAGCACTCGATGAGGTATTGGTCTGAATACCGCGAACATAGCCGCCCGTTCCCGTACCGTATGACGAGAAATTGCGGATCGTGTTATTCGAGTAATTGAACACCGATGGAATCGCCGTCTGAATGATGGCTCCGGCGATCGAACTGCCCGTTGTCGTGCCGAGGACGCCTGCACGCATATTCTCAGCGGTCGAGTTTCCAAACGTATTACCCGTCACGGTGATCGAGGCTGCTATTGCCGAAACATTGACACCGAAAACCGCTCCCGGATTCGCCGCCGTCGGACTGGCCGACGTAAATGCGCCAAACGTATTGTTGCTAATGACGATCGTGCCGGTCGTGGCGCTATTGACGCCGATGATGGCAGCCGCAGTCGTGGTCGTCGGTGTTGTCGTCAACGAGCCGGTGCCCGATGTCGAGCCAAAGTTATTCGGTGTGACATTACCGATATTGACGTTGCCGGAGGTAACGCTGACGCCGGCCAGCGATCCGCTGCCGGAGTTCGTTCCGATGCCGGTCAACGATATCGAAGCGACCGAATTGCCCTGGACCGAGGTCGTAGCCGTCGTTCCAACGGCAAGGTTAATGGCCACAAATCGGGTGGCGACAGTTCCGCCCATCGTATAAACGCCCGTGCCGTTCGCCGCGGCGTAACCGATGGTATTGCCCGTGATCGTGTATCCCGAGCCGGACAGCACATTGATACCGTTGTGCGTTGCCGCCGTCAGGTATGTACGGGCTCCGGTCTGGAAGAACTTATTGTTCGTGATCGTCCAGGCCGAGTTACCCGTGTTGGCGTTGATACCGTTCGACGAACTGTTGGCATTGAAGTAATCGGAGATGTTGTTTCCGCTGACCGTAATGCCGCTGTTGTCGATCGCGGCACTTGTGCCGAACGAATAGATACCGTTGATTGGCTGGGCACCGCCGGCACCGGTGATGTTGTTGTTGCTGATGATATTGCCGTCATTACCCGTGACCGTACCAGTCGCGAAGTAAATAACGCCAAAGCCTGAGCTCAACGCGGCTCCGGTCGCACCGGAAACGGTCGAGTTGGTGACCGTGTTGTTGGTCGCGTCGTTGACGAACCTGATCGTGCTGGCCGTGACCTGCTGCGAAGTGTTTGAGATGGTCAGGCTGTTGCCGCCCGTGTTCAATCCATTGAACGAAACGTTGTCGGCACCATTAAGGTCGATCAGGTGTCCGGCAATATTTCCCGTAACGGTGCGAGCCGCTCCGCCCGAGGGCTGGATCGAGATCGCCGTGTATGAGGCACTGCCCGAACCGCTCTCATTAAGTACAGCCGACGCGGCCTCGGTCGTGTCGCCGATGATGGCGATCGTTATCGAACCCTGATGGGTTCCGGCATTGATCGCGTCAAAAGCATCCTTGACCGTCGCATAGCTTGTCGGTCCGGGTGTGCCGGCCGTGGCCGTGACCACAACCGGGCCGGCCGGGCCGGTGCTGATCGTCCAGGTGAAGCTTGCCGGCGAAGGATCGACATTACCAGCCGTATCCTTGGCACGTACCTGGAAGGTGTGCGAACCGTCAGTGAGGCCCGTGTAGTTCTTCGGCGAAGTACACGCCCCAAACGCACCGCCGTCGATCTGACATTCAAAGCTGGCAACCGTGGCGATCGCCGAGTCGGTGCCGCTGAACGTAAAGGTCGCGTTGGCACTGTTGCTCGGATCGGTCGGGTTGGTCAGGATCTGAGTATCCGGAGCGATCGCATCGACTGTCCAGGTATAAAGTGCCTCGACACTGACGTTGCCCGCAGCATCGGTAGACCGAACGCTAAAGGTGTGTGAACCCTGGCTGAGACCGGTCACGTTCGCGGGTGACGTACATACCGCATATGCTCCGGCATCGAGTTTGCACTCAAATCCGGCGACACCGCTGGCAGGGGCCGGATCGACAGCGCTGAATGTGAAAGCCGCCGACGTGCTACTGCTCGGATTGGTCGGGAACGAGTCAAGACTCGTCGTAGGAGCGACCGTATCGACGACCCATGTATAGGTGGCCGGCGAAGGATCGACGTTATTGTTTGCGTCCTTGGCCCGAACGTCAAACGTGTGTGAGCCCTGCGTGAGCGAGTTGTAAGTAATTCCCGAAGTACACGATGCCCACGCTCCGGCGTCGATACGGCACTCAAATCCGGCCAGAGCCGACGGAGCATCGTTCTCGGAACGCGAACCGGTACCATCGCCCTTCGGCTCGGTCGAGCTGACAAGCGTATCCGTGCCCGAGAATGTAAAGATCGCCGAATTGGTGTTCGACGGATTCGTCGGGTTGGTCAAGATGGTCGTATCCGGAGCATTCACGTCCGCGATCTCGTCGGCACCGATCTCGGATCCTAGGTTGCCCGGACGTCCGTCGCCGTCGAAGTCGTTATTGACCCCCGCGATTGCAACACCGGCATTGACCTCAGGTGCTCCGACCGAAATATGCAGGTCTGTCGCTGAAGAAAACGGAACAGGTCCGCTGGACGCGATCGAAGCGTTATCATTGGTCGCCGCCGGCGAAAGCCCGCTGGTATATGCGGCCATAAGCGGCAGCGTCGTAAAGAAGTTCGTACCCGCGGTGGTTCCGGCCTGGCCGGTGCCCTGTTTGGTTGCATCGGTTCCGAAATAGTACGAGTTGTTATTCCACGTCAGATTCATCGCGGAAGTACCGCCGGAAGGCAGGTACACCGAAACGTGGGCGATGCTGGTCGTGCCGCCGGTGATGTTGTTCGCGAAAATATTGTCGCGAACGTCAATTCCGGTTTGGGCCGTCGTACTGATCGAGAACGCCGCGGAAAGCAGACTTGTTGTCGCGGTACCCGAATGCGGGCCAAAAAGGTTAACCGAGTTGTTATAGACCTTATGTCCGGTTCCGGCACCAAGTCGGATTCCAACCACGCCAAAATCAGGCCCGAACGCCGCACCGCCGGTCATATTGTGGTTGACGTCACTGATGAAGTTGTTCTTGATCACGTCGTCATTACCGGCGGTAATGTCTATACCAAACGAGCCGAAAGTACCTGTATTGTTGTTCTGGATGTTCGAAATGTTATTTCGCTCGATCGTAACTCCAGAGCTGCTTGCAGCGATACCGCGAATTCCCGTTGAACCCGTCGTCGTAAGATTAGTGATCGTGTTGCCGCTGATGGTGTTGCCTGACGCCGTCGATCCGGACGACTCGCGGATGCCGTAAGGTGCGAAGCCGGTCGTTAGGGTCATTCCGAGACCGCTCACGCTATTGCCCGAAACAGTCGCGTTGGTCGTGCCTGTTGCCAGCCAGATACCGGTGTCGCTTTCGCCCTCCACGTTGCTAAAATTACCGACCGTGTTATTGCTAACGGTCGCTCCGTTAACGCCCTGCATATACAGGCCACTGATTCGAACAGCATTTGCACCCGAGGTGTCAACCTTGTTCTGTGTATAGACAAGGTTCGATCCGCCCTGCGGAGTCGTTCCACCTGTTGCAAAGACGCCAATAAAGGCCTTTTGAATATCATTATTTTGAATCGTAATATTCGAAAAATATCCGGCGTTTCCGAGCGTAGTACCATCCGAGATGACTACGGCAGAACTAGTGTTGGCACCATTTATGACAATACAGTTCTTCAGCGTGTTGTTAGCAATAGGCGTTGTTCCGGTCGATCCGAAGAGGATCACCGAAGGAGTCGTAACGCTGGTATTCGTGATCGTCAGACTGCGGTCCGTTCCGGTACCGCCGATCGAACCATCAATGGTGACACGGCTCGCACCGATCGTACGAATAAGCGCGGTATTCGCTGCTCCCGTTATGACACGAGCACTACCGGTCGGGTAGATCTTGACCGTAAAGTTACTGCCGGACGGCTGCTCAGCCAAAGCATTGAGCCCGTTTGTTCCATCCTCGCCGGTCGTCAGGTCGCCGGCGATCTCAATATTGATGTTGCCGGTGGCAACGCCGTCGTTTATCGCCTTAAAGATGCCGGTTGCTCCGGTCAGGGAACTGTAATCGCAGCCCGAGGCACAAACAGTCCTCGTGCCGCTGATCGCCTGTGCGATCAGATAACTGTTCGGGGTTGTCGGCGGAGTCGTCACCGTATTGACATTCGTTCCGCTGAATCCTGCACTCGGATTTGATCCCAGATTCCCCGAAATATCCTGGGCAACGACGAAGTAACGAACAACGTCAGCCGTAACAACGCCTCCAATAAGAGAATTATCGATCGTACAGGTCCACGTGCCGTTCTGCACGGTTCCGCCGGCGAGCGAACAGGCTGTTGAGGAATAGGTTCCCGCGTTCTTGTTGAAATAGACTCGAGGAGCATCGCCGCCTGTCGCCACGCCCGAAACGTCTGTGAGAGTAACCGAAAGAACTCTATTGGTCGTTAGATTGGTATTTGCAAGTGCCGTGTATGCGATCCCCGGAGGCGCAAGATCGATACCGCTAAAGTTACCGGCATCAGCACCGATATCAACGGGTGTCAATGATGCTCTGACCTGTCCGTCAAAATCGTTCGTGACGCCGACATCGACACCGTTGCCTTCGGCCACCGTAGCAATAGTCGGATGCAAGTGCAGATCAGGGACGGCATTTGTCGGATCGTTGAACTGAGGGTTGGCAAAGTAGCTGCCGACGTCTTGACCCACATTTGTCCGCCAGGTATTAATGTCCGGAACATCCAGTCCGTTAAAATAGCCAAATACGCCACCGGTTCCATTTACAAAATACAAATTGTTATTGATCGTCAGGCCGGTCGGATTCGCGGTGGTCCCATTGATCTTGACCGCATAATTCGAACCGGTCGCTCCGCTGTTAGAGCGGGCATTATAGAATATGTTGTCTCTGAAACTTCTGGTATTTACTGTTTGAGTGCCGTTGAAAGCATACGAAGCTCCTGCCCCGCTCGTCGCCGAACCTCCGATATAAATGCTGTTGTGTAAGAAGCTGTCGGTTCCGAGAGCCCCGTTAAACCCGTTGATCCCGGTCGTACCCGAATTGGACGCTGCCGAGCCGATCGAGACCGCCTGATTTGCTCCAAGCGCAATCATGTTATTGCGATAAGTTGTCGTTCCTCCGGCAACCCGTATGCCGTTGATCTCAGCCGTTGCGCTGTTAGTTGCTGAGGTTAGGCCGTATATGAAATTCCGTTCAACAACATTTGCCGTGCCGCCGGTGAACTGGATGCCCGTAACAATAGAGGCAGCGGTAGTGTTGGTATTAGTCAGCGAGTGGATCGTATTCTGCGAAAGTGTTTGATTAGGGGTTGATGACGTCAGATTGATCCCGATAACCGAGGCTGAGCTTGTCGTGCCTGTTCCGATGTTGGTCGTCAAATTGCGGATCGTATTCGATGTCAGGACAGTAGGGGCATTGCTTGTAAACATGCCAACAACCTGCGACAACGTTCCCGTGCCGGCAAGTTGTATAGAATTCGCCACGGTGCCGCCAATGTTGTTCGACCCGGCAGTCCACGTTGTGGTCGATCCCGTGAAGGCTCTCATTCCATAAACCAGGAACGTCCCAGAAGCCCCGAGATTGGTAACAGATATGCCGCCGACATTGTTATTGTTTGATGTCCATGCATTCGACGAGAAGTTATAGATCCCGTAAACGTCGGTTGACGATGTCGTAGTCGTCGAGAATGTCAGGCTACCGGTCGCCGACTGGCTGCCAATCGTGTTATTGTTCGTTACCCCGTTACCCTCCTGGAAAAAGATACCGATAAAAGGCGAACTTGTACTGGTTCCTGAACTTGTAACGCCCGTCAAACTGACAGCCGCGACCGTATTGTTCGAAATGGTCGACACCGCACCCGTGGAAATGCCGTTATGGGTAATTCCCACAAATTTGGCACCAGTACCAGCTCCGGTAAGCGTGTAGGTTCCAGTCTGTGTGTTCGACGCGTATCCAATAGTATTGCCGGTAACCGTCATTCCCTGAACACCGCTTGTCGCAGTCGTACTGTTCAAGAGAATACCGGTGTGAACAGCCCCTGTGGTCCAGGTTCGCGTGGCGGTTTGGTAGAACCGGTTATTCGTGATCGAAAGCGCATTGCAACCACCGTTAACGGCCACACCCGCGCTCGTCACCGCCGCACCAAAGTAGTCAAATATATTGTTGTTGTTAATTACAATCCCGCTGTTTCCGATCGCGGTAGTTGTGGTCGAGCCATTACATTGAATTCCGGTCGTTGGCAGATTCACACCCGAGGGGCCGATGTTGTTATTCGAGATCGTATTGTTGTCGTTACCATTGGCCGTCAAGGCATCAGTGCTAAATGTAACGACTGCGCCGTTTGTCGCAACCGACGCGGTCTTTGCACCCTTCAAATTACTGTTGGTAATCGTATTATTAGTCGCACCGCCGATGAAACGGATCGTTGACGTCGCCGAGGTCGCCGAAACGGTCGTGTTCTCGATCGTCAAGCTATTTCCCCCGGCATTCAAACCGTCGATCGTCAGGTTATCAGCCCCGACAAGGTCAATAAGAGGGAAACCTGCGGTCGCCGCACCCGATATAGTTCGGGCGGCTCCACCCGCCGGTGACATCGTGATCGATGTATACGATGCCGACCCGACCCCGCTCGCGTTCAGTAATACCGATGGAGCAGCAACGACCGTGGGTTCGGTGGTGTCGGCGCAAACATCGATCGTGATCGTGCCCGTATGAGCACCCGCGTTTATCGCGTCAAATGCCTCTTTTAGCGTCGCGTAGCTAAGATTGGTCCCGCCCGAGGCCTCGACCTCGATCGCCAATCCGCCAAACTCGCCGCAGGTTCCGGCGGTCATCACGGCATTGGCCGTGACCGGTTCAGAGACATTCTCCGGACCGGCCGAAGTTATCCCGAGATAACTCAACGCCGTTGACCACGGTGAGGCGTAGGTCACTGCTGAGATGGCGATGATAACGATGATTGTAAAGGCAATGCGGAGCGACGATTTACGGTTAGACATATACTTTTCCCTTGCTAAATGGCTGCCTTGTGTTGAGCGGCAGGATTCGGCCGGTGCGGCCAAAAAACGAACCCGGCTGGCGGCCCGAAACGCAGTTATCCTGCGAACTTACGGAACCTTACCGGTCAACTAACTAAATTGTAAAATTACTGAATGTGCGGCAAGTATAATCTATTTCGGGGCTATGTCAAGCATACGCAGTCTTTTGCGGTTACGGGCGGGCGAGTTTTATGTCGTCGGGTTGTATAAAATAACCCCGTCTCCAAAACACAAAAAAAGGAGCCGAAACTCCTTTTTCTGAATTAACTTTGAGTGGTGTTATTTGCCCGAGGCCACCTGAAGTTTGACCTGTGCCGACTCGAGACGCTCGCGAATAGCTTCAGTTTCCTCGATCGACGACTGCGACGCCGCGGCAAGTGCCTTTTCGGCCGCCTCACGGTCGGCTTTGACCGCAGCAACGTCTATCTCGTCGGCTCCCTCGGCGTTGTCGGCCAAAACCGAAACACGATTTGAGCTGACCTCGACAAAACCGCCGCTAATTGCGAATTTGTCCGAATTCCCCTTGGCGGTATATGAAACAACGCCCGGCTTCAGAGCGGAAACGAGCGGAGCATGATTGGGCAGGATGCCCGCTTCGCCGGTCGCTGTCGGAACCGTGACCGAGTCTACCTCAGCATCCAGGATTCGTCGTTCGGGGGTTACAATTTCCAGTTTTAACATAATTACAAGTGAACAGTCACAAGTGACAGAAAGGGCTAAGCCGAAAGTACTGTCACCTGTGACTTGTTACTAAGAGTTACGCCGCAGCGGCCATCTTCTTGGCCTTCTCGCGAGCCTGTTCGATGGTTCCGACCATGTAGAACGACTGCTCGGGCATATCGTCGCACTTGCCTTCAAGGATCTCCTTGAAGCCCTTGATCGTGTCTTCGATCTTGACGTACTCGCCCTTGAGGCCGGTGAACTGCTCACCGACAAAGAACGGCTGCGAGAAGAAACGCTGGATCTTACGTGCACGTGCCACGGTCAGCTTGTCGTCTTCGCTCAGTTCGTCGAGGCCGAGAATGGCGATGATGTCCTGAAGGTCCTTATAACGCTGGAGGATCTTCTTGACCGACTGTGCGGTGTTGTAGTGGTCGTCGCCGACGATCTGCGGGTCGAGAATTCGCGAGTTCGACGCGAGCGGATCGACCGCGGGATAGATACCCAACTCAACGATCTGACGCGACAGAGCCGTAACAGCGTCGAGGTGAGCGAACGTCGTGGCCGGTGCCGGATCGGTGTAGTCGTCGGCGGGCACGTAAACGGCCTGGATCGACGTGATAGCACCAGTCTTGGTCGAGGTGATGCGTTCCTGCATCTCGCCCATTTCGGTCGCGAGCGTCGGCTGGTATCCCACAGCTGAAGGCATACGTCCCAAAAGTGCTGACACCTCAGAACCGGCCTGTGTAAAGCGGAAAATGTTGTCGACGAAGAACAGAACGTCGTTCCCCTGATCGCGGAAATACTCGGCAACCGTCAGGCCCGACAGAGCAACGCGGAGACGCGCTCCCGGCGGTTCGGTCATCTGTCCGTAGACGAGCGATACCTTTGATCCCGGGATCTCGGACTTATCAACCTTTGTCAGGTCAAACTCGCCCGTTTCTTCCATATGGTGGTTGAACGCGTCGCCGTACTTGATAACCTTCGATTCGACCATTTCGCGGAGCAGGTCGTTGCCCTCGCGGGTGCGTTCGCCGACACCGGCAAATACCGAATAGCCGTCCGAACCGATCGCCACGTTGTTGATCAGCTCCATGATCAAAACCGTCTTGCCCACGCCGGCACCGCCGAACAGGCCGATCTTGCCGCCACGGAGAAAGGGCTGGACGAGGTCAATGACCTTGATGCCCGTCTCGAACATTTCGAGGCGTGTCGACTGTTCGTCAAAGCTCGGCGCATGGCGGTGGATCGATGATTTGACCTCAGCGTTGACCGGGCCAAGCTCGTCGACCGGGTCGCCGATGACGTTCATTACGCGGCCGAGGGTCGCTCCGCCGACCGGCACCTGGATCGGGCCGCCAAGGTCGATCACCTTCATTCCGCGGACCATACCGTCGGTCGGCAGCATCGACACGGCACGAACGCGGCCTTCGCCAAGGTGCTGCTGCACTTCGGCGACAACGTCGATCTTTTCGCCGTCAAAGCCGTCGCTGGTGATCCTGAGTGCCTGATAAATAGGCGGCAAATAATTGTCTGAAAATTCTACGTCGACGACCGGCCCGATGATCTGTACTACTGATCCGACCTGTCCGCTTCCCTCATTAGCCATTTTTTAATAAATGCTCCTGTAATAGTTACGAATACCTATCGTTTCACAAAGGAGTAAGGTTATCATATTTGCTGAATTCAGCGCAAAGTCGGTCGGCGTGAATTCACGGCCACCATCACTCCCGAATCTATTGACAGCACCGACAAGTTCTAGTAGCCTCGACTTATCGACACAACTATATAAAGTGGCAGGAGCCCATTCCACTATTCTGAAGAAACTAGAACTACCACCACAAGGACTCAATACGCTGTTCGGCGTTCAGGATCAAAACATCAAGTATCTCGAGACACTGCTCGATGTCAGCATCGGTGCCCGCGGCAATGAACTGCTCATCGACGGCGACGAGCGTGATATCAAGACCGTCGAGCAGATACTTGTTGATTTCAGCGAGTTGTTTGACGAAGGCAATACATTTACCGACAAGGAACTCCGGGACGCCTTCAAACAGATCGCCGAGGATAGGGCGTACAGCCTGAAAGACCATTTCCTGCGGTCGCGTTTTAATCCGACGGGCAAGAAGCAGGTCGCCCCCAAAACCGCCAATCAGCGAAAGTACCTCGACGCGATCGCCGCGAACGACCTCGTTTTTGGGATCGGCGTTGCTGGGACCGGTAAGAGTTATCTCGCGGTCGCAATGGCCGTCGATGCCCTGTTTAAGAAACAGGTGAGCCGCATTATCCTGACCCGACCGGCGGTCGAAGCCGGCGAGCGGCTTGGATTTTTGCCCGGCGACCTTCAGGAAAAGGTCGATCCATATTTACGGCCGCTTTATGACGCTCTGTTCGACCTGGTCGACGCCGAAAAGGTCACCAAAATGCTCGAAAAGCGCATCATCGAGATCGCCCCGCTCGCGTTCATGCGTGGCCGAACACTGTCGGACGCCTTTATAATCCTTGACGAAGCACAGAATACGACTAGCGAGCAGATGAAGATGTTCCTGACACGCATCGGCTTTGGCTCGAAGGCGGTCGTTACCGGCGACCGGACCCAGATCGACCTTCCCCGCGGCCAAAAAAGCGGTATCAAAGAGGCTGAGGCCGTGCTTTCGGGCCTCGAGGGCATCGAGTTCGTTTACTTCACCGAAAAGGACGTCGTCCGCCATAAACTGGTCCAGATGATCGTTAAAGCGTACGAAGAACACTCCGAAAATGGTGGCATCGAGAATTAACTGGCGATGATCGACATCGTAAATCTCCAGCGAAAGATCAATATCGACAACTCGGCGATACGATCCTTTACCGAAACACTCTCGACTAGTGTGCCGGATGCGGCGGGCCGCGTGTTTTCAGTCGCCTTTGTCAACGACGGCCGAATGAAGCAGCTCAACGAGCTTTTTCGCGGCAAGAGCACGACCACCGACGTCCTCTCATTCCCATACGAATCTGACGAATTCGACCCCGTCAAAGACAATCTCGGCGACATCGTCATCTCTGCCGAACAGGCCGCGAAACAGGCTGCTGAGAACGGTCTCTCACTCGAGGCCGAGATCAAACAGCTCATCCTCCACGGCGTGCTGCACCTCTGCGGCTACGATCACGAGACCGACAATGGCGAGATGAACGCCCTTGAGCTTGAACTTCGTGATAAACTCGGCATCTGACCAGGCTATGAGCGACCAAATGAAAAAAGCCGATCCCTGCGTGATGGTGATATTCGGCGCGACCGGCGACCTGACCAAGCGAAAGCTGTTCCCGGCGCTGTATAACCTCGCAAAGGGCGATTTTTTGCCGCACACGTTCGCGATCGTCGGTGTCGGCCGGCAAGAGATGACGACCGAAGAGTTTCGATCACAGATGACGGCGAATCTGCGGGAGTTCATTCCGAACGGTGCCGACGAGAAACTTATCGACTGGTTCGCCGAGCGCACCTATTACACCGGCGGCGATTTTGACGACGACAAAAAACTATTCGCCGATATCAAGGATCTCGTGGGCGAGGTCACCGTCAAACATCAGATACCCGACAATTACTTTTACTATTTGGCGACGCCGCCGGATCTGTTTGCCAATGTGACGCATAAGATCGTCAATAACGGGATGGGCAAGCAGGAGAACGGCAACTGGCGCCGATTCATTTACGAAAAGCCCTTCGGACATGACCTTGCGTCTGCTAGGCAGCTAAACGCCGACCTGTTGAAGACCATAAAGGAAGACCAGATCTACCGCATCGACCACTACCTCGGTAAAGAGACGGTTCAGAATATCCTGGTCTTTCGCTTCGGCAACAGCATCTTTGAGCCGATCTGGAACCGGAACTTTATCGACCACGTGCAGATCACCGTCGCTGAATCGCTCGGGGTGGAACAGCGCGGCGGTTATTACGATTCGGCGGGAGCACTTCGGGACATGATCCCGAATCATATCTTTCAACTCGTAACGTTGACGGCTATGGAACCGCCCGTTTCGTTCGAGGCGAATGCCGTCCGTGACGAACAGGCCAAGATACTGCACGCGATCCAACCGTTCTCGCCGGAGGATGTACTGCACTGTGCGGTCCGTGGGCAATATGGCGAAGGTTCGATCGGCGACGCCAAGGTGCCGGGATACCGCAGCGAAGAAAAGATCGCTCCGTTCTCAAATACCGAAACATTTGCGGCCCTTAAGTTATCCATCGACAATTGGCGTTGGGCCGGCGTACCGTTTTACCTCCGGACGGGCAAACGTATGCCCGCCAAACACTCGAGTATCATTATTCAGTTCAAGGCGGCGCCGTTCGTTTTGTTTCGTGATACGTCGATCGAAAAATTGACGACCAACCGCATCGTGATCCACATCCAGCCTGATGAGGGCATTACGCTGCATTTCGGCGCCAAGGTCCCGGGTCCGATCGTAAATATGGGCCCCGTCGATATGGACTTTAACTACGTCGACCATTTTGGCGAACAGGTCAGCACGGGTTACGAACGGCTCTTGTTTGACTGTATGATAGGCGATGCTACATTGTTTCAAAGAGCGGACATGGTCGAGGCCGGATGGAGTATCGTGACGCCGATACTCGATGTTTGGAGTGCCTTGCCCGCGAGGGACTTTCCGAATTATGCCGCCGGAACGTGGGGGCCGGCCGAGTCGGCCCAACTGCTCGGGCGTGACGGCCGAACGTGGAAAGACCTGGTCGAACAGACGCAGGCCGGCCCGGTGAGCGGCCGTTGATAAAGAGTCAAGTTCATTCGATATGGAGATCGAGATAATCTCAGCGGCCGTGATCCTTATCGGCCTGGTATTTATGGCAACGGTCGATATGGCGTTCGCTCATTTGTCGGACGTCAGCCTGCGCCGACTGGCGGCCGACGCCGACGCCGACCGCAAAACCGGAGCTGCTGCTTTCCTTCGCGAGATACTCGAAAATCGTCCCCGGTTCCGTTTTGCGATGTCCTCGACGATACAGGTACTACTGATCACGTTCGCTGTCTTGCTGACGCTGATCGTGATGCGGTTTGTCCAGGGCCAGGCTTCGATACTGCTGTATTCATTGTCGATCGGCCTCATTGCGACCGTTCTCGTTCGGCAGGTACTGCCGCGGCTGTTCGTCAGGACCAATACCGAGGTCAAGCTGCTGTTTCTGCTGCCGGCCGTGCGCCCTCTCTATCTGATCGCTTCGGCGATCGTCAGTCCATTTACGTCAAAACGCCTGTCGAAAGAAGAACAGCGGTTGGAGCAGAGCGTCGCCCCGGACTCGTCGGATGACCGTTCGGACGACTCGGATGAAGATTTTCAGGCATTGATGGAGGTCGGTGAGGCCGAGGGCATCATCGAAGAACGAGAACGTGAGATGATCGAAACGATGGTCGAGTTTTCGGATACTCGGGCGGGCGAGATCATGACGCCCCGAACCGAGATCTGCGCTCTGTCGTCCTCCGCAACCATAAGGGACGCCCGCGAACTGATCATCGACGAAAAGTACTCAAGGATCCCGGTTTACACCGATACGATCGACAATATCGTCGGAATGATCTATGTCCGCGACCTGATGCAGGCGTGGGCCGACGGCAAAGAAGACGAACTGGTCGAAAACGTAGTTCGCGAGCCGCTGTTTGTCCCCGAAACCATAACCGCGTCGGAACTCCTCAAGAAAATGCAGAGCGACCGGATACAGATCGCCGTCGTCATTGACGAATACGGCGGCGTCGCCGGTTTGATAACCGTCGAGGACATCCTCGAAGAGATCGTCGGCGAGATCGAGGACGAAGACACGGAGCAGGACGAGATCGTGGAGATCATCGAGGGCGACGGCGAATATTGGGACGTGATCGGGTCGACTGAGATCGACAAGATCGAGCGGCTGTTCGACCTCGACCTCGAGGACGAAGATTACAATACGATTGCCGGCCTGGTTACGAGTGAAGCCGGATACGTCCCCAAGGTCGGCGAAAAACTCACCCTCAAGGGCCTCGACGTTGAGATACTGCAAGCCGACGAAAAGCGCCTGACGCTCATTCGACTGACCAAAGCTTCGGACGGCGAAGAGGCGGAACCGCAAACCTAGTCGCAAAGCCCGCCTTGTCGGTCGCCAAAAGGGCTGACAGATCAAACCGATCATCCGAAGAACGGCCCGAAAGCTCCGGCGAATGACCCGTGTCGGATTCTTTGGTAAACTTGTCATCGATGGCCAAGAAACAAAGCAAATTCCTCAGCGGCAAGCGGATCGACCCGACGCCGATTTCAAAAGACACAGTACTCGCCGACCTGATCGACGAGTCGTTCATGGCATACAACGGGGCACGGCTTCGCGAGGCATGTCAGTTGTTTACGCGCAAGATGCTCGAGCCGGATGTGACCATCGGTGTCACTCTGACGGGTGCTCTCACGCCGGCGGGACTTGGCATCTCGGCACTGATCCCGCTGATCAAGGCGGGATTTATCGACTGGATCATTTCGACCGGAGCCAATCTGTATCACGACACGCATTTCGGTATCGGGCTCTCGCTGCATCAGGGTGACGCCAAGCTTGATGACCGTATACTGCGCGAAGAAGAGGTCGTCCGCATTTACGACATCTTTTTTGATTACAGCGTGCTGCTTGATACCGATTCGTTCTTTAGACGGCTGATCGAGCATGACGAATTTCAAAAGCCGATGTCTTCGGCTGAGTTTCATTATCTTTGCGGCAAGTATATTCGGGCACGCGAGGAAAAACTCGGGATCAAGGAAAAATCGCTGCTCGCGGTCGCCTACGAATACGGCGTACCGATCTACACCTCGAGTCCCGGCGACTCGTCGATCGGGATGAACATCGCCGCCAAGGAACTGCAGGGCGGCAAGCTGGTCCTAAATCCGAACCTTGATGTCAACGAAACAGCCTCGATCGTGCTGGCCGCAAAACGCGGAGTTGTGCACAAGGGTAAACAGTCCAAAAAGGGCGGCAAATCCGCGATCTTCATACTCGGCGGCGGCAGCCCGAAGAACTTTGCTTTGCAGACCGAACCGCAGATACAGGAGGTCCTCGGGATCGACGAAAAGGGCCACGATTACTTTCTACAGGTGACGGACGCCCGTCCGGACACGGGCGGACTGAGCGGTGCGACACCCGCCGAGGCGGTCAGTTGGGGAAAGGTCGATCCGGACAAACTGCCGGACGCCGTCGTCTGTTATGTCGATTCGACCGTCGCTCTTCCGCTCATCACAGCATACGCACTGGCCCGCCACGAGGCGCGCTCGGCCCGACGGCTTTACGACCGCCGCGATGAGTTCATGGATCTGCTAAAGAAAGAATACGAACGCTCGACGAGGAAATAGATGAAACTGAAAGCTGAGATCGGCGGAAGATCGCTCGATGTTGAGATCGTACGAAACGGAGACAGCTTGAGTGCTGTGGTCGACGGACGAAAATATGACCTTGAGGTAGGCGAACCTTTACCCGGGGTCTATCTCTTCAAGAACGACGGAAAGGTGACGGAGGCGTCCGTGACCGGTACCACAAAAGAGATAAGAAAGGTCGGCATCGGATCCAACGATTTTGAGATCAGGATCGCCGATCCCAAGCAGCTTCGCGGGTCAGTTTACGGCGGAGATTCCGGCGAAGGCTCGTCGCAGATCAAGACCGCGATGCCCGGCAAGGTGGTCAGGATACTCGTCAATGTCGGCGACGAGGTGAGTAACGGCGACGGTGTCATCGTCGTCGAGGCGATGAAGATGCAGAACGAGTTGAAGTCTCATCGCGACGGCACGATCAAAGAGATACGTGCGTCCGAAGGCGAGAACGTCAATGCGGGCGATGTACTTGTCGTGATCGAATAGTATTGCGGTCCGTCCGGACCTGCTACTTTCAAAGAACCTCTCAGCTTCTTTCGGCGACCGTAATTTCGAGCGTGTCCGCCGCCTTTGCGAGTGCCTCTGTCCGATCCGAGTACCACGTTTCATCGATCAACTCGGATTCCCTCTCGACCGCCAAAGCACGGCGAGTCTCAGACGGAGCTGTACCGCCGTAGATCGTGCGAATCGCGACAAAATTTTCAGGCGACACAGCGGCTGCAAGTTCATCGGCCGACATTTCGAGGTCGCGGCCGATGACGTCGCGGGCCACGCTTTGAAGGATTTCGAAGGTCACGTCGGAACCGGCATCTATCGCCTTACGCACGCATGATCCGACGATCTTGTGCGAGATCCGGAACGGCAGTCCCTCTTTTCTTACGATCGTGTCGGCGAGTTCGGTAACGGCGATAAAATTTTCGCCCGCCCGCTTTTTAAGCACGTCGAAATTGAACGTCGCCGACTGCAGTGTGCTCGCAAGCAGCGATACGGCACGGTTTGCATCACGGATGCCGGAGTAGATCAGCGGCTGCAGATCGTCCTCAACGTCATTGATATCTCCAAACGGCGTGTTATGAATACTAGTCATGACACCGAGGCACTGGCCGAGCGCCTTGCTGCCGATGGCCCTGACGTGTTCGAGTGCGACCGGATTTCGCTTTTGGGGCATTATCGACGAGCCCTGAACATATCCGTCAGACAGCCGGATAATATTGAATTCCATCATCGCCATCAGCAAAAATTCCTGCGCGAACTTGCCGACGTTGACGAGCATGGCCGAGGTCGCCCCGAGCATCTCGGTAAAATAGTCGACCGATGCGATCGACGCGTATGAGTTGACGGTCGGTGCCGTAAACCCCAACAGATCCGAGACGCGGTGTCGGTCGATCGGAAATCCGGTCGTAGTGATCGCCCCGGAACCGAGCGGGCAATAGTTCATGTTTTCAAACGCACGCTGCAGCCTTTTGATATCGCGTCCGCAATTTTCGGCCATCGCGAGCAAAAAATGGGCCATCGTCGACGGCTGTGCCGGCTGGGTATGTGTATATGCCGGAATAAGCGTTTCGTGATGCTGCGAAGCGAGGTCGAGGAAGACCCTGCGCAGGTCCATAGCCGACCGCAGAAGCGTGAGGCAGGCCGTGCGAAGATAGAGTCGGTAGATCGTAACGTCAATATCGTTTCGGCTGCGGGCAGTGTGTAATTTGCCGGCAGTGTCGGGATCGCAGCGTTTGGTGATCTCCTGCTGAAAAAGGTAAAAAAGATCCTCGAAACTGCCGTCGTACTCACGGTCGCGGATCGCACCAAAATCAAGTGCGAGCAACGCACGCAAGATCGCCTTCAGCTCGTCGGCAGTGATAATGCCCTGCTCCTCGAGCATTACGGCATGGGCCAGGTCGACACGATAGTAGGCGTCTAGAAAATACTCTTTGGCATCGGCAAAGCAATCCGCGAGAACATTCTCTTTGTAATTTTGAGCAGGAAACTTTTCGCTGGTTTCTGAGGACATTTTGATCTATCTCGGACCCGTTGGTCAGGAAAAAGAAAAGGGCACAGACCGCGACGTCAAAAACATCGAGATCTGTGCCCGGGATTGCCTATTTTGCTGGTGATCTAGGCAAACTTAACATATTTGCGAACAATCGATACGCCCCAGGATTACCCGTCGGCAACTGTCGGAAGAATGAATAGGCATTGTATATATAATGCCCCTTTCCGATCTTCGCGTAGACCAGTCCGCCGGTAACCGGAGCTTCGCCCTCATCCTGACACGACAACAATGCCGTGTACTGCGGATCGAGTCCGGTGAGGGTGTAAAGATTGCGTTCCTGTACCCAATTGTCCCAATCAGTGCTGACGATCTTGTTGGGGAAATTGAACACCACGTGGTTCGGAACAAGCATCGTTACCGGTGCATTCTCGTCGACCACGCGAACATTGGAAACACGCTGCGTACCGTTGACGACCGATTCCATCTTCGCCGGGAACGGTGTCAGATTGTCTCGGATGAACTCCTGCTGCTGATACTGGACTATCATCGTACCGCCGTTCTTGACGAAATCAATAAGGCGGCCGTTGTTCGCCGTGTAATCACGACGCACCTGCGACGCCCGGATGCCGACCACGATCGTATCAAATTTGGAAAGATCGCCCGTCGTCAGGTCCTTTTCCGAGAGCATCGTCACCGGCAGGCCAAGGAGCTTGATAGCTTCGGGTACGCGGTCACCGGTTCCCATAATGTAGCCGACGTTGACCGGCGACACCTTGAGATCGACAACCTTGGCGTCGAGTTCGGACGGAGTGTAACGGCGGTGCGTCTGAATGTGCGGATAGGCAACCTCATAAACCGTCTGAGCGTAGTCCTTACCGTCGACCACCGATTTTGCCAGGATCTTGTAAGCTCCGGTCTTGGCGTTGGCCGGGATCGTCACATCAAATGTAACAGCGGTCTTTTCGCCGCGTCCCTTGAGCGTAAAATCGCTGGAAGCAGGGCTCGAAGTCCATCCCGCAGGCAGGTCGAGTTTTGCCGAACCTGAAACCGCTTTTGGCGAATTGTTGGTCACCGACATCACGACCCGCTGCTTTTGGGCTTTTGCCGACGCGGGGATGATCGCCAGATTTGATTCAAGTGCGTTAGTGACCAGCGGAACGACGTTTACGTCACGGCGGATCTCGCCTCTGATCTGATCAGCATAACGGTAAACGACCGGGCTCGAGATCGTAAACTCTTCACCACCGACGGATAGCTTAACGTCGGCCGACGCCAGCGGAGCCTGAAACGGCATGTTTGCCGACCGGCCCGCGGACGACCAATTGAATGTAAAATTCGTTCGCTGTCCTTCTAACCAATATGGCTGTGTCGGTGCAGCGTTGGCCGCTGACGTGACCTTAAAGAAGGTATTCTTAAGCGATATCTCATTTCGCGGGCGGAACGGCGAACTGTTGTCCTGTGCCGGCTCGCTGGCGTTTGCGGTGGCCCACCCCTGCGGGACCTTTAACGAAACGTCCTTGACCTCGACACCGGAAACGGCCGGAGCAAATACCCGGACGGCGACGCCGATCGAATCACCCGCGACAACGGTCTCTGCATCACTCAAAGCATCGACAACGATTCCCGACGCCGCTTGAAGAGCCGCGGCAAAATCCTTTTCCTTTTGACGAAGCAGGAACTTTACTTCCGGATCCCGATTCATCGACTCGGCCTCACCAGCTTGTTTCATTCCCTTTGCAAGGATCGGGATCAGCTTTTCCGGATGGTACGGGTCATATTCGGCGAGAGCTTTTTCTGCTGACGCCTGCGTTTCGGCAAGTTTGGCCTTGAACTGATCGGTCGCTCCGCCGGTAAACGCCGCGATGCCCTTGATCGAGGTATCGATCCCGTCAAATACGCCCTTGTCGGTCTTGGGGTCATTCACGCTCGAATCCAATATCCGCAATCCGGACTGTTGAGCACCACGCGGCTCGATCGATCCCATTTCCTGCGATTTATGCTGGCTGCGTCCCTCGGTCGCGATCTCGTAGTATGATCGGCCGATGAGCGGGTCATAGTCGCCGGTCGGAACCGTCAACGTCGCCGGATTGGCTGCATTCGGAGCAAATCCCTGTCCGACATACAACTTCAGTGCCTTCCAGGGCATAAGTCCCTCGGCAAAATGCTCGGGAAACTGATTCGGGTCGGCCGCCGCTTTGTAAGCTATCGGCGTCAGATAACCGGCGAGCTGATGCTGCCCGTGCCCGTCCGCCGGCGTCCCTGAGAACCGCGAAATTATGACTAACGGCCGAAACATTCGGATCGCCCGGACCATATCGCCAAGTACTTCCTTCTCGCCCCAAATACGTGCAGCTTCGGATCGCTGTTTCGAGAATCCATACTCCATAAATCGCGTAAAGAACTGTTCTCCGCCATCGAGACGGCGAGCCTGCAGCAGTTCCTCAGTACGAATAATGCCAAGCGATTCGAACAACTCAGGGCCGATCACGTTTTGTCCGCCCTCGCCGCGAGTCAGCGAAAGGTACGAAACACGGGCGTTGTCACCGCGGGCGAGGCGGGCGAGCAAACCGGAATCCTCGTCGTCCGGATGCGCCGCCGTGTGCATTGCACTCGCGATCGTCTGCAAACGCTTTAGTTTCTGCCCAAGACCGCTGGAACCGAGATCATAGATCGGCCGCACCTGAGCACGTGAAACCGTCACGTGGGACGCAACTAAAACGAATAAGATCAGTAAAGCTGTAAACCGTTTAGATTGCTGAAGCATTTTTTTCCTCATTGTTTTTTGAAGTTTCCGTCAGACTGATTAAATAGCCCGCGATGATTGTTGAAAAACACCCGACGAGATTGAGCCACAAAAATTCGATAATTGGTTTGCCGTCGGGATCGGACGCGATTCGCTCAAAACCGGGCAGTGAAACGTAGATATTTTCGAACCACGGGATCGATAGATAGAATAGATCACCCTTGAAATTGACTAGCGACGTCGCGAAAACGCAAAAGATGCCGACGAGCAATCCAATAAACGCACCGCGCGCACGGGCACGCTTGACCAGGATCGCCAGAACGAAAACACCCAACAGCGATCCGTAAAAGAATGAACCGAACTTGTTTACCACCTCGATGAGCGAGCCGTAATCGGTCGCGTAGATCGCCACGATACAGGCGAACATGCCCCAGACGAATGTCGCGAGCCGGCCGAACGCAACGTAATGCGTGTCGGTTCCCTCCGTGTGGAAATGACGCCGGTAAAAGTCGATCGTTGACGCAGTTGCAAGTGCGTTTAGCTCGGCCGAGATAGATGACATAGCCGCCGCGAATATCGCCGCGATTATCAGCCCAATCACGCCCATCGGCATGTTCTTGACAATAAATGATGGAAACACGTAATTGACGTCGTTAAACTTCTCGTTGCCGGTCGAAGTTTTGACGAAATCGATCGCGTTTTTCCGTGCGTCGTTGAAGCCCTTGTCGGCGGCGACGTACGCCTGCCGGGTCGAGTCATTTCGGTCACCGACGAACGCAAGGGCCGCATCCTTGCGTTTGTCGTGAGCGTTTTGAAATTGGGTTTGCAGGGCCGAATACTCGGCGGTCTGCGATATCTTGCCGGCCTCGACGGCATTAAAGACCATCGGCGGCGTGGCAAATTGATAGAAAACGAAAACGAGAACGCCGACGAGCAGTATCAGGAACTGCATCGGGATCTTAAGAAAAGCACTCATCAGCAATGAGGTGCGGCCCTCGCTGACTGATTTTGCCGTCAAAAATCGTTGGACCTGGCTCTGGTCACAGCCGAAATACGACAGAAATAAAAACAAGGCCGCGATCATCCCGGACCAGATCGTATATTTCTGTGTAAGGTCAAAGCTTGTATCGATCGTCTGCAGTTTGCCGAGAGTCCCGGCCAGATAAAGTCCGTCGGCGAATGACACCTGGGCCGGAAATTGTGAGACCACGACGAAGAGCACGACAAACAGGCCGAAGAAGATGACGATCATCTGCTTGACGTCCGTCCATGTTACTGCCTGGACGCCGCCGACCATCGTATAAAACGTCGTCGACATTCCGATCAAAAAGATCGTTGCGACCTCGCTCCATCCGAGAACGATCGACAAGATGACCGACGGAGCGGCGATCACGACACCGACACCGAGTCCGCGTGAGATCAGGAACATGAAACTCGTCAGGCTCCGGGTCTTAGCGTCAAACCTGCGTTCGAGATACTCGTACGCCGTATAGACCTTTGCCCGATAAAAGAACGGTACGACCGTGATGCACAAGATCACCATCGCAAGCGGCAGCCCGTAATAGAACTGGATAAAACGCATCCCGTCCGAGTAAGCCTGACCCGTCGTGCCGACCAATGTGATGGCCGAAAGCTGTGTCGCCATTACCGACAGACCGACCGCCCACCAAGGCAGGCTCCGGTTCGCAAGAAAATAGCCCTCTACGTTCCCGCTGTGCTTGGTCATACGAATCCCGTCCCAGATCACGTATCCAAGGTAGGCGACAACAACAGCCCAATCCAGAAATTTCATCTTGATCTAACTCGAGAAGTAGCGTGAAAATGACCACAAAGCAGCCAAAACGATGACAAGCGAAACCATCACACCGATGTATACCTTGTACCACCAGCTATCGGGCAGTTCCTCGGGTGCGGCCATTGGATCGGGTTTCTCTGTTGTCATAAAAGGGTGTTCATCCGGCGGAGGACAGCTTATGGGCCGTCCTCCGCCAATTGATCTGGCTGACTAGAATATGAACTTGAATCCGATCTGAAACTGTCGGCTGTCGAGAGATGTCACTTGATTACTTGCCTTTCTTAACGCCGGCGTAGGTATCGGCCCGGTGGGATTGCCAGCCGCATCAGTCGTCACGGTCAACGAATTCATTTGATAGATACTGTTAATATTGAACAAGTTCAAAAACTCCCCAAAAGCTTCAAGTTTAAAGCGTTCGGTGAAATTGAAGAAACGCGAATAGCGCAAGTCAACATTAAACTGTTTCGGAGTAATACCGGAGTTTCGACCGATCCCAACCGGATTATCCGATCCGGTGAATCCATCTAGGTTGATGTCTGTCGCGGCAATGACGTTGAATCGCTCGCCACTATTTGCAGTTGCGATTACCCCAAACTGGTTGTTGTTCACAACATATTTGAGTGCCTTGTTCTCAAAATTGAACTGCGGACGACCGACAAAACTCATTACAAATGTGTGCCGCTGATCGGCAAGCGACGGACCAAAATCACGTTTTCGATTTGACGGGTCCTGTACGACAAGATTCCCAACCTGCGTAGCTACTAGGTTCTGTTCCGGAGCATCATCCTCACCCTTCGACAAAGTGTAATTGACGCTAAACTGATAGCCCTTCGAAAATCGCTTGTTGAGTTGCAGCGTAAACGCGTTGTAGCTTGAATTCCCGACGGATTCTGCCAACAGTATATTGTTGAACCTCGGATCCATTCGAGTCGTTGCATTTATCGTATTACTGTAGATCGGACGGCCATCGGCCAGTGTCCCTGTTGGGTTAATACGGTTAATGTTCCGGTAAAGGGGAATATGGCGACCACTCGAGTGAATGTAACCGGCGGTCAGCGAAAGGTCGGCCATTAGAGCCTGTTCGATCTGGAAATTTGCATGCGTAGCATACATATTTTGGAAATCCGGCGCGATCGTTTCAATACTCTGTACCGGAAGTGCGGTTCCGGCCGGAAGGCTGCCAAGCGTGGTTGGAAATGCGGGTGACCCAGCAGTAGCAGGAGCAAATGTAAAGTTAAAATACGACGGGCTACCATTATTTTGCAAAGCCCTTAAGTAGAAGTCGAGGTAGACCGTATCATAGTACAGGCCCGCGCTCGCCCTAATGACCGTTGGGCGTTTACCTTCTCTTAAGCCATATACAATGCCAAGCCTTGGTGCAAAGTTGTTTTTGTCCACCCTAAACTTCTGTGATGCAGAATAAGGGGATGCTGCGTTTGCTTTAGGAATGGCGTAAAGGTCATATCGAACGCCGAAATTAAATTTCAATCGACGGGTCACCTTCCAATCATCCTGAGCAAACAAATTGTAAAATGTTGATTTGTATTGAATATCAGGATTACCGAAAGCCTCAACGTAGTTCGTGTAGCTTCGTACATTGACACCGTTCTTAGCGTCGAGATAAGCCTGAATGCTTGGAAACGTATACCTCGCGAATACGTTTGAGCGACGGGTGTCGTCGATCCTATTGACACCGCCGCCGAACTTTATCCCATGATCCCCAAACTGCCAGGACAGATTATCCTGAAATTGGGTCATGGTTTCGAGCGGTGCAATGGTATCGTCATTCTCCGGCGCTCCAAAATTGGCGACTCCAGTTATGACAATACTTGGGCCCGTACCAGAATTCGCGTTTGCCACATTTCGCGAATCCCGCTTTGCATACTGAAAACGAAATTCGTTCAGAATTGTCGGACGAATCACTGACGCCAATTGAGCACCAAGCGAGTATGACTTGTCGTTAAAGTCGATACTGCGTTGGAGAGTGTTGAGTCCGCCGCCGATATTATCCGGAGAAAGGTTCTTAAAATAATTGAACCTAACGCTCAACCTATTTGCGTCATTGATCTGTGCGTCCGATCGAACGATAAAGAAATTCACCTTCTGGGCGGTTGGTATCGCGGTCGGAAAGGCACTTGCCGGAACACCAGCCGCAATAAGGGCCGCCTTGTTCGCTTCGGAAATTGTTATCGTTCGCTGAGGTTCTCCACCGAGATCACGCTTCACCCACTCGTAGCCGGCATAGAAATGCCAGCGATCCTTGACGATTGGACCGCCAATGGCACCGGTAAAATTATCAACCTTAGTCTCGGGCTTAATTGCGGTTGGTGCCAAATTGAATGGCCTCGACGACATAGACGTTCGTCGAAAACGATAGCTTGCAGAGCCATGTAGACCGTTCGTCCCGGAAGGGGTAACAGCGTTCATAATCAGGCCGGGAGTTCCACCAAATTCGGCCGCAAATCCGTTAGTGACGAGTTGAACTTCACTAATGAATGTATCGGAAATCGGCATAAGGCGAATTCCGCCGCGATCAGCCTGTGTATTGCTGTTGCCATCGAGTTGGTAGTTTGTTCGCCTGGTATAACCGTTAGCATTGATCCTGGGCACACCAAATTCGATATTCGGTCGCCCAGTAACATTCGACTGCAACAAGGCGTAGTTGTAAGGATTACGTGATACGAGCGGAAGGTTTTGCGTTTCGCGCATATTCATCACACGGCCCACATCGATTTTTCCGGCATCCGCGATTGGAGAATCAAGGTTGACCGTTACCGTTTCAGACAAACCACCGGCTTCCATCGATACGTTAATTGTTGCGACCTGCCCGGTAGTTAGTGTTACGCCTTCGCGAACGAGTCGCTTAAAATTCTGTGCTTCGATCGTAACCCGATAACTTCCAAGCGGGAGCAGCGGGAACCGAAATAGACCGCTGGTGTCTGTCGAAACACTTCTCTCTGAACCGGTCTCTATATTCCTAACTGTAACTGTCGCCCCCGCCACGGCGGCCCCGGCACTATCGGAAACAATCCCCTCGATCTGACCGTTCAGTGCCTGTGACTGAGCACTGGCCGAAATGAAGCCCGCGGCCATAACGGCCGACAGTACCAGAGACGAAACTACAAATTTCGTTAACGCCAACGATTTACGCATAAGTGATCTCCTTATCTTACTTCCTTAAACTCCCCAACATTTAAATATTCTACTCTATCGATGACCAGAACTCGTGATCGATCGAACGAATTGAGAGAAACTGTCGATCACACCCAGGTGACCATATTAGAAATGTTTGTCGGTGCTTCCAACAAAGTTTTAATATAGGCTTAACACGATGTCAAGCAAACTCGCCCAATTGGCCAAAACTTTTTAACTGGCCGACCCGAACTTGCGGGCGAGAACCAGGCCGACGGCACCGATCATTGTCGGCGATTCGCCAAGCGACGACGGCATTATCTCGGTTGGCGGAAGTCCCGCCAGCACGCTGCGTTCCGAAATACGATACAACTCGTCTTCAAACAGGTGCCACGCCTGAGTGATCTTTCCGCTAACGACCACGATCTGCGGGCTCAGCCCCACGATCAGATTTGATATCCCGTTGCCTAAATATCTGGCCGTTTGCTTCAATGCGAGCAACGCGTGCTTTTCGCCGTTGATCGCAAGGTCTATGAGGTTACCAATATCCATATCGGCCTGTTTCATGTCATCCATTTTCAAGAGGCGTCGATACCGTTGGATCATCGATTTTTCTGACGCGTACGCCTCCCAACACTCGCGGCTGCCGCACGAACAGTCGATCGGGGCATCGTCGCCGGCGATCATATGGCCAAATTCGCCGCCGGCGCCTTTTTCTCCGCGATAGACCTGGCCGTCGAATATGATGCCGGTCCCGATGCCCTCGCCGACCAGGACCATAAGGAATGTGTCGGTTTTACGTATCTTTTCCTGACCGAACCAAAGTTCTGCAAGGGCCGTCGCATTCGCGTCATTCTCGACCGTCACGGTCAACCCGAGCTCATTTTCGATGCGTTGGCAGATATCCCAATCGCGCCAGTCAAAGTATGGTACGTGAAAAACCCGGCCAAGTTTCTGATCTACCAAACCGGGAACGCTCATTCCAACGTCGATACCGGCCGTTTCATACGCGACGGTAAATCGTCGAAGGCGTTCGATGATCTGTCCGGACATGAACTCGGCGTCCGCGGAGGTCGGTATCGTCTCGCTCTCGATTATCTTGCCGGCAAGGTCGGCGATAGCGATCGTCGTCGTCCGGGGCGTGACATCGATGCCGATAGCCACCGGAACATCGGTCTTTAGACGGTAGAGTGTCGGCTTTCGCCCGCCGGACGATATACCTTCGCCGATCTCGACGATCAGTTCCGCCGACACAAGGTCATCGATAATGACCGACACGGTCGATCGGTGCAGGGCCGTTTGTCTGGCGATCTCGGCCCGCGAGATCGGTGACCGGTCACGGACATAGTTCAATACGATCTGCCGATTGATATCGCGGATCGTATTAGGCCGTGCGATCTGAGATTTGGCCTTTTGAAGGTTTATACGCTTCATCTAGAAGTTTACGGGCAAACGGACCGATCCAACATACGGCTCTATTTCGCCAAACGGAACCGAAAAGCAGTAACTTAGTTGGAGGTCAAGACTAACGTATTATTATTCGAAACACGGAATTAACACAAGCGGAAATTTGCATTTTTTTGATCAAGCCCGAGATCCCACGATTTTGGCCGGATCAGGATCGGTGAAATCCGCGTTCGATATCCCGCATCGAGAGGCGCAGGATGACGGGACGACCGTGCGGGCAGGTCGTAGGTGACGTGGTCACGAGCAGGCGATCGATCAGCCACTGCATCTTTTCGGGCGTCAACTTCATATTGATCTTGACCGCAGCCTTACAGGCGAGGCTAGCGGCAATATCATCACGAAGGGTCGATTTTGGAGCTCCCTTTTTTTCGGCATCGACGGTGTCCAGTATCTCCGCGAAAAGATTACGTGCTTCGTTGGCAGGCAGGTCGGTCGGGACGCTCTTGATCGCGACCGTGCGTCCTGAAAGCCGCATCATTCCGAAGCCGAGCGATTCCAGATCGTCCTCGATCAGCCGAAACGCTTCGGACTGAGCCGGTGAAAGGTCGATCGTTTCGGGTAACAACAGGTTTTGCGATTCAATTCCCCGATCAGTTTCTGCCCTGCGGAATTTATCAAACAAGATGCGCTCGTGGGCGACGTGCTGGTCGATCAGCAGCAACCCCTCGTTATCGACGGCAATGATAAAGCTCTCGTGCAGCTGACCGATCGGCCGGATCCCGGCGGACGACAGATCGCCGACGTCTATCTTGACCGGGATCTTTGCCGCCGAATCCACGGGCGGCAGTTCGGCATAACCCCTGGGCGGCGAAAATGTCGCCCGCTCATGCCGGGCAACGGCCGCGAGCCTCTCAAAGTCCGTCGAATCCGCCGCGTCAAAGGGCTCCTCGATCGTCTCAACCGGCTCGGATACGGTAACCGGCACGGCAGCCTCGATCGGCAATTCGCTGACGGGAAAGACGTCGTCCGACCCAAGGCTCTCGTTCATACCGGAGGGCACGAATACGATCGACGGCTGTTCGGCGTGCGACTCAACCGGAGCGGAGATCACCACAGGTGGTTCGGCCATTTCCCTTGCCGGCGGCCGCTCGGCCGTGTCGGGTACGATACCGGCTCGGGCGAGAGCCTCGCGGACGGCTTCGGCAACAACGTCCTTGACAGCCTCACCCCGGCGAAAGCGTACTTCGGTCTTGGCCGGATGGACGTTGACATCGACCTCATCATGGGGGATATCGATGAACAAAAAGGCCACTGGATACACGCCGTGCGGGAGCACGGAACGAAACCCCTCGAGCAATCCGCCGGTGATCGTCTTGTCACGGACAAACCTGTTGTTTACAAAGAAATACTGCGAGTCCTTGGTCGTCCGGCGCTCGCGCGGTGCCGAGACGTATCCACTGACCCGGGCGACATAGTCACGGCCGCCGCTGACAGGCAGCAGACTGTCGAGCAACCCGGAACCGAATATCTGAAACGCCCGCTCACGCAGATCCTTTGCCGCCGAAACCCTCATTACTTCACGGCCATTGTTGGTGAGTTCGAACGCTATCTCAGGGTGTGCCAGAGCGTAATGAGTAACGATCGCGGTGAGGTGATAATTTTCGGTCGCCTCGGAGCGCATGAATTTGCGTCTGGCAGGCGTATTAAAGAATAGGTCGCGGACCGTGATGGTGGTTCCGCGGTCGCGTGCGGCATCCTTGACGTCGATCAGCCGGCCGCCCTCGACGACCACTTTTGTCGCCTCAACGACCGGTTCCCGCTTTGTCAGCAGTTCAACCTTTGCGACCGAGGCGATCGACGCCAGTGCCTCGCCCCGAAAGCCCAGCGTGGCAATGGCGGCCAGGTCCTCAAGCGTCCGGATCTTTGATGTAGCGTGCCGTTCGAAAGCCAGTATCGCGTCGTCGCGCACCATTCCCTCGCCGTCATCCGCAACACCCATAAGCCTTCGGCCGCCGAGTTCAATATCGACGTTGATCCGCGTGGCACCCGCGTCGATCGAATTTTCAACAAGTTCCTTGATGACCGACGCCGGACGCTCAACGACCTCGCCCGCAGCGATCTGGTTTGCCAGATTATCCGGCAGGATCTGTATCTTGTTTGTCGATCTGTCCGCCATTGGCCGAAAAAGTGCGAGTTAGAGCCTGATCACCCGATGAGAGCGGTCATCAAGGTCGACGGCATTGTAAATCCAATCTATGAAATTCAGTCCGAAACGGTCCAGAAAATACGTGATATTGATCGCCCGTTCCTGAAGATGCCGGTGTGGCAAAAGAGCCGTGAAAACACCCTCGATCTGTTGCCTTATCACCGCATCCTTGCGGACCTGGACATTGTGGAACTTGTTGCGAAGCGCTCCGATGTGATAAATGATCTTTCGGCGTCGTTTCGCGAGGTTTTCGGCAAGCGTAGCGTCGATCTGCGACAGATCCTGATCAAGCCGGTTGAGTTGTGTATTAACCGCCTCCTCGACCTCAGCGAATACGCGAGCCGAGTCCGCATTCAAATACTTCTCGACGATCTCGGGCAAAAGCTGCTCGAACCCTTCGAACAACTGCGGCAGAGTCAGGCCATATTTCGCGAGTGTCTTGCCGTGTTTCGATTCGACGAACGTGAAACTCTGCCGATGAAGTATCAGTGTCGGTGTGCGGTCAAGCAGCCGGTAAACCTCGCCGCTCTGGGCAAAATACGCGATCTCGGCGGCACCGCCGAAGTAACAGACCGTCGGCAGAATATAATCCTGAACGACAGACCTCAAAACCACGCTGGGACTAAATCGTCCGGGTTCTTTCTCAGCGATCTCGGCGAGTTCGTCAAGGGTAAATTCTCGCGAGCCGTCCTTCTTGCGGTATGTTCCGGCTTCGGTCCGTTTGAGAGCGTTTCGGGTATCATTCTCAGCCTGCCAAAAGAGCGGAAAGTAGTCTTCGCCGACCAAAACCTGTGCAGTATAGCCGTCGCTGACCAGTTCATCGCTTCGTTTACGAAGAGCGTCCACGATCTCGGCCGAACGCCGTATAGCGTTCACATATATCGGAGCCGCAAGCTGTTTCAGCTTCGGATGAAGCGGGCAAAGTATGATCAGGCCGTAATCGCCGAGCAAGTGCGTCAGCAACTTACCGAACGCATCGCCAAAGTACTCGTCCGGACGCCAGCTGTCCTCGATCAATTGTCGGACCTCGGATGTGAATTCGGTCGGCGCAAGTGCCGCGATCAGATCGTCAATTCCGTCCTTGATCGTCTTGTCGAGTTTGACGTAGCCAACCGGGAGATTTTCGTAACAATGGCTTGGTTCGGTCTTCGATTCGTAAAGAGAGCCTTCTCGATCGACAACGTAGGTCTTCGAGACTTCTTCGAAATCGTGATCCTCTGTCGCGACCCAAAAAACCGGCACGGCGCTGATCCCCTGTTCCCTCAGCTTTTCGGCCTGCCGGATCGCCGACATCGCTTTGTAGATCGTATAAAGCGGCCCCGAGAATAGTCCCGCCTGCTGGCCCGTGACCACCGCCACGGTATCGGACGACCGAAGCGACTCAATATTCCTGAGTGTCTTGTGCCCGGCCCCGAATTTAATGTTGATCTCGGCGAGTGCGTCGGCAAGGATATTTCGATCCGCCTTATGATTTGCCAAAACACCGGGTACCAGAGCCGCGATCTCCGATTGGTTCGACACCGCCTGGGGATAATATTTTTTTAGCGAGAGCGGATCTCGCTGATAATCAATAAAGAGCCGCGATTGCCCCGGGAAATCTGAGAACGGAATGCTCTCAGCTCGCAGGGTGACGGCTCCGCTTCGGCTATGACAGGCGATTTCTTGCTCCATGCTTGTATGTATCAGATTATAGGTTCCCGATGCCGACTTTCCAAACATAAAACAAAAAGAGGCGGCCACTCGGGCCGCCATCTATGTGTCTTGATCCGTCGTTTATTCGTTATTTGTTATCCTCGGCCGATCGCCGGGGGCCGCTGCGGCCGCTCCGCCCTGACGCGATATGCGGTAAACGCCTGACGAATGAGTTCCGGCAAAAATACGATTCGGGTCGTTCGGGTCCATCGCCATCGACCAGATCCTGCGGCTGGGCAGTTTCATCTCCTTGGTGTCGATGCGACGCCATTTATCACCGGCGTTGGTCGTCTGATAAATCCCGCCGTCGGCCTCAAGCGAACTCGAAACGATGACCTCGTCCGTATTCTCCGGATTGATCAGGATGCTAGTGTAGTTGCCGAGCGGCAGGTTTCCGCCGCGGCGGGTCCACGTAAGGCCGCCGTCACGGCTCGCGTAAAAGGTCTGTGAAGTGCCAACGTAAATGTAATCCGGCCGCTTGGGATCGGAGTTGATCGAACTGATCGGCACAATGTCGGCCGCACCACCCGCCTTTTGCCACGTCTTACCGGCATCGCGCGAAACCAGCACGCCAGAGGTGGCTGTACCGACCCATATCACGTCCGGACGCAGCGGCGAGATATGGACGGCGAAAATATTGTCATTGATACCGGCACCGAATGCGATCTTTTCCCAACCCTTGTTGAGGTCATAACTGCGATACAGTCCCTTGTCGGTTCCGGCAAGAATGCCATTCTTACCGTCTTCGGTAAAGGCGAGTACCTTGACCTTGCCGGAGATCGCCGGCACGAGCTTGCCGGCCGCCGAAACATCGGCCGCAGGAGCCGGTGCCGCGGTCTTGACCGACGCGGTCTTCTTGACGACTTTTTTGGGGACCGTTTTTTTCGTGATCGGACGGCCCGCGGGCTTGGCCGCGGCCAACTGGGCCCAATTTACCCCGCGATCGAGTGATCGAAAAATGCCGGCATTGGTACCGAGATACATCAGATTGACGTTGTTCCGATCCTGGAGCAACGCAAACGGGACGATCCGGCCCGAGTCGAGGTTTTTCGCGGGCTGCCACGTCCGGCCGCCATCGAGGCTCGTAAAGAAGAATCCGCCGCCCGTTGCAGTATTCTGGGTGGTGGCATAAAGCCGGTCCGAGGATTTGTTATCCGCCGTGATCGAATAGGTAAAACGGCTGCTGAATCTGTCGTTGGTCGGAGCAAAGTTGCGTCCGCCGTCATTCGACACCATCACACCGTAATTGTTAGTGCCGATAAAGACCCTGTTCGGTTCAGACGGATGCACCGCGATCGAGTTGATCTCTAAATTTCTCTGCGTCGTCAGTGCCCACGACTTGCCGCCGTTCGTGGTCATCCAGAATCCCTCCGTGGTGCCGGCGTAGACCGTTCCGGGGACGGTCGGATGCTGTAGAATGTCACGTGTTCGCCGCGACTGTGAGGGGATGCCCTGGATCTTCGACCATTTCTCGCCGCCATTCTGCGACTCATAAATGCCGCTGCAGGCCGACGCGATGATGTTTTCGGGGTTTCGCGGATTGATCGTGATCGCGAATACATCAGAATCGTCGATCATACCGTCTTTGATCAACCGCCAACTCTTGCCGCTGTCGGTCGTCTTGTATGCACGCCACCATGTGCCGGCGTACATCGTACTGTTGCTGCGAGGATCTATCGCCAAAGAATCTATGTTGACCGGAGCCGTGTTTGACTTGAGCATTTCCCAGTCCTCGCCCGAGTTTCTTGAGATCCAGACGCCGTGCGTCGTCCCGACGGTAATAATATTGGGGTCGGTCGGCGACTGGGTCATCGCGTGGATCGATTCATCCTTCAGTTCTTTTGATTCCTTCCAGGTCAGCCCGCCGTCGGTCGAGCGAAAGAAACCGCCCGGAGCTTTGTGACGGTGGCCCGACGCATAGATGATCTTTGAATCACGCGAATCAACAAATAGCTGGTCAAGGATAAGCTGCGGTTTGTTGAGATTGACCAACAGCGACCACGTCTTGCCGCCGTCCGCCGAGGTATGGATCTGGCCATCCAGCGTGCTGATGTAAAGCCGGTTCTTGTCCCGCGGATCGATAGCAATGACACGAACGTCGCCGCCATCCGGCCCCATAACCGACCAGTCATCAAATTTGTCGGGGTCCGCCGGCGGATCGGCAGCCCGGACCGCTCCGGCGAATGCCGTCGAGTTCATCAAGATCGAAAACGCAACTAACAAAACCCAGAAACTGTTTTTTCGAAGATTGAACATAATTAGCTTGATCCTTTAAGACTATTTCCTCGGCAGGCACCGCGTCCGGGCCGGCCACGAACCCGCCCGTAAATTCCAGTTAGATGCCGCCGGCCCGTGGCCGGTTGGCAGCATTGTGCGGCACGTTACGCGGTCACAACTCGGCTAGTTTACCGAAAACCCGCGGCCTTTCCAAATATCAGCGAATCGGCGCAAAAAAAACGGCTGAGGTTTTGTGATGGAAACCCCAGCCGTTTTGAAATGTCCGCCGCCCTAAAGCGGCGAAGCGTTAATTAGGTCGTTACGGACGCGGAGCGTCAGCACCGGCAGGTACGAGCCAGAACTTCGTGCTTTCGCCTGCTCCGGTGTCACCACCGTCAACGAATGTTACACGATTGACGTCGTACTTACGGAAGTTGATAGCCTTCATGATCTGAGCTTTACGCTTCTTGATCTGTGCGGCGTTTCCGTAGTTGATGATGTAGCCCTGAGCACTCGGATTGTTGTTCAACTGGATATAGAAGTTGTCAACACGAGCCTTGACGTCATCATCAGGTGCTTTGCCGAATTCGTCGATCAGGGTCGCGGTCGGTTTCGGAGCAACCGGAGCAGATTCGCTGGCGGTTGTCGTGCAGCCGCAGTTCGGATCGAGTCCGCCGACTTCAGCCGTTGCCGTGATGTTCGAGACGCTGCCGTCGGCAGGTGCACGAACCGTGATCGATGAAGTTCCCTGTCCTGATTCGATCGTACCAGCCGATACCGACCAGTTGACCGAGTTCGAACCGGCACCGCTTAAGGTGAAGGTCATCGTCGCACCCGGATCGGTCGTTCCGGCCGGTCCGCTGACCATCAAGGTCGGGCACGAACAGATCTGGACACAGTCCGAACACTCTTCGACGGTCACCGTCTTGGTCTCGGTCTTGCCGCATACGCCGCAACCGTCGTCAACGCCGGTCGTGATGGTGTATGTGCCCTTGCCGACACCCGAGAGATCCCACTGAACATTTGCTCCGCTGCCGACGATGCGTCCGCCCGAAACAGTGTAGTTGTAGGTCAGGACATCGTTCTCAGCATCGCTGGCGTTGGTCGCAACGTTGATCGTGCGGTTATCGTCGCATTTACCCGAACGTGATTTGAATCCGGGTGCGCATCCGAGCGTGATAACCGTGTCACTAAGGGTGACCGAGTTAACGACAGCCGGTACGTTGACAGCTTCGGTCTGACGCTTCAAGCGGCGTCCGAGCGTGAGCTGGGCGAGATAGCCATGCGGGTCATTCGACGTGACGAATCCGTTAGGAACGCCCTGCCAGTTGCTGGTGATCGTCACCGGCGTACAAGCAGTCACACCGGCACGGCACGGGATCGTTACGCTGTTCGAGAAACGAGCATCCTTGTCGAAGCTGTTGGTGTCCTGCTGGTTGAAGTTGTGGCGATATGCCAATCCGATGCTGGCCCAGCGCACCGGGAAGATCCTGGCACCAACGATGCCGTCCATCGGGTGGTTCTCAAACGCGTTCGGAGTGCGGCCGCCTACGTAGTAGAGCGAGCGGAACTCGGCGATCGGCTGGAAGAACTTGCTGACCGGGAAATCGACACCGATCGACGACTGGAGTTCATCCGGACGATCGAGAGCGGTGAATGTGCCACCCGGCAGATCCATCTTGGTCTTGCTGGTGTAACGGTAGCCAACGTTGGCCGACAGGTTTGCCCACTTGGCGAGACGAGCGTCAGCAAAGAAGGTCAAGGCGACGTCACCCATGCTGCCGCCCGCACTCGAACCACGCTGCAGCATGTTGAAGCCCTTGGCATCACTTGCACTGTCAGTGTAGTAGGTGTACGAAGCAACGATACCGTAACCGATCGCGTTGTTGATGTTGTTCATTCTCCACTTGAAACCAACGTCAAATGAGTTGAACGCTGATTCGCCGTAGCCGCGGTTGATGAACGGAGCATCCGGAAGGTATGACGGAGCCTGGGTGAAGACCAGCGGGCCTTCGCCGGCTGCCGCTCCCTGATTGTTCACGAGAGCCGTGCTCTGGAGAACAACGCCCGGAAGGATGCTGCCATAGACCGAGCCGAGGCCCGGGAAGAGTGAAGCACCGTTACCGCTGGCAACTGCGCCGTAGGTCGCGTTCGTTCCGGCGGCAAATCCGAAGATCGGGCCTGAGAAGAACGGCGGCTGGAGGCCATAGGTGCCGGCGTTACCGCCAACGAACGGGTATCCCACGAACGGAGCACCGGTCGGGCGATAGATAGCTGAGTTGAGGTACTGGTTAGCACCCGGTCCGCGGGGAGCCAAAACGACTGCCGGGGCACGGGTCAAACCAACACCAATAATAAAGAACTGCGAATTCGGCAGATAGTTGCTCGAAAGGTTGCGTCGAGCGTTAACCTTGATCGCACGATATGCTTCTGTATTGAAGAACAGCTCGATCTTGTTCGTAAGACCGATCTGGAAGCTGGCCGGGACCGAAGTAAAATCGGCATCGCCCGGATCGCGATCGTAGTTGCTCATGGCCATGCTGACGGTGTATTCACCCTTGCGCAGCGTCTGGCCGTCGTAAACTGTAAATAGACCGGTAGCGCCGCCAACCGGACCACCCGTACCAACGGTCGGAGCCGTGTTACGCGGATCCGAATCCGGCCTGCCGTTGCTCTGGGCCATCGCCGTAAAAGCAAGCGTTAAAAGTAAAAGTGTAGCAATGTACACCTTGTTAGCGAGTTTCATCACATTCCTCCGCCGAAATAATAAGTTGAAATTCAAAAGGGCAGCAATTGAGAACAATTAAGTTACAAAATCCTACTCACCTCAAAGCTACCTAAGTATTACATACGCCTGACCGCTTTGCCAACCGCAAATACGCACAAATCAGACGATGCGCTAAAAGTTAGTTCTTTAACTACAATATTTATAGGAAAAAAGCCCGCTAAAGTCAATTTGACCGAAATCGAACCCAATTTTCCCCGCCTTAGACGATACCTTACTCCAAAAACAAAAGCAAGTGTTTTTAACGGTGCGGTATCGCCTCAAAGCTATGCATATATCCCGCGCATTCGTGTATCGTATGCAACACGGTCAATCGCGAGCATGTAGGCCGCAGTACGCGTATCGACATCGTGTTTCTCGGCATAATGGCACAGTTCGTTAAAGCTGGCGACCATTTTGTCCTTGAGCCGCGAGTTGACCTCGTCCTCAGACCAGAAATACCCCATCCGGTCTTGTACCCATTCAAAGTACGAAACCGTTACACCGCCGGCATTTGCAAGGATATCCGGAATAACGAATATTCCCTTGTCGTGCAGGATCTTGTCCGCCTTCGGCGTGGTCGGGCCGTTCGCACCTTCGGCCAGTATCTTACATTTGATGCGGTCAGCGTTCTCCGACGTGATCTGGTTTTCGGTCGCACACGGAGCGAGAACGTCGCATTCGATCTCAAGCAGCTGCTTGTTATCGACAAATTCGACATTCGGATAGCCTTCGAGCGACTTGTTTTCCCGGAGATAAGCCAGAACGTCGGGAATATCCAGCCCGTCCTTATTATATATGCCGCCTCCGACGTCCGAGATGGCGATCACCTTGTAGCCTTCGTTATACATCAATTCGGCCCCGATGCCGCCCACGTTGCCCGAACCCTGGACGACGACCGTAGTCTCTTGCGGGGTCAGGTTAAAGCGTTTGATCGCCTCATTAACACAAAATAACACGCCGCGGCCGGTTGCCTCGCGACGGCCCAGCGAACCGCCCAGAGCGATCGGCTTACCGGTCACGACAGCGGTCACGGTGTGACGGGCATGCATCGAGTACGTATCCATGATCCATGCCATCGTCTGCTCATTAGTATTCATGTCAGGCGCCGGCACGTCCTTATCGGGCCCGATAAAATCGATGAGCTCCGAAGTATATCGTCGCGTCAACCGCTCGAGTTCGCCGATCGACATCTGTGCGGGATCGCAAATGATGCCGCCCTTGCCGCCGCCAAAAGGAACGTTGACCACGGCGCACTTCCAGGTCATCCAGGCCGAAAGCGCCTTGACCTCGTCAAGCGTGACATCCGGAGCGTAACGAATACCACCCTTTGCCGGGCCGCGTGCAAAATTGTGCTGAACGCGATAGCCCTCGAACACCTGTATGTGTCCCGTGTCCATACGGACCGGGATATAGACCTTGATCTCGCGGCTCGGCACACGCATGACACGGTAGAGATCCTCGTCGAGCCCCAGAAGGGTCGCCGCACGGTCAAAGCGCTCACTCATTGCCTCAAAGGGATTTTTCTCATCGCTTCCCTTAAACCGGCGCATTTCGTCAGCCATTGGATTTGCCATTCTTATTCACTCTCCAAATAAACTAATTTTAACTATCCTAATTTATAGCTTCGTTCATCGACCCCGAACGAAACCCGTCAAGGTCGAGCGTAACGTATCTAAAACCAAACTTCTTAAATTCTACCCGGACGCGTTCGACATTATCTAATGTCAGAGCCGCCTCCATTTCCGCCGGTGCGACCTCGATCCTGGCAAGGCCATCGTGCACCCGAACCCGAAACTCCCTGAAGCCGAGCCGCCGCATAAATGCCTCGCCGCGTTCGACCTTGGACAATCGCTCGATCGTGACCGGCACTCCGTGTGCGATCCTCGAGGACAGACACGGGCTTGCCGGCTTGTCCCAGTCTTCGATGCCGATCGATCGGCTGAGATCTCGTATCTCATCCTTCGACATTCCGATAACCGCCAGCGGGCTCACTACATCATACTCGCCGGCGGCGACACGGCCCGGCCGATGATCGGATAGGTCATCGGCATTGGTTCCGTCGAGAACAAATGAAATGTCCATCTCGTCAGCGAGCGTTTTCAATCGTGAGTACAGCTCACTTTTGCAGAAATAGCAGCGGTTTGACGGATTAGCGGCGTAATTCGGATCCTCCAACTCGTCGGTCGCCACTTCGATCAGATTCAATCCGTGATCAGCGGCGATTCGCCGCGCCTCGGCGCGCTGAAACTCAGAGACGCTCGGCGAGATCCCGAACGCGCAGACGGCGTCGGCACCGAGTTCGCTGGTCGCAATGACCGCCAGATACGAACTGTCAACCCCGCCCGAGAAGGCTACCAACACCTTTCCCATTTCGCGCATCATAGCCCTCAGCCCCTGCTCTTTTAAGTTCGGCATCTCGATGTCCGTCTGAGCTTGAGATGATTGGGGATATGAGATCATTTTATGGTGGTTTGGCGAGTTAGGCCTTAACATGACCCGAAATCAAAATGTTAGCTCACCAAAATGTTTGAAGCAAATGATTGAAACCAAAATTTATCGGTGCATTAGCCAAATAAATATGGACTCGTGTCACCCCGGGTGATAATATTTCGAAACGATTAATTGATGCTGACTAGCAGTTCCCGATCTACCGGTTCCACGATCTTGAGCATCGGCCTGGCCGTCTTCGCCGGCCTTTTATTGTTTGCGAATATTCAACCGCCCGTCGCGGCTCAGGAGATCGACGATCCCGTCCAGGATGCGGTCGCAATATTCAATCAAGCTCAGGAAATCCATGAAAAGGGCGACATTGCGGGTGCGATCGCCCTCTATAAAAAGGCTCTTAAGGTGTTTCCCGACTTTCCCGAAGCCGAGTATCAATGCGGTTCGGCCCAGTTGAGTCTCGGGAACAAGGCCGATGCCGAAAAGGCCTTTCGAAGGGCCGTCGAACTGCGGCCGGACTGGACGCTGCCATTGACGAGCCTCGGATCGCTGCTGCTGTCGGAGGGCGATCTCGCCGGAGCCGAAAAGGTTTTGTCAAAGGCGATCGAGATCGACGACCAGAGCTTTCCGGCTCTCGCGGCCATGGCGGAATTGAAACTACGGACGAAGGCACCGGCATCGGTCCTAAGTGAACTTTTGACCAAGATAATCACACTCACCGGCAAGGCAAAACCGACGGCATCGCTTTGGACAGCACGGGCCGCTCTCGAAAACGCCCTTGGCCGGCAGCAAAACGCCAAGTTGAGCCTGACCAACGCTCTGGCACTTGATCCGCGCAACCGGTTTGCACTATCAGAGTTGACCGAGATCGCTCTCGCCGAAGGTGATACGGTCAAAGCGTCGGAGACCGTGTCCGCTCTCGAACGGATCGCACCGGATACTGACGAAACTAGGCTGCTTCGCGCGCGAGTTCACGCGGCGTACGGCCGCAACGTTGAGGCACTGAAGCTGATCGACGCGATCAAAGGACCGCTGGCAGAGGAGGCGGCGGCGTTTCGCACGCGTCTGGTTGCCGCCACCTCGGACAATGTCGCCGAACTTGAGAAGCAACTGGTCGACAACCCCGCGAACGGCACCGTTCTCGGGCGGCTGTGCTCGCTTTACCGCATCGACGCCCCGGCCAAGGCCATCGAATTCTGCCGCCGGGCGTCGGAGGCTGAACCGAACAACATCAACCATGCCATCGGATTCGGCGCCGCTCTCGTTCAGGCGAAGATGTTCGAACAAGCGGTCGGGCTTTTTAGAAAGCTGCTGACGATCGCCCCTGACAACTCCACAGCGCACGCTAACCTCGCCACTGCCCTGTTTCAAATGAAACGCTATGCCGAGGCAAAGCAGGAATATGAGTGGCTGACGGCAAAGCAGCCGGATCTTCCGGCCGCATTTTTTTTCCTTGCGATCTGTCACGATCAGCTTGCGGAGTATCTGGACGCTATGGCAAATTACCAGCAGTTCCTCCGAATTGCCGACCCGGCCAAAAATCAGCTTGAGATCGAAAAGGTCGAATTGCGGATACCGATTTTGCAGAGGCAGATCAAGGAAAAGAAGGGGAAGAAATGATACCTGGTCAGAACATCACGGGCCCTGAGCGGCGCAAACGCCGCGGCTTGTTGAGACATTTCTTTTTTTACTGCCTGTCCGCGCTTGTTCTGGCCGCTTCGCCCCTGATCGCCGCCGCGCAGACTGACCCCGATGAATCGGCCCCGCCGCCCGTTCGAGCGATATCGCGTGACGAAGGCATCCAACTCAATCGTGAAAAGGATGTCAAAGCCAGAACGCTGGTGGCCCTGAACCTCATGAACGCCCGCGTCGCCGCGGCGGAAAAGGCGGCCGGGCTTGAGGATTTCGAAAAAATGTACACCGAACTCGGTGGTTTTTTGGGGATCCTCGACAATACGATCGATTTTCTGCTCAGGAGCGACACAAACAGTGACAAGGTCCTTGGCAATTTCAAACGATTCGAGATCGGCCTGCGAAGTTACGTTCCGAGGATAGAGGTGATCCGCCGTGAATTGCCGCTCCGATACGAGCCGTTTGTAAAATCCACGATCAAATATATTAGGGACGCCCGGTCGCGGGCCCTCGAACCGCTGTTTGGCGACACGGTTGTCAGAGAGCCGCGCCGAAATTAGCATTATGAAGTTTTTGGGAATTGCCTTCGCCGCCATTGTTCTCCTGATCACCGCAGCCCCGACGACCGCCGATGCTCAGCGTCGCGATTACCTAACTGAAGAGGAGATCGAGATCGTCCGTAATGCCCAGCAGATCGACGAACGGATCGCGGTTTTGGTCCATGCCGTCGACCGCCGAATGACGGTGATCGGTCTTGGTAGCGCACCGGCGGGAAAACCGGTAAAAGAGAAGGACATTTGGGGTCCAACGCCGGCAGGAACGAGAGCGGAGCTCCTCAGTGACATCAAAAGGATCATTCAGAAAGCGATCGACGACATCGATAATCTTGCCGCCAGGCCGGATTCGGCGGTGATCAACGAAGACGAAGGCAAAAAGCCGAAAGACCCGAAAGTCCTTTTCGCAAAAGCTGTCCGAAATTTGGGTACGGCCGCCGCGCGTTACCGTCCGATATTCAACGACGAGCTTTCGAAGACCGAGGTGAAAGTCGAGCGCGGCCTTTTGCTCGACATTATTTATAATTGCGACGAAATACTCGAGGCGGTCGCCAAACTCCCGGCAGAGGTGAAAAAGGGTAAGAACTAGCCTCAACCGCGATCCCGTCAACACGTTGATTGCGGGCCGCGACACACCGCCGGATCTTTTGCCGGCTCGCCAACCCCTCGAAGAGCCGGCTCAGTTTTAGCCATGCGCCGCGGCCTCACTTACTAAATGTCGTTTTTTCGGAAAACATTACATTTCCGAGCCGGCTTTTTCGTATGAATGTGCCGGGCATTGCTTTATTTTTGCCTCGATGGCGGCCCTTCCTGCAGTTCTCGGCCCGGCTGACTTGTAGTACCGAGTAAATGTAATTTACACTCAGGACATATGACATCAGATGCATTGAAAAAGACGCCGCTAAACGATGCTCATCGGGCGTTGGGCGGTCGAATGGTCGATTTTGGCGGTTGGGATATGCCCGTCCAATACACGGCCGGCGTGATCGAGGAACATATGGCGACCCGCACGCGTTCGGGGCTTTTCGACGTGTCGCATATGGGTGAGATCTGGGTCGAAGGCCCGGATGCGATCAGCTTTGTAAACCGGCTGACGACAAATGATGTATTGAAGTTGGTTGACGGCCAGGCCCACTACTCGGCGATGACGAATGAAAATGGCGGCGTGGTCGACGACCTGCTTGTCTATCGATTTGGGCAGGAAAAGCTGCTGTTGGTCGTAAATGCCGGAACCACCGACAAAGACTGGGCTTGGATCACATCTCACAAGACCGACGAACGCGTTGAACTTCAAAATGCAAGCTCGGAATATTGCCAGATCGCCGTCCAGGGCCCGGACGCGACGGCCATTGTACAAAACCTGACCGAAACCGATCTGTCCGCGATCAAGTACTATCATTTCACGACCGGTCGAGTGGACGGCGTCGATGCTATCATCTCGCGGACCGGTTATACCGGCGAAGATGGCTTTGAGGTCTATGCGGCCGCCGAAGCGGCCGAACAGCTTTGGAACAAGATCCTCGAGACGGGAAATTACGGCGCCGAGGGCGGCATACTTCCCTGCGGGCTCGCGGCGAGAAACACCCTGCGGCTTGAGGCAGCGATGTCTTTGTACGGACATGAACTCGGTGACGACATCTCACCGCTTGAGGCGGGCCTCGGGTGGATCACCAAGTTTCAAAAAGGCCCGTTTACGGGGTCGGAGGTCATCGCAAAGCAAAAAGAAGAGGGCCTGACGCGAAAGATCGCAGGGTTTGAAATGACCGAACCCGGCATTGCTCGCGACGGATGCGACGTTTACATCGACGGTGAAAAAGTCGGAGTCGTCACCTCGGGCAGTCCGGCACCTTTTCTTAAAAAGAACATCGGCCTGGCATTTTTGCCTCCGCAGTTTGCAAATGACGGACAAGAAATTAAAATCGATGTGAGAGGGCGGCAGATCGCTGCCAAAGTTGTTCCTACGCCATTTTACAAGCGGTCAAAGTAGTTTGAGTTTTACAATCTTAAAGAGGTCATTTCCATAATCTATGTCTAACATTCCTGAGAATTTACGTTACAGCAAGGACCACGAGTACGTGAGCGTCAACGGCGACGTGGCGACGATCGGCATCACCGATTACGCTCAGCACAGCCTCGGCGACGTGGTGTACATCGATATGCCGCGGGTCGGCGACAAGTTCGGCACCCATGAGTCGTTTGGTTCGGTCGAGTCCGTCAAGGCTGTATCGGAGATATTTACCCCGGTTGCCGGCGAGGTCGTTGAGGTCAACGAAGGCTTGAACGACACCCCTGAGGCCGTGAACAATGACCCGTACAATGCGGGTTGGATGGTCAAGGTCAAAATGGACAATCCCGGTGAAGCCGACGCGATGCTTAACGCCGCCGAATATGAAGAGTATCTCGAAGCGTCAAGCTAACCTGTTTCACAGGTAGTGACCGTACAGCGATGAGTGCTCCTTAGGGCGCGCTCATCTTTTTTTTGTCCGCACATCTACTTTTTCGCAAAAACTCTGAATTGCTTTCGTCTAGGCGTGGTACAAAACAGTACCGGATGAAAAATATGAAGACACTCTTGACGATAATGATCGCACTTGCGATCCCGGCATTGGGCCTCGCCCAAAATGCCCCTGCAACCGAACTTGAACGCGACCAAACCATCGCGGAAAAAGGCCAGAACCTCACTCTCGAAGCCGAAAAGGGCCTGATCGACGTCGGCGAATCTACGCCGCTTCGGATCAGGATGCTGATATATCCAAGAGGCGAGGACGGTAACGTCAAAAAAGACTCGGTCCCGTTCGAACGCGTCCTTGGTCCCGGCAATCTCTACTACAAATTCGCAAATTGGAAAGTCGTCGAAGGCGGCGGACTTCTGGTCGGGATCGATGAGGCTACACAGAATTTTACGGCTCCCAGGACTTTGCCGCCCGGGAAAAAGTGTGTGGTGTCTGTCGAATTAGTACCGCTGCTTCCCTCTCTGCCGAAGGTTATCCTGTTTGAAACGATCCAGATCGCTGATTCGGATAACCTTGTGATCATCAATATTCCGGGGATCGGACTTAAAAATGCCCGGTACACGACCGTCGTCACCGATGCCGTCAAGATCCCGGCCGTCGCCGGCGTGGATCCGCGTGTGATGAAAAATCTTCCGCCCGGTACGCTCGAAAAGCTCGAAGCGGCCAAAAAGATGATGGAAAAGGAACGGGCTGATGTCGACCTCCAGGCCCTAAGCGCGAATGTGCGGTCATTTTACGACGCGAAACAGGACCTTTCCGTTTACACGATAAGCGGGCTCAAGCCTTTTGCGGCAGCCCCCAAACCGGGCACCATAGCCCCGATCGGTGAGGAACTCAGTTTCTCATTCAAGGGCTGGAACCTCGGCCGCCATCCGTTGGACTCTGATGATCAGACGGGCATCAACCTTTACCTGCGTTCGATGAACAACGGTGCGGGCTGCGGCGAACTTCACACGGAATCGTTCAAGGCAAATTGCGGCGGCGAAGTTATCGTTCAAGGCCTCACGCCTGACTTTTCGACCGGCATCATGAATTCAGCCATTTATTCGGCCGACGCCGCCGGCAACATCGTCCGAGGGCGGATCCACGTAAAATTCAAGGTCAGGCGTTCCACAAATTAGGACACAAAACTTAATTGGAGACAGATTTGTATGAAAAGCAGAATAGCCGCCGTTACGGCTCTAACGTTACTCGCCGTTTCCGCGGCATTTGGCCAGAAGACCGGTCCGGCAAAGGCCGCGGCCGGTTCCGGGGCACTCTTTTCGATGACGATCGAACACAACGGCCAAAAGGTTGATGTGAGCGGGTTGCAATTCCAATCGGCGGACGGCAACGCGATGAACGAAGGTGCGGCGAACGGCAGGTTGTTGTTCTTCTACGGAGCGAGCAATAGCAAGGATGAAAAGAGCTTTTCATTCCAGGGCTTTATCCCGCGAGCTGAAAAGGGCGTGTACCAATTTGGCGATGAGGGTGACGGAGCGTCGTTCAGCGTTCGCACCACGGCGTTCAATGACGTGCCGATGTTCATGGCACGATCCGGCAGCTACGAGATCACAGCCGTGCCGTTGAAGGGCGGAATGGTCGAGGGCAAGTTCACGGCTGTGTGCGACAATGTCAGGGATGACGGAACGACCGAGACTTATACGTTCACCGGCAGCTTTAAATTGCCGCGCAGATAGCATCGGCCTTGGCAGATCAACGCATTTCCGGGCGAGGACATTTGCTGCCTCGCCTTTTTTTGCGCCTCAGCGGAGCTGATTACCGTAAGCACGGATACTTCTGTTAATATAGGATTTGCCCCCGACTTAAAAGCAATGAGATATATACCGAATTCACCCGAAGAACGCGAAGAAATGCTGGCGACGGTCGGCCTTTCCGATGCTAAAGAGCTATTTCGTTCGATCCCCGATGATGTGAAGCTCGACCGTGCCCTGAATGTGACGGACCCGCTGGCAGAATCTGAAGTGATCGCGGCAATGGAAGCGATGGCGGCTAAGAACACCGGGACGTCAAAACCTTCATTTTTGGGCGGCGGCGTTTATTCGCACTATTCGCCAACCGTCGTCGACCACCTGATCCAGCGGTCCGAGTTCTTTACATCTTACACCCCGTATCAGCCGGAGATATCACAGGGGACGCTGCAGTATATTTTTGAATTTCAGACCCTCGTTTGCCAGCTTACGGGAATGGAGGTGTCGAACGCCTCGATGTATGACGGCTCGACGGCGATGGCCGAGGCGTACCTGATGGCACAGCGTGTGACCCGCCGCGATAAGATCGTCGTTGCCAAAAGCGTCCACAAGGAATATCGCGAAGTCGCGACCACCTACGCCCAGCACGGTGATACCGAGATAGTCGAGATCGATTTTGACGAGGCGACTGGCCGTATCATCGACACATCGGCTCTGGATAACAAAACGGCCGCCCTGGTCGTTCAATCGCCCAACTTCTTTGGCTGTGTAGAGGATCTCGAGACGCTCGCGGCCGCTGCCCACGCCGTCGGTGCACTTTTTGTGGTCGTGGTGACCGAGGCCATCTCGTTTGGGATGCTGAAAACTCCGGGAGCATGCGGCGCCGACATCGTCGTCGGCGATGGACAATCGTGGGGCGTTCCGATGAGCTTCGGCGGGCCGCACCTTGGGTTGTTCGCCACGCAGGAAAAATATGTCAGGCAGATGCCGGGCCGCCTCTGCGGCGTCGCCTATGACAAGAACGGTAACCGCGGTTTCGTTTTGACCTTGTCAACACGTGAACAGCACATTCGCCGCGAAAAGGCCACGTCCAACATCTGCACGAATCAAGGACTGATCGCTCTCGCCGCGACCATTTATATGGAAACGATGGGCAAGAAAGGCCTGCAGGAGGTCGCAATGCAGAACGCGCAGAAGGCAGCTTACGCCAAATCGCGGATCTCGGCGATCGACGGCTATTCGATCCCATTTTCGGCCCCGACATTCAACGAATTCGTGGTCCGCTGCCCGCGTAACGCGGCAGAGGTGCTCGAGGCTGTTCGTGAAAAAGGTATCATCGGCGGTATCGCACTTTCGAAATACTACGCCGGGCATGACAACGACATCCTTGTATGTGTCACTGAGACAAATACCCGCGAGCAGATCGACGATCTGGTTGCGGCGTTTGAGTAGATCGTGATTTTTGGCCCGACCGAAATACTGGTTTGCATAGTACCGGTTTTTATTGTCATAGCCGTGATCGGAGTTGCTCTTTTGCTGCGAAATCGGAAAACAGAAGATTGAGGAGGAGGTCTTGATGGCACTCAGGAACGACATCAACCGAAGAAGTTTTCTATCCAACGTCGGAAAGGGGCTCGGCCTCGCAGCACTATCCTCGGCGACGATCGCCGGGCTGTTCGACAACGTCGTTGCGGCCGGCAAGTCGATATCGAAGCTTTCGCCAATGGAAGCCGCACTGGACGAGGACTATTGGGCGACCATCCAGCAAGCGTTTTCGGTCACGCGGGGCATCGTTAATCTCAACAACGGCGGTGTCAGCCCGAGCCCGCGCATGGTCACCGAGGCGTTCATTCGCTACACGTGGCAGCAGGAAGACGCGACCGCATACACAATGTGGCAGATCCTTGAGCCGCAATCGGAAACCGTCAGAACCGGGCTCGCGGAGGTTTTTGGCTGCTCGCCTGAAGAGATCGCTATTACGCGTAACGCGTCCGAGTCGCTTGAGATCCTGATGATGGGGCTCGACTTTAAGTCCGGCGACGAGATCTTGACGACGACTCAAGACTATCCGCGAATGCTGACCACGCTCCGACAACGCGAGATGCGCGAGGGGCTGAAGCTGAACCTGATCAAGATACCGCTTGCCCCCGCGAATGTTGACGATATCGCGGCGGCGTTCGAACGAGCGGTGACCCCGCGGACAAAACTTATTCTCGTCTCGCATCAGATCAATCTCACCGGACAAATATTGCCGGTCAAGAAGATCTGCGAAATGGCCCGCTCTAAGGGCATTGAGACGATCGTGGACGGTGCTCACGCCTTTGCTCAGTTTGATTTCAAACAGTCTGACCTTGGCTGCGATTATTACGGCACTTCCCTGCACAAGTGGATCTATGCCCCCAAGGGAACCGGGCTCCTTTATGTTAAGAAGGACAAGATACCGAAAGTTTGGGCGTTGATGGCGAGCGAGGACAGGAACCGCAGCGACATACGCAAGTTCGAAGAGATCGGCACCCATTCGGCCGCGATGAGGCTCGCGATCGGCGAAGCGATACTCTTTCATAACGCCATCGGCGGCAAGCGAAAGGAGGAGCGGCTTCGTTACCTTTCGCGATACTGGATGAACAGGCTCAAGAACATTCCGAAAGTCGGATTTAACACTTCGTTCGACCCGAAACAGTCCTGTGCGATCGCTAATTTTAAGATCGACGGTATTGACCCTGTCGCGATCGGCTCGTATCTGATGTCGAAACACAAGATATTTACGACGCCGATCGTCCACGAAGAATTTACGGGCATTCGCATCACGCCTAATGTGTATACGACGCTGTGGGAACTCGACCGTTTCTGCGAGATCGTCGCGGACATCGCAAAGAAAGGACTGCCCAAGGCCTAAGGAGTACTAGTTTTGTTGGAAACATCTGATCGCTCAATGATCGCCGGCCAGCCGATATTGTCAGTCGTAATGCCGGCCTTTAACGAGGAGCAGACGATCGAGAAGATCATCGGCCGCGTAAGGCGGATACCCGAACTGCTTGAGCTTATCGTCGTCGATGATTGCTCGACCGACTCGACTCGCGAGATAGTCGAAAGGTTGGCCGCTGAGGACCCGCGAATACGATATTTTCGGCAGCCGAAGAACGCCGGCAAGACCGCGGCCCTCAAGGTCGGGTTTGCTCAAACTTGCGGCGATATCGTTATCGTTCAGGACGCTGACCTCGAATATGACCCGTCCGAGATCCCGGACGTCATCCAACCGATAATGCTCGGCCTCGCCGATGTGGTCTATGGTTCGCGCTTCTTGGTCAAGAAGACGACGCGCATCCTGTACTTCTATCATTACGTCGCAAACAAAGGACTGACATTCCTCTCAAATTGCCTGACCAATCTTAATATGACCGACGTCGAGACGGGCTACAAAGCTTTTCGCGGCGAGATCATTAGGAATATGATCATCACCTCGAGCGGATTCGGCTTTGAGATCGAGGTCACGGCCAAGATCGTCAAACTCGACTGCATCGTTTATGAGGTGCCGATCAGCTATTACGGCCGAACTTACGACGAAGGCAAAAAGATCGGCGTTAAGGACGGTATTGCCGCCCTCTGGTACATTCTGAAATTCAATCTTTTCTGCAGTTTGAACCGGTCATACCGCAACGTGCCCCGCGAGGCTCTTCTATCCTCGTCGAGAGGATTGCCTGACAAGGCTCTTGAGGGTGAGTCATAGGTTGGAAAGGAAGATCGGCCCGTCAATGCGAAAATTTCTACCTGAGCCGCGGTATTTTCTCAAAGCAGGTGTTTACGTCTTCCTCATCGCACTTCTCTGTTCTCTATTTTTATTTTCGAACCGGCCGCCCGACGACTATTGCGGAAGGTACATTTCGCTCGGTGAGCACGCCGGATTTCCCCTAAATTGCGACTCGTACGACTATGCTGCGACGGCGGAGGATCCGGAAAAGCTATTCGAGCCAAATTCGATCAGACAATCCCGGCCGGTCTACGTGATCCTGGCGTACACGTTCGGTCATCTGGTGTCCCCGGCAACCAATTTGTTACCGCTGGCCGCGTTGTCCGATCAGGACGAATTGCTCGGCAAGCCGATCTATTGGGGATTCATGACGCTGAATTTCCTTTTCCTGCTTTTTGCCCTGCTGATCTTTGACGAAATAGTCGATATCGTGAGCGGCGGCACGCTCCCGCAGTTCATCAAGTTCACGCTCGCGGTCTTTCTCGCGTCGAACATCATCATAAAAACCTCGTTCTGGTCTGCCCACCAGCAAATGCTCGCGATCTTCGTGCCTTTGCTGTGCGTATATTTGGCGTTACGCATAGCACTGTCGACGAATCTCGATCTCCGGAAGGTCTATCTCGCCGCATTATGCGGCGGCCTTTCGCTGATCACGTACGGAAACTTTCTGGTGCTGTTCCCGATGGTGTTGCTGGCCCTAGCTATTCAGCTATTTCGGGCTCGAAACATCGCAATTCGAAGGACACTCGCCGCCTTCGTCCCGGTGATCATTTTGTTTGTCACGCCGGTGATCGGCTGGAGTTTGATCCTCATCTCAAAGAACGGTCGTGTGTACAATCACGAGATCGAGGTGTACCGGCAGTTCGTCTGGGTCAAGGACAAACTGAGTATTTCGTTCGGCGACTTTTGGGAGCAGTTCCTCGCCTTTACTTCGATCTATTGGGTCTCGATCTATCGAACCGTCCTGGCGTTCATCATCGGCCTTTTCATACTTAAATTGATCAGGTTTGCCGGACGGCTGCGATCCGGATCCGGCCAACTACCGGCAAACTACTCGCTGGCACGAAATCTTATCACTGCGGTTTTTGCACTTTATTTTGTTTTCTTTTGGCTGATGGGCTATTACAGCGAGCGGATCACCTATACGCTTGTTCCGGTCGTCCTGTGTCTGATCGCTCTGGAGTTGAGCGTATTCGCGGTTCGCGGAATGAAATGGACCTCGCGGATTTTATATGTTCTGCTCATTACTTTGTCGCTGTTTTGGGTTTATAATGGAGTCACGACGTTTGAGCCCTACAAAGAGTTGACCGGCTTTCGCGCCGATGCGGCCTTTGAGGCAATTTCGTGAAATTTTACAAAAACGGTCCGCCCGTTCAATCAAGTTTATGTCGATCAAAAAAGTAACTCAGCACCCTACCCAGAATGAAGGTTTGATCTTTGAGCGTTCGCAGACAGGACGCGTCGGTTATCATTTGCCGAAGCTGGACGTGCCTGTAACAACTGGCGCCCTGCCCGCAGAACTTCTTCGCAACGACGGCCTCGACGGTGTTCCCGAGGTGTCTGAGGTAGACGTGATCAGACATTTTACCCGCATCTCTACCTGGAACTACTCGATCGACCTCGGCATGTATCCGCTTGGGTCGTGCACGATGAAATATAATTCCCGGCTCAATGAGAAGATGGCCCGTATCGGCGGTTTTGCCGGACTCCATCCGCTGGCACCTGAGGCCGAATCACAAGGAGCTCTCGAATTGATGTACCGGTTGCAAGAAGATCTTGCCGAGATCACCGGCCTTCCCGGCGTTTCGCTGCAGCCGGCCGCGGGCGCCCAGGGCGAAATGACCGGCGTCATGCTCATTCGTGCATTTCTCGACAAGCGGGACGGCGAAGCGTCAAAGGACCGCCGGGTGATGCTTATTCCCGATTCGGCTCACGGCACCAACCCCGCATCCGCGGCATTGGCCGGATTTACGGTCAAGACCATTCATTCAACGCCGGAAGGCTTTACTGACATGGACCACCTACGGCAGTTGTGTGACGAAGGCGGCGTCGCGGGCCTGATGCTGACCAATCCGAATACCGTCGGTATTTTTGAAAAGAACATCAAGGAGATCTGCGAGGTTATACATGCCGCCGGCGGGCTCGTCTATATGGACGGTGCCAATATGAATGCTCTGGTCGGTATCGCTCGGCCGGGCGACATGGGCGTGGACGTCATTCACCTCAATCTGCATAAGACCTTTTCGACTCCGCACGGCGGCGGCGGCCCCGGATGCGGCCCGTGCTGCTGCACCGCGGAATTGGCTCCGTTCTTGCCGGTACCGCGGATCGTGGCCGATAAGTCGAATGACGGACCGGCGACATATCGCCTCGACTACAATATTCCGACAAGCATCGGACGCGTCAAGGCGTTTTACGGCAATTTTGGGATGATGATCCGTGCTCTTTCCTATATTTACACGCACGGAAACGATGGCCTCAAGGAAGCCACCGAGGTCGCCGTGCTTAATGCCCGTTACGTGTCAAAGCGGCTTGAGAGCACGTTTGACAAGCCGTTTGAATCGGATTGTATGCACGAGGCGATCTTCTCGCATAAGAACCAATCGAAACGCGGCGTTGTCACGCTCGACATTGCGAAACGGCTGATCGATTACGGGTTTCACCCGATGACGGTCTATTTTCCGCTCGTCGTCGAAGGCGCCATGCTGATCGAGCCTACCGAATCGGTCGGCCGCGCCGATCTCGATGCGTTTTGCGATGCGATGATCGACATCGACCGTGAAGCACAGGAGGATCCGGAACTTGTCATCAACGCTCCGCATTCGACCCGTATCGGCCGCCTCGACGAGGCATCTGCTGCCCGAAAGCCGGTCTTGCGTTGGAAGCCGGATATGGAATCGATGTCGCAAATGGCTTAACAATGTCGCCGCGGCGGACGTCGCTGCGAATCTTACTCAACTATGGCTGAAGGTCTGATAGTCAACCCTTGTCTCCAATTCCAGCCATATTATGACGACCCGAACAGTTTTTTGCTTTATGCCCCGAAGCCCGGTTCGGGAATGAAGTATCTGGTCGTCACGCGGGCGGAACATCCTGGCGTTTTCGAGGTTTTTTCAGATCTGTCCGGATCAAGGTTTGACTTTCTCGATCCGGACCTTGATCTGGACGATAACGACCGTAACCTACTGAAAGAGAATGGGGTTCTCGTCGATGCCGCGAACCCGCCAAAGCTTCCGCTTTTCAGTTGTCCGTTGTCAGAATTCGCGCCGGTGGAGGGCGATGTCGACTTCGGCTCTTTGATCGCCCACCCGGGCATCAGATTCTCTCCGTTCGACCTCGCAAATTTTCACACAGTATCGCAGGAACTGCATATTTCACCCTTTTCGGCGTC
>CAZQGN010000025.1:0-3778 GCA_964592865.1 uncultured Chloracidobacterium sp. | reverse complement strand
ACGTATGTCGGCGGTTCGATACTTGCCCCGCATATCGACCGTGAGCAATGCGAGTACAGCATCTCGTTTCAGGTTGATTACGAGCCCGAATCACCGGACGGCGTCTCGCCATGGGCGATCTGCGTAACGCCGCTTCAGGACATTGACGAAATTGAGGCACGGGGTGAAGGTGTCACGCTCGCCGAGTGTGCTCGGCAGGCCGCCGCAGCGGCCCCGACAGCCATCAACCTCGCGTGCGGTGACGGAATGTTCTACATGGGCCGCGAACTAATCCACTACCGGGACGAGCTTCCGGCAGGACATCGTTCGACATCGCTTTTTTTCCACTTTGTATCGGCCGATTTTGACGGGCCGCTGGACTAGCCAAGCAAGCAACACAACCGAGAACATGCGAAAACCGGCCCGAATCGTCAGATGGATCTGTATCGGCATCTGGCTGTCGATACCGCTCGGGTGTTTATCGGCATATTTTTACGACCCTTCGGCATTTTCGGCCGAAAATATAGCTGCATTTCTTCGGAGATTCGAACACGGCGTATGGGCGGTCTATATTACATTGTCGGTCTTTCGGGGATTCACGCTGCTGCCGAGTACCCCGCTGGTGATCGCGGGCACCATCCTGTTTCCGTCGCAGCCGCTAATGGTCCTGATGGTCTCAATGGCGGGAATTCTAATATCGTCAGCGATGATCTACTATTTCTCTGAATTTCTGGGCTTTGATGATTATTTCGAAGACCACAAGCCGGAGCTGTCTCACAAGATAAAACAGCGATTGGAACATCCGATGGGATTTTTCATCGTTTCCGGTTGGGCATTCTTCCCATTTGTTCCGACGGATCTTGTTTGCTACCTCGCCGGCACCACGAGGATGCATTTCGGTAAATTTATCGTCGCTGTCGCCGCCGGCGAGGCTTTATTGTGCGTGATCTATATCTATTTTGGCGGCTCGATACTAGATTCGTGGAATTGGCGTCTGTGATCGATAACCTATTCGCTCTTCACCACGTATAACGACGGTCTGTTCAAACAGCCGGCTTTTTGCGGAGGCGACTTCTCGTGAGTTTTTTGATCGACTTTTGCGATCATACCGTGTTTGGCAAAATTGCGTAAAATGATTGCACGACAACCGTTTCGGGTATATAATTCCGGTCGTTTGCAGCTTTCCCCTCGATAGGTACGTTTAACAATTCTTCTTGGTCGTCGACGCATACGCGATCTGTGCGCCGGTTGGCGGTCTTGATGATTTACGGAGATCTTGTGCGATGAAAATTATTGGACTATTGGCAGTGGCAGCTTCAGCGTTGATCCTGTTTTGCGGGACGCAATTGACAGTTTCAATGAACGCGGCAAATTACGCCGCTTTCGCGTCGCCGGCACCGCTTCCGACGCCTGAGGATCCGCAGCCGGTCTATACATCGTACAAGGGCGTAACGGTCGGAATGTCGCAGGCCGACGCTCGGGCCAAACTCGGCGAGTCGAGCCAGCGGTCCAATTCGGGTGATTTCTATACGATCTCGAACAACGAGTCAGTTCAGGTGCTTTATGACAAGGCCCAGAAAGTTAAGTCGATAACCGTTAACTATTCCGGCAGCCTCAAGATGGCGCCGTCAACCAAGGACGTTCTTGGCGAGGACGTGAAAAAGGAGGCTGACGGATCGATCTACAAGCTGGTCAGATACCCTTCGGCCGGATATTGGGTCTCATACAATCGGACTGCGGGCGGCGACGCCACGGTCATCATCACGATGCAGGTGATCCCAAAATAGCGGTTCGCCGGTAGACGCACAGCCGCCAAACCCATACTTTTTTCATCAAAAATCGATTTCTTTTGCGTCGTGTGATTAGCGTCACATAATGAGCCCGGCATTTCGGCGACTATAATTGAGTACGTGATGCCGGGCAGGTCGTTCACATGGCCGAACAGCCAGGTTTCGACGGCCGGGGCCGCGATCCGACATAAGGCCGGACGCGGGCATTCAATACGGCACAACCGAAAGACGGACGGCGTTTTGCAGGTGCCGTCGATGTTCTATATATTTGTTTTTAATTATGACCACAATCGGCATCCCTAAGGAGATCCATCCCGGCGAAAAACGCGTTGCCGCGACGCCGCAAACCATTCTTAAACTTAAAAAGCTCGGATTTGAGGTCGTCGTCGAATCTCATGCCGGCCATGGTATCAACTGTATCGACAGCGAGTATCGTGAGGCAGGGGCGACGGTGATCGAAGACACGCGCGAGCTCTGGGCCGCGTCCGACCTGATAATGAAGGTGCGTCCGCCCGAGCACAACTCCGAACTCGGCGTCCATGAGGCCGAGCTTCTGAAGGAAGGTGCGTGGCTGATCGGCTTTGTCTGGCCGGCTCAGAACCGAGAGGTCCTCGACCTGCTCGCTAAGCGAAAAGCCACCGTTTTCGGAATGGACTGCGTCCCGCGTATTTCGCGTGCTCAAAAGATGGATACGTTGTCTGCGATGGCGAATATCGCGGGTTACCGTGCGATCGTCGAGGCGGCAAACAATTTTCCGCGATTCTTCACCGGTCAGATAACGGCCGCGGGACGCATCGACCCGGCCAAGGTCCTCGTCATCGGAGCCGGCGTCGCCGGCCTGTCGGCGATCGGTGCGGCGAAAGGGCTCGGTGCGATCGTCAGGGCGTTTGACCCGCGTTCGGCGACCAAGGATCAGGTCGCGTCGATGGGAGCCGAGTTCCTTGAACTCGACATCAAGGAAGAGGGCGAAGGCAAAGGCGGTTACGCCAAACAGATGTCAGACGACTTTCTGAAGGCGGAAATGGCCCTTTTTGCGGCACAGGCGATGCAGGTCGACATCATTGTCACGACGGCATTGATACCCGGCAAGCCGGCTCCGAAGCTGATCACGCAGGGCATGGTCGAATCGATGAAGCCCGGCTCGGTGATCGTCGATCTCGCCGCGGAACAGGGCGGTAACTGTGTACTCACCAAACCCGGCGAGATAACCACGCATAAGGGCGTAACAATCGTCGGCTATACCGACTTGCCGTCACGAATGGCGAGTATGTCGAGTCAACTGTACGGAGCGACGATCGTTGCTCTGCTCGGCGATCTGACAAAGGGCGAGGATATCCACGTCGACCTCGAGGACGAGGTCGTCCGCGGAGCGATCGTGCTCCACGAGGGCAAGATGATGTGGCCGCCGCCGGCTCCACCGACGCCGCCCGCTCCGCCCGAGCCCGGCGTGCCGACCAAGAGCACGGCGAGCGTTGCCATAAAGGCCGCTCCGGCCCACGGTCACGGCGAGGGCGAGGGCGTCGGCCCTGTCACCATGATCTTTGTCGGACTCGTGCTGCTCGGCCTCGGCCTGGTAGTTCCCGAGTCAAAACTATCGCATTTCACGGTGTTCATGCTGGCTATATTTGTTGGGTTCCAGGTTGTATGGAACGTCAAGCCCGCACTTCACACCCCGCTGATGAGTGTCACCAACGCCATCAGCGGCATCATTCTCGTCGGCGGAATGCTCCAGCTGTCGGGAACAACTATCAACGCAACGACCATCCTTGGGGCGGTCGCTGTTCTGCTCGCCTCGATCAATATTGCTGGCGGCTTTTTGGTCACCAATCGCATGTTGGCGATGTTTAAAAAATGAAAGAGAGTTTAATCACAGTCGCATACATCGCCGCGAGTGCGTTGTTCATCCTCAGCCTCGGCGGACTTTCGCGTCAGGAAACTGCCAGACGCGGCAATATTTACGGCATCATCGGTATGCTGATCGCATTGGTCGCAACGGTCTTTGCGATCAA
>CAZQGN010000024.1:41779-58946 GCA_964592865.1 uncultured Chloracidobacterium sp. | reverse complement strand
CAATTATTGCTGTTGTATAGCCAGCCGCTTTTCGGATCGAGCAGATCCGGCGACTCAGCGATGGTGTGGAGCCCCTTATAATCGGTCGCGGGATCCGAACCGTCGACCGGCTTTCTCCAATCGAATTTCGGGTCGCGCCGCGGCATATAGTTGACGTGAAAATAGGCTATGTGTCCGTCGCGGTCGGCGTAGATGGTCGCGTTTGACGAGTTTGCCTGCTGCTTTTCCATTACAGCCCTAAACTCTTTATAGTTCCTGGCCTTGGTCCGCATATACGACTGCGTCAGTGCCGCGACCGGTTTGTTCATAAGACTCACCGTCACCCACTTGCCCTTTTCTTCCCGCACGACCGGGCCGTGCTGCGAATAATAGGTGGTAAATGTGCGTTGAGCTGATCCCTTTTCGGTCTTGAACGGGATAACGATGTCGGCCGTCGCAAATGGCCTTTCTTCGGTGCCGTACTTATAATCGTAATGGTTGCCGCGTTTGACTACGGTTTCAAGATACTCGTCGATCGCGTCGGCCTCGCTCGAGGTGTGCATCCAGCCGCAATATTCATTAAAACCCTGATAGATAAAAAACTGTCCCCATGTCGATGCCCCGTAGGCATTAAGCCCCTCGCCGCTGGTCATCTGCAGTTCAGAGCGAAAAAAGAACGACGTGTGCGGGTTGATAAGCAAAAGAGCCTTTTTGTCCTTCGTATTCGAAGGAGCGATTGCGATCCCGTTAGAGCCCAATGGCTCTTTGAAAACGTCGTCGTTGATACCAAACGATCCCTCGGGTAGCTTCGTATTGCCATAAAACGCGGCCAGATCGCGAAGGCTGATCGACTCGATATCACCGCCGATGCTGCCCTCGGTAAAGCTGAGCGCCATCCAGGGCTCAAATCGCGTCAGCACGCGCGGTTTGGTCTGCGGGTGCTTGGCGAGGTAATAGTTCAGCCCGTCGGCCCAGGCGGTCATTAGTTTTTGCAGCCAGGCGGGCGATGCCGCAAAATCACGCTTAAGAATGTCCGGATTAATGAACAACTTCTGACGCAGATCGCTCCAGATCGCCTTTTCGCCCTCGGCCTCGGCGAGCCGCCCGAGCGAATTGAGGTAATTGACCTCGATCCGGTTAAAGTCGTCCTCAGCCTGAGCGTAGATCGCACCGAAAACCGCATCGGCGTCGGTCTTGCCGGCAACATGTGCGATGCCCCACGTATCTCGCACTATCGAGACATCTGCCGCTTGTCGCTCCCAACGGGCAAGCTCCGCCTTGTTATCAGTTGCGGCCGCGGCCATCGCAAAAGCCGATATAAGGCAAAGAACTGCCAATCCATTGCGGATCGATCGAACAGTGAGATCAAGTTGTTTATCCATTCAAGCAATATAACCCTGCGAACGGATCGACACAACGATCGTCGTCGATTCCGGCATGTAGATCTACCAAGGAGCTGCACCGTGACAGGTCGAATCCGGTGTCTCAATAGCGCAAGCAACTCTCAGAAATGTAGAATACACAAATGGACTGGAAAATATTTGGAACCGCATTTTTAACCCTTTTTTTGGCAGAACTTGGTGATAAGACGCAACTTGCGGTCATCACGATGACGGCCAGCACCGAGTCAAAGGTCTCAGTCTTTCTCGGCGCGAGTTTGGCCCTGATCGTCGTTACGTTATTGGGCGTATTGCTTGGAGGCGTCCTAAGTCAGTATGTGCCGACGGAGTGGCTGCAGCGGATCGTCGCGGTTGCTTTCATCGTGATCGGTGTATTGATGCTGCTCGGCAAACTTTAAAGTAAAAGTGGCGGCCGTGGGCAACGGCCGCCGAGGTGGATCCAAAACTAGTGGGCAAGCTAGTTTGAGGTCCAATCGAGTCCGGCGATATCATCACTCATCTGAATGAGCCTAACCGGGTTGTTGAACGTGTATCGTTTCGCCGATATTTCGAGCACGACGGTTTGTCCGCCCGGAATATCTTCGAATCGGTAATAACCAAACGCGCCGGTGACCGCGGTCCTCACTGAGCCATCCTCGAGGGTCAGGGTCATCATAACGTTCCTGATGCCGTTGCCCTCAGGCGTTGTGACCCGGCCGTCGACGAACAGTCCGGCTGCCGAAGGAGCGAGGTTGCCGAATCCGACATCATATGTGTGGTTGTTCGATCCCGCCGCACCTGTTGTCAGTGCAATTACCGGATGGATACCCGCGGGTGATCCTGCCGGATTCGAGACATACGCTGCGTCTGAGTCGGACGAATCATCGTCACCGAGCTGCGACGTCTGGTCCTTGACCGTCGGCGTCAATCCGAATAACGGCCCGCCCGAGGCGAAGTCGGCAAGGTTGTCGACACGTACCTGATACGCGGTGTTCGGCTGCAGTCCGGTGAAGTAATACTCACCATTAGCGTCCGTGATCTGGGCGTTAGACACCTTGGTGATCTGTACGTTATCGATGAATATTCGCTGGTTGTTGGCGTTACCGGCCGAGTTCATAAAGCGGATGGCGGTGGCCGTTACCGGAAGAACGATGGAGCCGGAAGCCACGTAGGCGGCATCCGTTCCGGTCGTATATGTCGCAAGCACGACCCATGTCGATCCGTTAAAGTACTCAACGGTAGCACCCTGACTGTTGCTGCGGCGATATGTGAACGAAAGCGTCGCCGACGAAGCACCGGCAAGGCTGATAACACGAGCGGCGCCGACGCTGGCGTTATTCAGGCGAATCGCATTGCTGAATGCGCCGTCCAACACCACACGGACGTTTCCGCCTGTGACGTTCCCGTCATCATTGGTCTCGGTCCAGGGCGTTCCACTCCAATCGGATGCTCCTGTCGACCCGTTGTACGCCAACGCGGTGAAAGTGTCGCCATACGGCGTGGTCGTATAGTTTACCGGCGATGAACCCTGATAGAGCCGCATCATGACGCCCGGAATACCGTTTTCGCCCGGATCCTGAACACCGTTATTGTTGTTGTCGCGCCAGACACGGTTGCCGATCTCGATCGGTGCCGCCGAACACATCGCGGACATCGATCCGAGGCCGTTCGCCTTACCAAAATCGGGCTGTCCGACACCGCCGAGGCCGTTGTATATACGATAGGCACGATCGGCACTTCCGGTCGTGTTGTTAAAGAAACGGACGCCTCCGTCAAACGTCGCACCCGCGTCGATCGTGCGGCTGATCGGGTCCAGAAGGGTGGTCACCACGTGCTGACGGCCCGGAAGGTACAGCAGTGATCCCCAAGCGACCTCATCATGATAATTCGCGTTGTTCGGGGCGGTACAGAAATCGTCGTTGTGGTAAAACTCACCATTGCCCGGGCCCTGGCCGGTTCCCTGAGGTGCAGTTCCGGTTCCGCCGCAGCGGCCGTTGCTCTCAAGCGTCCAGGTTCCAAAGGTTCCACAAGCACGGATAGTGTCGCCGGCCGTTCGTTTTGCGTCGGGGCCGGCATCGAGTGCGGCATCGCCCGTACGGTCGCGAAGTCCGAGGATCAGGTTGCCGTTCTCAAATTCGATATCCGTCAGCATCGGCATCGGGAAAGCAAAGTTCGCCTGGATCGTCGGCTCCCACGGACGCCATTCGGCGGCCTGGCCGGGATCTGCAAATCCACGATTGTAATTCAGCTGGGTGCTGAAGACCGGCGTTGCGGTAACGGTGAGCGTCGTCGGGTTTACCTGGAATACGAACGCGTAAAGGTCTCTCGCGTTATTGGTCGAGTCGGCCGAGCAGACTGCGCCGATATACACATTGCTGCGATAGTATCTGACCGCAAATGGCCGCTTATCGCCGGCTGCGCAGTTTGCTACTGTCCCGGAGGGTGTCGGCATCGTGATCGTCGAAAGGTCGACGGTGCTGCCGAGATTGGCACCCGTTGTCGGATTTAGCGCATACAGCTTGCGGTCCTGCAGGTTCATTACGAACAGACGGCTGTTGTCGGGAGCGATATCCATACCGCCGAGACCGCTCTTACCGACGCCATCCCAGCCGATGTCATAGTTGTCGGCTGCGTAATCGAGAATGTCGTGATTATTTACCGTCGCATTAGGAACGGTAAAAGTAGTGGTGACTGCGCTCGTCGCCGGATTGATAACGTAGATCGCACCCGGATCGTCTGAATTATTTAATATCCCGTCAGCTCCCGGGCCGAATCCGGAGTGCCGCTTAAAGTACGACGCGGCATAAAGCCGATTGGTGCTGCGGTTGTATGCAAGCGAGTAAATGGTGCCGACAGTCGCCTGTGTGGTGGTCAGCGAATGGGTCGTCGGATCATCATAATTTGCGATCGTAGTGTCGGTGTAGGTCGTACCGGCATCATACGGGAAATCGTAAAGTACCGGGTTGGTCGCATATGTGCCGTTTGACGCGCCCTGTGCGTACCGCGACGTGACTATCGTCGGATTGTTCTGGCAGTATTCTTCACCACGCGTAAGGGCGAGGTTGACGTTCGACGTATTGACGTTATTAACAAACTGGACGGTCGAACCCGCATCGGTCGCAGTGCCGCCGAGAACCGAGTCGGTACTGCGCGCCGACGGCGTGTAGCCTGACGGCAGCGTGGTGAACTCTAATCTGTAGGGACCAGTACCGGTCGCGGCCAGCGAATACGTTCCGTTGGCTGCGGTAGTGGTGGAACCACGGGCAACACCTGCGGAGTCATAAGCACTAACGGTCACGGCAGCCACCCCGACATCGATCGAGTCGGTGCCGGTCGCCGTGTCGTATAGGCCGTTGCTGTTAAAATCCTGAAACACGCGTCCGGTGATCGTTGCCGCCTCGGGCGCGTCCGGAGCGAGATCGACCGTCTTGGCCGTACGCTGGGCGCTCGAGCGAAATGATTCGGTAACTGCCGCGCAAAAGGCGATGGCGGTCGCAAGTATCGTCAGTGCCGCGAGGCGGCGTCGATTGAACAAATTTGGGGTCGTCATAGTCGTATTTGGCAATTGAGTATTGCTATCCAGGATCGAAGGGGATTTATCTCGGGAGGTGCACTGCGGGGCAAGCGGGACCTATCACCGTAAAGGCTGATACGCCCTTCAACTAAAAAGTTAACAAACTGATTAAAGCTTGTCAAACTTTTTTTAACACTCAATACAGACACATGGGAGCCATGTCCATATGGTCTCGACAGAGGTCAATAGGCTGATCGATATCTCCGATCGGTTAGCGTTTTAGTCGATCTGCGAATTTTTTTCTAAACTTGGCGACCTTGGGTGCGACGACTGCCGCGCAGTAGGGTTGGTTGGGGTTATTGGCGAAATACTCTTGATGATAGTCTTCGGCGGGCCAGAATTTGTCGAATGCGGTGACCTCGGTGACGATCGGATCGTCATAGATAGACTCGGACGTGATCTCCGCTATGATCTCGTGCGCGGTTTGGCGTTGTTCCTCAGAATGGTAGAAGATCGCCGAGCGGTATGAGGTTCCGATATCGCCGCCCTGACGATTAAGCGTCGTCGGGTCGTGGACGGTGAAATAGACGCGCAGAAGATCGGCAAACGAGAGCTGCTCGGGGTCGAATCTGATCTGGACGACCTCCGCATGGCCGGTAGTTTCGGAACAGACCTGTTGGTATGTCGGGTTGTCGGTATGGCCGCCGGAGTAACCGGAAACTACGTCTTCGACGCCGACCAAAGCGTCAAATACCGCTTCGACACACCAAAAGCACCCGGCGGCAAGTGTTGCAGTTTCAAGTTCTTTGTTTTCCATATTTCCTGTACTTAGTTTCGTGCGATACCCAGCGAACGCCCGGTCACCTCAAATAAATGCTCAAAAATCTCAACGTGCCGACGAGCCTCAGCGACCGTTTCGCCCCACGCGAACAGCCCGTGCCGGCGAATGTAAATACCGTGAATATCGCCGGCCTCGAGCAGTACGTTCTGCAGAACGTGTGACTGAGCGATCTGGTCCTGCGAGTTTTCAATGATCGGTACGACCTCCGTGTGGTCGTGCGTCTCGACGCCCGAGAGGCCCTTGAGCACCTCATAGCCGTGCAGCGTTATGGCTCCGTCAACGTACATTAGGTCCGACAAGATCGTTCCCCAGACCGAGTGAGTATAGAGGATGCAGCGGGCCCGCGGCCGCAGCCGATAGATCGTCAAATGAAGGAGTGACTCATCCGACGGTCGTCCGAAGCCCTGGAGTATCTCAGCGTCGTCATCCAACTCGAGAAAATTAGTCTCGTCAAGCGTCGCTTTTTCATTGCCGGCCGACGTGATGCAGAGCCGGAGCGGCTTGCGCGCAAGCAGGATGCTGAAGTTTCCGCTGGTCCCGAGAGCCCAGCCGCGATCGTAAAATTCGCGGCCGGCTTCGGTAAGTTCCTGAGTAGGAGTCGGCGCCGGATTTTGTGAAGCCATGTTTATTCCTCGTCCTCGCGGAGCTTTTCGAGCACCGAGATATCCTCGAGCGTAGTCACGTCACCGGCAACCGTACCACCGGCGGCGAGTTCGCGTAACAGCCGCCGCATGATCTTGCCGGATCTGGTCTTGGGCAGCATATCCGTAAAGCGTATGTCATCCGGACGGGCAAGGGCACCGATCTCGTGAGCGACATGTGCGCGGAGAATATTCTTAAGTTCGTCGTCACCCTGCCGGCCGCCCTCGAGTGTGACAAAAGCCGCGATCGCCTGTCCCTTGATCTCGTCCGGTCGGCCAACGACTGCCGCTTCGGCGACCGCCTCGTGCGACACGAGTGCCGATTCGATCTCGGCCGTCCCGAGGCGATGGCCGCTGACATTGATCACGTCGTCAACGCGGCCCATTATCCAATAGTAACCGTGCTCGTCGCGTCTGGCACCGTCACCGGCGAAATAGCGGCCCGGAATCTCGGACCAATAAGCCTGTTTATATCTCTCGTCGTCGCCCCAGAGCGTTCGGAGCATCGACGGCCAGGGATGCGTGACGACCAAATAGCCGCCCTCATTCGGCCCGACCGGCTTACCGCCCTTGGTTACAATGTCGACGAGAATTCCCGGTATCGGCCGCGTCGCCGTGCCGGGAACGGTCGGCGTGGCTCCCGGAAGCGGGCTTATCATTATCGAACCGGTCTCGGTCTGCCACCACGTGTCAATGATCGGGCATTTTCCCTTGCCGATGACCTTGTGATACCACATCCACGCTTCGGGATTGATCGGTTCGCCGACGGTTCCGAGCAAACGCAGCGAAGACAGGTCATGCCGCAGCGGATATTGTTCGCCCCATTTGATAAAAGCACGGATCGCGGTCGGGGCGGTGTACAGGATGTTGATCTTGTGGCGGTCGATCATATCCCAAAAACGATCAAAGTCGGGATAGTTCGGCGCCCCTTCGTACATAAAGACCGTCGCACCGTTGGCCAGCGGGCCGTAAACCACATAGCTGTGACCGGTTACCCAGCCGATGTCGGCCGTACACCAGAAAATGTCGTTGTCCTTGAGGTCAAATACGAGCTTTGTGGTGTAAGCGGTCTGCGTAAGATATCCGCCCGTCGTGTGCAAAATGCCCTTCGGCTTACCGGTCGTTCCCGATGTGTAAAGTATGAACAGCGGATGTTCCGAGTCGAGTTCCTCGGCCGGGCATGGGATGGGGACAGTCTTTGTGAGTTCGTGCCACCAGTGGTCGCGGCCCGGCATCATGTGTATCTTTGAATGCGTGCGCTGAAAAACGATCACGTCTTGGATGGTCGGACAATGTTCAGCGGCCTCATCGACGATCTCCTTGAGCTTGATCTCGCTCCCCCGGCGATAGCCGCCGTCGGCGGTGACGATGACCTTACATCCGCCGTCATTGACGCGGTCGCGGATGGCGTCCGCCGAAAATCCGGCAAAGATCACAGTGTGCGTCGCCCCGATGCGGGCACAGGCGAGCATGGCGACGGTCAGGGCCGGGATAAGCGGCATATACAGGGCCACGCGATCGCCGGTCTGTACGCCGAGGCTCTTGAGCACGTTGGCAAACCGCGAGACTTCCTGATGCAGCTGAAGGTACGTGATGGTCTTGACCTCGCCGGTCTCGCCTTCCCAAATGATCGCTGCCTTGTTGCGCCGCCAGGTCGAAAGGTGCCGATCGAGGCAGTTGTAGGAAATATTGATCTTGCCGCCGACAAACCACTTGGCGTGCGGTTCCTGCCAGTCGAGTACGCTGTCCCACTTGCGAAACCAATGCAGTTCCTCGGCCTGCTTTGCCCAAAAGCCCTGCGGGTCGGCTGCGGCATCAGCATAAAGCTGTTCGTATTCCGCAAAACTCTTAATATGAGCATCGGCCGCAAATTCCGCGGGCGGCGGAAAAAGCCTTGATTCGCTCGACATCGATGTTATGGAGGTTTGATCGGACATAATCTTAATTACAACGGAACGACCTCAATTATAGTGTATCGGCCGACGTGTACAAATCACGTCCAGGCCGATGCCGCGGTGCCCGTCCGGCCAGATTGCCTGAGACATGATCTTTGATGCTCTGAGTATGTAAGATCGAAGCTCGATGCACGCCAAAAGTGTCACTGAGCAAACTTTATTTCTACTACTCGATCAGCGGGCCGAACGCTGTTTGGGAATCAACTTGCATACGTGTAAAATCGGCGAAGAATATTGTCCGAAATTGTTGCATATGGCACTGCTCGAGATGCGCGGGATCGTCAAAGAATTTCCGGGAGTTAAGGCCCTGGACGGTGTTAGTTTTGCGCTTGGGGCGGGCGAGTTCCACTCGCTTGTCGGTGAGAATGGTGCCGGCAAATCGACGCTGATGAAAGTGCTTTCAGGCGTGTATCCGCACGGGTCCTACGAGGGCGACATCCTCATCGACGACACGGCTCGGAGCTTTCGGAATATTCGCGATTCTGAGTCGGCTGGAGTTTCGATCATCTTCCAGGAATTATCGCTCGTCAAGGAACTTACGGTCGGTGAGAACATATTTTTGGGCAAGGAACCGTCGCGGTTCGGCATCATCAACTGGACGGAACTCTACCACAAGGCGTCAAATCTGCTCCGCGATCTCAATCTCGATATTGACCCGCGTGTCCCGGTCGGAAATCTCGGTATCGGCCAGCAGCAGCTGGTCGAGATCGCCAAGGCCCTCTCGAAGGACGCCAGGATCCTGGTGCTCGACGAACCGACGGCCGCACTGACCGAATCGGAGGTCGAGACACTCTTCAACATCCTCGAAAAGCTCAGGTCACGAGGAGTCGGAATGATCTACATTTCGCACAAGCTGGATGAGGTCTTTCGAATGAGCGACCGCATCACGGTGCTTCGCGACGGCCGGACGGTCGGCACTCATGATGCCGCCGAACTGACCAAGGACAAAGTGATCGCCGCAATGGTCGGCCGTGAGGTCGGCGATATCTTCCCCAAGCCGGAGCACGAATTCGGCGAGACCGCGCTTGAGGTCAAGTCGCTGAATGTATATTCGACCGATCGGCCCGACAAAGCACTGGTCAGCGATGTTTCGTTTGCAGTGCGTAAGGGCGAGGTGCTCGGTATCGCGGGGTTAATGGGCGCGGGGCGGTCGGAACTGCTGATGGCGATCTTTGGCGCGTGGAAAGGCAAATTTGGCCGCGAACTCTCGGTTGCCGGACGTCCGGTTGCCATTTCGTCGCCGGCCGACGCGATCGCGAACGGTATCGGCTTTGTTACCGAGGACCGCAAGCGGTTCGGCCTGATACTCGAGCAGACCATTCTGGACAATATGACACTCGCGGGGCTAAAGAGCATTTCGGGCCGATTTGTTTGCAACCGCACACGCGAGTCCATCGCCGCTGACGGGCCGATGAAGAGCCTCCGTATCAAGGCGAACTCGCCGCTGACGGTCGCCGGCACGCTTTCAGGCGGCAATCAGCAAAAGGTCGTGCTCGGCAAATGGCTCTTGACTCGTCCGAAAGTGCTCTTTCTGGATGAACCCACGCGCGGGATCGATGTCGGGGCAAAGCAGGAAATATACGCCGAGATAAACCGTCTGGCGAAAGAGGGAATGGCGATAGTACTGGTCTCGTCGGAACTGCCGGAGGTTCTCGGGCTTTCAGACCGGGTCATGGTCCTGCACGACGGCCGCGTTACGGGTGAATTTGCCCGCAGCGAAGCGACACCTGAAAAGGTGATGGCTGCGGCGACGGGATCTAATTGACGCAAGGCGGATCCGATCGCATTTACAATTGAAAGATCGAACCGGGCGAATAGAAACAAACAAATGGACGAAACGATCAAATCTCGAATAAACACGGCGTCGCTGCGGGCGTACGTGATGATCGCGGTGCTGGGGCTGATATGGGCCTATTTTCACTGGGCCACTGATTCGATATTTCTGACGCCGCGAAACCTCTCAAATCTGATGACCCAGATGTCAGTGACGGGTATTCTGGCGGTCGGAATGCTTATGGTCATCGTGTCGGGGAACATCGATCTATCGGTCGGTTCGGTTCTCGGGTTTGCGGGCGGCATGGCCGCGTGGGCACTTGCGGCGGGTTACTCGCTTCCGACGGCGATCCTGCTCGCAATAGCCGTTTGTGTCGTGATCGGGCTGGTTCACGGGGTACTGACCTCGTATCTCAATATTCCGGCTTTTATCGTCACACTGGGCGGGCTGCTGGCGTGGCGCGGTGCGGTCAAATGGCTTTTGAGCGGCAATACCATCCCGATCTCTGACGAATCGTTCAAGGCGATCGGTCAGAGCTATGTTGGTTCGAGTGTCGGATGGGTCTTGGCGGCACTGGCTATCGCGTTCGTGCTCGTTATGGCGGTCCAACGGGCTCGCTCGGTCAAAGCCTACGGACTGGGCGAGGCGAACTACGGCAGCGAATTGCTCAGATCGATCCTGCCGGTCGGAGCGATCATCGCGTTCATTTGGGTGATGAACTCATACGAGGGCAAAGGAGTACCGATCCCGGTGTTGATATTTGTCGCCGTCGCGTTGTTCGGTGCGTTCATGACCACATCGACGACGTTCGGCCGTTACCTGTACGCTATCGGCGGCAATGCCGATGCCGCACGGCTGTCGGGCATCGATAACCGGCGAAACGTGCTCAAGGTGTACATGATCCTCGGCGCTCTGACGGGCCTTGCGGCACTGATCTTTGCCGGCCGCGTCGGCAGTGCGACGCCGGACGCCGGAACACTTAAAGAGTTGGACGCCATCGCCGCATGTGTTATCGGCGGAGCCTCGCTAGTCGGCGGCCGCGGTACGATCTTCGGCGCGTGTCTCGGTGCTCTGATAATGGCGAGCCTTGATAACGGAATGTCCTTGCTCAACGTCCGAGACTTTATGCAGGACATTATCAAAGGCTCGATCCTTGTTGCCGCCGTCGGCCTCGATATGTTCGGCCGAAAGCAAAGCTAACCGGAATATCGACCCAAACCTAAACTGCGACACAATTTTGCCTTTCATCGGCAGGTTGTGTCGCAGATCACTTTCTTTCTTAAATTTCAAGAACATAATCTAAGCATATTTCGGCGCGGTTGAGATATGGTCCGGGGCAGATCGGGACCGGAGAGGTTCCGTTTGCCGTCTGCCGCGCTTGTTGAACGGGCTAAGCAATTCCGGCCGCACCTCAAACCACCGCTTGAAACGAAAATAGAACTAATCTTCGCAAAAAGGAGAAAAAAATCAGATGTCACCGAATACTCTAATGACCATCGGCCAGCAGTTCAGCAGGCGCTCATGGGCCGAACCGTGGAAGATCAAAATGGTCGAACCGCTCAATATGATCACCCGCGATGACCGCGAAAAGGCTCTCGCCGACGCGGGATTCAACACATTTCTGCTGCGTTCTGACGACGTGTACATCGACCTTTTGACGGACAGCGGGACCGGAGCGATGAGCGACAGACAATGGGCGGGAATGATGCTCGGCGACGAAGCCTATGCCGGCAGCCGGAACTTCTACCATCTTGAGGCCGCCATCCAGAAATTTTACGGCTACAAATACGTCGTCCCGACCCATCAGGGCCGCGGGGCCGAGCATCTGATCAGTCAGGCCGCGATCAAGAAAGGGCAGTTCGTGCCGGGGAATATGTATTTTACGACCACGCGGCTGCATCAGGAGCTTGCCGGCGGCATCTTTGTTGATGTGATCATTGACGAAGCACATGATCCGCAGATACTGCATAAATTCAAAGGCAACATCGATCTCGACAAACTCGAGACCCTCATCAAACGCGAGGGCGCCGAGAATATCGCGTACGTCAGCGTCGCCGGAACCGTGAATATGGCGGGCGGCCAACCGGTGAGCATGGCCAATATCAGGGCTGTGCGAAAACTCGCCGACCACTATGGCATAAAGGTATTTCTCGACGCGACTCGCCTTGTCGAAAATGCATTTTTTATACAGGAGCGTGAGGACGGATACGGGACGAGGTCGATCGCCGAAATACTGCATGAATTTTGTTCGTATTCACATGGTGCCTGGATGAGCGCCAAAAAGGACAGTCTGGTCAATATCGGCGGATGGCTCGCAGTCGATGACCGCGAAATGTTTGAGGAACTGCGCAATCTGGTCGTCGTTTATGAGGGGCTGCATACCTACGGCGGGCTCGCCGGCAGGGATCTCGAGGCAATGGCGATCGGGATCGCCGAAAGCGTTCAGGACGAACATATTCAATCCCGCATCGGGCAGGTTCGCTATCTCGGCGAATTGCTGACAACCTGGGGAATACCGATCGTCCATCCGGTCGGCGGCCATGCGATATTTCTTGACGCAAAGGCGTTTTATCCGCACCTCGAGCAGACAAAGTTCCCGGCCCAGACGCTCGCGGCCGAGCTGTATCTGGACTCGGGTATCCGCTCGATGGAACGCGGCATCGCGAGTGCCGGCCGCAACCCTAAAACGGGCGACCACAATTACCCGAAGCTCGAGCTGACGAGACTGACCATACCGAGGCGCGTGTATACGCAGGCTCACATGGACGTTGTCGCCGAATCGGTCCGTGCCGCGTACGAGGCGCGCGAACAGGCCACCGGCCTGAAAATGGTCTACGAACCGAAATACCTGCGATTCTTCCAGGCGAGGTTCGAGCGGCTGTAAGTCTAGCCGCCTATAAAACTCATTGTCCGCGAAGGTTGGACGAAGTCCGCGTCATTTATATGGTGGCGCGGTTCTTTTTGGAGGGCGACACTCTCGATGAACTGGGTGATCTCGTTACGTGAGGCTCCGCTTCGCACAATTCCGCGAAGGTCGTGTTCAGTAGTCGAGAAAAGGCAGGTCCGGATCTGACCGTCCGCGGTCAGGCGAATACGCGAGCACGCTCCGCAAAACATTTCGGTCACGGGTGCGATTATACCTATCTCGCCGGGCGAGCCGTCGTCAAATACGTATTTCCAGGCGGTTTCGGTTCCGCGGTCCGCGTTTCTCAACTTGAGCGGGTAAACAGCATTTATCGTTTCGAAGATCTCGCGCCCGGGAACGACCAGGTCGGGGCTCCATTCGTGACCGCTGTCGAGCGGCATAAACTCGATAAAACGCATCGATACACCGTATTCACGGGCAAATTTGGCAAACTCGACAAACTCGTCGTCGTTGTGGCCGCGGATCACGGCGGCGTTGATCTTGATAGGATCAAAGCCGGCCCGCTTTGCCGAGTCTATTGCGGCAAAGACCTTGTCGAGCCCGTCGACGCCGGTCATTTTTAAGAATTTCTCATGATCGAGACTGTCGAGGCTGATTGTCACGCGGTCAACGCCGGCAGAGCGAAGATCGCCGGCGAGTGACGGAAAAATAAACCCGTTTGTCGTTAATGCGAGATCTTTGAGGCGAGGTTTTAGCTCGGAGATCTCGGCCGCGAGCTTTGCAATGTCCTTTCTAAGGAGCGGTTCGCCGCCTGTCAAACGGATCTTTTCGATCCCGAGCGAAACAAAAATGTCGGCGATATAGGCCGTTTCCTCAAATGTGAGGATCGTATCCTTACGGGCCATCGGCGGTTCGCCGTTCGGCAGACAGTAAAAGCACCGGAAGTTGCACCTGTCCGTCACCGAAATGCGAAGGTCGCGGATCGTCCGGTTGTAAGCGTCGCGAAGCATTAGCTAAATGATACAGGATTGACGTCCGAAATTCGCTCTACTTGTACGCGTTGCCGATGATGTCGAGTTGTGAGAGGACCTTTGCCCGCTCGGCGTGCGATACACCGGACAGAACGGTCCGGATCTCCCCGATCATCTTGGCGAGTTCGGCACGGTCACTGGCATCGACCGGGCCTTCGTAATTGCCCTTTTTGCCGGTGATGTCATCAGTGATATAGGTGAGATTCGCGGCGATCTCGTTCAGTGCTTTTTTGCTGCTGCGGCCCTTGGGGTACAACTTCAGATAAGCTACATAGGTCGCCTCGGTGTTGTAAATATAACAGTTTACATATCCTTCGCACTCACCCGGCAGCGGAGTTTCGGCGGCTGCCCAGGCGATATCGTCGGCGATCGGCAGCGACTTGTATTTTTTGCTCAGGTTCCAAAACCGATCTGATCGGACAAACCACTGACCGGCGGGTTCGCTGTAAGTGATGTCCTTTCTATTTCGTTTGATAAGACTCTTATGCGGTTCACGGTCGAGTTTATCAGGCGGAATTTTACCGAGAGCGGTACTGAGATCCTTGAGCCGTTTGAATTCGGCCGCGGCGGTCTTTGACTGTGCATTTGCCGAGACAAGGGAACCCATTCCCAAAAGGACGACCGCCAGGGTCAAGATGGTTCGCGAAAAGTAACTGTTCATTTTCATTTTATGGTTATATCACACGCCGTGTGTCTATTTCATAAGGTGGTCGGCGTTTCGTTTAAGCCCGCTCAATTTGGCTCGTTTTACGGCTGAGCGGCGAAAACGCTCGACATACTCCGGATGTTCCATTTCGAGAACCGCCTCAGGATCGAGAGAAGTTTGGCCGAGCCTTGGTTCGAACCTGGCGTCCGGTGTCGGCTTCTCGAACCGATTCCACGGGCAAACGTCCTGGCAAATGTCACATCCGTAAAGCCAGCCTTCGAGCCGCGACGCCACCTCCGCCGGCAGATGTTCACCGCGGTGCTCGATGGTCGCGTATGAGATGCACTTTGCTGAATCGACGATGTACGGTTCGACGATCGCGTCGGTCGGGCACGCATCCAGGCACGCGGTGCATGAACCGCAATGGTCCGCGATCTCGCCGGTGTCGTACTCAAGCTCGAGATCGAGGATCAGTTCGCCGATAAACACCCACGACCCGAGGTCACGGGTGATCACGTTGGAGTGTTTGCCCAGCCAGCCGAGTCCGGCCCGCACCGCCCACGCCTTGTCCATCATCGGCGCCGTATCGACACAGGCCTTGCCGTCTGCTCCGGGCACCTCCAGACGGATCCGTTCGAGCATTGTGCGAAGCCCGGAACCGACCACATCATGATAGTCGTCACCCCACGCATAACGCGAGATCTTGCCGGGCGAGGTGTGCCGGTGATCGGTGTAGTAGTTTTTGAGTACGACCACTATCGATCTGGCCGCGGGGAAGATCTCTCTCGGGTCGGTACGACGTTGGGTGTCACGGGCCATCCAGGCCATTTCCGCGTTGTATCCGGCGCCGAGCCAATTGCCGAGCCTTTCGCCCTCGGTGTCGAGGCGGGCCGCGGGGACTATCGCTACGCGATCGAAACCGGCTTCGGCGGCAAATTGTTTGATCTTAAGGGAAAGCGACATCAACGATAGAGTACCCGAGCAAATCGTAAAGACGCAAAAAATGCGGCCGGATACTCAATGAATATCCGGCCGCAGCGTCTGTACAGATCCGAAAGCTTAGAAGTTGAGCTTCAAGCCAAACTGGAACTGTCTCGGGTCAAATGCTGACGTCGAGTTGCTGAGGTACTTGCCGCCCTTCTTCTGGCCGACGGAATTGACGACCTGATAGAACGGGTTTGCGGCCGCTTCGTTAAAGCGGTTGAACAAGTTAAAGCCCTCGGCGATGAGATCCAGACTAAAGCGTTCACCGATACGGATCTTCTTGGTGAGACGTGCGTCAACCGAGAAGTAATTGCGGGTGATACCCATATTACGTCCCAAATTTCCGCTCAGCGGGAAGACGCCCTGGAAGCAGTTGGCGTCAACGCCGGTCGCACAAAGCGAACCATCGGTTCTGACGGTCGGACGCTCGTTCGTGCTCTGGAAGTCGCCGTTGTTGTCGCCGACGGCCAGAATGTTGAACGGACGGCCCGAACCATACTCGATGATCGGAGCAAACGAGAATCCGTGCATGAAACGCTTGATGGTGGAACCTGATTTCCAGCTGTCCGGAGCACCGATAATGCCGCTGAAGACAAAACGGTGACGCTGATCGAAGAGCGAATCCGAACGCTCCGCACGGAAGTTATTGTTATCCTGCGGTTTCAAAAGCGTCTGGAGATCCGACGAGTCATCGATCGAGTGTGACCAGGTGTACGTCGCAAAGAACTGAATATTGTTCGAAAAGCGCTTTTTCAGTTCGACGTTCAATGCATTGTATGACGAATTACCGTCAGAGACCTGAGCGTTAACGTCGGCATACGGAATGATCGGCCCGATGGAACGAAGCGTTCCGGCGAGCTGAGCGTCAAGCACGGCCTTGGTAACTGCACCGCCGGTAACGGCCGCGGCAAAGAAGTAGTTCGGGCCGAGGCGACGGAAATAGTTAGCAACGATCGGGCTGACGATCCTGAGGCCGGTCGTGTTGTTGACCGCGATCAGGCCGGGAATGACGACCGTGTAAAGCGCGTTTGACGTGGTCGGCATTGAGAAGAACGCGGCTTCCGACAGGTTCGACGGAGCACGTCCATTCGGTCCGCACGGGCCGCCGCAAGCGACAGGGTTATTGGCGGTATATCGGCGGAAGTTGTCGGTCATAGCCTGCAAGTTCACCTGATTGACGTCCTGCGGGTGAGCAAGGTGACGCGAATTGACGGTGATGTAGCTGACTGAGAGCGACATATCCTTTCCGATCTGCTGTTCAACGGCAAGGTTGCCCTGCATCGCGTACGGATATTCAAAGTCCTTTGATACGTGAAGCGTGAATGGCAGGATCGGTCCGAAACCGGTAAAGTTGTTCGGGTTGAAACGCATGAAGCCCGGCTGATACTGAGCCGAGGCGGCAAGTCCCGGCGTACAGTTGGTTCCGGGGGTCGCACCTGCAAAGTTACAGGGGATCAGCGTTCCGTGCATCACCTGGAATGCATTGAACAAGCCAAGCGGCGACGGGCCGCCGATCGGCAGAAGTGTCGCCTGCTGCTGCTGCGAACCGTCAGCGAC
>CAZQGN010000024.1:0-41679 GCA_964592865.1 uncultured Chloracidobacterium sp. | reverse complement strand
ACGGGCCGCCGATCGGCAGAAGTGTCGCCTGCTGCTGCTGCGAACCGTCAGCGACATTCGAGTTGAACGACACCGCGAGCAGCGGGTGATCGTAGAACATACCGGCGGCACCGCGAATGACGGTCTTGCCGTTGCCTCTGATGTCCCACGCAAATCCGAGACGCGGTGCGAGGTTGTTGCGGTCACGCGGGAATCCCTGCGTGATGTTCAGAGCATCCTGTGCCGTCTGGACATCCTGCTGCGACAGCGTGATGCCCGTCAGCGGATCGCGGAACGAACTGGGTGCGAACTGGTCCGTCAACTCGATGTCGTAGCGGACGCCGTAGTTGAAGGTAAAGTGTCGGCTGACCTTCCAGGTGTCCTGGAAGAACATACCGATCGGCTTATTCTTGATCGAGCTGTTCGGGTCACCAAAACCCTGAATGAACACGCTCGGGAAGCCGAGGCCGTAAGCCTGGATGGCGGTCAATGCCGGACCGGTACATCCGGAGATGAGCGAACTGCACGACTGCTGGCTGAAATTGAACAGTGCCGGGAAGTTAAGCTCGAAGCTGGCACGTCCGAGGATGTAGTTCATATCAAATCCGAACTTGAAGATATGGTTCTTGGGTGCCCAAGTCATATTGTCGCGGACCTGATAGCGGTTTTCGCGTCGGGAAACCGGCGAGAACGGATTTGACCCGATAAAGCCGGTACCTGCGATCTGAAGGGCAACGCTCGGGACCTGCGAGTCAAATTTTGCGTCGCGGCGGCCGAAGTTGAAATAGAACTCGTTGATCAGATTCCTCGGCAGGATGCTGGTAAGCGAAGCGCCGAATGAAACGTCCTTGAGGTCCTGGATGCCGGTACGCGAATAGTCATTCTGTCCGAGCGTCTGGTTCTGCGACTCGTCCTGAATACCGTTGATGCGGCTCGGGTTGTACCCAAGACGGATCGACATCTGGTTCTTGTCGTCGAGCACCTGATCGTAGCGGCCTGAATAATAGGTCGTCGCCTCAGAGATCGGGAATACACGGCGGAGCTGGTTCAGCGGACGGAAAGCGACGAATTCGCCGCTTGCGTTACGCGTCAAAGGCACCGGTGCTCCTGAAAGGAAAAAGCGGTTGCCGACGACCTGTCCGGCCGGGATCGCACCGCCGGCACTGATCAGTGTGCTGCCGCCATTGAGTGCGGTCTGGGTGCCGGCCGACGTCAGATAAGCGTAGCTGACGGCCTGGCTGATGTTGGCCGGTACGCCCGAGGCGATCAGCGACTGAACGTAAGATGCCTGAGCCGAGGTCAGTCCGGTAAACGTCTGGGTGAACGGCAGGATCGGAGCACCGATCGTGACGCTCGACGTCGCACCGCCGATGATGTCGCCGGTAAAGAATCCTGATTCCTGACGGCGACGCTGTTCGAAGGCGATAAAGAAGAATGCCTTTTCACGAGCGATCGGGCCGCCGAGCGTAGCACCGTACTGGGTACGCGTGTAACCCGGCTTTTTCTTCGGATCATTGTCGATCAGCGGAGCAAAGGCGTTCTTGGCCTGGATGCTGCGGTCGCGGATAAAACCGAATACGTTGCCGTGAAATTCATTAGTACCGCGTTTGGTCACGACGTTGACGATACCGCCGGTCGCACGTCCGAATTCAGGCATGTACGAGTTGGTCGTCACCTGATATTCCTGCACCGCTTCTTGCGAAACGGTCGAACGGGCGGCGTTGATCGAGTTGTCGGTAAAGTCGGCTCCGTCGACCTGGACCAACGTCGAACGGCCGCGTTGACCGCCGATGTTCAGTCCCGATGTCGGTGCCGGGCCGACCGGGCGTCCGTTGTCGCGGCCAACCGTCGAAAGCGTCAGGGCAAAGCCGGTCGCACTGCGTTCGTTGATCGGAAGATTGTTGATACGGGCCTGATCGATCGTGTTGGCCACGGTCGTGCGGGTCGTCTCGATCAGCTGAACATCGTCGCCTGAAACGTTAACTACGATGTCCTGGGCGCCGATCTCAAGCTTGATCGAGAGTTCGGCGCTCTGGCCAACCGTTAACCGGACAGGCGAGATGACCACCTTCTTAAAGGTGGACGCCTGTGCGGAGATCTCATATTCGCCCGGCGGCAGGCCGATGAACTGATAATCGCCATCGGGTCCTGAAACGACGGTACGTGCGGCATTAGTGCCGATATTCTTGGCTGTAACGGTAGCACCGGCGACGACAGCGCCGCTCGGGTCGGTGACCGTTCCCGAAAGGTCGGCAGCGGTTGCCTGTGCCTGTGCCAGCGCAGACGCTGAAAACACCAGCAACGCGACCGCAAACATCACTAAACATGAAAGGGTCGCCGCCGCTTTTGACGGTAATGATCTCATTGATTTTATCTCCTTAAACTCTTGGTACATCTGAATTTCTGCCGGCAATTGCCGCTGCTGGATCTTAAAGGGGAATTTTGGAATACCCCGCTTGCTTGGACCGGATCGATGATCGGATACAAACTTACTTAAAACTATTGCGGACAGATAATTGCAAAGAATAGATTAGCTTTGAAATTTTTACCCCAAAAACTTGTTTTAGGCAAGCAAAAATGTAGCTTTTTTGTAATTTTAACCGATAGATCAATCGAATCATTACAATTCGGCACGAGCCTTTAACAATTCGACCGTTGAAACAATTGAATTCCCCGAAAGCCGAAGCGAGGCACTGTTACCGCGCGATATCTAAAGAAGCGGCTTTTGACGCTGTATTTTGCACGAGTTTCGTGTTATCAGTGTCAATTGCCCCGTTAATTTTTATGAAGATAATACCGCTGTCGATCCCAACCCCGTTTTATGTGGGAGATGTCAATGTTTACCTGATAAAGGAAGATCCGGTGACGCTGATCGACGTGGGGCCCAAAACGCCTGAGGCGGCCAAAGTTCTTCGCGAAAAGCTCGGGCAGCACGGGATCGGGTTTGCCGACGTCAGGCGGATCGTCTTAACACACGCCCACGAGGATCATTGCGGCCTGACCAAAAGGGTGAGGGACGAATCAAAAAACGCCGAGGTTTTGATCCACGAATGGGAGACCGGACATCTGGTCGGGCGGCTCGCGCACGAGGAACACCGAACGCTCATGCTGCGTTCGGGCGTTCCGGACGAGGTCTTTCAGGATATGCGCGGGCTTTACGAGGAGATCAGCCTATTGACGGATTCGCTTGAAGAGGGCGAATATTCGCCGCTCAGGGACGACGCCGAGATACTGTTCGACGGCGGCTCTCTGCGGGTGCTTCATACGCCCGGGCACACGCCCGGCTCGTGCTCATTTGTACGCGAGGCGGACCGCACATTGATATGCGGTGATTGCGTCATCAAACGCATTACACCGAACCCGATCTTCTCACCCGACCCGCTTGACCCCGCCAAACGGTTTCGCTCGCTTGCCGAATATCTGGTTTCGCTGGCCCGCCTGCGGAGCTATTCGCCGACCTTGGCGTATGGCGGTCACGGCGAACCGGTCACGGATTTTGACGAGATATTTAATCGTTACGTGAAAGCGATCGACGACCGCCAGCGAAAGGTCATCGGGTTGCTCGGTAGCGGCGGGGCAACCGCGTACTCGGTCGCGCAGCGTCTGTTCGCAGACTCGTTCGAACACGACGTCCATCGATTTCTGGCAATTTCGGAGGCTATCGCCCACCTTGACTACGCCCACGCCGAGGGCAAGATCGCACTCGAGGTCAGCGGCGGCGTCGAGCACTACCGTCAGTTCTGAGCCTTGAAGGATCGCCATTGCAAGATGTTTAAAAATGTTTTACACTGATTGCGGCGTATGTTCTTGCCTCTTTCGGCATCTCAATATAGAATTGCTGGCCGCTGTCGATCAGCCGAATAGAATGACGACCAAAATTTCGAAGACAATTGATGCCGCCGGGGACACGTCTATGACCAAGACCTGGCTGCGTCACGTCGTCGTGACTTCGAGGTTGGTCTTGGTTGCCGCCCTGACATTTTCTGCATTTTACCTCTCGCTGGTATCGACGACCATTCCCGTAAATAGTGAACAAAGAGAGAGCATCGACCGTGCGATCGACCTGTTGAGTAAGAAGGGCTTTGAGAAAGAGGCATTCTTACTCGGACACGCGGCGACCTTTCGCGGTACGGACAACTGGCTTAACAGCCTGACGACCGAGGAAGGTGCGTTTGCGGCAACTAATTTTCCTTTCGAGATCGTGACCGTTTACCCGGACTTCTTCAGCCGGACCGTCGATGATACCGAGCGGGCGATGATACTCCTGCACGAAGCCCAGCATATGCTGGGCAAGGACGATCGGTTTGCATATGCTTACGTTTGGAAAAATCGTGAGCGTTTGGGTTGGACGACGATGAAATACGGAACTTCGGCGACCTATGTCTCGGTCGAGCTGCAGACCCGCGAAAATTCGCCGGAGCTTTTCAGTTGTACGCAAAAGGTCTGGAATGACTGTACCGAAACCCTTTTGAGGGGAAACATTGTCAATCATCCGGAAAACGATCTGCAGTAGCTCATCTCCGGTTTCCTAATATCAGATTTACACAGTGCGTGTGAACTTTCTCGCGGGCGGTCATTTCCACCGACCGGCGATCCCATAACGCGATCAGACTAAACTCTTGCACTGCCTCAATTTAGCGGCATTTTGCACTGATTGACCCTAAATCTGGCATAAATATTGCGCGCACGGATAGTGCAAGCATTAAAAAAGGCGCGACGGCTATCGAGTCGTTCGCAAAACACTCGATGTTGAGCCGCCGGCCCAATGCAGGTATTCCTATGCTTAAGTTTTGGGAGAAGAACAATGAACAAGAATCAAAAGGGTTTTTCGCTGGTGGAATTACTCGTAGTCGTGATCATTATCGGGATCGTGGCGGCCATTGCTATCCCGAGTCTGCTTGCTTCACGCCGGGCCGCTAATGAAGCGAGCGCAATTTCAACGCTTCGCACATATCACAGTGCGGAAGCCACATATCAGGCAACAACGGGTAATAGCACCAGCTATGCCCTGAACACCGCTTTGGGCGGATTGGTCGACGCGACGTTGGCCGCTGCATCGCCTACAAAGAGCGGATATGACTTTACAGTCACCATCGGCGGCACAAACAACTCGTTGTATTGTGCGACGGCCGCTCCGTCCACCGCCGGCTCGACCGGTACCAACTATTACGGTGTTAGCGTGGACGGCGTGATCTACAAGAAGGCGACTGCCTTTGTTTGTGCCGACGGCGTCCTGACCACGACCGGCGGAACGCCCATCCAATAGGCTTGGATCGGTGATCGGTACCTTGAGAGGAATCTAAAATGTCTGGAAGGAACACAATTGCGAACGGGAGCGATCCCGTTCGCTTTGCCGTTTATTTGGCATGAATGTGAGTTTCGGTTGGAGCCATGATCAGGACCGGCCGGTGAGGTGACTATGATCGACCTAGAACATCCGAAAGAGGCCCTTGAAGACCTCCTCAAGACCACGATTGAAATGGGCGGCTCGGATCTGCACCTGCGGGTGGACAGCCCGCCGCAGGTTCGCGTCAACGGCGAGATGGTGCGCCTCGAAGGTTTTGAACCGCTGACACCGGAAGAGACCAGGCGACTAGCGTATTCACACATTTCGGACGTACAGATAAACAAATTTGAGCAGCAGCGGGAGTTGGACTTTTCGATCGGCCTTGGGCATATTTCACGTTTTCGCGTGAACATCTTTAATCAAAAGGGCACCGTTGGAGCCGCGTTTCGTGCCATCCCTTTCGAACTTCGGTCGTTTGACGAACTTGGCCTGCCGCATATCGCGATGGACTTTTGCCGTCGGCCGCGCGGATTGGTGCTCGTGACCGGCCCGACAGGTTCCGGCAAATCGACGACGCTGGCGACGATGATCGACCGCATTAACACGATGCGGCATGAGCACATCATAACGATCGAAGACCCGATCGAATTTATTCATACACACAAGAACTGCATCGTCAGCCAGCGAGAGTTGGGTGCCGATACATTCTCATTTGCTGAAGCGCTCAGGTCAGGTTTGCGGCAGGACCCGGACATCGTTCTGGTCGGCGAAATGCGCGACCTCGAAACGATCGAAATGGCCCTGCGTGTGGCCGAAACCGGACATTTGACGTTCGCGACGCTTCACACGAATACCGCGGCGTCGACGATCACGAGGATCATCGACGTTTTTCCTTCATCGCAGCAGCCGCAGGTTCGGACTCAGCTGTCGAATGTACTCGAAGGCATCATGTGTCAGGCACTATTGCCGAATGCGACCGGAACCGGACGCGTAATGGCGATGGAAGTCCTGGTGCCGAACGCGCCGATCCGAAATCTGATCCGTGAGGACAAGATACATCAGATCTATTCAGTGATGCAGACGGGCGGTGACCGATTTGGTATGCAGACGCTGAACCAATCTCTGGCGGCACTATATCGCCGACGACTGATCACCCTGGAAACCGCGTTTTCGATCTCGTCAAACGTTGACGAACTGAGAGACCTTTGCGGTCATCATTCGGCCGTCGGATTTGGACTCGGCGTTGCCGCCGGGGCGAACGAAAGGCCTTTTCCGGATGGCTTTGGCAATAAGAATTTCTGATCAGTAAGTACAACATCATCAGGCCGCGAGACTTGACGTTTCGCGGCACTTTTTTGCTTTACCGGATGAGCGGCAGATTTGGCCCCGCAAAATTCGGATTTGACCAACGGGCGCGGACTTTCACGCGCCGGGTGGCCGTTTGTACCCGTTTTTGGCGTGAAATTCAATAAATCCACGGCCAAATTGCCGCCGGAACGCCGTGCAACAGGCACGGTAATTGCGTTGAATCAAGGACACAGGACAATATTTTCATTTCTCAAAAGTCGGCGCGTGAATTCTATTAAGGGAGTGCATATTTGGCCCAATGAGAAACACGAACGGATCGCACGAATACGAGAATATCGGCATCGGGTCTGAAAGTGATCCTTTGCTTGCGGAGCGGGCCAGATCTGTGGATCAACTCGCATTGGTTTGGAATTCAGTCGGCGAAATGATCGCGGCCTACCCGCTGCCCGAATCAGATAGCGCGTCGCGGATACGTGTCCTGCGGTTTCCGTCCGATGTGGATCTGGCGGCTGCGTTGAGCACGCGTCGGGCAAAGGAAACCGGCCTGCCGGCGCTCTCGGCTGACACACATTTTTTGACATCTGTCGCGGACTATTCCGAACTTACGCGGATACTCGCGCTCGACGGAGAGCGGCTTGCGTATTCCGATCAGGCATTGCTTGATTGGCTGATAAGTGCCGAAAAGGAAATGGTGCCGGGAACGGACAATCACCCGGTATTCGACACCTCACTTGAGGACACCGCATGCACTGTCAGCCGACTTCCGAACGGGCAGGTTTCAATTACAGAGGCTTCGCGTCAGCACATTCAGGCACTTGGAGCGAAGGTCAGGGCGGCCGTCGGCGAGCAGCCGTTGGCCCGGATCGATCTCTGCGTCGAAACACCTCTGCGAAGCGCCGCCCGCTACTTTCTCTGCGAGACCAACGAAGGTGCCGAGATCCTGAGGCCGGGAAACGAGAGCGAGGTGTCGGCGTTCCTTGTCGTCAACAAGGACGGGTACAGTTTGGGTCTCTGGAGTCCTGCCTATGGACTATTCAGCGAATACGCGTTCCTGGCCCCGGATGAGATAACCCGCGCCGAACGCGGAACCGACGAGATCATTCCAACGCCTAAGATCGCCGGCCGTACGGCGGCCGCGACGCCGACCGAGGATTACGTAAGGCACGCGTTCGAACAGGTCCTGGTACAAGCACCGCCGGCAATGCTGGCGGGTGCGCCGATCAAGGAGTTTTCGAAAGTTATCTGGGTCGTGGAACATGGCCTGGATGAGATCGCGGAGTTGATCGCCGCCGAATGTGCGGTCAGGTCAGGGGTCGAATTTATCGGAATGAGTGTTCCGGCCGAGGATGCCGTGGCGAGCGGACTGCTTCTGGGATCGTATTCATTCGGTCGGCTGCCGGTCGCCGGAAACGAGATCATGGCGACGGTCGATATGGTGCGGGACATCATGTTCATCTCCGACGCCGAGCGAACCGAGCGCCAACTCGAGGTGGAGGCAAGACTGCAAAATCGGCGAAGCCGTGCGGCAACGCTGATGTTTGCCGTTCCGGTGATCGTGGCGGCACTATTGTCGGCATTTGCGATCGAATTATTTATCTCAAACCTGATGACCGCTCGCCGCGAGTCGATCGCCGACGCCCGAACGCAGGAATTAAAACCCGCGGTCGACCGCCGAAATTCTTACGAAGCAAATCTGAAATGGTACCGGGAATTTGTCACCGAGGTGACCGGTCTCCGCCGGCAGCAGCCGGTCGGTATCGGGATGCTCTTTCAACTGAATTCGAACTATCCGTTCAGTATCGATCCGGCGTTCTATATCTCAGAAATGAAGCTTTCGAACACGGGTGACGTCGAGATAAAGGGCCTTGCCAAAAGTAAGGACGGCGTTGCCGCCTTTCTAAAATCACTCGAGTATGCCGGTGGTGCCGAAAGCGGGTCGAGGCTTTTCAGCGGCCTTGCTTATGAGGTCCAGGAGACGACACCGGCTGTAACTACCGGTCAACCGGCCCAGGCGACACCGACCGGATCGACGTTGAGCACGGCCGCGGTGGCTCCGGGCGTGGTCGTCTGGAGCATCAAAGGAAACTATTTGCCGATGGCCGAATTTGCGCCAAAGAAGGCGAAGTCCACAGGTCCGGTAAATCCGGGCCAGGAGCCGCCGAACGGGCAGCCATCAGAGCCGCAGCCGACCGGTCTTCAAAAGTCCGCAATGTAGCGGCCAGCAGAGTGCCGGCCGCTGCGGCGGTGACGGCCATAAGGGGTCAATATGAACAGCAGAAAATATCCGGGCGGCGGCAGGCGTTTTCTCGACAGTGTTTTTATCGAGTCCGTTAAGTACGGCCCCGTCGTGACCGTGATCGTAATGACGATCATCAGTTTCGGCATCGGCTATCTGATCTACAACTATTTTCTTAGCGGATGGGCTGAATCGAGTCGCGAGTATCGACAAGTGGTCGTCGCCAAGGAACTCGAAAACAAGAAGACCGAAGCAATGTTGGCCGGCGAAGAAGAGTTCAGGGCACGATTCAGAAAGGTCGCCGAGCTATATGAGGACGCCAAACCGCTCCTTCCGCAAGAGACCGAGGTCGCCGATGTGCTTGGTCAGGTCGAGACCGCCGCGCGTAGAAACGGCGTCCTGCTGACCGGCCTGACGGCGGTCAAGGCATCGGTCAAATCGCCAAAGGCCGCAAAACTCTACGAACGTGAGATCCCGGCGGTAGTTACAGGTCCGTTCCCGCAGGTGGTGCGATTTTTCGCGGATATTTCAAGGATGCCGCGAATATTGCTCATACGCGATTATTCGATCGTTGCTCTGAAGGGCGGCGTATCGGCCGGATTCACGCTGGTCGCGTTTCATGCTCCGCCTCCGGCCGAGGTTCCGCGACAACCCTACGATATTGCACTTATTCCGAAAGGGGGCGAAAAGAAATGATCACGATCAAATCCATAGACCAGAAGAACCGACGAGGTTTCGGGCCGCTGATGCTGAAGATCGCCGGGCTGTTCGCCGTGGCGTTGATCGCTGGATTCATCGGTCTCTTTGCGATCAGGTCCATGTTGTCGATTGCTGAGCGAGGTGCGGTCGAGCGGCCGTTGCAGAATCAAGCCGAACAGATCGTGATCGATCCAAAAATGGAGTCCGATCTGTCAAACGCCCTTACATTTCAGGCGGTCAACGAACCAGGTCAGGTTCTCGATCCATTTTCGGATCGAGCGGGCCTGACCGAAACGGCCGCATCACGGGCGACGCCGGCCGCGGCGACATCGTCGGAACCCGGTTCCGGAACCTCGGCCGCATCGCCGGGATCGTCCGGTACAAACAGCGTTTACACGAGTGCATCCGGCATGGTCATCGACATTGCGTCACCCGAGGCGACCCGCGCCCGATATGAAAAATGGCGAAACAGCGATTCGCTGTCCGAGCGGGGCGACCTTTCGACGATCCTGGCGATCGACGACCTGGTGCCGGTGGGATTTGCGAGCGGCGGCAGCGGCGGGGCCGAAGTGATGCTGTTCTCACAGGCACTATGCGACGTATTCAGCTTTCCGATCGGAACAAAATTCTTGAACGGAACACTGACATCGTTTGATCAGGCCGAGGTCGTATTTTTGATCGGCCGGACCAGCCGGCACAGATCATACAGACGGCCTGAGCCGTGTAAAGGGGCGGACGATAACGACCGTAAGGACAAATAGATATGGCCGCTAAGCGGCAAACATTTTTATGACTAAGCCTAAAAAGCTACGCATGATGCGGGGGAATGACGACGAAGGTGAAACCCATGAGAAAGAACATATTCCTAACGCTGACGCTGATCATCAGCCTGATCTCAAGTTATTCGGTCACGAGTGCGGCCGCTGACCGGCCGGTTTGGTCCGGTTACGACACCGCATTTGATCTCTTACGGGCTGAGGAAAACAACTTCTGCGATCCCAAATTCGTCGGCGGTACGATGAGTTTTATGCAGAACATGGAATCGGACCTCGATGACCTGTTGAATCAGATCCATATACGATTCGGCATCAATTTTGTGGCCGGCCCGATGGTGGGCCGCCTGCCGATAAATATCAAATCGCAAAATGTGCCGTGGACATCGCTGCTCCGGTCACAGCTTTTTGTACTCGGGGTCGGTGCGACCTGTGTCGATGGCAATACGATACAGCTGGTCAAGAATGACGACGTCTCTAATTTAGAAAGGGCCGCGCAGGAAGCCTCAAAACTGGAGACAAAGTACATCAAGCTCAAGTATCTGCAGCCGTCCAGTTCGGGAAATCGCGATATTGCCGGCCGGAGCACCTCGAACCAGGCGGGTTTTGGCATTGGCGGATGTCAGCAGAACACCTATGCGGGAACACAGACCGGCGGCACGCAGACCAATCTTCCGCAGACGTGCAAGTTTGAGCGGCTGATGACCGAGATTCGGCAGATACTAGGCCTCAACGGTGATACAGGCCAGTACAATCCGCAGACCGGATCGTCCGGTTCGGGCGAGCCCGCCGTTATTTATCGCGAGGGTGGTTTGCCGGCGTTGCCGTACGTCGGGCAGGTGCCCGGACGAAACATGCTGCTCGTTAAGGGAAATAAGGCCCAAATTCACGACATTGAAGAATTGATAAAACGAGCCGATGTTCCGCCATTTCAAGTGGTGATCAAGGGCCTCGTCTATACCGCCAACGAAAACAAGCTGCGTGATATAGGCGTGCAATCGTCCGCGATCGTCGGTACCGGAAATCTAAAACAGCTCGGCGGCATCACGAGTCAGCCCAACGCAACAACGACGACGAGCGGCACGGGATCGACTGCCACCACGTCGGCCGCCACATCCGGCCAGTTAAATCCGGGCGGCGTCAGAACGCTCGGGCCGGGATTTTTGCAGCCGGCGGGGTTGAGCGATTCGATCTTTGGCGTGTCGGCGATCATCGGTACTGCGCAGTTTACGGTTCAGGCGACCGCTCTCGAACAAAATGGCGTCATCTCTGTCAAATCGCGGCCGTTCGCGACCGTTTTGGACGGAGACGCGACCGATCTGACGGTTGGCCGGCAGGTGCCGGTCATCGTTCAGGCGATCAACTCGATCGGCGGACAGCCGGGCACGCTGCAGATCCTGCAGGCGGCCAATTTGCTGTCGGTCACGCCGCACGTCATCGACGACGAAAATGGAAGCCCCGTCGCGGTCAGCCTCGAATTACAGCTCGAATCGAACGATGTCGATACATCGGTCATCAGTCAGGGTGTCCCGTCGGTCGCGGTCCGTTCGATCCAATCGAAATTTATCCTTAATCAGGAACAGACCCTGATACTCGGCGGATTTACAGTTGATTCGGACAGCAAGACGGTTACAAAAACGCCGGGGATCGGTGATATTCCGCTGCTTGGCGAGTTGTTCAAACGGCGCGTACGTTCGACCCAGATCAACCGGCTGTACTTTGCCATTTCGGTCACGATCATGCCGTACGGAACCGTCATCGAGCCGGTCAAGGTACCGGGAATGTCGACCGATCTACCGTCGATCACGCCCGAAATGCAAAAGCGTTCCGAGCTTGCCGAGCCCAAGTCTGCGGCAACGCCGACACCGCCCGCGGTGAAAAAGGATAACTAGCTACGCGGCTGACAAAATTGAATTTAGTTCGTGCCAGCCCCTGATCGGGCTTGAACGAAAGATCAAAGGTAAACAAATATGTTACGCGACGATCTCATGGAAAATGCGGAACGGCTCGGGAACGACGGCGCAATTCTGGAGCTTGAACACGATCTCATCAGCGACCCGCCGTCGGAGATGAGTGTTTCGGCCGTTGAGGAGCGTCCGCTCAACAAGGAGAACTCGCTTCCCGAGATCAAATATAGTGTCGATAGTTCGCAGCAGTTTTCGCAGTATCTGAACAAGGAGTCCTCAAATCGATACCAGGCGATCGTGCTCAACGCCCGTCTGGACGAGTTTCAGTCGCCGCATTATGAGGTCGGCCTGGTCCATCCCGAAAACCCCGATCATCGAAACGGCGTCGTCCACGCACTCAGGGTGAGCCCCGTCCACGTCAATTTCGTATCGCTCGACGACGCGTTCTTCGAGTATATGCACTCGCATATCTACGATGTGCGGGCCCAATACGCCGTTATCGAACAGCAGCAGAAAAAGCAATCGCAAAAGACCAAGAATTGGGGCGAGGGCAAACGGATGCTGAGCGATGAGCAGGTATTTGCCGCCCAGGTCGAGTCCGACATGGAATACGAAAACGAATCCGAGGAATGGATCGACCTGACCGACCCGGAGGAGTACGACGCAAATATCCGACGCAACGAGTCGGAACTGACCACACAGGAGTTCATTCGCCTGATCCTGATGGAGTTTTTGCGGTCAGGCGCGAGTGACATGCACATCGAGGCCGGGCAGCCCAACGGCCGCATTCGATTGAGGTACGACAGCGAGCTATTTGTCCGATGGGACAACATCCCGTTCGTCAAGATCAGGCAGATCTGCATGGGAATGGCCGAGATCTCAGGGAAAGACGCGACGCAAATGAAATTCAAGGACATCGATTCGACCGTCAAGGTGCGGGCTTTACGCGACGGCCGGACGGCCGAGGTCGAACTTCGTTTTGTTTCCCAGCCGACGCTGTACGCACCGTCGATCGTCCTCAGATCACAACTTAAGCCGTTCAGGGACATTAATGCGGTAGGGCTTTTGCCGAGCCAGATCGTCGACCTGAAAGCGGCATACTCGCAGCAGAGAGGTATCATCATCGTCACCGGAGCCACCGGACAGGGTAAAACAAACACTCTCGAGGCAATCTACGCCGCGCTTGAGGAACCTGACACAAGCAAGATCATCGAGATCGGCGAACCGATCGAGATACGGTCACCGAGGCGAACGCAGATGAGCCTGCGGCCGAACACCCCGTTTACGTGGTGGGACGCATTCTATTCCTGCCTGAGGGCCGATCCCGACATCATCGGCATCGGAGAACTGCGGTCGGGTGAACACGCGTCCGTGGCCATAAACGCCGCTCTGACCGGGCACCTGGTCCTGTCGACGTTTCACGCCGCCAGCGTCGAAGACACGCTCGCACGTTTGTTCCAGATCGGAATGCCGCGCGAAAACCTTTCGACCGGCATCAATCTGATCCTGGCTCAGGCGCTGATCAAAAAGCTATGCGAAAAATGCAAGGTCGTCGATCCGCATCCCGTCGAAAGCTACGATCGGCCGATCTACAAGAGCGTCGGCTGTCCGGACTGTTTTAACAAAGGAACGCGCGGCCGAACGGCGATGGCCGAGCTGCTCTATTTCAACGACGAGGTCAAGGAGTGGATCGAGGACCGTTCGATGACCGCTCGCGATATTGTCCAGAGGTCGATCCAATCGGGTTATCTGATGCCGATCAAGGAGGTCGCCCGGCAAAAGGTGCTGGCCGGCATTACGTCCGAGACCGAGGTAGCCGCGGTGCTTGGCCTGGTCGAGAGCCGTCGTCAGTATACAAACCGAATGTATGAGGATGCGGCGGCCGCGGCGGCGGCATCGGCTCAGGCAAGTGTCACCAGACACCAGGCGATCATTGAAAACAAGATAATCGTGTAACCGGGATCAGCCGTCATTTCGGCGGATGACCCGCACGTGGTATCGCACAGAAAGCCAAGAGGTGGTTATGAATCAAGCAAACAGGACATACACAGCGGACCGGGTCAACGGTGTTCCGCCTCGCGTCCGACAACGAGCCGCAAACGGGTCGTCGCGCGTATTTGTGACCGATGACCTCAGGCGGGATGTCTTTGACGTCGAGAAGATGTATGACCCTGACCGATCGGAGAACGGATTTGATTTCGCCGGTGAAGATTCGTTAGGAAATCTGGTTCGCGGATTCGTACAGTCGACCGAGATCAAACTCGCAGAGAGCGAACTCGAACGAGCCGGGATCCAGGTACAGTCACTGTCGGCGCGCCGCACCGACCGAAAGAAACATCGTCGGCCCACCGGTGTCGAATTTGCGACGCTGGCCGAGCAGTTTGGCGACCTAATGGAGGTCGGCGAGAGCCCGACACAGGTTTGTCGACTGTTGGCATACGCCCAGACGAACACGGTCCTTGCCGAGGCGTTGCTGAATGCGGGCGACCTTATTGTTAACGGCCGCACACTCTCCGAGGCGTTTGCGGCCCAACGCGATCAAAATGGCGAACCGCTGTTTCCCGTCACTTTCATCTGCGCCCTGCGTATCGGTGAAGAGGTCGGTACGGCCGCCGATTTTGACAACGGGGCGACCAAGAATGCCTTTCTGCTCACGCTCCATCGATACGCCGAAGCAGAAAAAAAGGCAGACAAGATCATGGCGAGCATTCGTTCGGCCCTGATGTATCCGGTCGCGGTCGTGCTCTTTTGCTTTTTGGCGATGGGCGTCGTGCTCTATTTTGTCATGCCGAAGATGGTCGAACTTTATACGTCGCTGCTGAGCGGCGAGGAGGCGCAGCTGCCGCTGATAACACGGATAATGATCGCCGGCTCGGATTTTGCGACAAGTTGGTGGGGCATCGCGGGAATGGCCGTTCTGCTCGCGGGAGCAATATTCTTCTATACGTGGTCCAAGTCAAAAGAGGGCAGCGACAGGCTTAAGGTCATGTCGCTGCGTCTGCCGATATTCGGTTCATTTCTCCGGCACTATTACGCCGCTCAGACGCTTAGGTCGCTGGCGATGCTCTCGGCCGGTATTCCGTCGATGTCCGAGCGGTTCATGGTGGCCGCCGAGACCTCGACCAATCCGGAGTACGCCAAGATGCTGCTACACGTCCGGCACAGGTTCATGACCGAGTCGACCGACCTGCACAAGCTGTTCGTGCCGTACCCATTCCTGATGGGAAAAGAGTTTGCCGGTGTGCTGCTTACCTACGAAAAGACCGCGGATATGCAGGGCACATTTCACAACTACGCAAAGGTGGTCGAGGTGCGGGCCGAGCGCGAACTCGAGACCGTGCTGTTTTGGTTTACAAATTTCGCGATCGTACCGGTCGGTATCTTTGTCGGATTTATCGTCGCCGCACTTTACAGCCCGATGTTCGAACTTGCGGGCCGCATCGGCGGAAAGTGAACACATGAGGGGACCCAATGGCTAGAGTTTCGAAGATCAGATCAGTAACCGACGCGGGATTCTCGCTGGTCGAACTGTTGGTCGTGATCGGTATCATTTGTGTTCTCTCAGCGATCGCGGTGATGCAGCTGACGACGTCAAATCAACGCTTTATTCGTCAAAACGCCGCTCGTGAGCTAAAGGCCGCATTTGAGAGGGCCAGGTTTGATTCGGTAAAAAGGCGGCCGTCCAGTATCGGGGCGTTTGCCAAGGTGTCGCTGACCCAATCGTCATTTACCTTAACGGCGGACACCAACCTTAACGGAACTCTCGAAGCGGCCGATGACCTGCTGCGCGACCTTTCGGGAACGAGTGTCGTGATGGCCGGTTCCGGCGGAACGACGCTTCCCACTACGGTCTATTTCAATCAGCGGGGCGAGGCTGTCAACAGTTCGGGAGCGTCGATCTCGCCTGTGTTCCTGGTATGCGGCGGCTCGTGTTCCGCACCGTCATCGGCAAATGCGAATATCGTGCTTGTGACGCCGACGGGAACGGTCAATCTGCTTCCGGGTGATGCGGCGATACCCTCATTTCCGACGCCGAATGTTTCAACCGTCCCGGCGTCGTCGGACGTGAGCAAAGTGGTCTCGATCCCCTAAAGGCGGGTCGAAGGAATGTACTGAAATGAACCTGAACAACATACAGAGCAAGCGGATCGCGAGCCATGCGATAGGCGAAAATAAAGGCTTTTCGCTGGTCGAGGTGATCATTGCCACGGTTGTAATGGTCATCCTATGCGTTGGCACTCTGACGGTATTCACACACGCCGTGCGGATCAATCGCGGGAATAACCTCAGGGCACAGGCTCAGAGCGTACTCCAGCAAGAGGCGGAATATTACCGCAGTTTGAAGTTCCTGCCGATCGGGTCCAGCCCCGACCTCAATGGCGGAACTTACAACAATGTCCGAACGCGGACCACGCCGGACGGTCGTGCGTTTTATGTGTCGGTAGTGATCGACAATGATCCGTACACTGCGGGTGTGCAGACCGGCAGCGAGACGACATGCAGGTTCAAGGAGATCAAGATCACCGTGGTGCCGGTGATCGCCGAGACCGGATGGTTGGCGGACCTTAAGACGAATCTGGTCCTGCAACGCGTGCGAGCCAACTGACGTTTCCGGCAAAGGAGCGGAAAGATGATACAGGCGCTCAAACCATCGATCGAACGACAGAGCCCCGTGGCGAGCAAGCCGGCCGGCTTTTCGCTGATCGAGCTGTTGGTGTCGATGTCCATTACGATGCTGATACTTGGCGTTGCGGTCGCGACATTTTCGGCGGCTCTCGGCCGCCGCGAGCGCGAGGCCAGCCGAACCGACGCTCTGACCTCGGCGCAGGCCGCGCTGAACATAATGTCCCGCGAGATCGGTAATTCGGGTTACGGCTTGATCAACAGCGGGCTCGTGCTTAGCGACTGTACCGAAAAGCGGATCCATTTTCGTTCCAACATCGTCAATACCGGTAACAGTATGTCAACCGACAGCCCCGGCGAGGACGTGACCTTCTATTACGACAGCGTTTCGCAATCGGTAGTGCGATACGACGCTGTCGGCGGCACGTCCGGCGTGATCAACCGCGTCAGTGACGTAGATTTTATCTATTACAACTACAGCCTGAACGGCACCGCGACGGCCGGAGCGGCCACCGCAAGCACCGGACGCGTGAATATCAAACTCACGGTAATAATGGCCGACGTTCGGCAGCAACCGACCAATCAGACCGTGACGCTGACGTCCGACGTTACACTGCGAAACTCGCCGTATATGCTCGGGCAGTATTAACAGGTACCTGCGATAGGCGGAGGTGCATCATGAGTAAAAAGAGTGCGTCAAATATATTGTCAGACAAAAAGCAACGCGGTGCCGCACTGGTCACAGTCGTAATGATCTCGATCATCCTGCTGACGGCGTCGGTCGCGATATTGACCGCGGTGGCATTGAATTCGCGAAACACATCCGATGTCCTCGCCGAGACCAAGGCATTTTACGCTGCTGAAAGCGGGCTTCAGTCAACGATAAACAAATTCAGGAATGACAGTTCGGTAACGTATCGTCTCGCCGTCGCCGATCCCGATCTTTCGACCTGGCTGCCATATAATTGGCCGACCACCGGCGGGGCAACGAGGGTCGTCATCGGCGAAGTTCCGTCAGCCTACTCGCCGAATACCGGCACGGCCTACAGCGTTCTGGCGTATGACCCGGACAATTCGGGTACCGCACTGACGTTCTACACCTCGGGAGGCTTTCTGTCCGGGTCCGAGATATCGGCCGACGGCAAGACGATCTACTATCCGAACAAAACGGCCTCGCCGCGGACCGAGATCGCGATCACGGACGCCGCGCTCACGACGACCAACTTTACCTCTAACCCGATCATCAGCACATTTACGCTGACTAAGGTCGCGGGCGGCGTCACGATCCCGTCAACGGTTCTTATCAAATTCCGGATCGACTATCGGATGACGGCTCCGCGAAGCGGCGTCCGGTCGATCTGGGGTACGATCTCGCAGGCGACGTCGACGGCTCCGATAAGGGTCACGTTTCAAACGCAAAATTACAGTCTGCTCGGCAGCCTGATCGAGCTGTGTCCGTCGAATACGGGCGGCCCGGGCTGTACTGACGTTATGTTCGATCTCAGTACCACGCCTTCGGTGCTCTATGCCCATATCACGGCGGTCGAGCCGTTTCGCGTGAAGCTGGTATCGACGGGCTACGGCCCCGCCGGTGCCGTAAAGAAACTAGAAGCGATAATCCGGCGCAGCCTTTTTGACGGAATGGGCGCCGGTGCCGCGACGACGATGATCGGGTCGAGTACGACACCGCCGGGCGGGCTTCCGTTCATGTTTGCGCCCGGCACGTCGAACGGCGTCGCCTATTCGGGCGGCAACTGTTCGGCACCGACAGGCTGCGTGCCGTCTTTCGGCGTTACCGACCCGGCGATACTCGCGTATATGAATGCTCATCCGCCCGGCGGAGACCCGAATCAAATGCAGCCTCCGCCGCAGGTGATCACCGAGAGTTTGCCGGACTGGCAGCAGACACCCGCGGCCATGGATACCGTGATCGATCGCCTGCGTGCCACGGCGCAAAACTCGGGCCGGTATTACGTGTCGCCCGGGGGCAAACTGACTGATCCCGGTAACTTTGCAAACGGCACCGGCATAACCTTCTGCGAGGGAAGCTGTACGGTCGCCGGCGACGGCGGCGGCATTCTGGTGGTAACGGGAATGCTGACGAATTTGGGCGGTTTCAGCTTTAAGGGAATGATCATCGTCACCGGCGAAGAGGGTTGGGAGCGTAATGGCGGCGGTAACGGCCAAATCATCGGCAATGTGATCATCGCCCCTTACAACAAGCGAAGCTACGTGCCGGAAAATCTCTCGACCACATTTCTCGCCCCCAGATACTACATAACCGGCGGCGGTAATTCCGATATTATTTACGGAGATATTGCCGGTACGCTCGATAATACGTCGGCGATCAGCGACTTTGTCGCGGGTGTCGCCGAAAAGTAAGTGACGCCGGTCCGCGGGCCGTAATAGCCGCTTTCGGGCGTAAATTGGCAAAAATTAGCATTTTGGGAGCCGCGGCGTGAGCGCCGCAGGCTCCTAAAATGCTATATTTGTTTAATATGAGACTTTTTCTAATTGCATTAACCGTTGTCATCACTTTCGCCTCCGTCGCTCCCGCCCAGCAAAAGTCGCTGGCTTTCGAGGGTGAAAAGCACCTCAAGAACATTAAACAGCTCACGTTTGGCGGTGAGAATGCCGAGGCGTACTTCTCATTTGACGGCAAACGGCTGATCTTTCAGTCAAAGCGGGACAATCTCGCCTGTGACCAGATATTCACGATGAATATCGACGGTTCGAACGTGAAGATGGTCTCCAACGGTGAGGGCCGCACGACCTGTTCATACTTTATGAAGGGCAACAAGAAGATCCTCTATGCCTCGACCCACGGCGGCAAGAAGGAATGCCCGCCCAATCCCGATTTTTCTAAGGGTTACGTTTGGCCGGTCTATCCCGATTACGACGTTTACACGTCGACCGTTGACGGCAAGAACATAACCAAACTCACCAACACCCCGGGATACGACGCCGAGGCGACCGTTAGCCCGAACGGCAAGAAGATCGTTTTCACGTCGGAGCGTGACGGCGACCTTGACCTCTACTCGATGGACGCTAACGGAAAGAACGTCAAACGTTTGACCGACGAGATCGGCTATGACGGCGGAGCGTTCTTTTCGCCGGACGGCAAGTCGATCGTTTACCGCCGCTCGACCCAGTCGACCCCCGAACAGATCAAGACATACAAGGACCTGCTGGCACAGCACCTGATCGTGCCGACCGCCTTTGAGATCTGGGTCATGAACGCCGACGGAACGAACAAGCGGCAGATCACCAAGCTCGGAGCAGGTTCGTTTGCCCCGTTCTTTACGCCGGACGGCAAACGCATCATCTTTTGCACGAACCATTTTGCGTCCGATCCGCGTAAGCGAAACTTTGACCTCGCTCTGATCAATCTCGACGGCACCGGCCTCGAACGCGTCACATTCAACGAGACTTTCGACGGATTTCCGATGTTCTCGCCGGACGGTAAGAAGCTGGTATTTGCCTCAAACCGAAATGACGCCAAGGTCGGCGATACCAATGTGTTCATCGCTGACTGGGTAGACTAAGCCGAACAAGGGGCTGCAAAAGCTTACAAGTTGTATGAAACGAAGCGTTCTATTTTTTATGAAAGATCAGATCGTCTTCGTTTCATTTTTTCTGTTAGCGGCACTCGCGGTTTCGGCACAATCGCCGGCCAAGGCCGTCGAATCCATCCGAAAGGCCTATACTGACACGGCCGAAAAGGCTCGCCTCGCCGAGACCGATGACGAGCAAGGCGAGATCGGCGAGCTCGTGATGAACGAGCTGACCATCAACAGCCGTCGCCATCAATGGCGAGCCGTCGGTATATACGGCCAGACATTCAAATTCTTTTACAAGGGCGGCAACAGCGAGGCTCACCTTTACCCGGACGAGCTTGTCATGGTCAAGGCCGAGCGTACGGCCTCAAACCGCAAGTACCGAGAAGAGTATCTGTACGACGCTGCCGGCCGCCTGATATTTTATTTTCAAAGAGCAGAAAACGACGAGACGGTTCCCGCCGAACGCCGGATCTATTTTGACGCGGGCAGGGCGATCCGCGTTATCGAGGACGGCAAGACCCGCGACAAACTCTCGGCCGCTGACCTGAGGTCGGCGCGCGAGGTGCAGTCGGCGGCGGTCAAACTGCGTGACGTTTTCAATAGGACGATCAATTTATGAAACGCAATCTATACGGCCTACTTTTAGTTCTAACGTTAGTCTTCAGCGTCGCCGGCCAAAAAGCCCAGGCGGTCAAAACGGATGTCGTCGATGTCAATCTTCGCAAGCACGTCAGTTATCTCGCGTCCGACAAGCTCGAGGGCCGGCGGACCGGCGAGCGTGGAGCGACAATGGCGGCGGGTTATGTGACGAACCAGTTTGCCGCGCTCAAGCTCAAGCCCGGATTTAAGACCGCAGCCGGAAAGGCGACATTTATGCAGCCTTTTCAATACGTCACCGGCGTCGAAATGGGCAAGACCGGCAATGAGTTCATGCTTGAACTCACCCAAAAGGACGGCAAGCGGATCAAGGTCGAAAATCTGGTACCGGCCCGCCCGGTCGGTTTTTCGCCAAACGGTAGTTCAGCCCCCGTGAGCGTGGTTTACGCCGGATTCGGCATTTCGTCGGCCGATCTCAAGTACGACGATTACAAGCCGAACGGCGTCGACCTCGACGTCAAAGGCAAGATCGTTATCGTCTTTGACGGCAATCCGGACAACGATAACCCGCAAAGCCCATTTGGCCGTATCGACGCCCGGACCAAGGCCCTGATGGCCAAAGATCACGGTGCGGTCGGAATGCTGCTCATTTCACGTGAGGCCAAGTTCGAGGACGACAAGCTCACCCAGCTAAAATACGACCAAACGACCGGCGAGGCGGCGATACCGACATTTGTGATCTCGCGAAACACCGCCGAGAACATCCTCGGCGTTAACGCCGACGAGCTCAAGACCATCGAGGGCCTGACGGCTATGCGCAAGGATCCGGCCGTCAAGGTCAACGTCCGCATTCCGGATACGCGGCCGATCGCCGGCTTTAAGGTCAATCTTGTCAAAAAGACGTCGCCCGCCTACAACATCATCGGCGTGCTGCCCGGCACCGACCCCGTGCTCAAGGGCGAGTACATCGTCATCGGGGCGCATTATGACCATCTCGGCCGCGGCGGCCAGGGTAGCCTCGCACCAAATTCGACCGACGTGCACCACGGTGCCGATGACAACGCGTCCGGAACCTCGGGCCTGCTCGAACTTGCCCGGCAGTTCGCAGCTGCCGGAAAGAACAAGCGAACGATCGTCTTTCTAGCCTTCAGCGGCGAGGAAGAAGGCCTGCTCGGCTCGAAATATTACGTTAACAATCCCGTTTTCCCGTTGGAAAAGACGATCGCGATGTTCAATCTCGACATGGTCGGCCGTCTGAACGAGGGCAAGCTCAACGTCGGCGGCATCGGGTCGGCGGCCGAATGGAGCGAGCTTGTAAAACGCCGCAACGAGGTTTATTTTGACTCGCTGGCGGGCTACACGACCGCGGCAAAATTTAATCTCGTGCTGAGCGAGGACGGTTACGGGCCGTCGGACCACGCTTCGTTCTACGGCAAGAAAGTACCGGTACTTTTCTTCTTTACGGGTACGCATCTTGATTACCACAAGCCGTCAGACACCGCCGATAAGATCAACTACGAGGGCATCAAATGCATCAGCGCGTTTGTCGCCGACCTCGTCAGATCGGTCGATCAGAACGCGGTTCGGCCGACCTACACGGTCGCCAAGTCGGCTCCGGCACCCGGCGGCGGACGCGGCGGCATCTCGATCACGCTCGGCACCATTCCGGGTTACGGTGACGGCGGCGACGGCATGGTCGTCGACGGCGTCCGCGATAATTCGCCGGCGGCGGCCGCGGGTATCAAGTCCGGTGACAAGATCGTCAAACTCAACGGCCGCGACGTTCGCAACACGCAGGATTATATGTTCGTGATGGGCACGATGAAGGCCGGCGAGCAGTACGATGTCGTCGTAAAACGCGGCAGCGAGACCATCCCGCTCAAGATCACGCCCGTCAAAAGGCAGTAGGACGCGATCATGAGACTGATCCTGATATCGGCGGCGGCGGTCGCCCTTGTGACGATGGCGTGCGGCGGCAAAGGTACGGTAAATGCCGTGCCCGCACCGGCCGCACGGTCATCGCAGCCTTCGCCGACGCCTTCCCCGACGGCCGTTATTCCGGCGAACGGCGACTATCCCGGCCGCGGAAAGGTCGTCAGGATCGACCCGAAGGGCCCCTCGGTCGAACTCGACCACGAAGAGATCAAGGGCGTGATGCCCGCGATGATAATGCAGTTGAACGTCAGCGAAAGGTCGCTCCTCGACGGGCTGAAGGCCGGCGACGAGGTCGATTTTGTCCTGCGTTACCAACATCCCACGGAGACCATAGTAAAGATCACAAAACGGCAATGAAAACTCTCAACTTCAGCAAATTTCACGGTTTTGGAAACGACTATATCGTCATCGACGCGGCATCGATCGATGCCGGCACCGACCTGTCACAGCTTGCGGCGGCGATCTGCAACCGACATACAGGAGCCGGCGCCGACGGTATCGCGGTGGTCGAACGCCTCGACGGGGCCGACGCCGACTATAACTGCGAGATCGTAAATCCTGACGGGTCGATCGCCGGATTTTCGGGCAACGGTACGCGGTGCGCGGTCGCCTATCTGCACTACGCGGGCCTCTGGCAGGCGGCGGACCTGCGTCTGCGGACGCGGAGCGGCATCAAGCGATATCACCTAACGGACGCGGCGGGAGGGCATTTTGCCTTTACGGCCGAGATCGGCATTCCCCGATTTACCAGCCGCGACGTTCCGTTCGCGTCGGACGAAATGCTGCACTCGGTCATCGACCGCGAGGTGGTCGTCGGCGATCAGGCGATACTTGTCTCGGCCGTCAACGTCGGCAATCCGGTAGCGTGCATTTTCGTCGAGACGTTTGATTTCGACTGGCGGTACGTTGGCCGCGAGATGGAATCGCACCCCGCGTTTCCCGAACGTGCCAATATCGTGTTCGTTAAGGTCCACGACCGCGGCACCATCGAGCTGCGTATCTGGGAGCGCGGTGCCGGCGAAACTTCGGCGTCGGGCACGTGCTCGGCCGGTGCGGCGGTGCTGTGTGCCTTTACCGGCAAGACCGGCCACGATGTGACCGTCAAGAGCCCCGGCGGCGAAACCGGATTTAGCTGGCGCGAGGATAATGAAATGATCCTCACCGGCACGGCCGATCTCGTTTACACCGGCTCGTGGCCGCTCTAGGCAAAATCCGCCGATCATACACGCCTGATGGTATCGAAGGCCCGACTCCGCTTTCTTAACGAGCCGGCACGGACCACGACAGACTCGATCTCGACGCCGTTTACCGGTCGAGCGGGTTGGCGATGTGGGGAAGTTGGATGCGAAAGGTCGAACCTTTGCCCTCGCCTTTGCTTTCGGCGCGGATGCGGCCGCCGTGTTTTTCGACGATCGCACGGACGATGGCGAGGCCGAGGCCGGTGCCTTTGGCAGCCTCGGTCGAGGCGTTTGGCACGCGGTAAAAGCGTTTGAATACACGCTTGAGGTCGCTGCGGGCGATGCCGATGCCGTTGTCGCGGACAAAGATCTCGGCGGTGTTCTTACCGGCGGCCTTGAGCCGGATCGAGACCCTCGGCTCGGTGCCCGAGTACTTAAAGGCGTTTTCGAGCAGGTTAACGATGGCTGTATGCAGTTCTAAACGGTCACCGAGCACCCTGACCGGTTCACTGGTGCCGGTAAAGCGTATATCGCCCTCGGCGAGATGGCGCTGGTCGCGAACGGTGGCGATGGCTTCGCTGATCAGATCGCCGAGGTCGATCTCGGCCAGATTCATCGGGCGGCCCTTTTCACGCGTCCGGCTTGCCTGCAGCACCTGCTCGACGGTGCCGAGCAGGCGTTTGTTGTCGGCGAGCATTATGTCGTAAAACTCGGCACGCTTTTCGGGCGGCAGGTCGCGGGCCTTCAGCGTCTCGAGGTAGAGCTTGATCGAGGCTATCGGGGTTTTGAGTTCGTGAGTGACAGCGTTGAGAAAGGCGTCGTGCTGTTCGTTGCGGCGGATCTCACGCACCAGAAAGATCGTGTTGAGAATCAGGCCCGTGATGATCAGGGCAAAAAAGATGATGCCGAGCACCAGCAGCACGACCTCGCGGACGTTGAGCAGTATCCACCCGATATTGAGGGCGACCGCCAGGACCGAAAGGACGATCCCGAGTACCAGAAAGAAGATTGCTGTCTTACGCCGCCGCATATCTAACTGAAAATGTAGAACGGAAAACGCGAAAAGTGAACCCGAAGGTTCACTTTCCATTTTCCTTTCTCATCCGGCCGGTTGTCTAAGCGGCCTTGAGCATTTCCTTTGGCGACTCGGACTGGGTCTTGAGGTCAAAGGCGTATACGTTGCTGATCAGCCCGAGCATTTCAAACAGGCGGATCTGGTACCAGTTGATGTCAAACTCCTTCCAGGTAAAGCCGTGTTTGGCCGAACGTGCGTAGGTATGGTGGTTATTGTGCCAGCCCTCGCCAAAGGTGACGGCGGCGACGAGTATGTTGTTTCGCGAATCGTCACGCGTTTCGAACCGGCGGTAACCCCACAGGTGCGTCGCCGAATTGACCATCCATGTAAAGTGCCAGCTCACGGTCACCCGCAGAACGACCGCCCACAGCACCATCGTCCAGCCGCCGATCGCAAAAAGGCCCGCAGCGAGGATAAGCGAGGTGACCCAGTAATATTTGTCGATAAAGACCAGATACGGATCTTTCATCAGGTCGGGCGAGTAGCGCTGACGCACTGACAGCGGCTGATTCTGGGCCGTGCCCCGAAATATCCAGCCCATGTGCGACCACCAGACGCCCTTGCGCGGGCTGTGCGGATCACGTTCCTGATCGGTAAAGGCGTGATGCAGGCGGTGGGTCGTCGTCCATGAGATCGGGCCCGACTGGAGCCCGAGCGTCGCCAGCGTCGCCAGAAAACGGACCATCCATTTTGACGCGGTAAATCCGCGGTGCGAGAGCAGGCGGTGGTACCCGATGCCTACGCCCCAGCTATTGGCGAACCACCAGACGACAAACGCCGCCGTGAGGTTGGCCCAGCTGAATGTAAAAAATGCCCCGATCGCCGCGAGATGAAATGCCGCGACGAAAAATATCGTGTTCCAGTTGTATTTGCCCTTACGTGATGGTTCAAAATCGACTACGTTCTTCACTAATGATAACCCTCTTTGCGGATGTATGATGACGGCACGCTAATGCGCCCACAAAATAGCCTAACAGCTTTTCATCGCGGCAATTGTAAGAGTTTTGTAAGGTTTAACACTCTTGCCCGGCGCGTTGAATTTGTCGGGTATTGCCTCTAAAGTGTTAACTTGTCTTCGGTGACCAATGGCCAAAAAAAGCAGCTTTCAAATCAAGGCGGAATATGCCGCAGTCCGGGCACTGTTCGTCGCGCTCGGCCTGCTGCCGAGGCGGCTGTGCCTGGCGTTATGTTTCGTTTTCTTACGGATCGGGTTTTACCTGATCGGCGGGCTTCGGCGAACGGGAATGCGTAACCTGGAGATCGCCTTTCCGGAAATGCCGGTTGCGGAACGCCGCGAGATACTCAAAGGGACCTTTGACAACCTCGGACGCGTGCTTGGCGAAATGACCCAGTTTCACAAGTCCACGTCCGAGAGCCTGGCCCGCATCATCGACCTCAAACTCGATGAGACCGCCCAGGGCGTCTATGACCGCCACGAGGCCGAGGGCCGCGGCGTGATGATGGTGACGGGCCACTTTGGCAACTGGGAACTGCTGGTAATGGCGTTTGCCGCGGTTCACGAACCGATCTCGTATCTGGCCCGGCCGCTCGACAATCCGCTGATCGACGAGATGACCGCTAAGATCAGGTCGCGGTTCGGCAACGTGCCGATCGATAAGAATAACTCGGCGATGATGGCGATACGGATACTCACGGGCGGCGGCGGCCTCGGGATACTCGCCGACGTCAACGTGCATCCGAAAGAGGGCATTTTCGTTCCGTTCTTCGGTGTGCCGGCGTGTACGTCGATCGGCCCGGCGATGATCGCGGCGAGGTCTAACGCGATAATATTCCCGACATTCTGCGTTTGGGACAAGGGCCGGCGGATGTATCGCCTCGTCCACGGCCGGGTGATCGAGCCGCCCAACACCGGTGACCGGCATAGGGACACCCTGATCTTGACCACCGCGATCACCGAAGAGATCGAAAAAGTGATCCGCGAATATCCGCACGAGTGGCTGTGGATCCACAAGCGTTGGAAAACGCGTCCGCCCGGCGAGGCCCCGCTGTATTAATATGCGGACCGGCCGCGGTGCACCACGCGGGCAGTGGAAGGAAATCCATAAATCCATTACACTCTATAGCTGTTCAGGCCTATCGCCAATAATTGATCAACCAGAGGAATTTGCTATGTCAGAGTCAGAAGAAACCGTTTCCGAAAGGGTTCGCCGAGTTTTTGCCACATTTAAGAAGATGTCGCCCGACGAGATCACGATGGAGACGACCTTTGACGATCTTGGGCTCGATTCGCTCGACGGACTCAACCTGATCTTCGAGTTGGAAGAGGAATTTGACATCATGGTTCCCGACGACAAGGTCCAGTCGATGAAGAGTGTCGCCGAGGTGGTCGAGGGCATAGAGTATCTCCTGGCCAACCCGGACGAGCAGACCAAAATGCCGCCGAACCCGGCCGCCGCAAAGGAATAACGATGAAACGAGTTGTGATCACGGGTCTTGGCGTCGTTTCCCCGATCGGAAATGACGCCGCTTCGTTTTGGGATTCGCTGGTCGAGTGCCGTTCGGGCATCGGGCCGATGACCAAGGTGGACGGCACGTCGCTGCGGTTCCAAAATGTCGCCGAGGTCCGCGGGTTTCGCGGCGAAGACCACTTTGATGAAAAATCGCTGCTCTGGCTCGACCCGTTCGCCCAGTACGGTATCGTCGCCGCCCGCGAGGCGGTCGCTGATTCCGGGATCGAATTTGACGACGAACTTCGCGATCGCGGCGGTGTGATCACGGGTTCGTGCCTCGGTGGAAAGATGACCGAGGACGAGATGTTCTACAAACTGTACGCCGAGGGCAAACAGCGTCACCAACCGATAGCCATACCGCGGGCAATGAGCAACGCCGCCGCCAGCCACATCTCTATGGAATTCGGGCTGACGGGTGCGACCTTCACTACCTCGACGGCCTGTTCGTCGGCCAATCACGCGATCGGCCAGGCGTTTTGGCTGATCCGGCAAGGTACTATCGACCTCGCGATCGCCGGCGGCAGCGAAGCCCCGATCTGTTTCGGCAACCTCAAGGCGTGGGAAACGATGCGTGTCGTTTCACAAGACACCTGCCGTCCGTTCTCACGCGACCGCGGCGGCATGATCCTGGGAGAAGGGGCGGCGATGTTCGTCATGGAATCGCTCGAATCCGCCCAGGCACGAGGAGCCAAAATTTACGCTGAGGTCGCCGGCTTTGGCATGTCGGCCGACGCACATCACCTGACGATGCCCTTGTCGAACGGCGCCGCCAAGGCGATGCGGGGAGCACTCGCCGATGGCCGGATCACACCGGAGGACGTCGGGTACGTCAATGCTCACGGGACTGCAACGCAGGCCAACGACGCGATGGAGTCTGATGCGATCAGGACGGTGTTCGGCACGCACACGGATTCGCTGGCGGTAAGTTCGACCAAATCGATGCACGGCCACGCGCTCGGTGCTGCCGGCGCGATCGAATCGGCCGCGACGATCCTCGCTATCCACAACAAGGTGCTGCCGCCGACCGCCAACTTTAACGAGGCCGACCCGGAATGTGCCCTCGACGTGATCCCGAACGAGGCACGGCCGGCAACGGTCGAAGCGGCGATCTCCAATTCGTTCGCTTTCGGCGGCCTGAACGCGGTCGTCGCGTTTCGACGCTGGCACGGTAAATAAACGATCTCGATGGAAAGGGAAGCTCCTATCTCAAGCGGCCTGACGGCTGCCGGCTCGCCGAAGATATGCGAGTCGTGCGGCACTAGGTTCGGGTGCGGCGCCGACGCCGAGAGCTGTTGGTGCTCTGCGATCGAACTCGCACCGTCGGCCGCAGCGTTGATCGGCCGCTCATTTGCCGATTGCCTGTGTCCCCAATGCCTCGCAAAATATAATGAAATTTCCGCAACCAATGCTGACTAGAAAGGCGGTCCTGGCTGCCGCGTTTGTGATCGCGTTGACGGCGTTGCCGACGTTCGCGCAGCAGCGTTTGATCGTCATCGGCGGCGGTAAACGGCCGGCCGAGGCGATGAAGCGATTTGTCGAGTGGGCCGGCGGCGAAAAGGCCAGAATCCTTGTCATTACCTGGGCGAGTGGCGAGCCCGACTCGAGTTTCAAGGCGCTCAAGGACAGCATTACCGACTACAAGCCGGCGTCGGTCGAGGCCTCACCGGCAAAGCCGCTCGACGCCGAGTCGCGCAAGAAGTTTCTGACCCAGATCGCGTCCGCCACCGGCGTATTTTTCACCGGCGGTGACCAAAACCGCATCATGGACGTGCTCAAGGACGAAGAGTTGCTCAAGCTGATCCGTGAGCGTTACGCCGCGGGCGTCGTCATGAGCGGCACGAGCGCAGGGGCGGCCGTGATGTCCGACCCGATGATGACCGGCGAGGCCGACCTTAAGAAACTCGACGGCTCAAAGGTCGGTGTGCGTGCGGGGCTCGGGCTGATCTCCGACATTATCTTTGACCAGCACTTTTTGGTGCGCCAGCGGCATAATCGGCTCTTCGGCTTGATGATGGTCCGTCCCGGCATGCTCGGTATCGGTATCGACGAAGATATGGCCGTGATGATAGCCGATAACCGCAAACTCGAGGTCGTCGGCCCGACACATGTAATGTTCGTGGATACCAAAAAGGTAAAGGGCGGCATGGCCGTCTACTTCCTGAAGGCCGGCGAAATGTTTGACCTGCGCAAACGAAAACAGATCACAAAGTAGATACTTTTTAAGTTACATTTACGCCTTAATAGTCAGGTCATACTATTTAGGTTAGCGGAGGCGTGTGATGAGATCGATCTATTTTTTGTTTATTTTGACTTTACTCGTGTCGGTGGGCGGCCTGCCCGCCGCGGCTCAGCAATCGGGAGGAAAATCGCTGAATACCGACCCCGAAAAGGTAAAGATCGTGTCGTCGGACATCGATCTTTTTTGGAAAGCCTACGACAAAGCCCGGCCTGATAACAATATCAATGTCTTTCGCGACGAGTACATTCGCAAAGGCAGCATCGGACTAAAGGATTTTACAACGACCCGAATCGGGTCCGCTTGCGGACTCGTCGAGGTGATTGAGGCCCGGCCGAAGTATTATGCGTCGCTACGTGAGACCTCACTCAAGGCGGCGGCCTTTCAGGAACCGATGCGGGCGGCGTTTCGCAAACTGAAGAGCATTTACCCTGATGCCGTTTTTCCGGACGTCTATCTGATGATCGGTAAGATGAACTCGGGCGGGACTTACACCGAAAACGCGCTGCTGATCGGCGTCGATATGTACGGAATGACGCCCAACACACCGACCGACGAACTCACGGATTGGCACAAAAAGGTCCTTAAGCCGATCGATGAGATACCGTATATCGTCGCCCACGAGCTGATACATTATCAGCAAAAATATCCCGCCGGCGAGAGGGCACTCCTCGGTGCGGTCATCGGCGAAGGCAGTGCTGACTTTATCGCCGAACTTATCGCCGGAAAACACATCAATCAGCACCTGCACGATTTTGGCAATGCGAGAGAACGCGAACTATGGACCGAGTTCAAGCGGTCGATGACGGCAAATGATAACTCGCTGTGGCTCTATAACGGCAACAATATCAAAGACCGTCCGGCCGACCTCGGCTACTATATGGGCTATAAGATCGCCGAGGCATACTATAAGAACTCCGCCGATAAGAAGCAGGCGGTCCGCGACATACTCGAGATCAAGGATTTTGCGGCGTTCTTAAAGGCCAGCCGATACGAGGATAAATTTGGGGCGGCCAATTAACTGCCCCACAGCACGAACATCGCGATCGCCGCGGCGAACATCACGGCGACGGCCAGCCAGCCGATGATATTGGTGACAGGACCGTTTGTACGCTTGCCCATCACGCGTTTGTTGTTGGCGACCAGCATCACGATCACCAGCAGCGGCGGTGCGACAACACCGTTGATGACCGCTGCCCAGAACAGGGCTTTGATCGGGTTGATACCGACAAAATCGATAAGCACGCCGACGAGCGTCGAAACCGCGATAACGGCGTAGAACTTGGCGGCGTGGCGAGGCTTTTCGTCGAGGCCGGACGGCCAGCCGAACGTTTCGGCGACGGCGTACGCGGCCGACCCGGTCAGGACCGGCACCGCCAACAGCCCCGCACCGATCAGCCCGACGGCAAAAAGCACGGTCGCGAGGTTGCCCGCGAGCGGCCTCAGAGCCTGTGCGGCGTCGGTCGCCGACTGGATGTCGGTCTTGCCCGACACGTGCAGAGTCGCACCGGCGGCGAGTATCACAAAGTAAAAGACCACATTGCAGAACAGCATACCGACGACGGTATCGACCTTTTCGCGTCGGATCTCGTCATCGGTCGCCCCGAGCCGCTGCGTGAGCCGTGCCCGGCCCTCGCTCTTTTCCTCTTCGACCTCCTCGCTCGCCTCCCAAAAGAAAAGGTACGGCGAGATGGTCGTGCCGAGTATAGCGACGAGTGTCGTGACGTAATCGCCGGTAAATCGGACCTGCGGAAAGAACGTCGCCCGGGCTACCTCGGACCAGTCGGGCCGGGCCAGAAACGCCGCGATGACGTACGCAAAAAGCGACAGCGTCAGCCATTTGAACACCTTGACTATCAGGCGGTACGAACCCCAGACCTGCAGCATCACTATCGCCAACGCGATCGGCACGACCATCACCGAGATCGGGATCGGCACGAACATATTGACCGCCGCCGAAATGGCCGAGATGTCGGCACCGGCGTTGATCGTATTTGCGACCACGAGCCCGATCACGGCGGGATACAGCAGCCAGCGAGGATAATATCGGTGGAGCACACCCGCGAGGCCGCGGCCCGAAACCATTCCGATCTTGGCACAGATGTGCTGGACAACGACCATCAGCGGCAGCGTCACGATCGCCGTCCACAACGTCGCGAACCCGAGCGCCGCTCCCGCCTGCGAATAGGTCCCGATCCCTGAAGGATCGTCGTCGGACGCACCCGTGATCAAGCCCGGCCCGAGCCGGTTGAGGAAACGCTTGATGGGATTGTCGCGGCGGTTCATATCGTTGATCGTGAGTAGAATATCAGAATCCCGGTGTCAACAGGCTGATCGAGTATTGCGTGGTTCCCGATCCGGGAAAAGAAAATTGTTGTTTTCGCGGCGTTATTGATATATAAGAGAGCAATTACACGACCAACGATCCATCCAGACCGCTCCCGACGGGGAGCTCAAACTCTCAATTTTCAACATCCGTTTTTTGGAGGAACGATATGAAACTGCGCCGAACGGTCTCATTGACCTTGATCCTGATCTGCCTGTTGGTAAGTGTGGCGGTGCGCTCGGACGGACAAAACGTGCCGGACGCATGGCGATCTAACAATGTCAGATGGTCAGATCTAGAGTCTCGGGCCGGTGCGGCACTTGGTACCACGATCCAGGCTATGCCTTTTCACGGCGAACGCACGACCAGAGTGCTGCAGGCTAATCCGCTGGTCTATTCCTATGTCACCGAAAACGTTCAGGCATCACCAGTAACGACTCGGCCGATGCCGGCCGTCAAATTCACGGCGTTTTGGACGTTCAACGCTAATCACGTCGGCGATACGGCCTTCTTTATACCGGCAGCGAATTTGCCCGGCGAATTTGTCAGCCGTAATCTTCGTCGTTTGGGTTGTGACCCGTCAATTCCCGAACAGGCCGGTTCGGCGGCGTTCGGAATTGCGTCGTGCAGCGGATATGCGGGCGAGGGTATACGCAAAGGCCCGTCCGCCGGCCCGGTCTATTACGGTATCGGGCGAGTGGTCGTTTTAAGATCCTGCGGATATTTGACGACAGAGGTGAGAATGGAAACCGTTACGCCGCCTTCGCATGGCGCGGATCCGCAGCCGGATGCTATCAAGGAAAGCGGCGTTTTAGCGTCAAAATACTCAAAAGACATGATGAAACTGCTTCTGGACGCGCTCGATCCGGTATGTTCCGGAGCGGGGACCGGTGGGCCGCAGCTCCCGACGCCGACACCCACGCCAACGCCCGGACGCGGCTCTGAAACTGATCAAGGCAGCCAGTTAAACATGCGAAAGCTGCAGCTTTTCTACAATGACCAGCATCACGACAGCCTGACCATAGCGTCTGACGATGCAATGCGTGCGGCAGCGTCCGCGGGATATCGGTACATCGGTGAGGGCGGCGGATACGTTTTTGCGGGGCAGCCGATGGGAACGCTGCCGCTCAGCCTTTGGTACAACTCGTCGTACGGCGATTATTTCACGTCGACCACGGCCGATACGGCGGGAATGGCGCGTTCGGGCTATCAGTTCGTGCGGACCGAGGGATACATATATCCGCAGCAGCAGCCAAACTCAGTACCTCTGAAAACGTTTTGGTCGCCCGCGAGGTCAGATTATTTTGCGACCGCGACATCGGCCGGCGAGACCGGAGCACTGAACAGCGGATATTCGTTCGTGCGTATCGAGGGGTATCTGCCCTCGGCCTCGACTGTTATTTCAGGAGCATGCGGCCTCGGCGTTCGCTGGGATGAGACCGAAGACGGCTGGTCCGGCCAGTGGACGCGACGCGGAATGAGCAGCGTGTTTGACTCGATTTGGGTCAGCCCGACGGGCCAGCGTGCGGCGGCCGTAATGTCGATAAGCGTCGCCGGCGATCAGGTTACCATTCGGCGCGATCAGGCCGGCGTTGGAACGTGTAATTATACGGGCAGGATCGCGGCTGACGGGGTTAGCGTCGCCGGCGTATACACGTGCAGTTGGTGGCCGAACGGCGGCACGACCGCTTGGCGGGCGGTGATCAGGTGTAACTGAGATCGCTGCACTAACCTTGTTTTCTCGCCTGCGACTGTACTGCCGTAATGGCGACGGCATCGACGATGTCTTCGGCCTTGCAGCCGCGTGAAAGGTCGTTGCACGGCCGGTCGAGGCCCTGCAGGATCGGGCCGATGGCGGTGCCGCCGGTTAGGCGTTCGGTCAGTTTATAGGCGATGTTGCCCGAGTTGAGGTCGGGAAAGACGAGCACGTTGGCACGGCCGGCGACCTGCGAACCGGGTGCTTTTGAGTTTGCGACTGATTGGACGAGTGCGGCGTCGGCCTGGAGTTCGCCGTCGACGGCTAGGTCGGGCATGCGGATCTTGACAGTCTTGGTCGCCTCGATGACCTTGTCTACAAGCTGATGTTTGGCACTGCCCTTGGTCGAAAACGACAGCATGGCCACGCGCGGTTCCGTATTGAGCAACGCCCGGCACGAGTCGGCCGAGGCGACGGCGATCTCGGCGAGTTCGCCGGCGTCGGGGTCGATCACAACGCCGCAATCGGCATAGATCATCGCCCCGCCGGCCCCAAATTTCTTGTCCGGCACGACCATCAGAAAAAAACTCGATACGATCTTATATCCGGCACGGACGCCGATACACCTGAGCGCGGCGGCGACAGTGTGGGCGGTCGTATTGGTCGCACCGGCGACCGACCCGTCGGCCTTGCCCTCGCGTACCAACAAGTTGCCGAAATAGAGCGGGTCCTTGACGGCCTGTTCGGCCTCCTCGAGCGTGACGCCCTTTGACCGGCGGATCTGATGATAGAGCTCGGCCATCTTGCCAAATTCGTGATGGTCGCGGCGATGGTCGAGGATGTTGACGCCGTTCAGGTTGGCTCCGGCACCGGCGGCGAGCGAACGCACCTTTTCCTCGTTGCCGATGATGGTGATCCGGGCTATGCGGTCGCGGGCACAGATGGCCGCTGCTTCGACGGTCCGGACGTCCTCGCCCTCGGGCAGGACGATGTGCTGAATGTCGGCGGCGGCTCGTTGGCGAATTTGCTGCAATATCATAGGTCTCGCTACCGAATTTACCATACAACCAAAACGAGCGAAACTTGCACAAAGCTGCGGTTATTTTTAGACTGAAGAAAACCAACGGGCCGGTACATAAATATGAGCAAGCGCATTGAGCCGAAAACCAAGCTGAAACGCCGCGAAAAGTCCGAGCTGAAAGGCCGGCTGCACAGCTTTTTGATGTTTTTGCCGAATATGGTGATGCTGCTCGGGCGCCTGCTCAAGGACATGCGCGTGCCGACGGCCGAAAAGGCGTTGTTTGTCGCCGCGATCGTTTATGTCGTATCGCCGATCGATTTCATTCCGGACGTGTTCCCGTTCATCGGGCAGGTTGATGACCTCTATATGGTCGCGCTCGTCCTGCTGAGGCTGGTCAATCGCACTGACGAGTCGGTTGTTCGCGAACATTGGTCCGGCGGCGGCGACATCGTCGCTCTGGCAGATTCGATCGCCGGTATCGCACCCAAATTCCTGCCGAAACGCGTATCGCGCGTCATCACCTCGCGGGTCGAGCTGGCACCGGCCGGCCAGGTGCTCCGCGGCATCACGCAGCGTGACGAGGCGGTCGTTCGCGAGATCGAGCCGGACGAATTTGAGCTGGATGTCCCAAGGGCCACGCGAACCCCGACGATCACCGCCCGCTAACGGCTTTTCGCTTTTTTGACAGATACTCATCCGCGTTGCTGGCCTGAAAGAGCCGGGAAAAGCCCCGATCTGATAAATCGCAAATTACCGCCGCCGGATTCTGGATTTCGGCGGCTTTTCGGCATTTATGACAAGGTAGCTCGGGAATAATAAAAAATTAAAAATTCGGCGCGTGAATTTTGGCATTTCGGTATACTTGAGATCGTTAACCGAAAAGCCTGCGAATAGGAATTTATGTTCGAACGTTATACGGAGAGGTCACGGCGCGTGATCTTCTTCGCTCGCTATGAAGCCCTGCAATACGGTTCTCAGGTGATCGCCCCGGAGCACATCCTGCTCGGGTTGATGCGCGAGGACAAGACAATCTCGTCGCGGTTCTTTCCGTTTCGAAGTGCGTTGACCGTCGATACCATCCGGCGCGACGTCGAGGAGCGGATCGTGCTCCGCGACCGCATACCGCAGTCGGCCGAGCTGCACCTGTCGCCGGTCACAAAGCGGATACTGTTTTACGCCAACGAGGAAAGCCGCCAGCTCAAGAATCGCCACATCGGGCCGGAGCACCTGCTGCTCGGGCTCGTCCGCGAAGAGCGGTCGATCGCGGCCGAGATACTGTTCGGTTACGGGCTGAGGCTGCAGGACGTGCGTGACGAGATGTCGCGGCAGAGCGCCTTGCCGCTTTCGTCGACACCGGCCGGGCCGGACCCGTCGAAAACGCCGAATCTTGCCGAATTTACACGCGATCTGACCAACGAGGCCTCGGAGGGCCGGCTCGATCCGCTGATCGGCCGCGAGAATGAGATCGAGCGCCTGATCGAGATACTGTGCCGCCGGACAAAGAACAACCCGGTCCTGATCGGTGAGTCGGGCGTCGGCAAGACCGCGATCATCGAGGGGCTCGCCCAACGCATCGTCGACGGCCAGGTGCCGACGTTTCTTGAGAAAAAACGGATCCTTTCGCTCGACCTCTCGCTCGTGGTCGCCGGCACCAAGTACCGCGGCCAGTTTGAGGAGCGCCTCAAAAAGATAATGGCCGAGCTCCGCGAAAACGAGGAGAACATAGTTTTTATCGACGAACTGCACACGCTGGTCGGTGCCGGTTCGGCCGAGGGTACGCTCGACGCAGCCAACATACTCAAGCCCGCACTTTCACGCGGCGAGGTCCAATGTATCGGGGCGACGACGCCGGGCGAATATCGCCGTTCGATCGAAAAGGACCGGGCACTGGAACGCCGCTTTCAGGCCGTTAAGGTCGAGCCCGCCAGTGAGTCGGACGCGCTCCGGATCATCGAGGGCATAGTCGAACGATATGAGGCGTTTCACCAGATACGCTATACCAAGGATGCTCTTGCCGCTGCCGTTCAACAGTCAAATCGCTATATTTCCGACCGGTTTTTGCCGGATAAGGCGATCGACGTTCTGGACGAGGCCGGTGCCCGGGCCAAGCTGCGGCACCAGCAGGAAAACCGCGGCGAGCCGTCGTGGAAAGAAACGGTCGAAAATTGGAAACGCGCCACCGCCAATGAGGACCAGCTGATCTCATACGAACTGCGCACCCTCGAAGATTCGTTTTACGCGGTCGAGGTGACCCGCGACGACGTCGAGGATGTGATCGCCCGCTGGACGGGCATCCCGATCACGTCCATCAAGACCGAAGAGGCCCAAAAGCTGCTCAATATCGAGTCGGCCCTGCAGAAGCGCATCATTTCACAACGGCCGGCGATATCCGCACTGGCGAGGGCGATCAGGCGCTCGCGTGCCGGGCTCAAGAACCCGAGCCGGCCGGTCGGGTCATTTCTATTCCTCGGGCCGACGGGCGTCGGCAAGACCGAGGTCGCACGGACGCTGGCCGAGTACCTTTTCGGGACTGAGCGGGCACTCGTGCGGTTCGATATGAGCGAGTTTATGGAAAAGCACTCGGTGTCAAAATTCATCGGGTCGCCGCCGGGATATGTCGGCCACGAAGAGGGCGGCCAACTGACCGAAAAGCTGCGCCGGTCGCCGTATGCGGTCGTGCTGTTCGATGAGGTCGAAAAGGCCCACCCCGACGTTTTCAATGTGATGCTCCAGGTCTTTGAGGACGGCGTTTTGACCGACGCACTCGGTCAGGCGGTCGACTGCAAGCACGCGATCTTTATCATGACCTCAAATCTGGGCGCGCGGCTTATACAAAAAAATGCGGCGTTCGGATTTCGCACCTCGGATGCCGCCGCTACTCGCGAACAGGTCGAGGAACAGGTCATGGCGGTGGTCAAACAGACGTTTGCCCCCGAGTTTATCAATCGTCTCGATGAGATCGTCATCTTTGACGAGCTCGGCGACGATGATCTGTCGCAGATCGTCGATCTGCAGGTCGGCAAGCTCGACAGCATCCTTCGCGGACGAAACATGACGATCGAATTGTCGCCCGAGGCCAAAGCGTGGCTTATCCAAAAGACCTGCGGCGACCGCAAGTACGGTGCCCGCCCGCTCAAACGCGCATTGCAGAAATACGTCGAAGACGAGCTTTCCGAAGCCCTTATTCAGGGCGAAATGGACGGCTCGGGCACCATCGAGGTCTATTGCGGCGACGACAAACTTGGCTTTCGCCTCGTTGCCGCCGATGACAAAGAACTAACTCATAAGACCTGATCTGAGAGCCGCGCATTTTTAATAAACGAAGCTGGCTTTTGTCCGGCTGCCTGCCGCCGTGCTCCGGTGCCGACCGGATCAGATCGGACGTGCGTGATCGCGGCGAAACCTGTCAACGAGCGTATTCCTGTCTTTCAACACCGATTCTACCTTGATGCCTCAAGAGACCGTCTTTTTAACGGCGAATATCGTATGCCAGGCCCCATCTTCCCTGAGGGATCATTCAACACCGCAAGATCTAATGCCTGACCCAATTCTGCCTGCCCTGATCCTGTCTGCCATTCTTCGGCCCGCGATCACGTGGAAAGAATATGCAGCGTTGTGACCTCGGTCACATACGCGGGTTTTCGGTGGGTGTTTACTGAGGGTATTACGAACGAAGACCGGGCCGACAGATCGGCGAGGCAGCGTTCGCCGAAATGGCGCAGATCGGTTGTTTGATATTTGCGTTCGAGGGCTCCGAACTCCCGAGTAGATCTCCTCCCGACAAAAGGACATCCCGACCCCGACTTCCCGGCCCGACAAACAAGAATACAGTTCTCTATTTCTCCGGGGGAGTTTGTATGTCCAAAGATAAGCGTGGGTACGCCCGTCAGCCGCAGACGACTGTGGCCGGGACGGGTCTGGCGGCCTCGGCTGATGCTTCACGGGGGTTGCCTAACGGAACAAACGGAAGGAAAGGCCTGTTCGGTTCTCTGCGGTCTCATCTTCCGGCGATCGGAGCAGTTTCGATAATACTCTTTGTAGGTATCGGCATCATGGCAAGGAACGGCTGGTTCCCGGCGACCGACGCCCTCTCGGGAAAGAGGACGGGCTGGTTCGGACGCGAGGTGCCAAAGAACTCCGGCAGTGCTTGGAACCCTCTTGCGGCCATGCTTCCGACGCCGACGCCGCAGCTTTCGAAAGAGTACATCTACGCGGGCAGCCGAATGCTTGCGGTCGTGGACGCCAATGCCGCTGAGACGCCGCCTGCCGATCTGGCCGTCTGGCGGCCTTCGAGCGGTGTCTGGTATGTGTACAACCTCGTGACGGCGGCGTGGACATCGTATGGGTGGGGCAACAGTTCGGACATTCCGGTCCAGGGCGACTTTGACGGTGACGGCAAGACGGACTTTGCGATCTACCGCCCGACAGACAACAACTGGTGGATCACGACATCGGGTAACAGCAGCTACTACTCGACCGCGTTTGGAGCCAGCGGCGATATTCCCGTCCCGGCTGATTATGACGGAGACGGCAGGACCGACATCGCCGTCTTCCGCCCGGGGACGACCAATGCCAATTGGTACGTCTATCAATCCTCGACAAGCTCGACCGTCCAGACGCAATACGGCCTCTCGACCGACAAGCCGGCACCGGCCGACCTCGACGGCGACGGCAAAGCGGATATTACGGTCTGGCGTCTGAGCAACACGACCTTTTACACGCTTCGGAGCAGCGACACTACCACCCAATCGGCAGTAATGTCATTCTCAGGTTACACGCTCACCTCGGGCGACAAGGTCGTCTCAGCCGACTTCGACGGCGACGGACGGGCCAACTACGCATTGCGCAGCGGCTCAAGCTGGCTGATGCTCAACTCCGCCTTCGCCAATATGACGGTCGTCACACCGAGCGGCGACCAAGCCTCCGACATACCTGTCCAGAACGACTTCGACGGCGACGGCAAGGTCGATATCGCCGTCTGGCGCGACTCGAACGGCCACTGGTACATACGCAAGTCGGGCTCGTCAAACGCCCTCCGCGAAGAAGCCTGGGGCATATCCGGCGATATACCCGTCCCTGCGTTGTGGCGGCGGTAGAGGCGTCAATCGGCGTGTTCATCCGTTAACTGTCAACTTGATCTGGAGCGAGGCAAAAATGACTTCCAAAAAAATAGAGAAATCACTTGTAGAGGATCACAATATCGAGTTCGTGTTCATACAATGGTTTGCGAAGAGAGCGGTGGCTGCAATTGTTTGTGCCGTGTCCATTCTTATATGCGGCTTTGTAGCAAATGCCCAACCGGCCCAAAGTACGGAAAACAGCAAAGACCAGGCACTGAGAGGTTCAGGGCGCATCAATTCATCTACGCTGGCGATGGAGTTTTCTCTTCCGCTTGGAGACTATCCGGGAAGAGGAATCAATGTTCCGATCTCGCTGAGCTACTCGTCAAAGGTTTGGCGCGCCAAATTTATTAACCGACTGCCGCGCATAAACAACCCGGGAGACTGTATCTCGTTGAATGTCCCCCGTTTCGCCGACAATTCGGCGGCGGGCTGGACGTCGAGCCTCGCGGCACCGTACGTGGAATATGTTGGGTGGGACAACGTCTTCAATTCGGATGGATACCCGCTCGGGCCAGGGTGCGAATCGACGACAAGCCCCCCAGAGTATTACGATAACGCAATCATCAAACGAATCGTCTTGCATTTACCGAGCGGTGAAACACACGAACTAAGGATCGACGACAATCCGGCAACATACGCCCCGAGCAGTTCGCAACCGTCCAAGAACGGTACTTACTATGCCGTCGATAGTTCAAATATCAGATATATCGAGGATTCGTCAACGAGCACGTACAAGGTGCAGATGCCGGACGGGTCGTTTTATACACTGACCAACTCAACCACAACATATAACAACGCTACTATTCGTAACGCAGAAAGGTACACCGACCGAAACGGGAACTACAACACGTTCAATTCCACTAACAATACGTGGACCGACACCCTTGGCAGGACGCTTGCCGCTCCGCTCGGCCTAACCGCTCCCGGTTCGCCAACAACACAAACATACACGATGCCTGGCTTGGGTGGTGGGTCGAACGTTGTTACATACAAACTCTATTGGAAGAAACTCAAAGACACTTCGGCGGGCGAGAGTGGCCTGACGGATTTTGGCCTTGACCTAAAATACGAGGCAAATCGAGCGTCAGCAAGCCCGACAGATACACCGCGCACGAGCGGATTTCTGTTCACATCGCAATACTCGGCGTGGCTACATGATGCCGGTGCTCCCGTATTCAACCCGATCGTCTTGACCGACATCGAACTACCGACAGGTCAAAAATACAAATTCACGTATGATATCTATGGACGCATCGAGCGGATATATTACCCGACCGGCGGCGAAGAGCGATTCACGTATGGCGTGATCGCTCCGCTTGCACCATCAGACGATGACAACGTCAACGACCAGATGAACTTTGGTGTAACCAACCGAAAGGTCTATCAGACGGCGGGTACCGGCACGCCATACGAGTGGAACTATGGCGTCAATTACGTTGCTCCAAACGGTTACAAGGTCTCGATCACAAACCCTGACGATACGGTTATCGAGCGTTTTCTTTTTCAGGGCGGCAGCGAGATATTTGGATTTGAGAACATTTTGGGCGGCATGGCATACGAGGAACGCGGGTTTGATGCCGAGGGACATATGCTTTCGCGAAAGCTGACCCATTGGTCGGCCAAGATATTCCAGCCGACAGGTTTTACCG